>CAZRRN010000029.1:0-37931 GCA_964602475.1 uncultured Lachnospiraceae bacterium | reverse complement strand
TTGAAAATCTTCTGAAACTGTATCATCTGCCGACTGGCTGCAGCTTTTCCTCCAAACAGCTGCATGCAGCGGCACTGCTCGATAAAAAGCATGCACTAGGACAACTGACAATTGTAATTCCCCGTGAAATCGGACACTGCGAACTGAGAAAGATCGATGATACAGAATTAAACCGACTGATTATTTCCGGTTCAGAAATTTAACCTGCTGTTTTGAATCACTTTCGAAAGGAGCCTCAAATGAACTGCCTGTTCCGTTCCTCACGGCTTTCCGGTACCGTACAGGTGCCGGCATCAAAATCCGTTGCACATCGTGCCTATATCTGCAATGCTCTCTCCGCTTCACCGGTCAAAATACTTTGCGACTCCGATTCCGATGATCTTAAAGCTACAAAGCGCTGCCTTTCGGCGCTTTGTAATACATCTATGGTTTCCTCCACCTGCATTCTTGACTGTGGAGAAAGCGGATCGACATTTCGTTTTCTGCTCCCTGTAGCATGCGCTCTCAGAGTGTCCGCTTCATTTACAGGCAATGCTTATCTTGCAACACGTCCGATTTCACCTTTGTACGAGGAGCTTGCTGCTCACGGAATCACGTTATCAGAAAAAGGACACTTTCCCTTGACAGTAAGCGGAGCACTTCAGCCCGGTCAATATACTCTCCCCGGAAATATCAGTTCCCAGTTTATCAGCGGACTGCTCTTTGCCCTCCCGCTGCTTTCCGGAGACAGTGTGCTTACCGTCACAGGAAAAACAGAATCCGCAGCTTACATTACCATTACACTTAAAATGCTCGAAACTTACGGTATCCGTATTGAGCCTTCCGGTTCCGGTTATCATATCCCCGGAGCTCAGACATATCACGCACCAAACTGTCTCCAAATTGAAGGTGACTGGTCAAATGCTGCTTTCTGGCTTGCTTCAGGAGTCATTTGCGATACAGCCCCCTGGTGTAAAGGGCTGAATTACGATTCTGTTCAGGGTGACCGTGCCGTACTTAATGCTCTCGAAGCCTTCGGTGCAAAAATTGAATACAGCGAAAACGGAATCCGTGCACTTTCGTCCTCGCTTCATGGCACAACCATCGATGCATCCGAAATACCCGATTTGATTCCGATTCTTGCTGTTGTTGCTTCCCAGGCGGAGGGAAAGACCATGTTTATTAATGCCGGTCGTCTTCGTCTGAAGGAATCCGACCGAATTACTTCTGTTGAAGCTCTTCTTCAGAAGCTTGGAATTCATACTGAATCCACAGAAGATTCTCTGACGGTTTATGGTGGACACTTTATTTCGGATACTATGAACAATCCGGTTACAATCAGCTCCTGTAACGATCACCGAATTGCCATGGCAGCTGCGATTGCCGCATTAAAAAGTCCGGTTCCTGTTCTTCTTACCGGAGCAGAAGCCGTTCGTAAATCCTATCCGACCTTTTATCAGAGCTATACTATGCTGGGCGGACTGGTACAATAAACCTTCAAACAGACAGAAGCAACAGATGAAGAAGAAAGGTGGTTCAATTATGTCTTCATGTTTTGGGAAAAAAATTCGCATCTCCGTATTCGGGCAATCACATTCTGAAGGAATCGGTGTTGTCATTGACGGAATTCCTGCCGGTCTCCATATCGATATGGAAGCTCTCCATGCCTTCATTGAACGTCGCGCACCGGGTCGAAATGATTATTCAACCCGTCGGCACGAAGCAGATGATTTCCGGTTTCTCTCCGGTGTAATCAACGGTGTTACCTGTGGAGCTCCAATCTGCGCAGAAATACCAAATACGGATACCCGTTCCGCTGACTATAACAATATTCTTGATATTCCCCGTCCTTCCCATGCGGATTTTACAGCACAATGTAAATTCCATGGATTTCAGGACGTGCGAGGCGGGGGACATTTTTCCGGTCGCCTAACCGCTCCGATCTGTATCGCCGGTGCTCTCTGCAAGCAGCTGCTTCTTGAGCGCGGAATCAGAATCGGTGCTCATATTTCATCTATTTTTGATATTACAGACGACCGCTTTGATCCTCTTGAAATTCCAAACGAGCTATTTTATAAGATTGCTCTTGCTGAGTTTCCCGTAATCAACGAGACTTCCGGTCTTAAAATGCGTGAACGCATTCAGGAAGCTAAGCTTGCCGAGGATTCGGTCGGAGGCACGATTGAATGTGCTGTCACAGGACTTCCTGCTGGAATCGGAAGTCCGATGTTCGACGGACTCGAAAATGTCATTTCATCTGCTGTGTTTGCAATTCCTGCTATCAAAGGAATCGAATTTGGCAACGGTTTTGAAGCTGCTCTTCTGCACGGTTCCGAGAATAACGATTCCTTTTACCATGCACAGGATGGCAGTGTACGTACCCGTACCAATCGTCACGGAGGCATTTTAGGCGGAATATCCTCCGGAATGCCTCTGATTTTCCGTGCCGCAGTTAAGCCGACACCTTCCATCGGTATTTCACAGGATAGTGTCAGTCTTTCTGAACATACAGATACTACTCTTGTCATTCACGGACGGCATGACCCCTGCATCGTACCCCGTGCAGTTCCCTGTATCGAAGCAGTAACAGCAATTACCCTTGCAGACAGTCTGGAGGGTTCTATATGACATCCCCTTCTTTCGGTCTGCTTGGAGAACATCTCTCCCACAGCCGTTCTCAGGAAATTCATGCGCAGCTTGGAAATTACACCTATCAGCTTTTCCCGACAGCGCCGGAGGAGCTTGATAGGTTTATGAAATCCGGATGTTTTCAAGGACTGAATGTCACAATTCCATATAAAGAAAAAGTTTTGCCGTATTGCAACAGATTAACCGAAACTGCGAAAAGAATCGGAAGCGTTAATACCATTATGCGCGGATCTGACGGTATACTTACCGGATACAACACTGATTACTACGGTTTTCTGTATCTGCTCTCTTCTCTTTCTTTCTCTGTCAAGGGAAAAAAAGTACTGGTACTCGGCAGCGGTGGTGCTTCGAAGGCGGTTTGCTGCGCACTTCGCGATTCTTACTGTCGGGAGCTTGTTATCGTTTCCCGTTCCGGCTCTGACAATTATGAAAATCTGTCACGCCATGCCGATACCGATCTCATCGTAAATACGACTCCGGTCGGAATGTTTCCGGATAATCATAGCTGCCCACTGTCGCTTGACGTTTTTCCTTCTCTCACTGCCGTAATCGATATCATCTGTAATCCACTTCTTACAACACTGCTATCGGCTGCAAAAGCACGTGGTCTGGTTTATTCCAACGGTCTTCCAATGCTTGTTGCACAGGCAGCAAAGGCATCTGAATTGTTTACCGGAATTCCTGTCAGTAAAAAAAATATTGCTAAGATATACAACAGTATCCTTTCTTCTGAACGGAACATAGTACTGATTGGGATGCCCGGATGCGGAAAAACAACGCTTGCAACCATGCTGTCAATATTGTTAAATCGTGATTTAATAGATACGGATGATATTATAACGAAGCAGTTCGGACAAACTCCGGCCGAAATCATCCTTTCCGAAGGAGAACCTGTTTTCCGTCAAAAAGAAACTGAAGTTTTAAAAGAAGCAGGAGCGCAGACAGGAATCATTCTTGCGACCGGCGGCGGCGTTGTAACGCGCCCAGAGAATTACCGATTTTTAAGTCAAAATGGGCTTCTTGTTTTTATTGACCGTGACCCATCTCTGCTTCCTTCCGAAGGACGTCCTCTTTCCGCTGATTTCGAACAGATAAAAAAGCTCTATACCACCCGTCTCCCTCTATATCACAGCTTTGCCGACCTTGAGCTGAAGGCGGCGAAAACCATACAGGAAAGCTTCGACGAACTCTGTAAGCTGCTGCAGCTTACCTGATACATAAAACTTTGTTTTTCTACTTTACTTTAAGTCTGTAAAGTGTTAAAATTGCGAAGTGTAAAAGTATTTTATACAGTAAGGAATTTTAGTGTGAAAGATAAACTCTTCACACACAGATTTGTGCCTGCGCGGTGCTTGACACAAAGTCTGTTATGCGCAAAAAGCCGCGCAGAAATGGGGATTAGTATGAGTAAAAGTATTCATTCACCTTCCGTAGATTTTATTTTTGATGCGATTTTAAGCTTAAAGAACCGTGATGAATGTTATGCATTTTTTGAAGATATCTGCACCGTTAATGAATTACTGTCCCTCTCCCAGCGATTTGAAGTAGCAGCAATGCTTCGTCAGAAAAAAACTTACCTGGAAATTGCAGAAAAGACTGGTGCGTCAACCGCAACCATCAGTCGTGTAAATCGTTCACTGATTTACGGTGAAGGAGGCTATGATATCGTATTTGACCGTATTCCGCCGTTACCGGAGGATCAGTAATCAGAGCAAACAAAATCCCGTAATAGTTTTTGTCACTTAAGGCAAAACCATTACGGGATTTTATTGTTTCATTTTTTATTACCTGATTCTTTTTTTTCGGGTTCTTCCTTTACGACAGGAGCCTTTTCATTTTTTTTTGCAGATGTTTTTTCTTCCTTCTTTTTAGAATTTTTCTCATCATCATCACGGAAAAGCTTAAATTCATCAATCATCTTTTCAATCACCTGCTTTTTCATATATACATCAAAGCAAAGCATACATACAAAAGAAAATACTCTTAAAAATTCCTGCTCCTCTTCAGTCTTATCGATATTTTCGAAACAGTCCTTTGACTTTTTCAGCTTATCGACAAGATCCTTTGTAACCTCAAAGGATTGTATTGTTTCAATTCGAAAAATCTCCTCATAAATCTCCTCAAGACTAATTTTGGAATCTTTTCCGTAGAACATCTCCGTCAGTGGATTCAAGACACTCTGAATATCACTGATACAAAGTATATTCTTCATATAGTAAATGAAGATGAGAAGATACATATGATCCTTAGTATACTTCTTCTTCTCCGGTGACGGTAAAAGATTATTTTTAGTATAATTATTTATCATCGTCTTCGTCAGAAGTTTATCATCTTCATATCTCTTAGAGGACTCCAGATGTTGATCCATAAAGGTTGTTACCTGATCCATATATAAATCAATATTGGGTATTTCATTTGGTTTGATGTAATCAATCGTTCGTACTGATTTTAAAATATCCCTGATATAGCTCTCTTTTTCTGCTGACATACTGCTCCGTTCGCATCTCGCTGATTTCTTTGAATTGGTAAATAAATACCGTTACATTAACGTGCTAAACATACGCTTCAATAATCTACATTATAAAGTATTGCAAACCATGTGTCAAGTCAGCTTCTCTGCTTCTTGTCAAGTCAGCTCCACCGCTTTCCTTCTTCTTTTCTCTTGTCTGAGCTGACGGCTTGTGCTACAATAGATTCCATTACCGAAGAGATGAGGATGCTTATGAGTATATATGATACCTTGAATTCCGAACAGCAGCGTGCTGTTTTTCATGATAAAGGACCGCTTCTGATACTTGCCGGAGCAGGTTCCGGCAAGACCCGTGTTCTGACACACCGGATTGCTTATTTGATTGAGGAATGTGACGTTAATCCATTTCATATCATGGCAATCACCTTCACTAATAAGGCTGCAAAGGAAATGCGGGAACGTGTCGACAGTCTGATTGGTTATGGTTCGGAGAATATTCTGATCAGTACCTTTCATTCCATGTGTGTTCGTTTTCTGCGCCGTGACATTGAGCATCTTGGATATGAACGAAGCTTTACAATTTATGATACCGATGATCAGAAGACCTTGATTCGCGAGGTCTGTAAGTATCTTGATATTGACACAAAGCAGACAAAGGAGCGGACTTTGCTGAATGCAATCTCCTCCGCCAAGGACGAACTGATTTCTCCCGAACAATACTCCAGTAAGGCAGCAGGTGATTACAACCGTCAACGTATTTCACGTGTCTACACCGAATACCAGCGACGTCTGAAGATGAATAATGCCCTTGACTTTGATGATATTATTTTTCAGACTGTGGAACTTTTTCGTTCCTTTCCAGAAGTTCTGCAAAAATACCAGCAGCGTTTTCATTACATTATGGTAGATGAATATCAGGATACCAATGCAGCACAGTTTGCCCTGATCCGGCTTCTGGCTTCTACACTAAACGAAGAAGGTGACGTGGAACATAATCTCTGCGTGGTCGGTGATGACGATCAATCCATCTATAAATTTCGCGGTGCAGACATCCGAAATATTCTTGATTTTGAGCTGCATTATCCTGATACCGAGGTCATTCGTCTTGAGCAGAATTACCGTTCCACCAAGAACATTCTCGAAGCTGCCAATCAGGTAATACATAACAACATCGGGAGAAAAGACAAAACCCTTTGGACCGAGAATCAAAAAGGTTCTCCCGTGTCATATATTCAATATGAAACCGACTTGGAAGAAGCCCGGGGTGTTGCAAATGATATTCATAAGAATAATCTGGAAGGTATCAGTTACAACGATATTGCTGTTCTGTATCGTACCAATGCTCAGTCACGTCCGCTTGAGGAACGAATGATACTTAGCGGAATTCCATATAAACTGGTAGGCGGAATTAATTTCTATGAACGACGCGAGGTTAAGGATCTTCTTGCTTATCTGAAAACGATTGATAACGGTTCGGACAGTCTTGCTCTGAAGCGTATTATTAATGTTCCAAAACGCAGTATCGGGCTTGCCACCCTGGACAAGGTGCAGACCTATTCGGACGAAACAGGACTTTCCTTTTATGAAGCTCTTTTACGAACCGAAACCTCCGGTATTGTCAATGCATCGACCACTGCCAAGCTTACCTCCTTTGTTCATATGATTGAATCCTTCCGCCGTTATGTTACACTTCCTGATTTTTCAATTAAGGAGTTGATTGACGAAATCATCGAAACGACCGGCTACCAGGAGTATCTGGAATCGGTTTCAACGTCCACAGAGGAATACGAAGACCGTATTCAGAATATAAATGAATTAATCAACAAGGCAAGTGCTTTCGAAGAGACGGCCACCGAGGGCACAACGCTTAGCGCATTTCTTGAAGAAGTTGCTCTTGTTGCAGACATTGATAATCTGGATCCGGATAAAGATGCTGTAACACTAATGACACTCCACAGTGCCAAGGGGCTTGAATTTCCTTATGTCTATATCTGCGGTATGGAAGAAGGGGTATTTCCAAGCTATATCTCCATTAACTCAGATAATCCGGAAGCCGAGATTGAGGAGGAACGGCGTCTTTGTTATGTCGGAATTACGCGTGCAATGAAACAGCTCACGTTATCCGCCGCAAAACAACGTTTAATCCGAGGAGAAACACAGTTCAACCGCCCTTCTCGTTTTATAGACGAGATTCCACGCTATCTTCTTACCATCAGTAAAACCGAGACGCACCGCTTTATTTCAGAAAACCGTCTGCCCTCCAGTCCGGTACGCAATGCAAAGCTTGCTGTTACGGATACCGTTTTTAATAAGCCAAAGCCAACGATAATTCCTCCAACGAAGCAGTTTTTTGGAAGCAGCCTCAACGGACTACCTTATGCCGAAGGAGATCAGGTTCGTCATCTCCGCTTTGGCATCGGCACAGTTCAAAAGATAACAGAAGGAGGCAAAGATTACGAAGTCACGGTCGAATTTCCCGAATTCGGTGTAAGAAAGCTTCTGGCTTCCTTTGCTAAATTACAAAAGGTTTCAGAATAGGTACCCTTTTCAAATAAAAAATGATAATTTTTGCAAAACCTGCAAATAATGATAGATATTCATTTCAAATCGTGCTATACTAAATTAGGTATATAGCTTACTACGCTGAATACAGAAAGGATGTGAGGTTATGTTAAAGAAAATCGAAGATTTTATCTCTGCGAAGAAGTTGGATGAGTTACTTTCCTCAACAAAATTTAATGAATTGCTTCATAAAAAAGATCCCATTGAAGAAAAAAAGCACACCCTGCTTTTTGTTCTTGCAATCATCGGTGCAGTCGCAGCAGTTGCAGCAATCGCTTATGCGGTATATCGCTTTGTTGCTCCGAAGTACCTTGAAGAATTTGATGATTTAGACGATTTTGATGATCTGGAAGATGAAACATCCACTTCCGGTGAATAAGCTGTATTTCTTTTAATACACTTCCTCAAAAATAAACACCTGTCGTTAACTGATTAACAGTATTCGACAGGTGTTTTTTGCTATTTTTTAATCTATTCATCCTTTTTGCTATTCATCCTTTTTGCTATTCATCCTTTTTGCTATTCATCCTTATCACTATTCTTCCTTATCGCAGCTTCTTTCATCCAGATCAAGCTGCAGCATCGATAATATGGGAAGTACAATACCTTTTGACGGTGGAAAATAAAAACGTTCGGTCAGTTCTTCTCTGCGTATGCTTTTTCTTCCATTATTATTGAGCTGTCGTTCCCAGAAACTGCGTAGTTCGAAAAATCTCATATAATAATACAGGTTCTCTTTTGTAAAATAAATAATTAAAAATGCAATTCCGCTCTGCTCTTCAAAGTCTCTCATATATTCAATCTGATGCTCGTGTACATTCTGCAGTGCAAAAGTGTTGGTTGCACATTCCTTTGCATCAAAACAAATCGGAATTCCCTGGACCACTCCGACATAATCCACCGTACTTTTTTTATCAAAATACCCGAGTGTAATATGTCTGCTTTGTTTATCAATTTCAATCGGAGTAATCGGAGTCGGTACCTTCTGAATCAGTGCAAGCTTCTGCTCACGCAGCTTGTCAATGGTCAGATTGATTGTTTCCTCCAATCCTGATCCTCTTAATCCTCTTGAATTCCATGATGGCATAACAATTCCTCCTCAGGGATTCCATACTCCTTCATAAACCGAAGAAACTCTTCCGGCGGCGCTGCCCTGAATTCTTTCCCGCCAATCCCCTTTTCCTGCTCCGGGAATTTCATTCTCCATGCATGCAGCATCTGATGATGAACTCCGAACCTGTTTCGCATTCTTCGGTTATAGGGCTCATTCCCGTATTTCACATCACCTGCAATCGGATGCCCGATGCTTGCCAGATGTGCCCTGATCTGGTGAGACTTTCCGGTTACAAGCTTAACCTCCAGAAGCGTTCCTTCCGAAGTTAATTTTAACGGGCGATATTCTGTAATAATCCGTTCCCCTTCCGGTCCATCTCCTATTGTTACACAGTTGTTCTTTTCATTCTTAACAAGATACCCTGTCAGACGCATTGGTTCAGTAAGCTCCCCTTTTACAACACACAGATAGTACTTATCAAGTGTTCGGTTCTTCAACAATTCAGAGAGCTGCTGAAGTCCACATAAGCTTTTCCCGGCAAGAATCAAACCGCTTGTGTTCCGGTCAAGTCGATTGCATACTCCCGGACGAAAGGTTCGTAGCTGTTCCTTTGTGATCTCGCCCTTTCGAAGCAGATATTCCTGCAGGAGTTCGACCATGGAAATATCATCCTGTTCTGCTTTCTGCGACAACATACCCGCCGGTTTATTAAAAATGATCACATCTTCATTTTCGTAAATGATCGTTGGAAGCTTTGTATTAGTTAAATCCTGATGTAAGATTCCGTTTTGGGCTCTACTGTCATTTCGCGTTCTGCTATTGTCTTTTGCTTTTCCGTCCTTTTTCAGACTGCTGTCACATTTGGGAGTTCCGGTCTTTTTCGGACTGCTGTCACATTTGGAAGTTCCGACCTTTTCCGGACTGCTGTCTTTCTCAGCGAAGCTGAACCCTTCCTTTTCATCTTTATCACCAATCATAGAGTGAAAAGTTTCCTCGGAAAAGAATACTTCTATCACATCTCCCATCTGAAGCATTTCATTTCCGGATGCTTTTCTGCCGTTTAAGGTTATATTTTTTTTTCGAAGCATTTTGTAGAGAAAATTCTTCTTCGCATTGATAAACAGCTTCAACAAAAGCTTATCCATACGCTGTCCGGCTTCGTTTTTATTCACGGTAATCTGCTGCATTCTTTTCTCCGCTGATTCTCATTCATTTGTTTCTTTTCATTTGTTTCTTTTCATTTGTTTCTTTTCATTTGTTTCTTTTCATTTGTTTCTTTTCATTTTGTTATTTTTCAATTTAGGCCCATAGCCTTCCAGTCCACCGAAATATAATCCTCAATAAAATAATCTGCCAGTTTACGTTTTTCCTGCTCCTGTAATCTTGAAAAATCATCCTGTACAGCACAAACCCGCATTCCGGCACTTTTTCCGGCAAGAATTCCGGGTAAAATATCTTCAAATACCAGACAATGCTCAGATGCTACCTGCAGCTGTTCGGCAACATGCAGATAAATATCCGGTGCAGGCTTTCCCTTTCCTACTTCGCAGGCAGTATGAACAGACGTAAGGTATGGTGTTATCTGAAGCTTCTCCAGTACAGTATCAAGAAGCTCTCTGGAATTGCTGGTTGCAATTCCTGTTACAATACCTTTTTGTTTCAACATCTTCAGGAACTGTCCGGCGCCAGGCTTCAGAGGCACGCTTGTCGCATATAATTCATTCGCCATTAGGTTCCAGTCTTCCTTAATCACATCTGTAGAATCCTGCAATCCGAAACGTTTTTTAAAATACACTGCGGTTTCCGAAAAGCTCATTCCTGAGATATCCTCCTGCAGATGATCCGGCAGTTCGATTCCGTGCCTGCCCAGATAATCAATATCAATTTGTTTCCACAGCCACATGGAATCAATCAGGGTTCCGTCCAAATCA
This sequence comes from uncultured Lachnospiraceae bacterium, assembly GCA_964602475.1. GTDB lineage: Bacteria > Bacillota > Clostridia > Lachnospirales > Lachnospiraceae > SZUA-448. The sequence continues at coordinate 27,286 of CAZRRN010000029.1, read as the reverse complement.
AATATAACTGCTTTTATTCCGTGAAACATCATTTTCCTCATTCCAAAGCTTCTTCTTTACATCCATCTCCAACCCGGAAGATAACGGTTCTTCAGACTTTTATCGGCATGCTTTGCCCAGCCGAGCGGATATTTGTCCACGCATACCAGAACCCAGCCGTCTTTACAATCATGTTTTGCTTCAATTGTCTCACATTTTAAGTACTTTATCACATCCGGGTCATCTGCAGCAAGAGAATAACAATTATCATATTCCTCAATTTTAAGAGTACACGCAAGAGCCTGCGACGGTTCAAAACGCTTTTTTTTCATCTCACCAAGGAATAATCCTGACCGTAAAATACGAAGTCCCTTTGTGTTCACGTCAAGCTCCGGAAGCAGGAATAAACGCTCCTCCTGCAGATACAGACGTTCTGTCGGAATACTGCGTTTCAGCGTTGCTAAAAACTGCTCCGTCTCTTCTGATAAGACCGGTGGTTTTCCGGTTCGATTATTCAGTTCTGAATGATTTCGACTGTTGCTTTTGCAATCTTCAGGCAACTTCTCATGTTCGCTTAAAGTCTCTCCCTTTTGAAGCAGTGCGATAAAATGACCCTCACCTTCCAATCTGTGCGGCCAAAGACGCAGTGTTTTAGAAAGCTCCACGTTTCCATGATCAACCCATTCCGGATGACCATAGGAAAATCCGCTAAAATCTCTTCCATCTGAAGTTATTCCGTTCGTTTCGATTGCGGAAACCACCGAAAGCTCAGGATATGCATCCAGTACTGTCTGAATGCTTCCTTCATTCTCCTCCGGCGAAAAGGTACAGGTAGAATATAACAGATAACCACCCGGCTTTAACATTTTAATCGCCTGCGGAAGTATTTCAAGCTGCAACTTATGATAATATTCCGTTCCATACTGTTCCCAGTTTTTCATGATCGCCGGACTTTTACGAAACATTCCTTCTCCGGAGCACGGCGCATCAACAAGAATTTTATCAAAGTATTCCGGAAAATAATCGACCAGCTTATTCGGGGCTTCGCTGACCACCAGAATATTATCTGCACCAAACAGTTCAAGATTTTTAAGCAAAGCCTTTGCTCTGGAATTGCTGATGTCATTTGATACCAGCACTCCCTTTCCCTTGAGCCTTGCTGCAAGCTCGGTACTCTTTCCTCCCGGTGCTGCGCAAAGATCCAGTACACGGTCTCCCGGCACTACCGGAAGCAGGCTAGCCGGTGTCATCGCACTCGGCTCCTGTACATAATACAGACCTGCATAATAATATGGATGAGCTCCTGGTTTATCAGCATCAATATAGTAACCGTTCTTCACCCACGGAATCGGGCGAAGCCCGAACGGAGAAATCTTTTCGAAGACCTCCGGCTCGAGCTTCCTTGTATTGATTCTAATTCCGTTATAACATTTTTGACGAAAAGAACTAAGATAATCTGCATACTCATCTCCAAGCTGCTGTTTCATCCGTTCTGAAAAACTGTCCGGCAGATTTGCCATAGTATAACCTCATTCGTTTTATTTCAGGCTCTGCGCCCGGTAGCCTTCTGATATAATATCAAGCTCCTTGTGGAAGCGCTCGAGCTGATATATATCCTCGGTTTCGTATACCCTTAAGAATTCGTCCTGTATCTTTACCACCTCACGCTTATTGGCAAGCTTATAAAGATTCTGAATATTCACCAGAATATCTGCAACAATATGCGCTTTGATATTAAAGGAATTCTGCGCATCCATGATTTCTTCCCGAACCTCGGACATCTCCTGGTCAAGCGAAACCACAGCTTCTGATGCATTCAGCAGCCTGTCGCGCAGATTCTGAGGCATATTCTGTTTGTATTTGTATTGCAGAGAATGTTCTATGGTTGCCCAGAAATTCATTGCAAGTGTCCTGATCTGAATCTCAACCGTAAGCTTCTTCGGTCCGTTCATCATTTCCACCGTATACAATACATTCATGTGAAAGCTTCGGTATCCGCTCTCCTTTGGCTTTGCCACATAATCACGCTCGCTGGTGACCACCATATCATTCCGGTTATGTATCATTTCCACAACCTTGTAAATATCATCGGTAAACTGGCAGATAATACGGATTCCGGCAATATCATCTATTTTTTCTTCAATCTCGTCCAGATTGATTTTTTTCTTCTGCGCCTTCTCTAAAATACTAGAAATTGTCTTGACCCGACCGTTAACCTGTTCAATGGGCGAATACTTTCCCTCATTACGGTATTCGGTCTGAATATGTTCGAATTTTACTATAATCTCATCTACTGCCAGAACATATGGATCCAGTATCTCTCGCCATAATTGTATTTCCATATCTTACCCCCATGTATAGATATGCAGAAAAAAATGAGCCGCTGCAGCATGCAGCAGCTCGTTATTTCATACGCGCTTAAGATATTCTCCTGTACGGGTATCGATTGAAATCTTATCACCCTGCTCAACAAACAACGGAACATAAACGGTTGCTCCGGTTTCAACAACTGCAGGCTTTGTTGCGCCTGTTGCCGTATCACCCTTGAAGCCCGGCTCCGTATCCGTAATTACGAGCTCTGCAAACATCGGCGGTTCAATGGAAAATACCTGACCCTGATGAGAAAGCATCTTAACCATGTCATTCTCTTTTACAAACTTCAATGTATCTCCGATCTGATCCTCGGACATTGCAATCTGCTCGAAATTTTCAACGTTCATGAAATGATACATATCTCCGTCTGAATAAAGATACTGCATATCGCTTCTCTCAATCAACGCCGGCGGATACTTATCGGTCGGACGAAATGTCTTCTCAACAACTCCGCCACTCTTTATATTCTTTAACTTCGTTCTTACAAATGCAGCGCCTTTTCCGGGCTTTACATGCTGAAACTCGATTACCTGATATACACCGTTATCGATTTCAAGTGTAAGACCGTTTCTGAAATCACCTGCAGAAATCATAAAAAATCCTCCTTAGAATAATAGCTACACTTTAGTGTAACCGATATGCGCTATTTTTTCAACTATTTTTTATAATTCCATTAATTGTTTCGGTGAAAAAGTAAAATTCTCAAATCCATCCGATGTCATCCCGCCAAGATCTTCGATTCTTACGCCTCCGAAATTGTTGATATAAATACCCGGCTCTACCGTCAGAGTCATTCCCGCATCAATTGTCTTGCAGTACTTCATCGATGCTCTCGGCGATTCATGAATATTCAGACCGACTCCGTGACCAAGACCATGTCCAAAGCACCCTTTATATCCGGCATCATCAATAATACTTCTTGCAATCGCATCTATCTCTATTCCGGTCATACCCGGGCGCAGCCGGTCAAGCACTGTTTGCTGTGCCAAAAGCACTGTAGCGTAGATTTTCTTCTGTTCTTCATTTGCTTTCCCAACCACTACCGTTCTGGTCATGTCAGAGCAATAACCTTTGTAAATGCAGCCAAAATCCATTGTTACAAAATCACCGGCTTCAATCTTCTTCTCTGTCGGTACTGCATGTGGCATCGACGAATTCACTCCGGAAGCAACGATTGGTGCAAAAGAGTTTCCACTTGCTCCGTGCATCTTCATACTGAATTCCAGCCGTGCCGCAATCTCCAGCTCACTTACCCCTGGCTTAAGAAATTCAAGAATTTCAGTAAATGCAAGATCACCGATATGCTCTGCATGTCTGATCAGATTAAACTCCTGTGCTGATTTTATAATTCTTAAAAGCTCCAGGGGTTCTTCAACATCAATATACTCCGCTTCTCCTGTCTTCTTTTTCCATTGAACAAGCTCGGAACAAAGCAAATGCTCTGCCTCGTATCCGACTCGTTTCACTCCGTCCCTGGCAAACAGTCTTTGCAGAACTTCTGCATAGCCCTCCGAAGCAATATCAATGCATTCAGAATCCTTTGCTTCCGCCTTCGCCTGATAAATATACCGAAAATCAGTAAGCACGGTACTTCCCTTTGCTGTCATATAAAGCACTCCTGTGTCTCCGCAGTATCCGCTGACATAACGGATATTGTTTGGATTTGACAGAATCAGCGCATCCAGCTGCTTATCCCTTAGAATATTCTGTATTGTTTGATTCATCTCTGCCTCCGTTTTTCTTATTGTATTCTATCATGATCCGGTCAATCGCGGCCAGATATCCATCTGTTCCAAGTCCACAGATTTGTTCGGTACACACCGGTGCCGTAACAGAAATATGCCTAAAGTCTTCCCTTGTCTTAATATCTGAAATGTGTACTTCAATAACCGGTACACAAAACGGTTCCAATGCGTCCCGAATTGCATAGCTGTAATGAGTATACGCTCCGGGATTAATCACCACTCCGTCGATTCCGTCAAGATAAGCCTGCTGCAGACGGTCAATCAGTGCTCCCTCGGAATTGTTCTGATAGAACTCTGTTTCAATATTTTTCTTTACTGCATAAGAGCATATCCGGTCAATCAGTTCATCATAGGACTCTGATCCATACACTCCCGGATTTCGTATCCCGAGAAAGTTCAGATTCGGTCCGTTGATAACCAGTATTTTCATAATCATTTATTCCTTCCAGGTCAGTCGTGCATTTTTTCGACGATCCGCTGCGGTTCTGCGAATCCGGTTATATTGTGTTATTTGCTTCCTTCGAATTCTTTTCGTTCTTTTTCTTGAATTTATCACTTCTTCTGAAGAAAAAAAGAACTATTCGTTCAAGATACCGTTTCAAAACAATCTGTATCTCTTCCTTTTTATCAATGGGCTTAACAAGAATGCTTCGTATTCCGGCCCGGTTAGAGCCATAGATATCCGTAAATATCTGGTCTCCGACTGATATGGTCGTCTGTTCATCCGTCCCCATACGCTTCATCGCTTCACGAAACCCCTTGCGGGAAGGCTTGTGCGCTTTGAATACATACATCACTCCAAGCTGGTCTGCCAGACTCTTCACTCTTTTCTCTTTATTGTTGGATACCAGACAGATTTTGAATCCAATTTTCTTCAGGCGCAGAATCAGATTCCCCGCCGGCTGGTCTGCCGGAGCATTATGCCTAACAAGAGTGTTGTCGATATCAAAAAGAATACCTCTGTAGCCCTCTTCATATAATACTTCATAATCAATCGTATAAGTGGATTTCACCCACTCATCAGGATAAAATACCTTAAACATAGTCTTCCTCTGCAGATGTATTTTCATGCTGCCCAATGAATAAATTGCTTAACTGATAGTACCATTTGCATACGGGAATGTCAAGGAAGTCCCGCTGTTTGTTTCATTTTCCGTTACATTTTGTAAGCGTTTACAAAAGCAGCTGTCACCCCCTTGATTTTTCTCTATATCTAATTTATAATCATCTTAACAATGTGAACAGGCTAATCGTTTTGAAATAAACCGGTAAAGATAAGTATATCCGGCTGCCATATTTCAATATCTAGCTTACTTATCTTAGAGGAGGATTAATCATGAATTTTACAGACAAGTTTTCTCTCAACGGCAAGGTTGCCCTTATTACCGGTGCTTCCTACGGAATCGGATTTGCGATAGCAACCGCATATGCAGAAGCAGGAGCTACAATCGTATTCAACGATATCAAACAGGAGCTTGTAGACAAGGGACTCACTGCCTATAAGGAAATCGGAATCGACGCACATGGTTATGTCTGTGATGTAACCAACGAAGAGCAGGTAAATGACCTCGTAGCTAAGGTTGAGAAGGAAGTCGGAGTCATTGACATTCTCGTAAATAATGCAGGCATTATCAAGCGGATTCCGATGTGCGATATGACAGCGGCAGAATTCCGACAGGTAATCGACGTTGACTTAAATGCTCCTTTTATTGTTTCGAAAGCTGTTATTCCGAGTATGATTAAGAAGGGGCACGGAAAAATCATCAACATCTGCTCCATGATGAGTGAGCTTGGTCGGGAAACAGTATCCGCTTATGCTGCAGCAAAGGGAGGCTTAAAGATGCTGACTCGTAATATCGCCTCCGAATATGGTGAATTCAACATTCAGTGCAACGGCATCGGACCCGGTTATATAGAAACTCCGCAGACTGCACCTCTTCGTGTAAAAGGGAATCCGTTCAACGACTTCATCATAGCTAAGACCCCTGCAGCCCGCTGGGGTACTACTGACGACCTTCAGGGTCCGGCTGTATTTCTTGCGTCTGATGCATCTGATTTTGTAAATGGACATGTTTTATATGTTGATGGCGGTATTCTCGCTTATATCGGAAAACAGCCACAATAATACCGGCAGAATAAAACACCCTGATTCTCACGCTTTGAAAAGAATCAGGGTGTTTTTAGTTGTTAATTAATTTTCAAAAACCGGTTCTACAATGAGATAGGAGCCGTTCAGCATTGCCTCGGTTATCACCAGCTCTTCCTCTTCGTGTTTTACACCATCCACCAGCCAGTATGCAAAATATTGGCCATTATTGGTCTTTGCGGTTAAGATGGTATTAAAATCCGTGTAATACTTTCCTTCAAAGTTCTGATCTGTTGTAAATGAATTCACCGTAACACTGCTTTCCTTTGGAACTTCAAGCTTCAGCGTGTATTTTGTTCCGCTCAGCTTAAAGAAAGCATACATATTCATATAAACATAATTACAGCGGTCTGACACATACTCTTTTAAGGAGTCAAGTCGTTCCTCCAGCTGGTTTGGCTGCACCCAGGAAGCAATTTTACCTGTTGTATAGCTGTAGGTTTGTTCATTCATTCTTGTTTCGTTCAGTTCCTCCAGCACAGAGCTAAAATACTCTGCTGCAAAAACCCCGTTTGTCAAATCCAGTGTCTTACGTATAAAGATTTCTCTGCAGTCGTCTCTCTTCATCAGTTGCCCGAACAGCGGACAGACATCATCCTTCACACCGTTCAATCTGCCTAAATAATTACTTAAGTAACGATCCATTACAGATTCCCCATAAATTCCGGTACTGTAATCCATATCATGCAGGAGATAGCGCCATTTTCCGTCAAACGGAGCTTCCTCGTTGTACTCTTCTCCCTCGGCAGCAAAATACCGGTAGGTTTTATAATTGTTATGCGGCCAGTCCTGGTTGCCGATAAGAAGCTCGTATGCATAATACTCCAGGTAGTTTTTAACATCCACCCGTTTACACAGCTCAGCATAGACAGCATCATCCGTCAGATCGGTATATGCATATGTATTGTACATATCATTATAATCATCTACCGCATACTGATTCGATTCGTCATCATCCGTACTCTTAAATAATTCGCCGCCTTCCAGAATCTCAACCTTACCATCGAACTTTCCATAATGAGTTTCAAAATAAGACTCATGATAAACTTCCGTAAGGAAATAAGCCCCATAGTATTCCCCATTTACATAAACCGCACAGGGACGAACTGATTTCGTTTCATAACCTGCCTGCTTTGCCAGCGTCTGAAACAATTCTTCTCTGATAAACGCAAACCCATTGTCATTACCATAGGCACGAAGAACAAGTCTCTTAAATGCATCTATGACTTCTCCGTTTTCGTCCAGCGAGGACGTAAAGAACGGATAACGGAATTTGTTATTTACTTCATCGTATTCTTTTCTTGCAAACAGCTTCATCGGAATCATAGCGTTGGCTCTTGACCAGCCTCCGTAGGTTCGAACGCCTCCGTTCTGTTCAAGAATCAAAGAACCGTCACTGTTCAGTACCTCGATATATACCGACCGTTCACTTTCTGTTCCACGCATATGATAATTGGCAGGTGTTGAACCGTCAACCCTCGTATAAGGGTGTTCTGCCAGATAATCATCTAAAATCTTACCACCGACAAAAATACCATATTCATAATCAAACAGGTTATACGGGTCACTCGTAATACTGAAAATCAGACAATCATACCTTGTATCAATCTGCGTTCCGGTAAAATAAGTCCGAACACAGGTATCTGACCAGCTTCCGTCTGAATAAAGTACACGTGCGGAAATCGGATAGGTTCTGATTCCTTTCGTTGCTGTCAGGCTGATTGGTTCGGTGTATTCCTTATCAGTTTCATCCGGTGTGGAACCATCCAGAGTATAATATATCTTCTGCGCCTGTTCAGCGTTCAGTTCCAGATTCGCAGATTTGCTAAGGAAATTATCCTCGATTGAAAATCTAACCGTCTGATCTGCATGTGCCGCAGGCGCAGGTGTTGCAAACGGTGTTGGAGTTGCTTCCGTCAAGGCCGGAGCTCTGGTCGGCGTAGATACCTCTTCCGACGGCGTTACTGTTACGGTTGGAGTCGCTTTCTCCCCCACATCGATTTCTTTAGAATCATTACCACACGCTGCCAATGCTGCCGTTAACAAAATAAGAAAAACCGTTAGAATTACCTTAAAAAACTTTTTCACACTATCCCTCATTTCTGCGCAGTTTTTTGCACATATCAGACTTTGTGTCAAGCACCACGCAGGCACAAATCCGATACAATATAAACCCACTAACAAGTAAATATACAGCAAAAGAACAGGCATGTCAATGTACGACACGCCTGTTCTTATCTAGACTATACCAATTCATCCACAAGTGTTCCCGTTGATATTGAATTATTCAGAGTTCCGCTGCTTGTGTAGGTACCTGCTGTATTTGACAAAATCTTCTGTGCTGTCGAATAAATATCACCTGCACGCTTTGCAATCTTATCTGCAATGGAATTTGTTCCGTTAAATACGGTCTTTAAATCACTGATATCTGCTTTCTTAAAATCGGTTTCATTAATAGAAAGCGCGCCGTCACTTCCTACGGTAACTCCGATATCCTTCAGCAAATCCGCATTCTTCTGCAGAAAGTTCGTCGTAAACTGCAGCTTTTTCTCAACGATAGTAGCCGACACCTCTCCAGCCGATTTAAGCATACTGTTGTAGCTCTCAACAAACGATTTCGCAGCATCAAATATCTTATCATAGTTATAATCCGTGGTTTCGGTTTTCTCTCCGGTAGCTGCATTCGTAGTTGTAATTGTTTCTTTATTGAACAGCGAATCCTCTCCACGGACACGAAGTGCATCCGCAGCCGTCTTCAGTTCCTTTGCATCCTGTGCCATCAGGGTAACATTTTTATCATCAGCAGAGGAAGAAGTTGCTGCTTTTGATTCCTGCTTTGCATAGTATGCACTCAAAAGCTTCTTATAAGAACCATTTTTGATTGCTGCATAATCGCCAAGAATATTGGATGATGAACCTGACGAACTCGTATTCGAGGTAGAAAATAAAGAAGAATTAAAATTTAAATAGCTTGCATTAATTGTTGACATATCCATCCCTCCTTGTCTGAATACAGAAAACAGATCTTCTGCTTTCCGTTGTCAACCGTATATCATTTGCGTTTTTTAAGACTATCAAGCTCCGTTTCAAGTCTTACCACGTTCTTTTGCTCTTCAATGTTCTCCTGACGCAGAATCTTCTTTTCACGTTCCGCTTCCTCCAGTTTGTTCCGGAGCACAATGATTTCGTTCTTCAGGCTGAATATCTCATTACTCTTACCTGTATTACCTATATCGGAATCTTCAAGCTGTTTCTTTAGTTTAAAATAATCATCCGCAATATTAATCTGCATCAGAATATTCTTCATGTCTGCATCAAGAATCCGATATGAGTCCTGCTGCTTCATTTCGTTATACTTTCCGTTAATATATCCGGCAACCTTCTGAAGATATTCTTCACTCTCATAGCCGCAAAGCGTATATCGTTTGTTATTAATGATCACATCAATGTCTGTACGCTTTTTCATTCTGATCATCCGTTCCTTTGTAGTTATTTGCTGTTATGAAACTGCCGCTTTTAATACATCTGTCCAAATAATAACTATAATTATAAGCGCGTTACGCTTATTTTACAATATCTTTTTATTCCTCGTCCGTAGTTCCGTCTGTAGCTTCACTGCAGACCGGAATCCGGTTAAAATGGCGATAGGCTTCCGGTGTTACAATCCTTCCCCTTGCAGTGCGAAGAATAAATCCGCTCTGAACCAGATACGGTTCGTAGACATCCTCTACCGTTCCCGCATCTTCACCGATGGTAGTGGCTATGGCATCGATTCCAACCGGTCTTCCTGCAAATTTATCCATCATGGTCAGAAGAATCTCGCGATCGGTATTATCCAGTCCGCAGCGGTCAACCTCCAGTAAATCCAGTGCATATCCTGCCACCTCAGCAGAAATTCTCCCGTCGTACCGAATCTGTGCAAAATCTCTCACACGCTTTAGAAAACGGTTTGCAAGCCTCGGTGTTCCTCTTGAACGGCGAGCAAGCTCAACTGCCCCATCAGTATCGATTTCGACCTTCAGAACCTGTGCCGAACGGTGAATAATCTCTGTTAGTTCTTCCGTTGTGTAGAATTCCAGCCGGCTGACAACTCCAAAGCGATCCCGAAGCGGTGCCGTCAGCATTCCGGCTCTTGTCGTTGCGCCTACCAGTGTAAAATGTGGCAGATCCAGTCTTACGGAGCGGGCTGCCGGTCCCCGTCCAATCACGATATCAACCGCAAAGTCCTCCATGGCAGGATACAGAAGCTCCTCCACCTGACGGTTCAGACGGTGAATCTCATCAATAAACAGGACATCTCCCTCGTGAAGATTATTCAGAATTGCCGCCATATCTCCCGGTTTTTCGATAGCAGGTCCCGCAGTCGTTTTTATACTCACTCCCATTTCATTGGCAATGATTCCGGCTAACGTCGTCTTTCCAAGACCAGGCGGTCCAAAAAGAAGAACATGGTCAAGGGATTCCTTTCTTTTCTTTGCTGCTTCAATATATACTTTTAAATTATCTTTTGCTTTCTGCTGACCGATGTAATCCTTTAACAGCAGCGGGCGAAGACTGCTTTCCATCCCCCTGTCTGCCTCTATGATTTCGGTCGTAATAATTCTTCCAGCCATGATTCTCCGTCCTTATTGTCCCTCAATGCTTATATCTGCTTTAAGCTAAGCTTCAGCAACTGATCCGTTGTCATATCCGGTGTCATTTCTACACTTTGCACCGCTTTTACAGCTTCTGAAGCAGAATAACCAAGGGCAGTAAGTGCTTCCGTCACATCATTTCTGACCGAATCCCTGACTCCGGTTGCTGCCCCGGCAGCTAATTTAAGCTTCGATTCAAAAGCATCCTCAAGCTTAAATTTATCCTTCAATTCCAAAATAAGCTTTCCGGCTGTCTTCAATCCGATTCCCGGTGCTTTTGCAATCGTCTTGGCATCCTCAGAAAGAACAGCAAAACGCAGATCATCTGTCGTCATATATGACAGAATTCCAAGAGCACCTTTCGGTCCGATTCCGCTTACCGTAATCAATGCTTTAAAGACCGAGCGTGCATCCTCATCCGGAAATCCGAACAACGTAATCCCATCTTCTTTTACATTCATATAGGTGTACAGCTGTATCTGCTCTCCGCAGCGACCCTGCAGACTCTCAGCAAACGATGACGTAACAAATAGTTCATAACCGATTCCTGCTACCTCAATCACAACACTGCTTGCATATACTCCTGCAAGCTCTCCTCTGACATAAGCAATCATATCCTGCCATCCTTATTCTCGTTCTTACCTATTAGGCTGTTATTCACGGCTGCAGCTGTTCAAAATATCCTTTGGCTATTCCAAGTCTTCCCTCAGTGATATAGCTCACCACCACTGCCGCCGGAAGATCCAGAGCTTCAGCTATCTGCAGAGCATTACTGTTCGGAAACTCCTCAAGATAATGCTCAATGCGTGTAAAATGTGCCTCATCGAGCTTTTTACACGCTGGACAGGTTAAAAGCTTTTTCTTTGCAAAAAATGTCTTTCTGCACATTTTACAGATATTATTTTCCATTATATTCTTCATTTCTGCGCTGCTTTTCCATCCGGCGGGCATTGTGTCAGGCTGCGCACAGACACAGTGCTTTATGCGAAGAATCGGTATACCGGCAGGCTTCTTCACACTATTAATTTGTTCTTTACATCTGTGTGGAAAATAAATTCAGGAAACGCTGCTTCAGCTTGACCCACAGAGAACGCTTTTTCCATTCCTCATAGGTGATTTCTTTTGATACTTTCATAGTCTCCAGCAAATCTCTGTACAACGGCTCCACCGCTTCTTTATCACAGATAAATGCTCCGCACTCGTAATGCAGATAGAAGCTCCGGTAATCCATATTAATTGTTCCGACAATACCACAGTCTTCGGTAACGATTGATTTTGCATGAATGAAACCCGGCGTATATTCATAGATTCTTACTCCGGCTTTCAAAAGCTCCCCATAATTAAAACTTGTAACCAGCTTGACGCTTTTCTTGTCCGGAATATTCGGAGTAATCATTCGCACATCAATCCCGCTCTTGACTGCAAGCTTCAGTGCATCCTGTATTTCTTCGTCAATAATCAGGTAAGGTGTTGTAATATACAGATAACTCTTGGCATAATAAATAATCTGTTTATAGGCAGAAACAATCGGATTCTCGGGATTGTTCGCCGGTCCGTCAGTCAGTACCTGACAGAATACATCATTCGCAGGGAAGTTTCTGTTCGGCCGGTACGGCATATAGTCAATCAATGGTCCGTCCGATGCAGCTTCCCACATCTGCAGAAAGCTGACCGTAAATCCCCAGGCGGCATCTCCTTCTATACGCACCGCACTGTCCTTCCAGACCCCGAACCGGTTAATCAGGTTAACATATTCGTCAGCTACATTCATTCCTCCGGTAAATCCGACATTTCCGTCAACGACAACAATTTTCTGATGATTCCGGTAATTCATATAAAGCTTTTCGGTATATCGATGAACCGGATTGAAAACACGAACCTGAATTCCGTTATTCTCGAGTTTTCTTTTAAATCCCTTCTCTGTCCGGAACATCGTCCCGAAATCATCATAAAGAAACTTCACCTCAACACCCTTCGCTGCTTTTTCACGCATGATCTGATACATCCGTTCCCAGACCACACCTTCACCGACAATGTAGAAATTAAGCAGAATAAACCGTTCTGCCTTCTCCATCTCCTCAAAAATTGCTTCAAACGCATCCGCTCCGCCGGAATAATAGGTTACCTGATTGTTCCGGAACAGAGGAAAGCTCCATGCTTCCATACTCCGTACAATTCTTGATTTTGTCGGATGAAGACTTTTAAACTTTTCTACTGTTTTTTTATCATAGCTGTAAAACTTGGCTCCGTGACGCATCTTATACTGTATTGTCTTCTCAAGCTTTCGTTTACTTCCCGTCCTGCCCCAGAGCCAGTACATAATATTTCCCGTCAGCGGCAACGCAAGAATAATACAAATCCAGCTCATTTTATATGAGGTACTTCGGTTGTCATTCACAAGCGCTAAGATAATCACAATACTGGCAATCTCAATTCCAAGATATACATATACAGAAAAGCTCGCCAGCCAAAGCGTGAGCGCAATAATTAATCCTAATTGAAGCAGAATCAAGAGCGCAACCAGTGCTGCTCTGAATACCCCGCTCCAATAGCTCTTAAAAACTCCTTTTTCTTTTTTTAACTCCTTAACTGACATCTTATACTCCGTTAATAATTAGTCTATATTCCGATACATCTAAAGCTGTAAAACAGCTCGTCTGAAACCATTTATAGTTTTATATTAGCATAAATTTCTCTTAAAAGCACTATGAAAATAATATTATTATCTGATTGTCTGAAAAGCAGACAAATACTGTCTTATAGAACACGCAAAATTTCTGTTGGTTTTTTTTCGATATTGGTATATGATAAATACAGTGAATTAACTCAATATAGGAATACGAGGGGGATTATGACGACATTTATATTCATTCTGTTGGCACTGTTTGGAATCGTTCTCATCGCTGCCGGAATACTGCTTGCACATCATTTCAAGCAAAAACTATGGTATTTAATAACAGCATTCGGTGCTTTGACCTTCTTAGGAAGTCTGGTTATGATAATGTGCGCCGTTCTGCTGATTAACGGAATCAGGTAATCCGATGAATACATATCAGCAGGAACTTATGGTACCTGCAGAACTATTTTCCGGCTATGGCTGTTCTCCCGAGCAGGTATTATTCTTTGATATTGAAACTACCGGTCTTTCCGCTGACACCTCGTTCTTATACCTGATTTGTGTCGGATTTCTTTCAAAAGGGGTTCCGGTTCTTCGTCAATGGTTCTCTGAAGGCTTCTGTGAAGAGAGCTGTGTTTTAGATGCGTTCTTTGAACTTCTGCAATCATTTTCGGTACTCGTTCATTACAATGGCAGCACCTTTGATCTTCCGTATCTTGAGAAAAAATGCCGCCATTATGAACGCCCCTACTCCTTCCGCGATATCCGTTCCATAGATTTATACCGGGCCGTACAGCCCCATAAGGCACTTTTATCTCTTTCCGGCTGCCGTCAGAAAGAAATTGAGACTGCGCTCGGAATATGCCGCAAGGATCAGTATGACGGCGGTCAGTTAATCGAACTGTATAAACAGTATCTAGGACGTGCCCGTTTCGACCGAATGAAGCATGGTACCCCGATTCAGGTTGCAAAATTATCCGGTCTTCCGAAGCTCCCAAGCTCTCCCTCAGAGGCTCTGCTTTATCTTCTTCTGTTGCACAACTATGAAGACGTTGAAGGCTTGATTCAGATTTCCGGTCTTCTTTCCTTATTCAATCTGCTGAACGGAACCGTTCCAAGCTTTTCATTAATCAGGCTTGATGAAAATGAACTTACCGCGGTTCTTCCGATTCATACAATCCTAAGCGGAACACTTCTTCCTCCGAAGTATCTTTCACTGCCGTTCGGCAGTCTTACCTGTTCTGACAACAAAATTATTCTCCGTATACCGGTTAGTCATCGAGAGCTGAAATACTTCTATTCGAATTACAAGGAATACTACTTTCTTCCTGCAGAGGACTGTGCTGTTCATAAAAGCGTAGCCGCCGGGGTTGATAAGCAGTACCGGAAGCAGGCCACCGCCTCCACCTGCTATATTCGAAAATGCAGCAGCTTTTTGCCTCAAAGGCAGGAGCGGTATACGCCCTTTTTCCGTGCTGAATACAAATCAGCATTGTCCTACTTTGAAGCGGACAGGCTCTCCGATGCTTCTGATGTAATTCTAACCGACTATGTCAATTCACTTTTCAAGAAGGATAACAGAAATACTCTCCTATGAAAAAGGCTTTCCGGTTTCCCGGAAAGCCTTTGATTTACTCTTATTCACCAACTGCAATAATCTCTTTCTTGTTGTAAGATCCGCATGCTTTACATACTCTGTGCGGCATCATCAGCGCTCCGCACTTGCTGCACTTTACCAGATTCGGCGCAGTCATCTTCCAGTTTGCTCTGCGACTGTCTCTTCTGGCTTTGGAATGTTTGTTCTTCGGACATATAGCTCCCATCGATTCCACCTCCTTAATTCTATATCATATCAAATTGCTGTAGACCGCTTGTCAGACAATGACGTTATCCGAGTCTTATGTCTAAGCAATCTTTCTAGTCTAATCACGCATTTAGTAATTATATCTGTTCGCAATTCATTTGTCAACGACTTTTTATTAAATCTGTTCGTAATTCATTTGTCAACGACTTTTTATTAAAGCTGTTTCCAATCTGTTGTCGATGAGTTATTACGAAATCTGTTACGCTTTGAACTAACTAAGCCGGCTGCTAAATCAGCTCTAAAGTCTCACGCGCAATTGCAAGCTCTTCGTTTGTCGGAATTACGGCAACCTTTACTCTGGAATCCGGTCCGGAGATTACCGTCTCCTTGCCACGCTGCTGGTTTGCTTTCGTATCGACTGTAATCCCCATATAGGAAAGCGCATTGCAGATCAGCTCACGCTTCTTGCAGTCATTTTCTCCGACTCCTGCAGTAAAGGCAATCGCATCAACACCGTTCATTGCCGC
This sequence comes from uncultured Lachnospiraceae bacterium, assembly GCA_964602475.1. GTDB lineage: Bacteria > Bacillota > Clostridia > Lachnospirales > Lachnospiraceae > SZUA-448. The sequence goes on along the minus strand of CAZRRN010000029.1, from coordinate 11,461 downwards.
AATGTATGCGCCAACATACTTTACAACACGGTATACAAAGGCATCCTGAGCTATCACTGCTTTTTCATTGCCCTCCGCTGCTGCTTTTTCAATATCGCGGAAATCGCTTGAAACCCCGCCGGACAGTCCGAGAATACCGGATTTCTTGTTCAGGATGTTCAGCATCTCGTTGATGTCTTTATTCTCCTTATTGCAGATGTACTGCAGAACAGCAGGATCAAGATCACCGCTTCTGGTTCCCATGATCAGTCCCTCGAGCGGGGTCAGCCCCATACTGGTATCATAGCACTTGCCGTTTAGAACAGCTGAAACACTTGCACCGTTACCCAGATGACATACTATGATTTTTGAATTTTTCAGATCAAGTCCAAGAAACTCCGCTGTACGCTTCGATACATAGCTGTGACTGGTTCCGTGAAAACCGTATTTTCTGATTCCGTATTTCTCATAATACTCATATGGAATTGCATACATATATGCCTTGGGAGGCATAGACTGATGAAATGCCGTATCAAATACCGCAACCTGTTTCACTCCTTTTGGAAGTGCTTTTTCACAAGCCTCAATTCCGATCAGATTTGCAGGATTATGAAGCGGTCCAAGATCAAAGCACTCACGAATTACTCTCTTAACATCATCATTTACCACAATGGAGGCAGTGTAAGTCTGACCACCGTGCAGTACACGGTGTCCGACTGCTGAAATCTCAGATACATTTTTGATTACTCCATGTTTCTCATCTGTCAGCGCCGCAAGAACAAGCTCAACTGCTACCTGATGATCCTTCATCGGTGTTTCATTTACATAATCTTCAAGTCCCGGAACCTTGTGGGTCAATCTGGATCCTTCAATCGCAATCCGCTCGCAGAGTCCCTTTGCCAGTACACTCTCATCCTCCATATCAATCAGCTGATATTTCAAAGAAGAGCTTCCACAGTTAATAACTAATATTTTCATGATTTCTCCGTTTCTGAATATAGTATTCTGATGCTTCTGCATCAAAGCTCCGTTCCCGGAGAAATTATTTATTCTGGCACTGAACTGCCGTAATTGCAATTACGCCGACGATGTCATCTGCGCAGCATCCTCTTGACAGATCATTGACCGGCTTTGCAATTCCCTGTGTCATCGGTCCGTAGGCCTCGGCCTTCGCTAGACGTTCTACCAGCTTATATCCGATATTACCGGCATCAAGATCCGGGAACACCAGAACATTTGCGTGTCCTGCGACCTTACTGTTCGGAGCTTTCTTTGCGCCGACGCTTGGTACAATTGCTGCATCCAGCTGCAGTTCTCCGTCAATCAGAAGCTCCGGCGCCATTTCCTTGGCAAGTCTGGTCGCTTCTGTAACCTTATCAATATCCGCATGCTTTGCACTTCCCATAGAGGAATGTGACAGCATCGCAACCTTCGGTTCTTTTTCTACCAGCATCCGGAAGCTCTCAGCAGAAGAAACTGCAATTGCAGCAAGCTCTTCCGAAGTCGGATTCTGATTCAGTCCGCAATCTGCAAATACAAAGGTTCCTTCCTCGCCATATTCACAGTTCGGTACTACCATCAGGAAAAATGCAGATACAAGCTTCGTCCCAGGAGCAGTCTTCAGAATCTGAAGGCAGGGGCGCAGTGTATTGGCCGTCGAATGACATGCTCCGGATACCAGTCCGTCCGCATCTCCGGCTTTCACCATAGTTACACCAAAGGTCGTGTAATCCGTTGTCAGTATTTCTCTTGCAGATTCAGGGGTCATACCCTTCGCTTTCCTAAGTTCAACAAGAAGATCGATGTAGCCTGAAAGCTTTTCTGTCTTGTTCGGATCAACTATCACTGCCTTTGTAATATCAAAGCCTTCCGAATTCTTTTTGATCTCTTCTTCGCTGCCGATAATAACGATATTTGCATTTCCTTCCGCCAGTGTCTTAGCTGCAGCCTCGTATGTCCTTCTGTCTTCAGATTCCGGAAGAACGATGGTCATCATATTTTTTCTTGCACGTACTTTAATGTTATCAATGAAACTCATGATAAACTCCTTTCTTTTGCATATCGCATATATCGTTTATTATAATACGTTGCTTTCCGCGTTACAAGATTAATTTCATTCATTTTCACGGAATGAGTTTACTTTTTTTTGAAAGGAGACTATACTGTTTTGGAAACAAGCGCGGTTCCAATAATCCGCAAGATGGAGGAAATGATGAAATTGAACAGAAATGACCCCTGCTGGTGCGGCAGCGGCTGTAAATATAAAAACTGTCACGAACAGACCGATCAGAAAATCGAATACTATAAAAGTCTCGGTCACATTGTTCCGCCAAGAAAAATACTAAAAACTCCGGCGCAGATTGCCGGAATTAAGGAAAGCTGCAAAGTCAACATTGCAATCCTTGATTACATCGAACAAACGATTCATGAGGGAATGTCAACTGCCGAGATTGACCGGATTGTAAATCAAATGACCACTGAGCGTGGAGGAATTCCCGCTCCTCTTAACTATGAGGGTTATCCGTTCAGTGTCTGTACCTCAGTAAATGATCAGGTCTGCCATGGATTTCCGTCCGAAAAGGTAATACTTAAATCCGGTGACATAGTAAATGTTGATTGTTCTACCATTTTGAACGGATATTTTTCCGATTCATCCAGAATGTTCTGTATCGGCGAGGTCAGTCCTGAGAAGAAAAAGCTGGTTCAGGTTACAAAAGAGTGTGTCGAACTTGGACTGAAGGAAATAAAGCCCTTTGGTTTTCTCGGTGACATGGGGCAGGCTGTTCATGACCATGCTTACCAGAACGGCTATACCATTGTCCGTGAAATCGGCGGTCACGGGGTCGGCTGCGAATTCCATGAGGAGCCATGGGTCGGCTACCATACTAAAAAGGGAACCGACATGCTGCTGGTTCCCGGAATGATTTTTACAATTGAGCCCATGGTGAATATGGGAAAAGTCGGTGTCTGTACAAAAAAAGCAAATGACTGGGAAGTATATACCGTTGACGGAAAGCCCTCTGCGCAGTGGGAGTATATGGTACTTGTTACAGATCTCGGCTATGAGCTGCTTTGCTGGTAATCACTCTCTCCTTTTCTGCTTCCTGTCACTGACCAGACGGCTGATGGTTTCGAACATCATGGAAGGGCGGAACGGTTTGGTCAGATGTGCATTCATCCCTGCATCCTTTGTTGTCTTTGCATCTTCTGTAAAGGCATTCGCCGTCAGGGCAACAATCGGAATATCTGCATCCTTTCGCTTAAGAGAACGAATCTGCATGGTACTTTCGAAGCCGTCCATAACCGGCATGGAAATATCCATAAGAATAATATCGTAGTAATTCTCTTCGGAGTTCATAAATTTATCTAGTCCGACCTTACCGTTCTCTGCACATTCAATAAGACAGCCCTGTTTTCTTAAAAGTGTTGCGGCGATTTCTGTGTTAATTTCATTATCTTCACAAAGCAGAACGCGAAGTCCTTGAAGTTCCGGCTCCTTTGCGGGATGCTTTTTGTCTATTGTCTGGTCAACTGTTTTCAGAGTCATTTCAACGGTAAATACCGTACCGACTCCCAGTTGACTCTCAACAGAGATTTTTCCTCCCATCAAAGTTACTATTTCCTTCACTATGGGCAGACCAAGTCCGACACCCTGCTGTTTACCTCTTTTTTCTTCACGATGCTCCTGTGTAAAGCTGTCAAAAGCCCTTGGAAGGAATTCCGGACTCATCCCAATTCCGTTGTCCTTGATTTTAAAACATCCCGGACGCATGATTAACTCAACTCTTCCGCCAGACTCTGTATAATTAACGGCATTTGTCAGAAGATTAATAAAAATCTGATTGAATCTTGTCCGGTCAGTTATTACACATTCGAGCGGTTTTGTCCCCTGATCCAGAATAAATTCAATGTTCTTTTTTCCGCACATCGGTTCAATAATAGTATTGATTGTCTTAACAAACTCATTAAGCGGGTATTGCTCCATTTGCAGAACTAGCTTGGACTGTTCAATCTTTGACATATCCAATACATTATTAATGATTCCGAGAAGATAATCACCTGAGGTATGAATCTGCTCGAAATACTGTTCCATCTGTTCCTTCGTTGCATCTGAAAGCATCTCTTTCCCGGAGAAGGACATAATTGCATTTAGCGGAGTACGCATATCATGACTGACATGCATAATAAAATTACTTTTTGCATGACTCGACTGCAGCGCAGCTTCCGCCGCACTTTGCAGAAGCTTTTTTTGTCTCTGTTCTTCTTCATACAGATCGGTAATATCCCGCTGGATAAATAAAATATCTTCATGCGTCCTGTCAAGAAACAGAATTCGAGCCTGTTTCCGATGGATGCTATTATCTTTTTCTTTCTTCTGAAAAGTAATATTGAATACCGGGTTCTGTTCCAGGCGCAGCTTTATACTCTCAACGCTGTACAGATTCTCAAGTTCGTCCCGATTCTCTGAATCCGTTATACTTTCCATATATTCACTGACGCTCTCTTTATAAACAAAGTCCTCTTGTTCCTCGATAGGCTCCTGTCCCTCAATGCTGACTAAATGCGCCATTCCGGTTCTTGAGTTAACAAGCATCAAATGTTCGGTTTCCTCATCCATCAGACAGTCTCTTGCCATCTGATCTTTTTTTTCTACATCAATATTCAAAAAATAAACAAAGGCAATCGGCTCTGCCGTACCTGGATCCTTGGTCAGAACCGCACGTGCCGATGTCCACCGAAGGCCGACTCCTTTTACCTTACGGCGAAAAACAACACTCAGTGCAGATTCTCCCCGCTGGTATGCACGAAACAGCCCGTCATAGAATAAAACCTTTGAAATTCGTTCATAATCATCTTCTGCAATCAGCTTCTTCATTTGGCTGTTCAGACTATTCTCTTTATTACTGTCAGCCACTTCCGGAAAATCTTTATATTTTGAATAATGCTCTTCAATCTTGTTTTTTGTAAGATTCAGTTTATAATAAGCCACCGCATTCTTAAATATTTCCCGACGAAAATTCTGTTCCTGCTCGTAACGTAGTTTATTTTCCTGTTCAGCATCAGCATTAATCGCAATGACGATGGCTATCCTCGTTCCTTCTCCGGAATCCTTCATCCGTGTATATATTATTCGCTGCCACTTATAGTTCGTCATACCATAATCAAGCACCCTTACCGTACAAGTACTGCTTTCTGCCCCGGAAAGCATTTGTTCCATTGTTGTCTGAAAGACTGCTTCATCTCCCGGATAAATTCTTCTTTCAATAGAAAACTGATCTTTAAACTTCTCAACTTCAGCTTCGGACTCTTCTTCTGCCTGCTTTGTAAACTGCAGCAGGGGTTCACGTCGGTCAAGATCATAGAACCAGAACGATAATCCGTTGTCCTTGCCTGCTTCGACAATTGCATCTTGATCCTTTGCCATACGAAGTTCATGCTGTTTAAGGCGGTCGATATCCGAAAAAAACGCACAGACTGTCAGCTTCTGCTCTGTTCCGGAAATCACATTTACCTTTGCATTAACCCATCTGTATTCCTTATCACGAACCAGAATCCGTAAATCAATATCTGCCGTTTCGTTATGATCGAAGGCTTTTCGCAGACTTACAATTACTCTTTTCTTCTCTGTTTTGTGGATAGCATCCAGAGTCCTAAATCCGCCGAATTCATTTCGTTCCTCTCTTACAGTTCCCAGCATAGAATAAAAGCCGTCATTTGTATAGATATTCTCAAGACGGTTGTCTGAATAAAAATTATACATTCCGACCCCGCCCGGCATCTTTTCCAGCAGATGTCTCCGTTGCTTGTCCGCAGCAGAAAGTGCCTGTTCCGCTTCACTGATGATATTTCTGTCATTGCTTAATCTTATATTCCAGTCACGTCGTGTCAGCATAATGACCATATAATTGCAAAGTGTCACGATACGTTCAACCGCATCATTGTTCTTTTTCATATTACTGATGCAGAAAAATCCAAGCAGTTCCTCGCCACGGTACAGCGGTACTGTGATAATAGTCTGTATTCCGTAGTTCTGAAGAGTTTTCCGTTCCGGAGCATCAACATCCATATGATTGATATTAATATAAGAAATACTGTTTCTTCCTGTATGCTCCGACCACAAAAACGGCATTTTATCCTTACCGGTTTTTACTCCGTCAGCACATATTTCATATGTATAGTCTCCTGTATTCTTTTGTAGGTCACATTCAAAAATGAATGCACGTTCCCCTCCATAATATTCCATAATTTTTTTAAGCATTTCGCAAATTCCCTGTTCTGCATCCGGCTGGGCAAGCAGATCCTGCGCAACTTCACATAAAAAACGAATTTGGGCATTAGTGCTTTTCTCTTTTTCTGTAATAGGAAACTGTTCCGTAACATCATTTGCAATCCCGATCTGTACCGGTGCAGTAATATCCGGCAGCTTCACAATTGATACATTACTCTGCCACCAACGGATTTCACCGTCCCGACGTCGAATTCGATAGGATAATTCAAATGCTTTACCACATTTACTTGCTTCCTCTGTCTTCCTTACGACTGTTTCTTTGTCCTCTGAAACCGTCAGATCATGCGCATTTGAAACTTCCTTTTCAAACTGTTCTCTGCTGTATCCAAGCATCTGATAAAAACGGTCATTGGCAAACAAAATTTTAGGTGCCCCGTTTTCCATGATTGTCGCAGAAAAGCCGCCATTGACATTGTTCATAATAGCATTGAGCTGTTCTGTAGCCGCTTGTTGTTCTTTTCTTGCAAGCTGTTCCTTTTTTTCTGCAAGGCGCTGTGCGGTAATATTCTCAACATAGCCATACAAAAGAGACCTGTCCTTGTGAGAAGCAATTTTTTTCACGTAGAAATAAACATATTCTCCTTTTCCGGGTGCCGAATAAGTCTTGGAATACAGCTCACACATTTCAGCTGTTCCACTTTCCAGAGCGCGTTTTACCATGTTGACTGCCACGTGACGGTCTTTCTTTGAAACCTTCGAAAGTGGTTTTATTTTTAATATTTCCTGTTCTGTTAATGTCGAGTGAAAGGTCTTTTTGAATTCGCTGTTAATCCGAAGCATCTCGCATTCATCGTTACAATATTCGAAAATGAAAGCACCTCCGGAAAAATGATTAAAAACCATTGTATCAAGAGAATCTGCATTCCAAAATGCTTCATTGTCATAATTACCGACTGCTTTTATTGCTTCTATCGTTTCTTCAAAACTGTGATTAACAATTGCAAGCTCATATTCATTTTTAGATAACGGTTTTGAATAAAGGTATCCCTGAATATAGCTACAGCCGATAGAATTAAGGAAATCGGCCTGATTCACCGTTTCAACACCCTCTGCAACCACTGTTACACCGTTCCATCGTGCCATCCGTACAATCGCTTCAATCAGACTTCCGCCCTTGGATTTGATTTTCTTTTCATCAAGAAATCTCATATCGATTTTCAGAACATCCACAGAAAGCCGACTTAAAAGATTCAGTGAGGAATACCCATTTCCAAAATCATCAATTTCAACGACAAACCCCATCTTTTGAAGCTTTTCGACCGCATTTATTGTCTGTTTGTTTGATTCTGAAAATGCAGCCTCGGTTATTTCAAGATGAAGTGCCATAACAGGAACCTCATACTTTTGTGTCAGTTCTTTAAGATTCTCTGCAAGATTATCGTGATAAAGATCATATCGCGAAATATTAACGGAGATCGGAACCAGCGCCTGTCCGGCCAGTTTTCTCTCTCTGATATAGAGACAGACCTGTTCAAAAACATACTGGTCTATTTGATAAATCAGTCCGCTTTTTTCAAACATGGGAAGAAAAGAATCCGGATACAAAAGACCTCTTTTCGGATGTCTCCATCGAATCAATGCTTCTGCTCCGATTAAAGCACCGTTTGTATAATTAATCTTCGGCTGAAACCATACTTCAAACTGATGTTCCTGCAGAGCCTGTTGTAAAACAGCTTCGACATCGTCGATGTTCTCCGGAATTTGAGTTTCCATAGACTGGTCATATACCGCCACATTTTTACCGCTGTTGTTTTTCAATGATTCTTCTGCTATAACTGCTCGTTCAATCATGGAAGGAACAGATAAGGTCAGATTCTCGACCGGATACCGTCCGACGGTAATCTGAATCGAACGATCGATACAGGGTGGATTCATAATCATTCGTTTGGTGTCTGTCATTATCCTGCTGTCCTGATACTTTACCGGATAAAGAAGCACAAAGTGATCCGCAATTGCATGACATACAATTCCTTCAACGTGTGACATGCATTCTGCAATACGATCTGCAATATATTGAAGAATAGTATCCCCTTTTTCCATTCCATACTGAGAATTAATCATTTTAAAATAACAGATATTCAAGTAGGAAAGAACATAATATCCCGGAGCTTTTGAAATTATCCGACCTGCAGCTTCAATACAAAAATAATTCTTCGTGTATAATCCCGTCAGCCAGTCCCTCAGCATATATTCATCATAATTTGCCATTTCGCGAACACGCACGACATTCTGAATTACCGAAGGAAGCATGGATTGGATGGTCGATTCAGTTACCAGGCTTACAGCTCCAAGCTGCACAGTCTGCTCTTTTATTCTGTCGTTCTCCGAAACAACCGCAACCACCGGTACAGCTTTAAGGCTGATTTTCTCTCCCAGTTTCTTTAGGATGCTCATTCCGTCGCTGTTGTCTGCTACCTGTATAACGATAGCAGAAATGCAGCCGATCTCACCAACTGAAAGCTCAAAAACAGCTTCTGCCGTCTCTGCAGATATGACAGTATAATCTGCTTGCAGTATTTTAATAATTCTTTCAGAGCTGTCATTTTTATTATCAATCAGTAATATTTTTCTCTTCACTGTTTTCACCCCGGAATTAATTATATAACACAATTCTCAACCAATGTTTCTTTTACCATGTATATCAGTTTCGAATTTTAACATTTGTGTACTATATTATACAATATTAGCAGACAGATATCAATATTTTTATTTAGCGCAATTTTACGGGCTGTTTTCCAATCAGTTTTTGTCAAAGAGGATATTTGCAATCCGCTTTGCTACTTGTTCAAAATATATAAATAAAAAAGCGGTTCTCTGCAACAAGAACCGCATAAGGTGATTCGTTTAATTCATTTTATTCTTCTTTTTTCTTCCTAAAGCAAAAATCAATACTACTAAAAGAGCAAGATATACTGTGATGAAACCAAGAGATACAACAGTCATTGATGCTGATTTCGACGCAAGACTGATTAACAGCAGCATCGGTGCTCCAAGGACAATTGCAAAGCTGCTTCCTAGAATCAGATTATTTGCTGCCGGAGTCTCGAGCTTTGGATCAAGTTCCCTTAAAAGCAATACTCCCGAGCTGATTGTTCCGGTCAGCATGCCATACATGGATACCAGTCCCTCATAATAATAATCGCCATAAATCCGTTTGCACATGAAAGAAAGATATACCAAAGTAAGCAACGCTCCAAGTACGGTCATCAGCAGGAAAGGAAGCCACAGACCACTTAAATCACCAATATCGATGGAAGCGATACCTGCTACAATCATATAATCAAAGGCAAGTCCTGAAATTCTACTGAGAAGATAATTATTCTGGTACTGATGAGTCATAAATCTCGCTTTTCTTAAATGCCCGAATACTGCACGCAGCGCCATCGCAAGAACAGAACCAAGGATAAAGTTAAATCCCCAGATCAGGGTGGAAACCGTAGCGGAAAGTCCTGGGAGATACCGTTCCAGCAGAGAAGTTATTCCCCACGTCAGCAGATAGGTTCCGAGATAAACCAGCAGCACAAGAGCAATCTGTACAGAAAGGCGGTCTACCGATTCTGCGATTGGAATCTCATCTCTGCTTTGAAAGGTATCGACTGTTACAGAACCTGAGATAGGAAGCCCGTCTTTCAAACGCTGTATTCCTCTTTTCTTGGCAATAACATTAACAATGATCACTCCTGCGATACATGCACACAGGTATCCGGCAGCGGCAATTGCAAGTCCAAAGGAACGCCCGCCAGTAAAACCAAGTGCCTCATAGGTTGTTCCGACATTGTTGGCTTGTCCGGGACCCTGCCCGTAACCCATGGGGAGCAGCAGACCAGAGGCCGGAAATAAATCCGGCATAATTGTACTGCAAAGACCAAGTGTAATCAAGAGTCCACATATTCCCTGAAGCAGATAGGTGCTCACAATTAATGCACCGCTTTTAAACGCCGTATGGTGTTTCTTTTCCAGCTGTAAAAGCTTCTCCGGTACCCGAAGAGACATTGCAATAAATCCGAGTGCAATACAGTGGTATGTAATCATCTCAAGAAGATTTGTATCCAGCGTTAGCACTCCCGTACTTCGAAGCAGCAGTAAAAGAAAGCCTCCGAGTACCGCCGTCGGTATCATGGTATTGCGAATCGGTTTCAGTTTGCGTCGCAGCACATTTGAAAATAAAATAGCCCCTGCAATAATGCCAAACTGAACAATTGTGTTCCATAGTCCTGTGTTTGCTGCTGAAAAGTCCATGATCCCCCTCTTGCTACGTTTGTATTTTTAGAAATACCGAATAGCTGCCAGTTGTCGTAACACAAACTTAGCTCGTTGCACCTTGCACAATCTCAAATGCCTGCAGATACTTCAAGGCACAGAAACGCTCGCCGGCTGAAATATCATAGTGTTCTCCATGTGATGTAAATACAATATGATTTCGCCCATAAATCGAACATGCTGAGATATCTTTCAGAAAGAAGTTCTCCCCGGCACAGACCAGCCGGTCGGGATACAACTGCAGTTCTCCCGGAATCTGTCCTATCTCGTGATGCTCGTTATTATATTTTGTCATTGTTACCGCAGCATCTGTGAAAATACAGGTTTCATTTTCCGATGTACAGGCAGCCTCCGCCGCATTTTCTGTCTGCTTCAGCCGTTGTTCCAGTAATTTTTTCTGTCTTTTATTCCATTCTGTAATCGTATCAATTCCATGCGGTCCCTTAAGAAAGCCTGTTTCTGTATACTCCGTATGGCACCCGCACTGACAGATCAGCTCATTTCCATGACTTCTCATAGTATCTGTCCCATTACATTCCGGGCACCAGTACAATGTGGTCTCTAAAAGCTCTGCTCTTCGTTTTCCTCGATACCGGATCACTTCACCCCTCTGCCGTTCATAAGCATCCTCATGCAGATCACGTTCCAGCAAAGCATGAATCTCTTCCACCGTCATTTCTTTCAGCTGCTCCGGCTCATATATGCCAACCACCTGTCCGGTCATCTTTCCGCGGCGTATTCTCTTTCCCCAACGCGGCGTTGTAAAATATCCTCCGGTGAACCGGAAGGTGACTACTTTAACAGGACAGATTTTAACCAGCTTTGCCGTTGAAGGATGGATTTCCATTGTCATGCCATCAAAGGAACGATTTCCCTCAGCAAAGATTCCGATACTGTGTCCTTCCCTCAGATGACGAAGGATTGAAAGCACGG
>CAZRRN010000028.1:0-38151 GCA_964602475.1 uncultured Lachnospiraceae bacterium | reverse complement strand
GCCGCTGTTCCTCCAACCGTCTTTTGTGTTCCGAACGAAACTGAAAGACCGAAACCGGCAGAAGCAGGAGCACTGCCCACAGACTTTTGTAAAAAAGAATCCCGGCCAGTACCGGAAATATTAGACATCGCCCAATTACAAGCAATGTATTCCGTAAACTGTAATGCACCTTATTGTAATCCCGCATGCTTCATTTTCCTCATATTTACCAGCTCTGTTCCGGTTGCACTGAGCTTGCCGGACACCAGCTCCTCCGTTCCCTTCCCGTCTTCACAGAATTCATACAACGATGACAGTTGTACCTCCCCGTCTCTGCATCCGAGCACCTCACTGATTTCAAGTACCTTACGGCTCTTATCACGAAGCCGTCCAAGATGAACAATCACGTCCACAGCAGACGCAATCTGTCCCCGAATTGCCTGCAGTGGCAGTTCAGCACCCTGCAGCACCATGGTTTCTATTCTTGAAAGCATATCCGCAGCAGAGTTTGCGTGCCCGGTTGACAGTGACCCGTCATGTCCTGTATTCATAGCCTGCAGCATATCCAGAGCCTCCGCACCCCTAATCTCACCAACAATTATTCTGTCCGGTCTCATACGAAGACTTGCTCTGATCAGGTCGCGAATTGTGACGGATTTGGCTCCTCCTGTTGTTGCGTTTCTTACTTCCAGACGCACCAGATTCGGAAGTCCCAGCAACTGCAGTTCTGCCGAATCCTCAATCGTCACAACACGTTCCTCCGGTGGAATGTAGTTTGAGAGTACATTTAGAAAGGTTGTCTTTCCTGATCCGGTTCCTCCGCTGATGAAAATGTTATATCTTGCCCGCACCAGCTTTCTTAGAAACTCCGCCGCCTCCTCGGTCAGGGAGCCCAGAGCAATCAGCCGATCAATGGTCATTGTTTCTTTTGGGAACTTCCGTATTGTTACCACCGGTCCGTTCAGAGCAACCGGCGGTAAAATGATGTTAACGCGGTAACCGGATTCCGGAAGTCTTGTATCGACAATCGGATTTGCCTCATTGACCACCCTGTTGACTCCTGACGCCATCTGCTGTACAACGTCCGCAAGTTTTCGTTCCGATTCGAAGCTGCCTTCGAATCGTGTAAGTCGTCCGCATCGCTCTATAAAGATATTCTCTGCTCCGTTCACCATGATTTCGGTAATATCTTCATCCTCAAGCAGCTCCTGCAGAACATCCATCCGCCGCAGCGAATTGAATACTTCTCGCCGCAGACGGAGCTTCTCAGCCACACCTATGTATTCTGTACTGCTTCGCTCTCGTATAATCCTGTCAAGGATTTCAAGCAGTTCTTCTTCCTCTGTCTCACGAGTAAAGTCCAGCCGCTCAAGCAGCTGTTGCTGCAGCTCTTGTTTTTTTGTCATTCCTGCCTCCCTGCAGTTACCGTTTATAGCCTCGTTGTTGACTGTCGGATCGTAGATATCAACCCGTCTCCCTGCGGCTGCTGTTTCAAAGACCGCAGGGAGCAGCTGATTTGGTACCGCACAAACCTGTCGAGTGATCGATCATTTATATCTTCACCCCTTCTGCTCCCACTGCGTCCCCATCTGCATTAATTGCGGTACGTTATTATGCTCCCTGTACTGCCATATCCTTCAATATGACTCCGGTACAGTCTCTGCCGCCTTAAGGCGTTCTGCAAGTCCTCCCATTCCGGCAAAGAACAGCTGTCGCTCAAATTCCCTGTAGCTCTGTTCTTCAGAGCTGCCGCTCTGTCGTAGAAAGCAAAGCCGGTCACAGCCGGTCAAAAGCGTTGCCGTAGAGGTATGTAGTCCACCAAGTCCGAGAACCAGCTTTTCATAACCGGATAGGGTTCTAAGCCAGCCAAGCAGATGTTCTGCGTCAGAGGGTGTCAGCTCCTCGGCATCCGACCAAAAGGCAAACCCACTGATTACATCAATTCCATTAACCGTTCGTATCAGGTCTTCCGGTTTATAAATTGTCTTCTCCTGACGGATCCGGTAAATCAGTTCTGACATGGACAGATCGGTTTCTTCCGTTCCCTCTGGCCGAAACAACACCTGAAAATTCAAATACAAAACCCGGTAGCTCCTTGACAGCTGTTCTGCCAGTTTCCATGTATATTCACCGGTCCTCGCACTATCAAAGATCGTCCCAACTCCAATCATTCGTTCCATCGGTGCTTCTCCCGGAAGGCTGGTTGACAAAGAGGAGTCAGGACACAGCTTTTTAAGCAGAAGCTCCGCAGACTGATATCTGGAAACCGCGTTGATTCTGGCATCCGGAGGCCTCATAGATGACAGCAGGTACACCCCTAAGACCCGTCCGGTCCGCCCGATCATATCCGCCTGCTGCTCTTCACACAAAAGGTACTCAGCGGGATTCTTACTGATGTACTCCAGCAAAGCTTCCTCTTCCGTAAATGCAACCGCACATAGTTCACCGTTCCCGGACTGATTAATAAAGTCCATGAGTCGTTCACTGTATAGCCTGTCCTGACAGTAAATCACCAGTGTCTTTTCCATTGCTCCTCCTCGTCATCGGGTGTAGCGCAATCATACCGTTATTTTCCTTATATGTCAATATTATACATTTTATTTGTCGTTTTGCACTGTTTTGAGGAGCAACAACCGACAACTTTACGAAAAAAAATCGCTTATCATTGACAAATCCGTGTTTTTACGTTTCATTTTTTCTATGACGCTTTTATATTAGAACAGCGGAGTGCGCTTATGCGCTCCACTGACGATTGGTTGTTTTCGACTGCTTTCACTTTCAGACACCATGTGTTCCACCGATTTAAAGCAAAAAAACTCCCCGCTGTTCCGACTGTTCCGCCGATACCTGCGAGGAGTGTTGTAATATTTTCTTTTGCGAAGCCTGCTTTGCTTCATCCTGCACTTGTGCTTTCTTCGTATTCCTTCAGTTTCTTCAGTAAAAACGTGTACCTCAGCTGCGCTGCATTGACTTCGTAAATATAACAGTCAATTAAATCCTGATCCACGACATTTTCAAAATTGGAATGTGCTGTGTCCAGCGATTTCTTTGTGGTTTCCAGCTCCGCACGCAGTGCATCCTTTACGGTAAATCTTTTTCTTCGCTTCGCCATCTTCCTGCTCCTTTCGCGGAAATCCTGTATTTTACAGGTCTTCCAACAGTATACACGAAGAACTGGCGAATTATACCTATACCGGATCAATCTTTGAAATCGTACACCTTATCTGCGGTATAGATTTCAATTCCTTCCGTCTGCATTGCTTTTGTAACTTTTTCCACATCGGATGTCTTAATTACAACCGATGCGTTCTCTCCTGTGGAAAGAATGTACATATACTCCACATTACAGCCTGCTCCGGCAATGACGCGCAGAATCGTCTGCAGCATCCCGCTTTTATTCGGAACCTTTACAGCAATCACTTCGGTCAGCATTGCGGAGAACCCGTTCTCCTTGAGAAGCTGTCTTGCTTTGTCCGGGTCGGAAACGATCATCCGGAGCATTCCGTATTCGGATGTGTCAGCAAGACTGAAGGTTACTATGTTGATGTTGTTCTGCGCCAGAACAGCTGTTACTTCCTCCAGCCGTCCTTCACGGTTTTCAATAAATACCGATACCTGTTTAACCGACATTCTGCTACCTCCCTAGACAAGTTTTCTCTTATCGATTACTCTCTTTGCTTTTCCTTCACTGCGTTCTAGCGTCTTCGGTTCAACCAGCTTTACCCGTGGAACAATCCCCAGTGCCTGTTCAAGAACATGCGTTATTTTCCGGGTGAGATTCTCAAGTTCCTTAATCTCATCGGAGAAGAAACGCTCCTCCACTTCGACCTGAACCTCGAGTGTATCCAGATTATTAATACGATCAACCACCATCAGGTAATTCGGGCTGACAGAACCCATTTCAAGCAGTGCAGCCTCCACCTGTGACGGGAAGACATTGACACCGCGGATAATAAGCATATCGTCTGTTCTCCCTTTGAAGCGGGACAACCGCGCCATCGTTCTTCCACAAGGACAGATACTGTAGTCGATGCTGGTCAGATCCTTTGTACGATAACGGAATAAAGGAAGGGCTTCCTTTGTAATTGGGGTAAATACCAGCTCTCCAACCGTTCCGGGTGCCGCCGGCAGCAGCGTGTCGGGATCAACAATCTCCGGAATAAAATGATCCTCCCAGACATGTAGGCCTGTATGATAATCACAGTCACCTGCAACGCCCGGTCCCATAATCTCACTGAGTCCGTAAATATCAGGTGCGGTAATGTGCAGACGGCGCTCCAGCTCGTTGCGCATTTCTTCGGTCCATGGCTCCGCACCGCAGAATGCTGTACGCAGCTTAATCTTGTCAAGCTTGCCCATTTCCTCGATTGCTTCAGACAGATACATTAAGTATGACGGAGTACAACAGATTCCGGTCACACCGAAATCTTCCATCATGGTAATCTGTTTTTTGGTATTTCCGGTTGACATCGGAATTACGGTTGCTCCGACATTTTCGACACCATAATGAGCTCCGAGTCCACCGGTAAAAAGTCCATAACCGTAGGAAACCTGAACCTTGTCATTCTTTCCGATTCCGCCCATCGTCAGTACACGTGCCACACACTCCGACCACATCTCAATATCTCGCCTTGTATACCCGACCACCGTCGCTTTTCCGGTAGTTCCGGAAGATGCATGAACCCGGACAACTTCGGATTCCGGCACAGCAAATAAGCCAAACGGGTAGTTATCACGCAGATCGTTCTTGGTAGTAAACGGAAGCTTGCTTAGATCGGACAGACCTCGAATATCCCCCGGCTCCAGACCGAGCTCCTGCATTTTCTTCCTATAGAATACAACATTGTGGTAAACGCGTTCTACCATCTTAACAAGACGTGCACCCTGAAGTGTTTCTATCTGATCGCGGCTCATGCATTCCTTTGTTTCATTCCAAATCATTTAATTAATCCCTTTCTGTTCCTTTATCACACAATTCGTAGATTGCTGTATCTTATGCAAACACCTTTCTGCGACAGTGCCCTTGCTTTATTTTTATATGCATGCTCTGTACTCTTTATATAATCTCATCTGTCACAATGACCCCGTTCTCACGCAAAAGCTTCGCGGCACCTTCAAGATCATCCAAATTCATAATCATCAGAGGCTCTTTTACTCCCCGGAGTACGAAAGAATAGATGTAGTTGACATTCATTTCCGCGGCTGCAAGCAATTTCAGAACACGGTCCAAGTCTCCCGGTTTATCCTGAAGCTCAATTGCCAGTACATCGGTCAGCTTGACGATAAAATGATTCTCGGATAGAGCCTTTTTTGCTTCTCCCGTCTTATCTACAATCATTCTCATGATTCCGAATTCCGGCGAATCAAAGGTTGCCAACGCACGAATGTTAATATTGCTTTCCTTCAGTACTTCGGTTACCTTCGCCAGACTTCCCCGTTCATTTTCCACAAATACGGATAATTGTTTTACCATATCAGCCTCTCCTTTTCCGCGCTGCTCTCCCGTGGTTCGGCACCGGGCAGCACATCGGCACCGCGTTTGATTATTTCAGGTTATACCCTATCTCAAATGCTCTCTTGTTGATTTCAATCGTCTTGGCAGGTACTGTCCGTTCAATTACCGTCAGCCAGTCTTCTTTTGAAAAATCCATATGGGCAGCCGCCATACCGAGTACGATTATATTAAAGGTTCGGGGATTTCCGAGTTCCTTTGCCTTTGCCATCGCGTCTACACGAAGTACACGGTATTTCTTTTCCAGTGTCTCAATAATACCTTCCGGATATTCTGCTGCACCGATAACGACCGGCATCGGATCGATCCGCTGGTCATTGACAACCAGAACTCCGTTTTTCTTAAGATAATGAGCGTAACGCAGCGCTTCAAGCCTCTCAAAAGCAATCAGAACGTCTGCCTGCCCCTCTTCTACAATCGGTTCCGCAACCTTGTCGCCGTAACGGACAAAGGTTACTACACTTCCGCCCCGCTGTGCCATTCCATGCACCTCGGAGAGTTTAACATCATATCCGGCATGAATCGTGATTCCGCCTAAGATTCGGCTGGTTAGAAGTGTTCCCTGTCCGCCCACACCGACAATCATTATATTTTTCGTTTCCATAATTGCCTCCAGAATTATTTGTTAAACAGTTTCGCCTGCTTCCGGTACTATTTATTCAGTTCGACTTTCTCGATTGCGCCAAACTTACAGATACCGGCACACAGACCACAGCCGTTGCACATGGTGTCATTGACCTTTGTTGTACCGTCTGCCTGTTTCGTAATAGCCGGACAGCCGGGCTTCATGCACATACCACATTTCTTACACTTGTCCGGATTGACTTTATACTGAACCGTTACCGGACGTTTATCTAAAAGTGCACAGGGAGCCTTTACGATAATTACAGAAACTTCGTTCTTTGCATTTTCTTCACGAATCGTCTTCTCCAGAAGCTCAATGTCAAATGCATTTACAACCGAGACACTCTTGATTCCGAGCGACCTGCAGAGTCCTTCAATACTGATGGCGGGAACAATCTCACCCATCAGGGTCTTTCCGGTTGCTGCATGATCCTGATGTCCGGTCATTCCGGTTGTGGAATTATCAAGAATCAGTACCGTTCCCGTTCCCTGATTATAAACCATATTGACAAGGGAGTTAATTCCGGTATGCATAAATGTTGAATCACCAATAACGGCAACCCAGTCCTTAATAAACTCTTTTCCTTTCGCTTTCTCGATTCCGTGGAGTGCACTGATGCTTGCTCCCATACAAATGGTCGTATCGACGACATTCAGCGGAGCGACAGCCCCAAGGGTATAACAGCCGATATCGCCTGCCGCATGAAGCTTCATCTTGGAAAGTGTATAGAATGTGCTTCGGTGCGGACAGCCCGGACAGAGAATCGGAGGACGAACCGGAGCCTTTGCAGCTTCATTGAGCTCAAGCGTCTCTTTTAGGAGCGCCTTGCGAAGCAAATTGGCACTATACTCACCCTGTATCGTCAAAAGCGCTTTCCCAACTGCCTTGATTCCCCAGGCTTTTACCTGCTCCTCAATAATCGGGTCAAGCTCTTCTACAATATAAAGTGTTTCTACCTTTGTGGCAAATTCTTCAATCAGCTTTTTCGGAAGCGGATTAACCATTCCGAGCTTCAGTACAGAAACATCGGGCATAGCCTCTTTTACATACTGGTATGGTATTCCGGAAGTAATCACACCGACCTTCGAATCGTTCAGTTCCATGCGGTTAACCTCATATTTTTCTGCTTTTTTAATTACCTTACCATTTTCCAGAACAGCTGTCCAGGATGGACATTCCGCAATCATATCATTTTCACGCTTCTCTACATGCAGGTGACGTTTTACTGCATTTCCGGGCATCATAACGTTCTTTGCGATGTTCTTTTCATAGGGCTTATCCGCTCGTTCTGTACGGTCGTAAAGTTCTACAAGTCCTTGTGAATGTGACAGACGGGTTGTGGTTCTTAAAATGACCGGAGTATCGAATTCTTCACTGATATCAAACGCATACTTAATCATTTCCTTTGCTTCTGCACTATCCGAGGGTTCCATTACGGGAACCTTCGCTGCACGGGCAACTGCACGGGAATCCTGTTCATTCTGGGAGCTGTAAAGTCCGGGGTCATCCGCTGCCACCAGCACAAGACCGCCATAAGCACCGATATATGACATGGTATAAAGCGGATCGGAAGCCACATTGACTCCGACATGCTTCATCGAGCAAAGAGCACGAACGCCGCTTATGGAAGCACCGGAGGCAACTTCCATTGCCACCTTCTCATTCGGTGACCACTCGGAATAGATTTCTTTGTATTTTACAATGTTCTCACTGATTTCTGTACTCGGGGTTCCCGGATATGCTGCTGAAACCTTAACTCCCGCCTCATACGCGCCGCGGGCAATCGCTTCATTCCCGAGCATAATAACTTTTTCACTCATATGCTTCCTCATTTCTGTCTTATATTCTCTAGCAGTTCAGTCCCAGACCCTTACGCAGATCCGTAACCCTCTTCGCTTTTCCTTCAAATCGCTTCAGACTTCTCGGTGCAACCAGCTTAATATCTGCATCCAGACCAAGAACAGTCTTCAGTCCTGAATGAATTCGTTTTTCGAGATCACTCAGCGCTCCGTAAGAATCAAGCAGGGATTCATCCACAAGTTCAACCTTGATTGACATGGTATCCAGATGTCCCTTCCGGTCAACTACAATCTCATAATGTGGTCCTATTTCCGGTACCTTCAGCAGCACCTCTTCAATCTGCGTCGGGAAGACATTTACTCCACGGATAATCAACATGTCATCTGAACGTCCGGAGAGATTTTCCATACGACAAGTTGTCCGTCCGCATTTACACGGTTCATAGAACAGGCGTGTAATATCATGTGTCCTGTAGCGGATGATCGGCAGTGCCTTCTTGGTAAGACAGGTGATAACCAGCTCGCCCTTTTCCCCTTCCGGAAGCACTTCTCCGGTTTCCGGATTGATGATCTCAGGTATAAAATGATCCTCACAGACGTGCATTCCGCACAGCTCCGGACATTCACCGGATACGCCGGGTCCGTTCAGTTCGCTCATTCCGTAATTCTGGGTTGCAAGGAACTCCTTCCCCCAGAGCTTATACATTTCCTGACGCATCGCTTCGGTCATACCCTCTCCGCCGAACAGACCAATCTTCACTTTCAAATCCTTCTGCGGGTCAAGTCCCATACGCTGTGCAACCTCCGCAATGTGCAGCGCATAAGATGGTGTTGCAACAAGCAGTGTTGTCCCGAAGTCCTTCATATACATCAGCTGCTTCTCAGTATTACCCGATGAGGTCGGCGCAACCGCCGCTCCGATGTTCTCTAGTCCGTAATGCAGTCCGAGCGCGCCGGTAAACATTCCGTAACCAAAACAGATCTGGGCAATATCTCCCTTTGTCGCTCCTCCAAGTGCTGCGATCCGGCTGACACATTCCGTCCAGTTTTTCAAATCTTCTCTTGTATATGCCACCACCTTCGGCTTTCCAGTTGTTCCTGAAGAAGCATGAATCCTGACAATCTCCTCCATCGGTACCGCAAGCAGTCCGTAAGGATAGTTCTCGGTAAAGTCCTGTTTTTCAATAAAAGGGAGCTTCTGCAGATCCTTCAATGTCTTAATGTGCTCCGGCTTCAGTCCAATCGCATCCATCTTGGCACGGTACGGTGCAACACGCTCATATGTCCAAGCTGCCTGCTCTTTCAGCCGAGCCAGTTGAATCTCTTCTATCTCGGCTCTTGACAAAGTCTCTTCTTTTGCCCAAATCATAATCTGTCCTCCATACATTATCCATTTAAACCCGGATCCGGGTTCAGTTTTCATGACATTCCTGATTCTGTTCACGATACGTTGACGCTTTAATGCGCTAAATTCATTTAATTATAACATCTTTTCCGTCAATGTCAAGCCATATCCTCGGATTCACCGGATGTATAAACCCATTTGTTTTCGATTGGCAGATACTTATTATGTCATATAAATAAGAAGCAGCAATCATGATTTGGCATGGGAATCGGAGCCCTTGTCTTATAAACCACCTGCTGCTTCTTTATTATCCGAAGCTTCAATCTTTCATTTTATGAATTTGTGTCAGCAAATACTCACTCGTTCATTTTATTTAAAAACATCCGCAGTCGTTCGCTGTTACAGTTATCAATCACGTCCGCCGGTTTACCTTCCTCGATGATAACCCCGTCAGCCATAAAGATGACACGGTCGGCGACATTTCGCGCAAAGTTTATCTCATGTGTGACGATGACCATCGTCATGTGCTCCTGCGCCAACCCTCGGATAACCTTTAAGATTTCTCCGGTCAGCTCCGGATCAAGTGCGGAAGTAGGTTCGTCAAAGAACAACATATCGGGGTTCATCGCCAGTGCGCGCGCAATTGACACCCGCTGCTGCTGCCCGCCGGACAGTTGATACGGATATGCGTCCGCTTTGTCGCTTAAGCCCATTTTCTCGAGAAGCTTTCTAGCTTCTGCCTCAACCTCCGCTTTATCACGTTTCTGTACTGCAATCGGTGCATCCATGATATTCTTTAAAACAGTATAGTGTGGGAACAGGTTAAAATTCTGGAAAACCAATCCAAACTTTTTTCGGATTCCTTTCATGGCTTCTGTATCGGCATAGACTGCATGACCAGCCGAATTGTTTTTGGCAGCATATTCCCCTTCATAAACGAGCTCGCCGCTGTCCATTGTCTCAAGCAGCGTTGCACAGCGAAGCAGTGTTGATTTTCCGGAACCTGACGGTCCAATGACAGCAACTACCTCTCCCTTGGCAACCGAAATCGAGATGTCCTTCAAAACCTCAACACCATCAAAGCTTTTTTTAACATTTTTAATTTCAAATATATTCAATACGATATCCTCGATTTCTTCGAACTCTTCCGGTCGCAATGCCTTATTCTGTTATCTGAAATACGAAAAATGCTTTTCAATTTTCTCCATACCAAATGCTACAACATAGTTAAAGATATAATAAAAAACCCCTGCAACCACAAACGGAATGATATTCCCTTGCGCTGCCACCATCTGTTTTGCGATTGTGAACATCTCCGATACTGCAATAACAAAAGCTAGTGAGGTATCCTTGACCAGTGTTATAACCTCATTGGTTATAGAAGGAATAATCCGTTTAACGACCTGCGGAAAGATGATTTTCAAAAAGGTTTGTTTTTTTGAATATCCGAGCACCCTTGCTGCCTCATATTGCCCCACTGCAATGGATTCGATTCCCCCGCGATAGATTTCTGCAAAATATGCTGCATAGTTCAGTGCGAATCCAAGAATTACCGCAATAAACCGGTAGGATGCCGTCAGTCGTATTCCAAAAATATAATGCGGTCCAAAGAAAATCACCATCAGCTGAAGCATCAATGGGGTTCCTCGCATGACGGAAATGTATACCTTTACAACAGTTCGCAAAATAGTATTTTTTGACATTCTGCCAAAGGCCACCAGCAGCCCGAACGGAAGCGACAATACCAGTGTCAGGATGAAAATCATCAGCGATACTAGAAGTCCTTCTGCCAGCTGGCGGATTACATTCCCTATCATATAAAGAGCATCCGCAGATGCACAAATCATATTCAATTGCCCAAAAGCTGCTGCCAGCCCATTCCCGCATATGTACATGTCTGCATTCCTGTTCATTCGTAATTTTTCTTGCCGATATTATTTTCCAAGAACAACACTGTCCTGAACATCCCACTTTTTAGCGATTTCATCAAAGGTTCCGTCCTTTACCATTTCATACAGCGTCTCCTGTACCTGATCGCGAAGTTTGGTGTTCCCGAGTAAGAATCCAACCGCATATTCCTCCGAAACCAGCACCTCGTCCAGAATAACAAACCCACCATCTGTACGTACTGCAATTTGGTATTTTGCTACTCCTATATCCATTGCAACCGCTTCTACCGCACCGCTTTCAAGATACATAAATGCAGTATTATAATCCGGTACCTGCAGCAGCTCCTTGAAGGAAGCAAGCAGCTCGGTGCAGTCTTCGGACTCAAGTGCGTCTAATGCAGAGGAGCCTGCCTGTACCGCAACTGTTTTTCCAGTAAGATCAGCCTGAGTTTTTATTCCGCTGTTTGCTGCAACCACAAATACCTGACTGTTATCAACGTAAGCATCGGTCCAGGTATACTCATTTAAACGTTCTTCACTTTTGGTAAAGCCGTTCCAGATACAGTCAATCGTTCCGGAAGAAAGCTCCATGTCCTTTGCATCCCAGTCAATCGGCTGAAGCTTAATATTCCAACCGCGTCTCTCACAAACCTCCGCAGCAAGATCAAGGTCAAAACCAACATAAGCTCCGCTTTCATCAACATAACCGTAAGGCGGAAAAGAAGCATCGAAACCAACCGTAAAGGACTCCTTGCTACCACATGCGGTCAACAGCGCACACAACATAACCGCTGTAAGTAATAAACTGATAATTTTTTTCATAATGTATCTCTCCAATCATATTTAATAGAACAATCACCATGCTATCACGTTACCAGACTAAAGTCAATAGCCAATTTATTTAATTAAGAAATATCTCTTGACATTCCCTCCCCTTCTTGGTATGATTTCAATATTATTACTTTATTGCGTCGAAGCGTTGCTGCGTCGAAGCCATAAAGTGTCGTGAAAGGAAGTATTTCTCATGGTTATCAAAGTTATTGCACTCATTATTTTTTTCGGAGTTATGGTTGCCATCGGTATTTATTCACAAAGAAAAGTTACCAATGCCAACGATTTTGTTCTCGGAGGTCGGTCGGTTGGTCCGTGGGTTACCGCATTTTCTTATGGAACCTCCTATTTCTCCGCCGTTGTTTTCATCGGGTATGCCGGACAATTCGGCTGGCGCTTCGGTATCGCCTCCACCTGGATCGGTCTTGCCAATGCCTTCATCGGCAGCTTCCTTGCATGGCGACTTCTCGGCCGACGAACCCGTGTTATGACAAATTACCTTTCTGCCTCTACCATGCCGGAATTCTTTGGGAAGCGATTCAACAGCAAGGCAATTCGGATTGCTGCTTCAATTATTACCTTTGTCTTTCTGATTCCTTATACCGCTTCTGTATATAATGGCTTGTCCCGTCTATTTGGAATGGCATTTGACCTTCCCTACGAGGTCTGCGTTATCGGTATGGCGGTTCTAACCGGCATTTACGTTGTTCTTGGTGGTTATATGGCCTCTTCCATTACCGACTTTCTTCAGGGTACAATCATGCTGATTGGTATCGTTGCCGTAATTGCCGGAGTTATCAGCGGACACGGTGGATTTACGGAAGCACTGAAAAGTCTTGCAAATGTTACCGATACAACAAACGACACTCCAGGCATCTTTGCTTCCTTCTTTGGCGCAGATCCTCTGAGTCTTCTCGGTGTAGTTATCCTAACCTCTCTCGGAACACTTGGTCTGCCGCAGATGGTACATAAATTCTACGCCATTAAAGACGAACGCTCGATAAAAACAGGAACCATTGTCTCCACCTTCTTTGCACTTGTAGTTGCCGGCGGAAGTTATTTCCTTGGCGGTTTCGGACGTCTTTTAACAGGTAACAGTGCCATTTATACAGAAACCGGAGCAGTCGCTTATGACAATATTATGCCACAGCTTCTCGCACCACTCGGAGATCTCCTGATTGGTATCGTCGTGGTTCTTGTTCTCTCTGCCTCCATGTCTACCTTGTCCTCTCTGGTTCTGACATCCAGCTCAACGTTAACACTTGACCTGATCAAGCCGGTGTTTATGAAAAAAATGGACAACAAAAAACAGTTATTTTCCATGCGTCTTCTGATTGTGTTCTTCATTGCCCTGTCCATAATTATTGCAATGAATAAGAACACCTTTATTGCTCAGCTTATGGGATATTCCTGGGGCGCACTGGCCGGCTCCTTCCTCGGGCCGTTCCTATACAGTCTGTACTCCAAGAAGGTTACTAAGGCCGCTGTATGGGTCAGCTTTCTTTCAGGGGTCGGCATCACCGTAACCAATATGCTGTTTGGCTATATCTCTTCCCCGATTAATGCCGGTGCAATCGCCATGGTTGCCAGCCTAATCCTGGTTCCTCTTGTCAGCCTGATTACCCCGGGACAGCCTAAAGCAGAGGTGGATTCCATCTTTGACTGCTTCCTCGAACCGGTGACTGTATCAAAAAAGCAGTCTCTTGAAGAGGACTGATGACAAAGACAAACCCCCTTATATTGTGCCCCGACCGAGCATGACATAAGGGGGTTTTATTATGGAGAATGAAACGGCTGTTTATCAGATTCGGAAACCGGAAGAGATCGTATGCAGCGTCTCCGCCTGTTCATGAATCCGGTTACTGTCTTCGAGTACTCCGGTCACCGTAGCTAAAATTTCTTGTGCAGAAGCCGATGTTTCTTCCGTCGCTGCCGCACTGGATTCCGCTGATTGTGTCAGGGAGGTTACAAGACCGCTGACCTTCGTACAGACATTTCCCATCCTGGAATTAATCTTATTAAGTGAATCAATTCCGTTATTAATCCTGTCAAGAGTAACAACTATTGTTTCGTACTTTTCTTTCGTTAGACCTACCTGACTCACCTGTTCGGATACCGCAGCTTCAACAATCTGACTCTGTGCATCTGCTTTTTCAACATTATCGTCCAGTTCCCGCAGAATCATATTGATTTCCGATGCAGACGTTGCAGACTGATCGGACAGCTTACGAATCTCATCTGCAACAACCGTAAACCCACGTCCCATTTCTCCGGCACGCGCAGCCTCAATACTTGCATTTAACGACAATAGATTTGTCTGGGACGCAATATCTGTAATCGCTTCACTTGCCCTGCGAATTGATGTCATACTACTGCTGATATTCACAAGCATTGCAAGAATTTCCTTGACTGCTGCCTGACTTCTGTCCGTCGCTCCTGTCAGCTCATCCACTGCTGCCACACCCTCTGAGCTAACGCTCATAATTGTATTTCTTATACTATTCAGGTTCGTAGTAATTCCTGTACATTCGCCGATTACCTCCTGTAACTCATTTATCTCCTGATTTACCATATCTGTGCTCTCTGCCTGTGAAGCAACCGTTTCGGCAATGTCAGAGATTGCGTTGGTGATTTCCTTGATGACTGAGATTACTTCGGAAGAACCGGTACTCATCTGCTTCGAAGATGAATTCAATTCTCCGGAGGTTGTCTGAAGCAACGAAACAATCTCTCGTAACGATACCAGAACATGATCCGACGCATTCGCAAGCGTTCCGAGCTCGTCCTTTTGTTTCAGTTCAAGCCGGCTCATGGATAAGTCCTTTTCGGCGATTGTATTAATATATCGTGAAATGGTTCCGAGCGGCTTCACAACGATTTTCCGGCTGATAATAATGGATGCCAGACATATTACAATAAAAACAACGGAATTTACAATAAACTGTATACGAACCGAACGGACAGAAGCATTTGTTGAAGCGACGGTGGCTGAAATATTGGCATCAGCGCTTTCCGTAAAGGAATCAATCAGAACGGCCATATCGTTGGCTTCCTTATTAAACCGGCTCATGTATTTATTTCCGCCGACACTCCCGGTCAAAATGTACATATTTGCCATTGATTTTCCGTAATCATAAAAAGAAGTAAAATAGGTGCTGATAGAATCAAGTGTATCTGAAAAATCCGGATTCAGGTTCCTGAGTGTTGCAATTTCTTCGACAACAAGCGCTGCCGTAGCATCAGCATCGGCAAAACCTTTGTTGTCCAGCGTTGCACTGATTTCCTTCAGCTGCTGCTGAATCTGTACAATATCAAGCTTCAGCCTGCCTGCCGATGAGATAGTGGCGATATCCCGTTCGGCCAGCGTTCGGATTCCACTCTGCAGCTTTGCAAGTGATGTAATCTGGATAATCCCAAATCCTGTATAAAATACAGCCAGAATAATCGTCGGAAGCAACAGTTTCACCGAAACACGTTCAAAAAAAGAATGTTTCCCAGGTGCTTTTCCCCTTCTTTTGCGCATAACTCTTCTCCTTCTCCGGTATACCCTGCGTTTATTGCGGAAAGTTCCCCATACAACTTCCCATATACTATTATATCACGCAAAAACATAATAACAATATGCTAAAAATTTTACGCAAAATTTACAACAACCAGAAAGAGGATTCGCAAGATATGCAATATTTTATTCTATCGTTCCGAAGTATTCATCATAGGAGAAGAAATCTCCGTTCCAATCCGCAGTATCAAAGACTTCACAAATTGTCTCATACATCAGCTTCAGCTTTCCAATAATATGCGGACAATCTTCATACTGCTCCACCCCACTGCCATAGCTGTACTCCGTCAGACGGGCTCGATCCTCCGTCGGATAGGTCTTGGCATATTGATCAATGAAATAATCATCCTCCGGATTATCATCGTTTTGGTAGCAGTATGTATCATTTGTCATTTCAGCTGTATAACTGTTATCATAAGTAAAATCGACGGGATTCTGCTCCGCCCATGCGTCGTCATAGCTGCGGTTTCCCTGTGAATTCCAGATATACCAGTCTGTTGCGTGACTGATTTCATGATAAATATTCTGTTTCAGATAGGTATAGTTGGTACAGTCGATTGCCACCATTTGGTGTTCAGAATCATAGGTATATAATGCACCTGCAATGTCCAGTGTATTTCCGCCCTGTCCCCGCAGAGTTGCTACAAGCTGAAAGGTAATCGGATTCGTTCCGTCGCAGCCAAGCTGTCTGAAATAATCCGCCGGATAAGCTTCAAATACTTCTTCCATAATATCCAGTGACTTTGAAATCAACCGTAGATTCACTACCGGTTCTGCGGTATAACCATCAAGCTGATAATCACAATGATAGCCGACCAGAATATTTACCCCATAATTCTCTCCGAGTGTATCTGCGCGATCCTGCATTGCATTGAACAGCTCCTCATCTGGATCCTCCGGATCACAAAAAGCTACAAACAGCTCGGTTTCGCTCTCTTCGCAGAGTTCCTCCGCGGAAAGATCCCAAAGGTACAAAAACTGCTTGTCCAAAGAACTTCCGACTCCGAGCACACACTTAGAATCCTCCAGATACACCGTCGGATAACCAAGATAGATCATGTCGCCCGGAACCTGATAGACCGTTTCATAAAGCATTTTATTCTGCATCGGAGAAAGCATCGTGAGTACGCCTTCCGAGGTATAATCGTTCACATCTTCTCCTGCATCTCTTCTATATGTGGTAAATAATATATCCTCCGGTCTCTTGTTACCTGCCGGCAGATACAGAAAAGAGGTACATTCACCGGGATCGCGGTACTGATAACAGATGACCTCCTGTCGGCTGGCATTGTGTGATATCAGAAGTTCAGGAAAATACTTATAATAAGATGCTGCAAGATCCGTACCCTCCGAACTGAAGACCAGATAATCATTGCTTACATAATCCCGCACTTCTCCGTCTTTCGTAATAAAGTAATACACCCGGTTAAAGGTCTGAGGGTCACTTCCCTCTACAACCACAAGCTCTCCGTTATAGAGAACATCCGCTATCGTTGCATAGTAACAGTCTGCAACGCATTCACTGTAATCGGTCAGAAGCCCGCTGGCAACCTCTTTCCCGTAAATATGAGCCTTGCTCTCGGAGTAATCATAAATATCATAATAAAATACACTGTCATCCCTACTTAAGTAGGGGATGGCATCTCCCATTTCATCACTGTACAGACAAAGCTCTCGAACAACCGTCAACGTCTCATCCAGATAGTAATAGGTGACTGTGTCCATATCCAGCACGCGAAGAAGTCCCTCTTCATTAACCAGTGAAGTGTGTTCATAATAAGCTGCCATCGGAATCATCGCCGCATTGAGAATCTCTCCGGTAGACGGGTCAAAGCTTATAAAATTAATCTTTGTTGTTCCTGTGGAATTATATTCTGTAACATAAAGGAGAACCGGAGTATCGCCGACCTGAAATAATTGAATTGCATCGCAATAATCTTCAATACCAAATATCTCCGGCTCAATCCGGTACAGGCTCCCCTCCGTCCCTGCTGCAGTGTATCCGGAATACGGTACTGTTGTCGGGGTGGGAACCGCCGTCGGTGTAGCTATCGGAGCTTCAGTCACTGTCGGGGTGATAGTTATCGTCGGGACAGTCGTCGAAGCGATGGTCGTTGGGGTGATTGTTGTTGTTGCAACCGGATCTTCTGTTCCAGTCGGGTTCTGTTGTGAATTACCGTCTCCGCATGCCACAAAAAAAGCGGTAACACATAAAATCACCAGAAAAAAAATCCCTTGTTTGGTTCTATTGATAATATGTTTCATAAGCTCTGGCCTTTCTTTGTTTTGTATGCTCGTCAACTTTTGTAATAAGCACACTTGTGAGATTATTATTTATCCATACTACCGCTGCCTATGTATTTTGTCAAATGGCAGAAGCCGGGCGCATTACCGTATCCTACAAACCCCTGTCCTCCTTAACAATCACGGTTTTATCGGTATATTTCCGGTCCATCTCATGTCTTGCTTTACGGTTTTCAACCGTGTCAAAAATAATAGAAAAATCATAGTCCTCCGGATACAGTTCGGTCGCCTTGACCTTCAGCTTCACACGCTTCCGGTTTATCATTCTTTTTTTCTTTTTAATTTGAATCTGCAGCATTCCATGATCGTCCTCCGGGACAACCACAATTCCGATGAGGTGTTCCGGATAGACAATAACACTGTCTCCGCGGGAGTATTCCTTCTTTTGAAGAAGACTGCCGGGCGCATATCCTGTTTTTTCAATGCGGGTATACGCCTTCGCTTTCTTTCCGGATTCGTCTTCTTCCTGAAGACCAAGCTCCTCAGCAAGCTCTTTCACACGGCAGTTCAGCGCAGAACGATCCTTTTCACAGCACTTTTGTCTTTCTTTCTGTATATCGTCTGCTTTATAAGCGTTTTCTTGCTCTGCTTCCGGTATGCCACCGCCTCCATATGCCGCCTTTGCCGCCGCCAGAAGCATTCGATCCGGCATCCCGAGCCGCTTTGCGATATATAATGCGCAGCTTTCACCTGCCGCTCCGATTTCCAGCCGGTAAAGCGGACGCAGGTTTTCCCGGTCAAATGCCATTCTGGCGTTCAGGATTTCTTCATGCTCCGCCGCATAAAGCTTGACCTCCGGATAATGGGTAGTAACAAGAAACAGACAGCCGGAACACCGAAGCTCATCAAGAATTGCCACAGCAATCCCCATGCCCTCTGCCGGATCGGTTCCCGACCCAAGCTCATCAAGAATCACCAGACTTTCAGGCGAAACCTTCTGCAGTATTTCAACTACATTTCGAATATGGGCAGAGAAGGTCGACAGGTTGTCGGTAATATTCTGTCCGTCACCGATATCACAATACACCGCATTGTTCATACAGATGTCCGCCTCTGCACAGGGCAGATGCAGACCGGAGCAGGCCATCAGACAAAACAGACCTACCGTCTTGATCGATACGGTCTTCCCGCCGGTGTTCGGTCCGGTAATAATCATTCCATGCTTTGGAGCACAAAGTTCAAAATTTAAAGGAACACAATCCTTTGCATTCAGAAGCGGATGCCTTGCTTCCTTAAGCCTCAGATTTCGGTTTGTATTGATCTTTGGTTCAACTGCGGAAAGCTCGGCGCTGTATTTACCCTTTGCGAAAATAAAATCAAGCTTTACTACTGTTTCAATATCTGATCGTAAAACAGCTTCGTTCTCCACCACGCGTTCACTCAGGCAGTACAGAATCCTCTGTTCTTCATTTTCTTCCCGAACCTTCAGCAGCTCATATTCTTCCCTAAGCCGTAGAATGGCATCCGGTTCAATAAATACCGTTGCACCGCTCGATGACCGGTCTACTACTGCGCCCGGAACCCTGCTGCGGCAGTCCTTCTTAACCGGCAGACAGATTCTTCCGTTTCTCGTCACCAGAAAATCCTCTGCCATGGCAGACTTCTGACTCCGCAGAATGGCTTCCGCTTTTGACTTCATTTTCTCCTCATCTGCTGTCAGTTCTCTTCGGATATCCTTCAGCAGTCCGGAAGCATAATCATCCACTCGTCCGTTCCTGATCGATTGTTCCAGTTCCTCTCGTAGCGATTCCAACGTGTTCAGATTTTCTCCATAAAATGCTATTCCGATCTGTCGGCTCGTTCCTCTCTTTAGATAAGCTGACAGACGTTCTACTGCTGCAAGAAACATTCCAAGCTGCTCAAACTGTTCCGGAAGCAACAGCTCGCCACGAACAGCCTTATCCACATATTCCTCCATCCGCTCCATCATCGGAATCGGCGGAGTTCCTTCTGTATCCAGAAGCTCACGTGCCTGCGTTGTATCACGCAGACATTTACGAAGCTCCAGCTCTGAGAGAACCGGCTTAAGCTCCAGTACCGATGCCTTGCCCTGTGCGGTATTTGCGTGTTCTGCTGCTGCTTCTTTTATTTTATCAAATTCCAGTATTGTATCTGCATTTATCATAATAATCTCCATTCCTAATCGACGCTTGGTCGTTTACGACATCGTTCATTTCAAGCGTCATGCGCCTCCTTCGCGGAGCGATTTTTGTTTCATAGGACGTATTTTCCTATGAAACAAAAAACCTGTATGGCAGATACCATACAGGTCATTACGTGAATCGCTTCACAAAGCTTCCTTGGTCGTGTATCTCCAGCATGGGTACACAAAAAAACCTTCCGCCAACCGTCACGGAACCCGTGTAACCCGAGATGAAATTAATCCATCATTGCCTTAAAAACACTTAACAAAAAAAGTCCTCGCTTATCAGATATTATAGAAGTTGCTTACAGATTCATATTAGCAGGATTTATCGTAAATGTCAAGAAACACGTTGCTCTCCCACACTATTTACTCCGTATATCCCATACAGGTAATTGTAAATTTCTTGTCTTCATCGCCCTCTGCCATCCGAATTTCGATTAAATGCTCCGCCGCCTGTGAGTCTGCAAAAATAAGTTCCGTTACCGATTGTCCCCAGCTTCCGGTATTTCCGTTGATCGTCTTTTTCTTCACTCCGTCAACGTATACTTCTATTTTTCCATATGCAGAATTATTGACCGAGCGGAAGGCAAGAAGCAGATTTTTGCAGGTGACGGTAAAGCTCAGCGCCTCCGAACCGCTTGTATGGTAGAAGTTCTTACTGTAAACCTTGCCAATCGGAATGTTCTGATATGCACCGGCATCATCTTCCGTAAAGCTTCCAAGCGAAAGCTGAAGTGCTTCATCATAATCATCCTTGAATATAGTCTTCAGTCCGACATAATCCGTATTGTAGGCTGCGGCAACATCCAGATTGATATCCTCCGCTGCTGTTGCTTCTTCCGCTGCTGCTTTGATCGCATAAAAGATACAATCTGCCATAACCTTGTGTCCGAGTGTGGTCGGATGATAAATGTCATAGAAAAACTTTTCAGAAGTCCATTTGTCTCCCACATAAGGAAACGCTCCGTTTTTGATGCTGACCATCATCAGGTTATATGTCGTTCCGACTTTCTTTAAGTTGTCCTGCAGCGTATAGCCGGACGGGAATACTGCAAATACAAGAATCACCACCGGATGATTCGGCTGTTCGAGAATATATTTTACCAGAGATTCATAGCAGCCGTGGTTCGTCGGTTCTCCACCGTCATTGACCGCATATTCCACCAGCACAATGTCAGGAAGTCCGTCCTCATCGGTAACTCTGGAAACAATGTCACGTTCATAACGCATTATTCCGAACGTTGACGGAGTTCCGCCGACTCCCGCATTAACAAAGCTGATATTCTCTCCGCCGTTCACTCCGTATTCCTGACGGAAGCTTTCATAGGTCTGATATGCGTAGCATTCCTTGTATCGGGTTGCGCCGGCACCTTCTGTAATCGAACCACCGATTGCTGCCACTGTCAGTTTTTCCCCTGCCTTAGCACGTTCAATCACGTTCTTCAGACGCATATTATTCCCGAGATTCATCTGCGCGTTGATGAGCAGCGTCCGGTACCATTCTTCCAGACCATCGTCAGTCGCTGTCCCGGTCGGAATCACTTCTGCATTCGGTTCTTCCTCCGTCGGCATAGTATCCGGATTCTCCGGTACAAACGGTTCTGCATCATCCGTTGGCATGACATCCGGATTCTCCGGTACAAACGGTTCACTGCCTTCTGTCGGAGACGGTACAGTCGTTGGTATCTTTGTCGCCTCACTTCCGGTTGTCGGCTGTGCAGTTTTTGTCAGCTCCGCTGTTTCATTGTCTTCGTTAGATTCTGCCATGGTAATTGTTCCTTCCTCTCCTGCCGGTGTCTCAATTTCTCCCGCAGAACATGCTGCCATAAATAAGGCACTAAGTATAAGTATTGTGAAAATTCTCAGTCTCATATTTACCTCAAAGCGGCGACTGTTTTGCAGGAGGCTCTAACAGCAACAGGTTTGGCACCGCACAAACCTGCCAAGTAAAAGACACTTTTCCCTTTGCTTCCGAATATTGTCAAGCAATCATATTCTATATTATTATACATGATTATTTTGCTTGTTCAATAGATATTTAAATATTTAGCGAGAGTTCCGACCGATAAGTAATTAGCCTTGAAATCAATTATAACTTATGTCGTGATAAAAACTTTATATTTTTTGTAAATCGGCTATCTGTATATGTTTCACCTCAATAATATTATCTGCATAAATAATTCGGTTTTAGAAATCACAATACTATCTCCCACAAGGGTAAGTATTTGGATTCTTCCATAGATAATATCCAAGTTCCTCCTTTGTACATTACCCTTACATACAGTATTACGTATGAAAAGCAAAAATGGGGACATGTATTTTAAAGTTTTTCAGTTAAGTTCTCCAAAATACTCATCAAACAGAAAAAAATCTCCCTTCCACTCTGTTGTATCAAAGTTCTTAAAAATTGTTTCATACATCAGTTCCAGCTTGGCAATGATATGTGGATACCTCGAAAACTCCTCTATCCCATCTTTAAACACATTTTCTGCCAGTCTTGCCCGGTCTTCACCGATATAGCTTTTGGAATAATAATCATAAAAATAATCATCCTGCGGATCTTCGTCTGCATTATATACATAGGTACCGTCTTCTGTCTCCGATGAACGGTAGCTGTCCCTATACTGAAACCCGTTCGGATTCAGTGCGCACCACTCGCTGTC
Organism: uncultured Lachnospiraceae bacterium; assembly: GCA_964602475.1. Taxonomy (GTDB): domain Bacteria; phylum Bacillota; class Clostridia; order Lachnospirales; family Lachnospiraceae; genus SZUA-448. The sequence goes on along the minus strand of CAZRRN010000028.1, from coordinate 15,499 downwards.
GTAGGAAGTGTCTATCTCCTGAAGTTCAATATAATGGTCAATGGCGTGGCTGAATTCATGGTAAATCGTTCGTTCCAGATGAGAAAAATCATCACAGCCAAGTACCATGGTCTGACTTTGGGTGTTGCTTATGTAGAGTCCGCTCGCATACTCCAGCGTGTCGGTTCCAAGTCCCTCCAAGGACGAAATAAGATAAAGCGATAAAACATATTTACCATAAAACCCTAATTGTTCAAAAAAGCCGGAGGGATAATGACTCAGTGTTTCTTCCAGGACATCCAGTGATCTTGAAATCAGGCGCAGATTCCGTATCGTACTTGCAGAGTACCCGCTGTAGGTGTCCTTGCAGTCGTCTCCTACAAAAATATTGATTCCGTAAAGCTCTCCGATTTTTGCTGCTCTTGCCTTCAACGCGTTCAGCTGCTCCTCGTCCGGATGCTCCGGATCATTATATGAAATAAATAGATTATCTCTGTCTTCTTCGCAAAGCTCCTCCTTCGACAGGTTCCAGAGGTACAGGAACTGTGAGCTGTTATCATTTGCTACTCCCATCAGAAGCCCGGTTTCTTCCAAGTATACCATCGGTGAAGAAAAATACATCTTACTCTCCGAAACAGGATAGACGGCTTCATAAAGAGTTCGTTCCTGCAGCGGAGACAGCAGCGTTATAACCCACTCTGCTGTATTGTCTCCTTCGCTGTCTTGTCCGGTTCGCTTGTAAAGTGTAAAAAGAACATCTGTTGTCTGTTTCTCGTTCTTAGGAAAGTACATAAACGTATCGCATTCCCTGTCATCGCAGCACTGGTAACAGAGCGTATCTTCCTTACAGGCATTGTGTGAAATGAGAATTTCTGAAAAATACTCAAAGGATGATACAGCAAAATCCGTTCCTTTCGAATAAAATCTCATATACTTATTCTTTATAGAATCCTTTAGTTCTCCGTTCTTTGTAATGAAAAAGAGTTCCTTCTCAAAGGACTCTCCGTCATATCCTTCGACTACAACAAGTTCCCCGTTATATAAAACCGTATTGATTGCTGCAAATCTGCAGTCTTCCACATACGAACTGTAATCCATTTCTTCTCCGGTTACGAGATCCTTTCCATAAATGAATGTTTTACCAGTTTTGTCATCATATATATCATAATATACCGTACTGTCGTCTTCACTTAAGTATGGCATGGAATCTGGTATTATCTCATTCAGACAAAGTTCCTTCACAACAGACAGTTCTTCGTCAATATAATAATATGTGAGTGTTGCCATATCGAGTACCCGAAGCAGACCCTCAGAATTAACCAGAGTATGTTCTTCATAATATGCAAGTATCGGGATTGCAAGTGTATTTAGAACTTCACCGGTTTCAGGGTCAAAGCTGACAAAGCTGACCTCTGTCGTTCCAACGGTACTGTATTCCGTCAAGTATATAATAACCGGTGTGTTTCCCACCTGAAACAGCTGTATTGCCTCACAATAGGCGTCAATACCAAACAGTACAGGATCAATACAGTACAGAGTACCCTCCGCGTCAACTGCTTCATAACTTGAAAATGGAACAGTCGTCGGATTTGGAACATTCGTCGGATCAGGGATCAGAGTTACCGCCGGTTCTGTTGTATCGGTTACCTCCGGTTCCGTCGTCAGCACGGCCGCCGGCGTCAGTAACAGCATCAGATCATTTTCCGTAATTCCGCATGCGGTCAACAGCACCGCACACGAAAAAAGCAGCATATACAGCTTTCGTCTCATAATACTCCTTTGTCCTGAAGCTATTGCTCCGGTTTTTATCTTTTTCTTTTGAACAGCTACGGTTCGATACAAGTACAATAACTTTATTATACTATTGTAAAATTATGTTGTCCAGCAAAGTGAAATATGAGTAACTTCTATCATTATTGCTTTTTTCGACATTTAATTATATTTATTTACATTTTATTGAAGAATTGTTATAATTAGATCCAGATCTGCTTGTTGCAGACCAGTAACAGCAACAACCCACGAAAGGGAACGTAAACTTGTATGAGTAATTCCAGAGAAGCTTCTTCTCATCTTTTTCTTGTTCCGGATTATTATCCGGATTTTTCCTGCAAGGGATCTGCCTGCCGTCATACCTGCTGTGAGGGCTGGACCATCAGTATGCCGATGACTGATTATTTTCGTCTGGTCGGGCTTGACTGTACGCCGGAGCTTCGCACGAAGCTGGATTGCGCTTTGAAAATTCTCCCACATCCGATGCCGGAGCGATATGCCGAAATTAATCCAACCTATGAAGGACTCTGCCCTTTTCTTGAAAACGGACTTTGCTCTCTGCAGCTCACCATGGGCGAAGATGCTTTGATGACTGCCTGCCGCTATTATCCGAGAGGCATTCACAGTCAGTTCGGCTATGAGTGCTCCTGTTCCGGAAGCTGTGAGGCTGTTATTGAACGGTTTCTCGTTCGAAAAACAAAGCTCCGTTTTCTTTCTGTTCCACTTTCTTTCCGTGTTGTTTTGGCTCCTCCATTTTCCTCCGAAATCTGTAATGATTATGCTTTGAAACGAAAAGCAATTTTTCGCATTCTTCAGGATCGACGAGGACATTTGTATAACCGTATCTTCCGCGTCGGTACATTCTTATGCGGAGAGTCTGTCAGCATGTCGAAAGACCGTTTTTTTGCTGCCGTCTGTGAAATGCTTGAAACCTTTGGAACCTATAGCTTCAGCACCACCGATTATTGCCAGCTTGCAGCAAAGAAGCTGCGTCTCACGGAGGGCGCAGATATATTCTTCACAGAAATTCCCCGCGCACAAAAAAGGTTCGAAGGATATTTTCCGGACTGGCATATCTTCTTCGAACACATTCTTGTTAATTTTGTATTTTATGAGGGCTTTCCTTTTTCAGAACGTCACGAGGATCCAGCCGCTGAGGTGAATGCCTTGTTCGCTCTCTATCTGCTTCTCTACTATACGGCAATCGGCTGTACGTCAGACAGTGATGTCTCTGCACTTATTGATCTGCTGTGCTCTGTCCTTCGTTTTGCCGAACACAGTAATTTTACCGAAATGATCCGGGAGGACCATTTCCTTCGATTTTTTTGAAAATAATTTCTCTTTATCAGCTTTAGAGCTCTTGGATCATTGTTCTCTGACAGCGTTCCATGACATTTCCCTGCTGTTAAATATGCTGATTGTTTCGCTCTAATTGCTCTGGTTTAAGGCATGTTCGTCTAAAAAATGTAGATAATCTGTTTCCCTGACCGGACGGCTGTAATAATAGCCCTGCAGGTATTCTACACCCAGAGAGGTAAGCAGCTCTACCTGTTCCGCCGTTTCCACGCCCTCCGCAACAATCCGCGCTCCCATCTTGTGAACCAGATATACGATGCTTTCCAGCATAACGCGCGCCTTCTCCGGTGCCTGCTCCTCAAAGCATGGCCAAATCAGGCTTTTATCAAGCTTTATCAGATCATATCGAATCTGTGCCATCTGTGAGATGTTGGAATACCCTGTTCCAAAATCATCCATTGAAAAGCTGCAGCCCATTTCCCGAAGCTTCATCATATTCCTGCTTAAGATATCTTTGTACTGTACTGCTGCCGTTTCTGTTATTTCCAGATTAATAAAGGAGGGTGCTGTTTGATTCTCCTTCATGATATCTCTCAGCTGCGTACAAATATTCTCATCAACAATCTGTACTCCGGACAGATTCACCTCGATATAACAAACCCCGCGGTCTGAAAGCTTCTGTTCTCTTCCGAACCGACACACTTTTCGGAAGACGATTTCCCCAAGCTCCGCAATCATACCGTTTCGTTCCGCCATCGGAATGAATTCTTCCGGCGATACAAAACCAATCGCTCCGGTATCCTTCATCCGAACCAACGCCTCCGCAGAGGAAAAGGTTCGTTTTTTTACATCAAAGATCGGTTGATAAAATACCTCCAGCCCGTCGTTATGCAATGCTTCGGTTACTAATTTATTTACCGCAGCGTTTCTGTGATAGGTTCCGATGATTGCATCGTTTACTTCAATCAGTTGTTTTTCATGAGCTTCGGGAAGATAGCTTCTCATAAGAAAGTTGTCCACTTCCGTAAATTCTGCTGTGTTTCTGACGTATTTAGGACATTCTAAAATATATACAGCAGTTGTCATGCGGAATTTTGTCCCGTTCATATTTCGTTCCCGATTCAGGCATTCCAGTATTTTTTTCTCCTGCTCCTGTATCGGATTCTTTTCACCTTCAAAAAAGATAATCTTAAATGTCCTTCCCGAGCGATAAACATTTTCTTTCAGTTTTTCACTTAACTCTTCAGAAATATTGGTTAACAACTGTTTTCCGGTTGTTGTCCCCAGAAGACTGTAAAGCTCTGTCATATCCTTCATCAGGATTCCGATTATGTAAAATGTCCGCTGCGAAGCAATCCCTTCTGTTACCGAAAATCCAAGTGCACGTTCATTGAATGCGCCGGTATCCATGTCCACAAGTTCTTTCGGGTTTTGAAATGTAAGATATAAAAAGAATACCAGAAGAACCGAGGCAAGTCCCGAAACCAATAACGTCGGATGAAACATTTGTATCAATGCTGCAATCACCCAGAGCATCATTCCGGTTCGGATTGCTATGATTCGTTCCTTTCGAAGTGTTTTTCTGAATCGAATGGAACTAATATAAATCATTAACATATAGACTGCAACAATGATATAAATCGTCGAAGGCATTGTTCCATAGGAATATGCGCCGTCTTCTTCGCAGTAATAATCAACATCTCCAAATATTACCATTCCAAGTGCGGCTATAAAGGGAAGTAGACGCAGCAGAAGCTGTTTGTTTGTAAAACGCTGCTGTTGCCTTCCAATCGCCTCAATATAAAAATAAAGTGCAACGACAAGACATGCAAGTGTAAAAATGAAGATTCGGTGGCAGACATCATTCAGCACCGCCGATACCTCTGTGACATGCGTTACTGTATATACCGTAATAATGTCAAATATCATATTGACAGAGCTTATTACCAGCATAGTATTAAACCAGAAGGTGGAATACAGTCGAAGCTTTTTCATCTTTTTATAACTGTAAATTATTATGCTGAGAAAACAGATTGCCGCAATTTGAAACCGGATGTCGTTAAAAAACAAACTCATAGGATCCCTCTTTCGTACTTGTTATTTTAGCAGTATCGTAATAAAATAGAACAGAACTACAGATCTTAATATTAGGAGGACACATTTATGCTTGAACGCTTAAAACAAGACGTTTATGAGGCAAATATGCTGCTGCCGAAATATGGCCTGATCACATTTACCTGGGGAAATGTCTCCGGAATCGACCGAAAATCCGGTCTCATCGTTATTAAACCATCCGGAGTGGAGTACGACAAACTAACCGTACACGACATGGTTGTTGTTGATCTGGAAGGAAACCGGGTTGAGGGACGCTATAAACCCTCCTCTGACACCGCAACTCATCTGGCATTATATAAGGCTTTTCCGAATATCGGCGGTGTTGTCCACACACATTCCCGCTGGGCAACTACGTTTGCACAGTCCGGACGCGGTATCCCGGCATTCGGCACCACTCATGCAGATTATTTCTATGGTGAAATTCCCTGTACCCGCAGAATGACTCCGGAGGAGATCAAGGGAGCTTATGAACACGAAACAGGAAACGTCATTATTGAATGCTTCCGAAGTGCCAAAATTGATCCGGACGACGTTCCCGCTGTCCTGGTTCACAGCCACGGACCCTTTACCTGGGGTACCGACGCCGCAAATGCAGTTCATAATGCGGTCGTACTGGAAGAGGTTGCTTTTATGGCCTGGCATAACCTGGCTCTTTCTGACGGAGCACTTCCTCCGATGCAGCAGGAGCTTCTGGACAAGCATTATCTTAGAAAACACGGAGCAAATGCTTATTATGGGCAGAATTAAAAGAGCCGCCGGCAGAATACTTCATTTGAGCTTCGTACGGTACCAAATTATTTATCAGTAAAATGATTCTCTTCTACGAGCAGGGTCTCAAGATCTTTGTGTCCCTGCTCGTAGTTTTGAAACAGAATCGTGCGAAACCCTAACTCTTTTGCACCCTTTAGATTCACCGGAAGGTCATCAAGAAAGACACATTCCTCAGCTTTTAGCTGATAGGTTTGAAGCAACGCTTCGTAAATACCCGGCTCCGGCTTCACGGTTTTTATCCGATAGGAAATAATCATCCCGTCTACATATTTAATAAACTCTACACGCTTGGACAGCGGAATAAACCCCGACTCGGAATAATTCGAAAGCAGATAGACTTTATACCCCTGCGTTTGCAGCTCTCTAATCCAGCCGACTGCATAGGGGTATTCCTGCGCAATCACATTTTTTTCTCTGAAAAAGTGACGAATTTCCTTTTCATAAGCTGGTTCCAATGCACAACACTGACCAATCAGTTCTTCGTACGGCAGTGCTCCGCGATCGATTTCAATCCACACCGGACCTGTAATAGTTGCCGCTATAACGTGTTCGGCTGTGGTTGCATCCGGGAACATCTCATGGATGAATTCTCTTGAGTTGTACGACACAAGAACCTTACCTATATCAAAAATTATGTTCTTTATCATGTTAATCCTCATTTCTTGTATTTATTATAAAGTGTTTTCCTTTTTTTTTCAATTGTTCTGTAGACTTTTCCGATGTTTTATTAAAATATTTATGCTATGATATTTATGCCTTGACATTATTACTAAGATATTTATGCTATGATACTTATGACATACTTACTTTGATTTCTATGTAATCTATACTTTGACATTTATACTAGAAATTAATTCAGTAATAACTTTCTCTCTTGGATTTGAGCAGGCTTCTGCCCTTTTACCAGAAATATACTCGGAAGGAATTTTCATGCTGCATTATACTGACACCGATACTTATATGAAACAGTTTTTTGGACGGAAGGTCTACCGACTTTCACTGAATGGTGGTTTTACCTGTCCGAACCGCGATGGTACCCTTGGCACACGCGGCTGCACCTTCTGCAGTGCCGGAGGCTCCGGTGAATTTGCTGCTTCTTCTGCGCTCTCCATAGAGGAACAGCTTCTCTCTGCAGAAAACCGAATTGCTCATAAGCTGCCGAAACATGCTCCCGTCGGTTATATGGCTTATTTTCAGGCCTATACCAATACTTATGCTCCGGTTGAAACGCTTCGTTACCTATTTATGGATGCGCTTTTACGCCCGGAAATCGTGGCGCTTTCGGTTGCTACCCGTCCTGACTGTCTCGGACCGGAGGTTATTGCCCTCCTTTCAGAACTGAATCAGATCAAACCGGTATTTGTTGAACTCGGTCTTCAGACAATCCATGAACGAACCGCTCAGTGGATGCGAAGAGGGTATTCGTTTTCCGTGTTTACCGCAGCCGTAGAACAGCTTTCCGCTGTCGGAATTCGTACTACTGTTCATCTGATTCTCGGGCTTCCGAACGAAAGCATTCCGGAAATGCTCGAGAGTGTCCGGTCAGTCTGTTCGCTTCCCATTCATGGTCTTAAGCTGCAGCTTTTACACATTTTGAAAGGCACTGATCTGGCAGAAGAATACCTTGCTTTACCGGAAGTTCGGCGCTCACAGGTCTTTCGGATGCTGAACCGGGAGGTGTATCTTGATACCGTAGTTTCTTGTGTTGCTCTGGTTCCGGAAAATATTGTGCTTTACCGCTTAACCGGTGACGGAGATAAACGTCTTTTGATTGCTCCGTTATGGAGTGGGGACAAAAAAGCTGTTCTGAATGATTTAAGACGAAGGTTCGCCTCCTACCCTGATAACACAAGATAATAGACCGAGCATCATGCGGCTCCTTTACGAAACGGTTTATTTTTAAGGATATACTTTTCTATAAAAAAGCGCCCGTCCGGGCTGTTCCCCAGACAGGCGCTTTTTTATATGAACTTATTTTAATACGTCCTTCATCTTTGCTGCAACATTTTCTACCGTAAATCCATACTTCGGGAAAAGCTTCGAATACGGTGCCGATGCGCCGAAGCCCGTCATGGATACAACCGCTCCGTCCAGTCCTACATAACGATCCCAACCAAATCCGATTAACGCTTCCACGGCAACTCTTGCACGTACCTTCTTCGGAAGAATACTCTCCTTATATTCAGCAGACTGCTCTTCATACAGCTCCACACAAGGCATACTGACAACGCGGATATCAATTCCATCTGCTGCAAGCTGCTCCTGTGCTCCGACTGCAAGCTGTACTTCAGATCCGGTTGCAACAATAATTCCGTCCGGAACCTCCTTCTTGGAAGGTGATACAACGTATCCGCCCTTTAATGCTTCCTTCGAAGAACCCGCAAGCTGCGGAAGATTCTGTCTGGTCAGTACCAATGCGGTCGGCGTTTCCTTTGAAGTAACTGCAGAATACCAGGCTGCAATTGTCTCAGTTGCATCTGCCGGACGGAATACATGGAAGTTCGGCATTGCACGAAGCATCGCAAGCTGCTCAACCGGTTCGTGGGTCGGTCCGTCTTCTCCGACACCAATGCTGTCATGGGATAATACAAAGGTTGTCGGTATCTTCATAATGGAAGACAGTCTTGCCATCGGTTTTACATAATCACTGAATACAAAGAAGGTTGAGCAGAATCCGCGCAGACCGTGGAGTGTGAGACCGTTTGCAATCGCTGTCATAGCAAGTTCACGTACTCCATAATGGAGATTGCGACCAAGGCGGTCGTCTTTTGAAAAGTCTCCCATGTCCTTCATATAAGTCTTTGTAGACGGATGAAGATCCGCTGCTCCACCGATCAATCCCGGAACCTTTGTCTTCAAACGGTTTATTACGGTACCGGATAGATTTCTGGTTGCCTGAGGTGCATCCTCATAAGACCAAAATTCTTCATCATCTATAAGCGGCTTTGCAATATCCATATTGAATTCGTCGTCCCATGCCTGTTTCATCTCCGGGAACTTATTGCAGTATTCCGCAAAAAGCTTGTTCCATTTGATTTCATAATCTGCATTTGCATCTGCAATTGCTTTATAATTAGCATAAACTTCTTCCGGAACGAAGAACGGTTCTGTGGACGGCCAGTTCAGGTTTTCTTTCATTGCAAGAATGTTCTCTTCCCCAAGAGGCTCACCATGTGCACTTGACTTGCCTTGTTTTGCCGGACATCCAAATCCAATCTGGGTCTTCAGCATAATCATAGACGGTCTGGTCTTGTCTGCCTTTGCCGCCTGAATAGCTGCAGCGACTGCATCAATATTATTACCGTCTTCTACACAGATTGTCTGGAATCCGTAAGCATCAAAGCGTTTCTGTACATTCTCCGTAAAAGCAATGTCGGTACTTCCTTCAATCGTAATGTTGTTACTGTCATATAGTATAATAAGTTTTCCCAGCTTTAAGGTTCCTGCAAGTGAAAATGCTTCGTGTGAAATGCCTTCCATCATACAGCCGTCGCCGCCGAGTGCATAGGTATAATGATCTACAACCGGATATCCGTCTTTATTGAACTTCGCTGCCAGATGTTCTTCTGCCATCGCCATTCCGACTGCCATTGCCATTCCTGCTCCGAGCGGTCCGGTTGTTGCTTCTACTCCTGCAGTGTGATGATACTCCGGATGTCCGGGAGTCAGAGAGTCCAGCTGACGAAACTGCATCAGGTCTTCTTTCTTCAGTCCATAGCCAAAAAGGTGAAGCAGTGAGTACAGAAGCATGGAGCCATGTCCTCCGGACAGGATAAAGCGGTCGCGATTGAACCAGTCCGGATTTGCCGGATTGTGCTTCAGTACCTTTGCCCATAACGCATATGCTGCATCAGCACAGCCAAGCGGAAGTCCGGGATGTCCCGATTTTGCCTTCTGGATTGCGTCAGCCGAGAGAATTCGAATCGCGTCAGCCGACATTTTGTCAATATTATTCATCTATGTGTCCTCCATATATTATTCCGCCTGCGGTTTGGTTCCGCAGCGGGAATGAACGTAGTCTTCTACCATCAGTTCAGCTCGGTTAACGATCCAAACCGGTAGCCTGCTGCCTCAAGTAATGTAAGTACATCATCCAGTGCCTGACAATTGGATTCCGATACTACATGAATCAACGGAATTGCTCCATTATGATAATACTTTGAAAAATGGTTTACTACATATTCCTTCCCTGGTTGATTCGAGGGATCCCAGTCAAGGTATGCAATGCTCCAGAAAATCGTTTTATATCCAAGATCGTTCGTAATACGCAGTGACTTTTCACTGTATGCACCTTCCGGAGGACGCATAAACGGATCGAAATCATATCCTGTCATCTCCTTCATGTACGCAGCACATTGTGTCAGCTCTGCAACCACCTTCTCTGTCGTACATTTTGCAAGATTTGGATGAGTTACGGTATGGTTTCCGACAAGATGTCCCTCTTCCTTCATTCGGATTACAAGATCTGTCGCATCCCGGATGAACGGTTTCGTAACAAAAAAGGTTGCCTTTGCATTATGTGCCTTCAGGGTATCAAGAATTGACGGCGTATAACCGTTCTCATAGCCACAGTCAAAGGTGAGATAAATTACCTTATCTTCATCGGTGACATCTTTATTGAGATAATATGCTCCGACTTCGTCAAATTTATATTTTGTATCAAATCCAAAGCTTCCGGACTGCGCATGATCGCTCATCCGTTCAAAGTACCAGCCCTCCACCTTGGTGCTGTAATCCTTGTATTCGTCATCTTCAATAACAGGTATTTCAGTTGGCGTCGGACTAATCGTCGGTGTCGGAGTTGCCGTGGGTGCTGTTGTCGCCATAACCTCTTCCTTTGTACCAAGCCACAGACCGTAATCATCAAATACCTGCTCCACACCTTCGATTACCTGCTCACCGGTCAGCATCTCACCGTTTGAAGCAAAGAAAAAGGTACCTGTCTCGTTCACATACCAGCCGGTACGGGCATACCCTTCTGCATCAAAGCAGTACTGTTTGTCATCAATTGTTTTCCAGGTAGACATCAGAAGATTTCCGTCATCGTCAACATATTGTCTTCCGTTTTCTCTTTCGTTCCAGCCGGTTACTGTTGTTGTCGGTGTCGGAACATCGGTCGGGGCTGTCTGCTGTGTCGGGGCTGCTGTACTGATTGGGTTCGTAACCCCTGTTGGTGCCTGTGTCAGCTCGTTCTCTGCAGGCTGATTGTTTGCTCTAATCTGTGCAACAATAAAAACTACAGCAACGACAATTGCCAATAACAGCAATGCATCGACCACAACCCAGGTTAATAAACTCTTTTTCTTGGAATCACTCATTTCAAATCATCTCCTACTGATGCTACACAGATAAATCTATGCTGTTCATCCTGCCAAAAAACCGCCAGCAGTTTCATATTAACATAATTTCTTCTGAAATGCTATAACGAAATCGGTCAGACAAATAATTCCTTAGCCTTCTTCATGCGCTCTGTAACCTTAACTCCAAAGGGACAGCGCGTTTCACAGCCTCCACAACCGATACAGTCCTTTGCTGTCGCCTTCATACTGTTATAGTGCGCCCTGACGGTCGCCGGTACCTCCGGCTGCATTACGGCAAGATCATATAGCTTATTTGTCATTGCAATATCAATCTTCACCGGACATGGAGCACAATGTCCACAATAAGTGCATTGTCCAAAATATGCGTGCTTAGGGGCTGCTGCAAGAACGCTTGCATAATCCTTTTCTTCATCGGTCGCAGTCTCATAGGCAACTGCCGCGTCAACCTGGGTGGTGGTATCATACCCAACCATGACACTTGCAACCGCCGGTCTTGTTAATGCATAATGAAGACACTGAACCGGTGTCAGTGCAACTCCGAACGGAGAATGCTCTGCACTGAACAGTCTTCCTCCTGCATAGCCCTTCATAACGGTAAGTCCCACTCCGTTCTGTTCACAAACCTGATACAGCTCGCTTCTTTCCGGCGCAATTCCTCTCAGTGTTTCATCATAGGTGTCTTTGAAATACACATTTAAGTCCTCTGTTGCGGGAAGAAGATCAAATGCAGGATTGATACTGAACAGTATCATTTCAATCACCCCGCTCTCCGCTCCAAGCTTGGCAACTGCCGGATTGTGTGAACTCATTCCAATATGATGAATTCTTCCGTCTTTCTTCAGCTGCTTTATATATTCAATAAACTCTCCGCTCATAATTGTATTGAATTCTGCAACCTCATCTACAAAATGAATCATGCCAAGATCAATATAATCTGTCTGTAACCGGTTCAGCAAATCCACAAATGCCGCTTTCACTTGTGTCAGCTCTCTTGTCTTAACATACTGCCCGTTCTGCCAGGTCGACCCGACATGACCTTCAATATACCAGTTCCCGCGTTTTCCGGCAATCGCAGCTCCGATATTACTTCGTACTGTCGGATTCGACATCCAGCAGTCCAGGATATTAATCCCTTTCCCCGCACAGTAGTCGATGATTTCCTTCACTTCCTCTGTGGTATGTCGCTCCAGCCACTCTCCTCCAAGTCCGATTTCGCTTACCTTTAATCCTGTTCTTCCAAGTTCACGATACTTCATATTCCGCTCCGTGCTACGCCTGTATTTGGGGGATAGCCATTGGCTGCAGATTTGGCGTAGCACAAACCTGTTATGTGAAAGGTTCCTATTCACTTTATCCTCTATGCAGTAACTATTACCCTTTATTCATAACTTGCAATTCCCGCAACATTTTCGACCGGCAATGAAAAAACAATTGTGTGTGCATCACTTGATAATCCGGCCTCTTCTTTAATAGCGTTCATTATTGCATCGCGTTCCGAATTCTTACTGACAATGAAAATAACCTCTTTCTCTTCCGAAAGTGTAATCCCAAAGAACTTTTCGCTGTACTGGTTTCCGGTTCCCTTTGCATGAATTACAGTTCCTCCGCCTGCTCCGGCTTTTCGGGCCGCCTGCATAACATCCTCAGTATGCCCCTGGTTTGACACCGCAATAATCAGATCAAAGCGGTATGCTTTGCCTTTTCCGCTTTCTTCCTGCTTCCCTTTTTGTCCGCTCATCATATATTCCATCACCGTCTTTCCTCCGACTCCGCTGACCGGCAGTATAAATGCAATTCCACTTCCTCGTTTTTCATAATGAACTGCCTTTCGGAATTCTACTAAAAGCTTTTTGCTCATTTCCCCGCCCATTGCAAGAAACTGAACATATTTTTCGCTGGTTTCCAGTCCGAAATAATCCATCAGAACACTGTCTGCAGTTCCATGTCCAAATGTACTGACAATAGCTTCCAGCCCGTGCTTCTGGTATATGTCTCGGCATTTTTCACTGAATTCACCGGTTGTTATACTGATAAAAATATCAAGATACCCCATAGTTTCCTCCATGTCCGGGCCATTAAAGACCAGCAATCTTTAATTTCAGATTCTGCTCTGTAGTCATTCAGGATTCGCTTTGCCACACTCTCATACTTTTCAATCCGGTCTCCCAAGGCTTCATAAAGCTACAGCAGGACAACATTCTCTTCACGATCAATTGCTGCAAGATCCGGGTACCGTGCCGCCGCAAGCAGCCTTCTTCGACGCAATGTATAAATCAGTCCGGTAACCTGAATCGTAATCAGTGGTGTCATCGCGACCATTGCAACCACTCCGAACGCATCAGTTGCGATATTTCCTCCGACCGCTCCGCATACCCCCATGGTAAACGGAAGCAGGAACGTTGCCGTCATCGGTCCGGAAGCAACTCCGCCGGAGTCAAACGCAATCGCAGTAAATAAATCCGGTACCACGAACATCAGAAGAATTGCAATCAGATACCCCGGAATCAGAAAATACAAAATTGAGATACCCGTCAGCGCCCGAAGCATCGATATTCCGAGTGAAACAGACATCCCGACAGAAAGACTGGTAAAGAGCATTTTCTCGGAAATGGCACCTGCAGTTACCTCATTTACCTGTTTTGTCATAACATGAACCGCCGGTTCTGCTTTGACAATATAATAGCCGATCAGCATCGCAACCGGAATACACAGCCAACGGTATCCGGCACTTCCCATTACTTCTCCGATATGATTTCCTGCGGGCATAAACCCGACATTGACACCGGTCAGAAAGCAGACAAGCCCTCCGTAGGTGTAGATGAGCCCGACAATAATCTTTATCAGATTACGACGGCTCATTTTAAAACGCAGAACCTGAAATACTAGAAAAAACACAAAAATCGGAAGCAGCGCTTTCCCAACTTCCAGCACATAGTCCGGTATCTCTGCAGTAAAAAGCTTCATCATTTCAACAGTATTGTCCGGCTGCGGGATTATTACCTCTGCAGCCTCCGTGCCTTCCGAATGATATACCAGCCCGAGAATCATCACCATCAGAATCGGTCCTACTGACGACAGTGCAACCAGTCCAAAACTGTCGCTTCCCTGATCATCGCTGCGAATAGAAGATACCCCGACGCCAAGCGCCAGAATAAACGGAACCGTCATTGGTCCGGTTGTTACACCGCCCGAATCAAACGCTACCGCAATAAAGTCCTTTGGAACGAAGATCGCTAATATAAATACCGCTGCATAGCTGACAATCAGCATCCACTTAAGTCTGATTCGAAACAGAATACGAAGTAACGAAAAGGTCAGAAAGATACCGACACCCACGCCGACCAGGTAAATCAGTGTTCTCCCGGGAATCGACGGAAGCTGTCCGGCAAGAACCGTCAGATCCGGCTCCGAAATGGTTATAATAAATCCAAGAATCAATGCAACCACGACAATCAGAATCAACTTCCGGCTCTTTACGATATCCGAGCCGACCCGTTCCCCGATAATCGTCATGGAGTTTTCCACACCAAGAGAAAATAGTCCCATACCTACAACCAGAAGTACTGCTCCGACAATGAATGCAACCAGTGTGTTGCTGTCGATCGGTGCAATGGTAAAGCAAAGAATCAGAACAATCAGGGTTACCGGTGCAACCGAAGATAATGCTTCCATTATTTTGGTTTTTATTACATTTGATTTCCCGTTCATTCTAAAGCCTCTCTGTTATCCTGTTCCTGTTCATTGTAAGGCTTTATCCATATACGGCAGCTCCTGCCTTACAATGTACATTATCCACTCCTCATAGAATAGCAGATAACAGTAAGAGTATCAATTATTATTTACTTAATATTTCTTCCGCTTTCTTACTTTCTTTCTCCTTAAGCTCAAGAATCAGCTTTTGAATCTGTTTTTTTGTTTCCTCACAACGAAGTTCTTTTTGTCCGCCTGCGGTATCTGCAAGATATTCCACATAATCTGTGGCAGCAGCAATGATATTTTGTTCTGTTACCTCAAAAATCGTAATGGGATCATTTGTCCGGAATATTGCAGATACCTTTCCTTCAACGACAATAATCGAACCCTCTGTCGAAGAATCCGGCAAGGACACTGTATAATTTTGAAAACGTTCCATTGTCTGTAAAACCATCTCAAGATGTGAAATATATTCTTTCACAGTATAAAAGTACGGTTCTGACCCTGCCGCATCCGGCTAATCAAAGAGGGGTCAACGACAAGTGCTGTAGCAA
>CAZRRN010000027.1:0-40185 GCA_964602475.1 uncultured Lachnospiraceae bacterium | reverse complement strand
ATTGTTACCTGACTCGGCCAAAGCACACGGGAAATATGATCAATCAGCATACAGAGCATTGCGATTATTTTTAAGATAAATGTTGACATACGTTCTCCCTTTGATTTCACAGTATCCGTCTCTTATTTACCGAGATTTTTCTTCCTACGGATCAGAACAGCGGCTGTTCTTGGCTGCAGCACCATTGTTCGGCAGTCAGCCATCAAAATACCGCTGCATTCTCCAGTGCTCGAGGTCAGAAACATCAGCTGCCATTCCCCTTCTCCCGGTTCCGGAAGATCAAACTCATGTGCTTCCCAGTGCATATTATACAGTAGATAAAAGGATGCATCTGATTTCCCGCGTTCGGTCTGTGCATAGGCTCCGTTCAAAAGAATTCCCACCGTCCGGCTGTAGTATGAATAGTCCGGATACCACGCTCTGACTCCGTGATAAGACAGATCCGGGCAGCCTGTTGAAGCATAGTCCATCATTTTCAGTCCAATCGGGTTATGAAAAACCGGATGTTCTTTTCGAAGTAAAATCAACGCTTTTGTCGTCTGAAGCTGTTCCATGGCAGTTTTTTGGCGATTCCATTTCAACCAGCCTGTTTCATTGTCCTGACAATATGCGTTGTTATTTCCAAACTGTGTATTACAGAATTCATCTCCGCTCAGAAGCATTGGAGTCCCCTGCGCCAAGAGAAGCGTCGCCATTGCATTCCGCATCATACGTTTTCGAAGCTCGTTAATCTTTCTGGTACGGACCGGTCCTTCCTGTCCGCAGTTCCAGCTGTAATTGATATCGGAGCCATCCCGGTTGTCTTCCCTGTTTGCTTCGTTGTGCTTCAGATCATAGGTATACAGATCGGAAAGAGTAAATCCGTTGTTATCGGTAATGCAGTTAATTACGGCAGTACGCTCCGGGTTCTGCCGCATCTGCTCCGTAAAAGGAACCAGCTGTGCTTCATCCCCCTTTAAAAATCTTCTCGCTGTATTCATAAAGCTGTAGTTAAAAACCGCAAGATTACGAAATACAGGCGTGACATCCCTCGCGTAGACCGCTTTTGTATCCCAGAAATCCATAATCAGCTTTGTCCGGCTTAAATAAGGATCTGTACCAAGCAAATGTCCGGGAGCGTTTTCCGTAATCAGCCGAAACCCATCCACATGATACTCCGTTACCCAGAAGCGCAGTACATCCAGAACTGTTCCCGGAGAAACTTCCGGCAGGAAAGAGAGCTCCATCAGAACCTCAATTCCATTTGCATGGAATTTCTGTACCATGGTTTTAAACTCTGCCGCAGCGCACTCTGGATTTGAAGCATAGGAAGCCTTCGGTGCAAAATAATATGTCTTTGTACCGTACCCCCAGTAATTCACCTTTTGTTCCGGAACTTCCTCCTGCTTTTCCTGAAATATACCCTTTTGTTTCATCAGATCTGTCAGTTTCGGAGCTCCGAAGCTGCCATCCGTCATTCGTTCATCAAATTCCGTACAAGGCATCAAAAGTACAGCATTGATGCCAAGCTCTTTCAGATAATTCAGTTTTTCAGTCAGTCCAAGGTAGGTACCACGGTGCTTCACCCCTGATCCGTGATCCATGGTAAAACCACGTACATGAAGCTTATAAAGAATCAGATCATTATAATCATGTTCCGGAAAGCGGTCTTCCTTCCAGTCAAATCTCTGATTTGCTACTGCTGCAGCCAGGTAACCGCCTTCTTTACATGCAACCATTCTGCCTGCATAGGGATCCAAAAATACCTTTCCAAATGCTTCATAGCTGTATGTAAAGCGGCTGCCGGACAGTCCGTGAACCCTGCAGGAAAAAACATTTCCGGTACGGCAGGAATGATCCAGTACATAGCTTACCTGTTCTTCTCCCTCAGGAACTATTGTCAGACAGCATTTTTCTGCATTCGGAACAGATACGGCAAAATTCCATTCTTTGCCGTATTCCGTAACCCCAAGCGGTGTCGGACAGCCGGCACCGAAGGTTATTTTGTTGTCCGAATCAGTCTTCTTCTTCACTGTTCACCTGCAGCAGCTGCCTCTTTCTTGCCATTTCATCACTGTCAAGATATTCATCATAGGTCGTAACCTTATCAATCATTCCGCCCGGTACAAGTTCGATAATCCGGTTTGCAATCGTTTGAATAAACTGATGATCCTGTGAAGTAAAAATTGCCGCTCCCGGAAATTTTATCATGCCGTTATTCAGTGCGGTAATTGATTCCATGTCCAGATGGTTGGTCGGTTCGTCAAGCAGCAGTACATTTGCACCCATAATCATCATCTTGGAAAGCAGTACCCTGACGCGCTCTCCTCCGGAAAGAACCTTAACCTTCTTGGAGCCCTCTTCTCCTGCAAACAGCATTCGTCCCATAAAGCCTCTGACATAGGTTACGTCCTTCTCCGGTGAAAACGGCATCAGAAAATCCACGATATTCTCTTCTCCTGCAAATAAAGCAGTATTGTCTTTCGGAAAATATGCCTGAGTCGTTGTTACTCCCCACTTTATCTCACCCTCATCCGGTTCGAGCTCTCCGGAAAGAACCTTGAGTAGTGTTGTACTTGCAAGGGTATCGGAACCAACCAGTGCTATTTTATCCTCCCGTCCAACAACAAAGGAAATATGATCAAGTACAGTAACACCTTCTACTGTTTTTGTCAGATTTCTAACCGTCAGCACCTCGTTCCCGATCTCACGGCTCGGGCGAAAATCGATATAAGGATATTTTCTGCTTGAGGGGCGGATATCATCCAGTTCAATTTTCTCCAATGCACGCTTTCTGGAGGTTGCCTGCTTGGATTTGGAAGCATTTGCCGAGAATCGCTGGATAAACTCCTGCAGTTCTTTGATTTTCTCTTCCTTCTTTTTATTTGCTTCCTTCATCTGTTTTATCATCAGCTGGCTGGACTCATACCAGAAGTCGTAATTGCCTGCATACAGCTGAATCTTCGAATAATCAATATCAGCAATCTGTGTACAAACCTTATTCAGAAAATAACGGTCATGGGATACCACGATTACCGTATTTTCAAAATTAATCAGGAATTCCTCCAGCCATCGAATCGCTTCAAGATCCAGATGGTTAGTCGGCTCATCAAGTAAAAGAATATCCGGATTTCCGAACAGTGCCTGCGCCAGAAGAACTTTAATCTTCAGACTTCCGTTCAGATCGCTCATCTGGGCATAATGATACTCTGTATCAATTCCGAGACCATTCAGTAAAATAGCCGCATCCGCTTCAGCTTCCCAGCCATTCAGCGTTGCAAACTCTGCCTCAAGCTCACTGGCACGTAAACCGTCCTTCTCGGTAAAATCTTCCTTCGCATAAATCTCATCTTTTTCTTTCATGATTTCATAGAGTCTTATATTTCCCATAATTACGGTACTCATAACGTCATATGCATCATATTTGAAATGATCCTGCTGTAAGAAGGAAAGTCTCTGTCCCTTTGTAATGATAACTTCACCTTTGGTCGGTTCAAGCTGTCCGGACAGAATTTTTAAGAATGTGGATTTTCCCGCTCCGTTAGCTCCGATTAGTCCGTAACAGTTTCCTTCGGTGAATTTAATGTTTACGTCTTCGAATAAAGCACGCTTTCCGAGACGCAGGGTGATATTGCTTGCCTGAATCATATTATATTACCTTTCTTTCTATATTTAACGCCGGAGTTCAGCGTCGTTTATCGTCTCTTACCGATTTATTGAGAAATCTCATTTTTTCCTGTGACCGGGTTGGTGTTTCTCCCACGGAGCCAACAAAAGCGCCTTGAAGCTGCGCTGACAGTTTGGCTGCACAGGCAGGGCAGAATCTCCCGAACCTGATATCGGTACCACAATTCTCACATTTGATAAAAACAGGAGATTCATTTGGAATTTCAAGCTTTCCGTTGCGCAACAGCTGATTAATCCGCGCGATTGGTACCCCCGTCGCCGCAGAGATCGTTACCGAAGATGCTGCACCGTTTGCTTCAATGTACTCACGGACAAGTGCATATTCATCCTTTTCAACATAACCGCATTTCGGACATTCATACACTCCAAGACTTTTATATACGTATGCTTCTCCGCATTTCAGACAGTTTATTGGTTTTCTGGCTGCTTCCAGCTTTGTTTCCAGTCCCTTATCCAGCATACTTCGTCCCTCCTATGATTGTTTTCTGCATTCTCCTGATGCGGCAACACAGGTACGTGCTTCCGTCAGTGTCGCAAATTCTCCCTCTGCTATCATCTGTGCAAGCAGATTGCCGATTGCCGTCGCTTCTGAAGGTCCGGCTATGACTTTCCTTCCGGTTTTCTCTTCTGTAAGCTTGTTCAGATAGTCTGCATGACTTCCGCCACCGACAATATGAATTGTATCATACCGCGTTCCGGTCAGAATTTCAAGCTCCTTTATCGTATCGGCATAGCTTTCGGCAAGGCTCTGGTAAATACATGCCGCAAGTTCACCGTCATTCTTCGGATCAGGATACGCCTGTTCTCTCAGTGCTTCGCGAATCTCCTCTGTCATGCTTTTCGGAGCAAGAAACCGGCTGTCGTTAATGTCCACCCTGCCGGGATATTCCCGTTCCGCTTCGGCAAGCGCGCAAAGCTCTGCAAAGGAATAACGGTCATTCTGCTCCTTTTTTATACTCTGTATCATCCAGAGTCCCATGATGTTCTTCAGATACCGAAAGCGATATTCGTAACCGCCTTCGTTGGTAAAATTACAAATCCGGCTTTTCTCCGAAAGATCCGGCTTCTTACGTTCCACTCCCATCAGCGACCAGGTTCCGGAGCTGATGTATACATAGCTTTCGTCCGCTGTTGCCGGTACAGACATTATCGCTGATGCGGTATCATGAGAAGCTGCATGCAGCACTCTGCACTGAAAACCGACCCGCTCCGCAATGTTCGGAGACAACTGTCCTATAAATGTTCCTGGGAGTTCCGGCTTTCTCATGATTTTCTCTGGGATTCCAAGCAGCGAGAGCAGCTCGTAATCCCATGTTTTCTCCATGGGAGCCAGAAGCTGAGTTGTACTTGCCACTGTATATTCACATGTTTTTCTTCCGGTCAGCAGGTAGTCAAAATACTGTGGAGTCATAAGCAGACAATCGGCTGCCGCAAGCTGTTCGGGAGCTTCTCTCTGCAGTGCCAGCAGCTGATAAATCGTGTTATAAACCGCCTTCTGAATTCCTGTTCTAGCATACAGAGGCTCCGGTTTAATATACTTTGACAGTTCTTCTTCCATCCCCGCCGTCCGTCCGTCACGATATCCGACCGGAAGTCCGACCGGCTTTCCTTCCGCATCCAGAAGAACAAAATCAACTCCCCAGGTATCAATCGCCATTGAAACCGGGATTTGGTTCTGCTCAAAACATTTTCTCATACCTTTACATATCTCGTCAAATAGTTTTTCATAATTCCAGCATAAATGTCCGCACCGTTTCTCCATTCCGTTCGTAAACCGGTGAATTTCTTCTATTTCGATTCGTCCTTCCAGTACAGAGCCCAGAATCAATCGTCCGCTGGAAGCTCCCAGATCCACAGCAAGATAATATTTCACACTTCTTCCTCCTCCGGTTTTGTAAGGACAATCGCTCCGTCCTTCATTGTAAGCTTAACTTTGTTGTCTGTCACTCCTGCTGCCTCAAGCAGTTCCCTCGGAAGCTGCAGCCGCCCGGCGCGATCCAGAATAGCATATTCGTCATGGCTCTCGGCTGCCTGGTCAAATCCGCTGACCTTTTTCAGGCTTTCTGCATAGCTCTGTTTCATAATCCGTTCACTGCTGGTCTTTCCGTCTCTGATCAGAACAACACGATTGACCCGATTGGCAAGCTGGTTATCATGCGTAACGATAATGATTGTCAATCCAAGCTCCCGGTTCAGTCTTCGGAACACCTCCAGCAGATTTTCTGAGGTTTTTCCATCTACTGACCCGGTTGGTTCGTCTGCCAGAAGAAGTCTCGGTCGATTCGCCAGGGCTATCGCAATCGCAACCCTCTGCTGTTCCCCACCCGACATCTGACTTAGCCGACTGTTCTTCCGATGTTCAATTCCAACCAGCTCCATCAATTCCATTGCACGTTCTGCTCTTTTATTCTCTGAAGTAAACAGCATCGGAAGCTCAACATTCTGTCTGGCTGTCAGATACGGAAAAAGATTTCTTGCATTGTTCTGCCACACAAAACCAACTGTTGACTGTTTATACTGTACCAGTTCCTTTTCTGTCATGTGAAACAGGTCTTTTCCGTCTACATACAGCTTTCCCGCAGAAGGACGGTCAAGTCCTCCCAGCATATTTAAGAAAGTGGATTTTCCGCTGCCGCTGTTACCGATAACAGCCAGAAGCTCACCTCGTTCAACTTTAAGATCAAGTCCCTGAAGTGCCATAACCTCAATGTCTTTTGTTTTATATATTTTTACCAGATTTTCGCATTCGACCATATATCCGTTATCCACACTCGGTACCTCAAACCTTTCTGTATCGCTGTCTCCCGTATCACTGTCTTTCTGCCTTTCCATCCTTCAGCTCATATACCGCATCCCCAACCTCCATCAGTTTCGGATCATGTGTAGTGATAACAATGGTCGCTCCTTCTGCAGAAATCAGCTCTTTCAGTATCTTCATGACCTGTAGTCCGGTCTGGCTGTCCAGCTCTCCTGTCGGTTCATCGGCAAAGATTACCTTTGGTTTGTGAGCAATTGCCCTGGCGATTGCAACCCGCTGCTGCTCTCCTCCGGACATTTCCTGTGGAAAATGTGCCGTTCGTTCGGACAATCCAACCAAGCTCAGACACTCCCTTACCCGTGCATTCCGATCTCCCTGATAGTTTGCCAGACGCAGAGCATAATCAACATTTTCAAATGCCGTCATCATCGGAATCAGAGCCACTGCCTGAAATACATAGCCGATGCTTCTGCGCCGTAAAAGCTCCCTTTCCTTCTCTGTAACCGCAGTCAAATCGGTTCCGTCGAACAGTACACGGCCGGAGGTGGGAAGATCCAGTGCCCCCAAAATATTCATCAAGGTCGTTTTTCCTGAACCTGAACGACCCTTCAGAACAGTCAGCGCATGTTCCGGTACCTCGATATTTACATTCGTGAGTGCCGTGAATATGTTTCCGTCACCGAGTGGAAAACCTTTTTCAACATTCTCTGTAATGATCATCGTTCTTCCTTTCCGAGCCGCTTTACTCTTCTCCAAGCTTCAGTGCCTGTGCAATCTTGATCTTTGATATCAGAATCCCAAGTATAATAATACAGAATAACAGCATTCCGGAAATCACCGCCGCCAGACGTATGGCATCCGAACGTTCAATCAATACTTCAATCGGAAGTGTCTGGGCTGTAACCCTGTATGCAATCTCAATTAACGGAACAAACAGCTTTGTTGCAATGCACCCAATCAGTGTTCCGCTAGCAATCGACAAGAAGGAAAGGAAGAAATGTTCATTTAAAAGCATTCCGATGATTTCCTTCATCGACATTCCCATTGCCCGGTAAACACCAAACAACAACTCCCTCAAACGGATTGAAAGAATCCAGTAAATCAGAAATCCGACCGCACAAAGTATCAGTGTTACCATAAAATTAATGGTCAGCAGTCCGTTCGTGACCTGATAAACGGTATCATTGCGTGCTTCCACCAGCAGCGCTCTCGTATCCTGAAATTTGGATGTGACAATGTTCTGTTCTGTTATAAAATCATAGATAAACTGTGTTGAGCCTTCGACCTTAATCCATACCTCGTATGGCAGAATCCCGTAATCACTCTGAATCTGTCCGAAATGTGCAACAATCAGATATCGCTCTGTTGTCTGTTCAACCCCGTCACTTCCGACGGTAGTCGTCTGTCCGATATAGGTGGGCCATGCATTTACAAAGCCTGCAACAACACCGGTTGAAGTTCCGCCGCTGTTTCCCGTATACCGCAAGGTGTCTCCGACCTTAATCCCGAAATTATCCGCAAAGTTCTGCGATACCAGAATGGAATGTGAATCGTCCGCCATCAGATTCAAATAGGAATAAAAGTGCTCCTCAAGCACTCCGTCCTTCATATTTGCCGTAAGTCCGAATTCTTTTGTATTCACCGCCAGAAGCTCAATACCTGTTATTTCCCTGGAGTTTATGTACAATGTTGTTTTATCATCACGGAAAACCCGGGTGATCTGTTCTGCTTCGGTCAATGCTTCATAACGTGAAAATTCCGGTTCATAGTACATCAGCTTCATCCCCGGATTGGAGGAAAGCGCCATACTGTTATCGTCCCATTTTTCTTTTATGACAACGTCCGCTCCTGTTTCATAGCTAAGACTCTCTTCTACGTTTTTATTAATGGTTCTTGCAATTCCGGCATTCAGAATTCCCATTGCTATCGTTAGAATTAAAAATACTGAAATAAAGCCCTGTTTTTTTCTGGTACGCAGAATATGAAGAAAGGAAGCATACGCCGCAGGTCTCCAGTACTTTCTTCCGATTCGGTATACAAGCCCGGTAATCAAAGGGAAAATGCGCAGTGCAAGCAGCCCCGCACTGAAAATAAAAAGCGAAGAGCAAAAATAAATCATCGGGTCCAGCGATTCACCGGCTGCAATCCGTTCGGCAATCTGATCGGTCTGACCGGAAAAATTATAATATTCATACAGCGATAAAACAAACAGTATTACGTCCAGATATAGCTTCTGCCACAGAGGTGTCCCGTTTCTTCTAAGACGCTGCTTATGCTCAATAATCGTTACTCCGGCATAGTTCAGTGCAGGAACCGTCATCACCAGAATGGAAAATGCAGCACAAAGAAGTCCATACAGGATTGTTTCTCCCGTAACCTGCAGCTGCAGCGCCCGTCTTCCCACAAATTCCATAAAGGTATTGGTTGCTCCAAGAACCCTGCAAAGCAGCCATGCTCCGGGAATTCCGATTACCATGCTCACTGCAGAAATTACTGTACTCTGCACCACATATACCGATACAATCTGTCCCTTGCTGACACCACGGCTTTTCAGCATTGCAATCTCATTCTGTTCCATCTCAAGCATCTGCCTGGAAACCATAAAAATAAACGCTGCAAGCAGGATATAAACGGGAACCTGAAGAATCCACATTGTTGTTCTGACATTGTTTTCGTTTGCAAGATAATTCTCCAGAGCCGATGTAAAGTTGACACTTCCCGTCGTCGCTCCCATCCGGTCCGCTTCCGTCTTGATGTCATTTCCGGCAGCAAGAAGCTCTTCCACCTGCGAGGTTTTTATTTGCTCATAGTCGAAAAGAAGCATATATTGTGAAGTATAAATGATTTCATTTTCCGGTACCTCATAGACATGTTCCCGAAACAGAGCTTCATCAATAAAGAACACCCTTCCGTATGCACTTGGAGTAGTTGCCCAGTAGACATCAGAGAGATCTGATGCTTCAAATACCCCTGTCACTCTGAGACGCAGGGCTTCCCCGTCCGTATCATACAGCTCCTTTACCGTCACAACTTCATCCAGAAGAATGTTCATCTGAATCAAAGCCTTCTGACTTACGATGCAGTCGATAATCCCTTCTTCATCCGGTTCTGAACGATAATAGGAGCCGGAGGTCACGGTAACATGTTCTGACAGCCCTGACAGTGTTCCAACGGATGCTTTCTTATCTGCATAATCATCTTTTCGCTTGATATCTGGTACAAAGGTACGTATTTTGGTTGCACGGTAAGTAATTTCCTGCAGCAGAGGTACCGAAATCATGCTTTTTATCTTCTCCGGAAGAAGATCCGGATTTTGAAAAAGTTCAGAGGAAATGGACTCCTCATTTCCCTTAAGACAGGTTACCGCTGCAGTAACTGCACCGGGATAACGATTTGTTGTTTCAAGATAACTGCTCAGGTTTCTTGTCAGCATTTTCTGAAGAGCCGCGTTCATATACATCGGATTACTGCAGGCAATAGCAACCATAAGAACATTACCGATCAAAAGACAAATGACCAGCCATTTTTTATGTATCAGTTTTTGAATAACAAATGTCAGCATTTCTTCTCCCCATGCTCCCGATTACTATTGTGTTACTAGATGCTGTCCCGGTTCCAGTCCCTTTAGGATCCATGCCAGTCCGTCTAAACATTTACCGACAGACACATATTGTGTATAAACTGCTCCGTTCTCGTATACGCGGGCAGAATACATCCCGTCCGCTTCAGTCAGCAGTGCGAGGTCAATCAGGGTCAGATCCTTTAGCTTCAGCTTTTCCGCCTTAACCGTATAATTAATATTAAAACTTCTGGTTTCAAGTGTTTCGTCAGCAAGAATTATCGCAGTCTGATCCCACAGTCCCACAGGCACCACATCCGCTGCGCAGATCACCCTGCCCGTCACGGTCTGCTCTGAATCCCGCCCATTCACAATGGTCACCTCGGAATTATATCTTAGAACCCCAAGAGTATCCTTCACCTTCAGCACCGGCGCCGGATCTTCAATAATGGTTGCCACATAGGCGCCCTCTGCTATCGCATCTCCCGAGGTGTAATCAGCCACATACAGCAGAAATCCACTGCAGGGTGCCGTCACCATAATGGTTCCCTTGCTTCCTTCCAGGCGTTCATAGGTTTCCCTTAAAACCGATATTGTTTTTTCTTCCTCTTTTACGTACTGGTTTAATTCAATCGTAAGCAGATCTCTCTGCAGAGCAATCAGTTCTTCAATTCCTTCGTATTCATCGCCGATTCCGACCTGTTCGATTTCCTTCTGTCGTTTTTCTGTTTCCTTCTTCAAAGCCACTTCCGCCTTCTGTAAAACGATTTCGGCCTCAAGAAGCTCGATTGGATCTGATGAAAGCGATACAGACAGCAAAAGCTCTCCCTCAGAAACCGCTTCATACTGTGATTTATACCGTTCGGTTACCTGCCCTGCGTACCCTTCATAGAATACCTCTTTGTTGTCTGAATACCGTACCGTTGCTCCCGACAGACTAACCTCCTCAGACAAATCCCCCGTCGTAACAGCCGACAGCTTAAGGGTGTCCTCCGCCACGCTGTCTACGGAAGAATCTGTCAATAACAGAACACTTTCTCCTTCCGCCAGTCCCTCAGTGATTTCTGTGTATCCTCCGCTGGTCTGTCCCGTAACTACGGGACGATAAACCTTTTCATTCTCCTTTAAAACCATAACATAGCTGCCATCTTCATTGCTTCCAAGCGCAGTCTGCGGCACCGTCATTACCGTTCCTCTGTCATTTGATATAAATATCAGCGCACAATACTCTCCAGCAGTTATGGCTTCACACCCCTCTACCGGTACAAAATGAGTCACCAGTCCGCCTCCTGCATAAATCAGCGCTTTACTTTCCGCTTCCGTCAGAGGTTCATACACCAATGAATGCTGTTCCGACCCGATGCGCGCATAAACGGCATCATAACCGGCAAGCCGGCTTTCACTGATATATGAAGTTTCTATATACTTCTTCGACGCGTCGGCAAGTACGAACAGTGTTTCGTTTTTCTGTATCTCGTCTCCTGCCGCACAGGAAAGATATACAACCGTACCCGACGTGTCCGCATACAGCTCATAGTTTCCGTATGCATTCTTTCGTTCTTCAAGTTCCCCTTGAAGCTCCTCAAGCTCTGTTTCCTCAACAAGACGAAGATACGTCTCTGAAAGTTTCAGCGCTTTCAGTTCAAGTTCTGCACTGCTCTTCGCTTTTCCGGTACTATGTTCAGCCTCGTACTGCTTCATTTGAATCCGGTCATTTAAAACCCGCTTTTCTATCCCGCTTTTTTCAATATATTCGGACAGCTGCTCCTCCGCGTCATGAATGGCTGCAAGATCCTCACTGTCATCAAGCCGAAGAATCAGCTGACCTTCGGCTACCGTATCTCCAAAATTAACATAGATTTCCGCAACGACACCGCTTCGAATCGACCGCAGTGTCTTCGATGCTGTCACAACACCGGCATCCTGAATCGAAACATCATACAATCTGCGGAAGACTGCCTGCTGAACCTCCTGCTTTGCATCCGCCGGTTCTTTCAGTTCCGGAATAAATGTTTCCTCACCTCTGCCGCAGGCACATAGAAGAACGGTACACAGGATGAATAAATTTAATACTAGCTTTTTCAAATGCTCCTCCATACGGTAAATCTGCAGCTGTTTATTCCTTGATAACCAGATCCCCGAGCTTTAATCCACTCATTATTTCAATCTTACTGTCTGATTCAAATCCGGTCACAACCGTCCTGACACGGCGAACGCCATCCTCTTCGACATAAACAATACTTTCATCTCCGGCAGAGGTTACAACCATCTTCGGAAGATACAGAACATTTCTTCGTTCGGCAGTAATCACCGTCAGCGTAGCACGCGTTCCCTGAGGAAAGCTTTCCGCAGAACCCGGAATCAGTTCCACAGATACATTCATTTTCCCATCCCATCCCTCAGTCATTCCGGTAACAATTCCGGTATAAGCACTGCCGTTGATTGTCATGGCAACCTCTTCCCCTTCCGGAAGATACATCCATTCCGTTGTTTCTGCAACAAATGCCATCGTGCTGTCACTCACGGTTACAAAGGTTTCCCTTCGGTTAGATACATCTCCCTCTTTGTAATCCGCGAGATAAGTCACGACTCCATCCATTTCCGCATAAATCCGGCGTTTTTCACATTGCTCTGTCAGTTCTTCCAGCTTCAGCTTCAGCAGGCTGACCGTATTATCCAGCTGTAGCAGTTCCAGTCTGTATTCATCTGCTGCTGTGGTATAAAAGGACTCTTCAGAATCTCCTTTATGAAGCTTTATAAGCTCTGTGTTAACTTCCTGCAGACTGTTCAGATAACCGATTCGTGCATCTGCCAGATGAAGCTCTGTTTTATACTGACGCAGGTTTTCTTCGATATCTTCCATATCCAGCTCCGCCAGCAGCTCCCCTGTCTGTACAGTATCCCCCACCTGCACATTGACCGCTCCGTATGCAATCCGGCTGATCCCGAAACAGTAGCTTTCCTCCTGCGCCGGAACACAAACGGATGCAATCATTTTTTTGGTCTGCAGATCGCCCTGCTGAACCGTAACATAGGTATACTCTTCCGCTTCATAATTCACAAATACAGGAACCTTGCGGAATTCTTCCTCTGCCGGCAGCAGCGCACATCCATTCAGCAAAAGAGCCGCTGTGAAAAGAACAACGGCTGTTTTCACATATTTCATATTTACCTCTTACTCTTTCCCCATGACATTTAGCAGTCTGCTTTGTTCATTCCGTCAGATCAGCCGGATGCTTTCCGGTCATACCGAATTTCTTCCGGATTCCGTACAGTGTTTTCACCTGATCCTCCGTAAATTCCTTCGGTCCGCCAAGCATTCTTGCATTAAACAGAAGCTGCGCATAGAACTCCAGAGATTCCATCTTGTGGTATGCATTCAGCAGGGTATCGGAAAACGACAAAGCACCATGATTTGCAAGCAGTACTGCATCGTAGCTCTGCAGATACGGTTCAATTGCATCCGGTATCTCTTCCGTGGAAGGAGTTCCGTATTTTGCAAGCGGTACAGCACCCAGCGAAATAACAGCTTCCGGCATTATCGGCTGTGTCAGCGGAATCCCTGCAATCGCAAAGCTGGTAGCATAAATCGGGTGAGCATGCACCACCGAACGGACATCCGGGCGCTTCTGGTAAACACGCATATGCATTTTAATCTCGGAAGACGGACGAAAGCCTTCGTTTGCTTCAAGCACATTTCCTTTACCATCCACCTTACAGATATATTCCGGTGTCATAAAGCCCTTGCTGACTCCGGTCGGCGTACATAAATATACGTCATCACTGATCTTTACAGAAATGTTGCCGTCATTTGAGGCAACCATACCTCTGTCGTAAATCCGCTTACCGATTGCACAGATTTCTTCTTTAATCTGTTGTTCTGTTATCATTTTTATTTCCTCCGTTAATTCTATCCTTATTCCTGAACATATCCATATGTGATGTTCAGTTTATTTAAATAGTTTATATTTACTGAGTTTTCCGGAATATACAGTTTTAATTCCTTGGTACAGCCGGAAAATGCGTTATCCGTCGTATCATCCGATAAGACAGTATTCTGACCAGTGATTACCACTTTGTTCAGAGCCTTACAACCATTAAATGCTGCATTTCCGACCTGCGTAACTGCCTTTGGTATAATAATTCCTGTCAGTCCGGTACAGCCGGAAAATACATATGCTCCGATTTTGGTTAACGTCTTTGGAAGCTTCAGCGTAACAAGCCCGCTGCAGCGTTCAAACGCATAGCTTCCAATCTCGGTCAGCCCGGTATTTAATGTAACTGCATTCAATTCTGTACAGCCACGGAATGCTCCGTAATCAATCACTCCGACAGAAGCAGGAACAGAAATTTCATAAAGATCGGAGTCCCGAAATGCATTTTTTCCAATCCGGTATAAGCTGCTGCCTTCCTGAAATGACAGAAGCTGAACCGAGGTATTTCTGAAAGCATCTTCTTTTATTTCTGTAACAGTCTTTGGAATTATCACACTTCTTACAGCCTGTGTTTCTCCGAGACTCTCGATAGCTGTAATGCCATCCGCAAACACAAAAACTTTAATCTCCTTTGCTGTAAATGCTCCTGAATAAACAGAAGTTACACCCTTCGGAGCCTGTATCTGGTCAAGCGTGTCCGCTGAGTATGCAGATACAGGTGCTTTCAGTAAAATACAGTTATTCTTCCCACAGGTATAGTACTTCGTGGATGGGATAAAATATTTATAGCCTTGTGATAAAGTTTTTACTTCTATTCTATTTAATAAGTTAAACCATTCTGTATTTTCAAAAGCCAGTGCTCCGATCTTTACCAGCTGACTGTAATCCCCGAAGGTAACCGAGGACAATCCGGAATTCTGAAATGCCATCGCTCCGATAAATTCAAGGGATGAGGGAAGTGCTACTGTTTTAAGGTTTGTGCATTCGAGAAAAGCGCTTTCTCCGATTTTCCTAAGACCCTCGGTCAGTGTTACCGATGATAATAACAGACATTTTGTAAATGCTCCGTCGTTAATCGATTCTACTGACGCAGGAACGGTAATTGCAGCTAAAAAAGCACAGTTAAAAAAAGCATTATCACCAATTACCTTCAGGTGATCCGGAAAATTTATTTCACAGAGGTAGCTGCATTTTTGAAAGGCTCTCTCACCGATTTCCAGTAACGAGTCCGGCAGTATTACTTGCATTATATCTTTTCTTCCGGCAAAAACATCCTCTTTTATGTATTTGATACCGACCTTTAAGGTCAGCTTACCGCCGCTTGCTTTTGCAGAAGATTTAATCAGAATTCCGTCTCCGATTACCAGATAATCATCCTCTGAAGACTGATACCATTTTGTTTCTGTCAGTGTCTTCATTCCGACGGAGGTGATTGTTACCGGAAAGCTGATGGATTTCATTGACTTGACATTATAAAAGGCATAATCATCGATTTCTGTCACCATCACTGTTCCGTTCTCAATAGTCTTCGGTACTTCGAGCTTTCCAAGATTGTCTTTATCCTCCACATCGACCAGCGATGCAGTATTATCGGAATAAATGTCAAAGTACATAGTAACATCCCTTTTAACATTTTCTGAAACCGTGCCGGTATAAATATAGCTCTTCGAATGTGTTACAATATAACGTCCGGACTCGGAAGGAGTCGGAGTCGCACGCACAAGTGCTGCTGTCGGGGTCGGAGTCGCATCAATTCCATAGTAATAGTACTCCATGTATTCTTTTGTACAGCCGCAAAGGAAAAGGAGCAGCAGAACAGCTGCACATAAAACAAGTTTTCTTCGTAGTTTGACATCAGGCTGCATCGGTTGCGTCCTCCTTTCGTTCCGGTTTCCGTGAAGAGCATGTCGGTTAATCAAATCTTTGGTATACATATTCCAGAAGTGCAGTCATCTCGGTAAACAGAACTGATTTCTGTCTGGCACCAAAATAACAGCAGATGTATTTTCTCCCATCTTCATTGACAACCGTCGCAACATAGCAGTAGCCTGCCGCTTCTGTCATACCGCTCTTGGTTCCGACTGCCTTAAAGAGATCGCTGTGATATGTCTCGCTTCTGGTATAGTAATAATTTGTACTTTCAATCGTCCGCCCTGCAAGTGCCGTGCAGTCAGGAACTGTATACTCTTTTTTTGCAACGATGGAAGCAAGTGCCGAATTTTTCATCATTGCACAGGCAAGCTTTGCTATATCGTCTGCTGTTGAATACATCCCTGTGAAATCATTTCCGATGTCCAGACCGATCGCATTATCCACATGGGTAGACAGCATCCCAAGTTCCACGGCTTTCTGATTCATGTATTCCACAAACTGTTCAACACTTCCGGCAGTCTCCTCCGCAATAGTGTCCGCTGCATCGGCATAAGAAGAAATTAATAGCAGGTTCAGCCAAACCTCAAGTGAATAGGTCATCCCCGGTACTGCTCCATACTGCACTGCATCCGATGCAATTGCAGAAAGAACCTCACTTTTTGCAGTGAGCACATTGGCTAGATCCGCATGGTCAAGTGCCGTCAGCGCCGTCAGCATTTTAATCGTACTTGCAGGATAGAGACGTTCCGCAGCATTCTTCGCAAGAATCACCTCACCTGTGTCCGCATCGACAATAATATAAGCCTTTCCGGTAAATGTAGGAACAGAGGAATACTCTCCATCCTTTGCATAGGTATCTATTACCGGAGTCGGCGTCGGTGTACTCGTTGGCGTTGGGGTCGGTGTATTCGTCGGAGTCGGCGTCGGCGTATTCGTCGGAACAGGTGTCGGGGAATTCGTCGGAAGTGGGGTGCTTGTCGGCATGGCCGTAGGGGACAGTGCTTCAACCCCATTCATCAGATGCTCCGCTTTTTCAGATAACCCTTCGGCAAACTCCGAAATCTCCGGTTGCCGTAAAGAACAGGCAGTTAATAAAACAGCAAACAGAAGGCTGATTATGCAAAACCAATATTGAAACCGTTTCCGGTTCTTTTCATGATATCTTTTCATCAGTTCTCCCGATTTTCTTTCTAATCTTTCTTACACTTCGAACAGAAGCTCTCCGTAGGTCGGTACCGGCCAGAGATCCTTGTCAACAATCAGCTCCAGTGCATCAATTGGTGCCCGAAGCTCTGCCATCGCAGGAAAGACCTCATCCCTAAAGCATCTCGCCTTCTCCTGTCCTTCGGCTGCTGCTTTCGCCGCTTCAACCTTTGTTCGCAGAACATCCAGTGCGGACTCGGCTTTTTTGAGCAGTCCGCTCGTCTGCAGCAGAAGCTTTGTCTGTACCGAATAGTTCTCCGGTCCTGGAACCGCTTCTTTTACAGCATTGATGCTTTCTGCAAGTCTTGTCGCATAATGAATTGCAGCAGGAATAAACTGTACAGAAGCCATCTCAATCATCGTTCCTGCTTCGATATTGATTGCTTTGGAATAAGACTCATAATAAATCTCAGACCGCGCACGTAACTCTGTTTCGGATAGTACTTGTTCCTTCCCGAACAATCTAACGGATTTTTCCGTAATCCAAGAGGGAATTGCGTCTACCATAGACGGAAGATTCGGCAGTCCGCGTCTTGCCGCTTCCTCTTTCCATTCCTCTGCGTATCCATTTCCACTGAAAATAATCCTCTGGTGTTCTCTGACGGTTCTTGCAATCAGCTCATGGAGTGCTGCCGCAGGATTTTCTGCCTTTTCAAGCTCATCTGACATTTCATCCAGCGACTCCGCCAGAATTGTATTCAGAACCGTGTTCGCATCCGCTATGGACATAGAAGAAGCGACACTTCGAAACTCAAATTTATTCCCTGTAAATGCAAACGGTGATGTTCTGTTTCGATCCGTCACGTCACGCTTAATCTCAGGAAGTGAATGTACTCCGACGTTGATCCTGCCGCCCTTCTTTGAACTGGTTGCTTCTCCGGTCAGAACAAGCTGCGACAGAATATCCTCAAGCTGTTCGCCAAGAAAGATCGAGATAATGGCCGGCGGTGCTTCTGCAGCCCCGAGACGATGATCATTTCCCGGATTTGCCGCCGACAGCCGCAGCAGATCGGCATGACGATCCACTGCCTGAAGCACTGCTGCCAGAAACAGCAGAAACTGTGTATTCTCATGTGGTGTTTTCCCCGGTTTGAACAGATTTTCTCCGGAGTCGGTTACCAGAGACCAGTTGTTGTGCTTTCCCGAGCCATTCACTCCGGCAAAGGGCTTCTCATGTAGGAGACAAGTCAGATCATGGCGGATTGCAACCTTTTTCATGACTTCCATTACAAGCTGGTTGTGGTCACAGGAAATGTTGGCTGTTGTAAAGATCGGTGCAAGCTCATGCTGCGCCGGAGCAGCTTCGTTATGCTGGGTTTTGGCAAGAATACCAAGCTTCCAAAGCTCGGTATTCACTTCCTTCATGTAAGATGCCACACGTTCCTTGATACATCCAAAATAATGGTCGTCCAGTTCCTGCCCCTTGGGTGGCTTTGCTCCGAACAGAGTCCGTCCCGTATAAATCAGATCGTCACGCTTTAAGTATTTTTTCCGGTCAATCAGAAAATATTCCTGTTCCGGTCCGACACAGCAGGAAACCGAATGAACCTCTTTCTTGCCCAGAATATGCAAAATTCGGACTGCCGCACGGTCAATCGCTTCCATAGAACGAAGCAACGGTGTCTTTTTATCCAGTGCTTCCCCGGTGTAAGAACAGAAAGCTGTCGGAATGCACAGAGTAACACCTGCAGCATCCTCCCTTAGAAATGCAGGAGAAGTACAATCCCATGCCGTATATCCCCGCGCTTCAAAGGTTGCCCGCAGTCCACCGGACGGAAAAGAAGATGCATCCGGCTCTCCTTTGATCAGCTCCTTACCCGAGAATTCCATGACAATTTTACCATGTGGTGCCGGAGTAATAAAGGAATCATGTTTCTCCGCCGTAACACCTGTCATTGGCTGGAACCAGTGGGAATAGTGTGTTGCTCCGCGTTCGATTGCCCACTCCTTCATCGCATTTGCGACAATCTCGGCGACTCCTGCTTCAAGCTCCTCTCCGTTTTCAATTGTCTTTTTCAATGCTTCATAGGTTTCTTTCGGAAGGCGTTCCGCCATTGTGGCATCGTCAAAGGTATCAATTCCGAAAATATCTGTCAGTCGATCCGACATAGTTCCTCTTTTCTGTGCATCATATTTATGTCACGTTATTTTTTCAGTGCCGTACAGGTAAAAACGGAAATCCCAAGCGGGGGAACATTGACAGTAATGGACTCGTCCCTTCCATCCCAGCGTATACTCTTTGACTGTTTCAAACGAGGGTTTACAGTTTGGCTTCCTCCATAGATATCCTTATCACTGTTAAATATTTCTTTGTATTTTCCGACATATGGTACTCCGATTCGAAAATCCTGATATGCAATCGGTGTAAAATTACAGATGACCAGCAGCTCCGTATCTTCCTTCGTTCCTTTTCTTAAAAAGCTGATGATACTGTGATCCGCATCCAGGCAGCTGATCCACTCAAAGCCCTCGGGATCAAAATCCTTGTCAAATAAAGCCGGATACCGGCGGTACATCATTGCGAGATCTGAAACATACTGCAGCATCTTTCGATGTTCCGGCTGTTCCAGCAGATTCCAGTCCAGACTCCGTTCCTCACTCCATTCCCGTTCCTGGGCAAAATCCTGTCCCATGAATAGCAGCTTCTTTCCCGGATGTGTCATCATAAAGCCATAGGCAACCCGCAGGTTAGCCAGCTTTGCGTCCTTCTGCCCCGGCATTTTATTCAGAAGAGAGCCCTTCTCATGTACCACCTCATCATGAGACAAAGCAAGAATAAAATGTTCACTGTAGGCATACATCATACTGAACGTCAACGCACCGTGGCAGCCCTTGCGAAACAGCGGATCCTGCTTCATATATTCTGTGAAATCATTCATCCAGCCCATATTCCATTTATAATCAAAGCCAAGGCCTCCGTCCTCTAATGCTCCGGTAATCTTCGGCCATGCAGTGGATTCCTCCGCAATCAGGATTGCTCCGTCGTCCCTTTTCTTGAAAACCGAGTTCAGGTGCTTTAGAAACTCAATCGCTTCCAGGTTTTCATTTCCGCCATAGATATTGGGAATCCATTCACCGTCACGACGTCCGTAATCCAGATACAGCATGGAAGCGACTGCGTCCATCCTGATTCCGTCTGCATGATACTTCTCTGCCCAGAATAATGCATTCCCGATCAGAAAATTCTTTACCTGAGGACGACCGTAATTATAAATCAGAGTACCCCAGTGCGGATGTTCCCCTTTTCTCTTGTCAAAATGTTCATAAAGACAGGTTCCGTCAAAGGTTGCAAGTCCAAAGTTATCCTTCGGGAAATGAGCCGGTACCCAGTCCAGAATCACTCCGATATTCCGGCTGTGCATATAATCAATAAAATACATAAAGTCCGCCGTTGTTCCATAGCGAGATGTCGGTGCATAATATCCGGTCGTCTGATATCCCCATGAGCCGTCAAACGGATGTTCCATGACCGGCATCAGTTCAACATGCGTGTAACCGGTCTTTTCTATATGATCAGCCAGCATCACCGCCAGCTCCCGATAGTTATAGAAGCTTCCGTTTTTTTCTTCCGGTTTCCGAAAGGATCCGGCATGCACCTCGTAGATAAACATCGGCTTAATCCGAAGATCATCCGTGCGGCGTTGTTTCATCCAGTCCGCATCCTGCCAGGTATACTCTGACAGATCTGCAACGATCGATGCGTTGTTCGGACGCAGTTCACTGTAATTTGCATACGGATCAGCCTTGCAGTAGCAGAGACCACCCTTCACTTTTAGTTCGTACTTGTATACCACACCTGCTGACAGTCCGGGAACAAATAGTTCAAATACCCCGGAATCACCGAGACGCTGCATAGGAAGCCGGCGCCCGTCCCACTTATTAAAATCTCCGACAACGCTGACACGCACCGCATTCGGTGCCCAGACGGCAAAATGTACGCCAAAGCAACCGGACACTGTCATCGGGTGTGCTCCCAGATACTCATAAATATGGTATTCAATCCCTGCTTCAAAACGCTTTAGAGCCTCTTCCGGAATAACCTGCGGAAAGGAATATGGGTCATGTAGGATTCTTGGTTCCTGTCCCGGATCACTTACCTCATAAGTATACTCCGGTATCTCCTTGTCCGGCAGCATACAAGCAAAATAACCCGAATTATCAGCCAAATCTGCAGGATATCTCTGTCCGTTACAGATAATGTTCACTTTTTCTGCGCCCGGAAAGAAGGACTGTACTAAAACTCCGTCCTCTGCAATGTGCGGGCCCAGCAGATTTTTGGGATTGTCATGTTCCGAGTAAACAATTGTTTCGATTTCCGGCCAGTTCATGTACCGGTATATCCTGTCATCCATACCTTACCTCACCCTGTTTTATTCCAGATACCACTGGTCAACTCCCGAATCCTCCGGGTTTTCCTCTGCACCCGGCATATATTTCTTGAATACCTTTTCGATTAGAAGCGAACATAAGAAGCAGCACACTCCCGGGAAAAGGAGGAACGTCGGATAAGGCCACAGCAGCCATGTTCCAAATGCAAATACCGCCACAATCAGCAGCACAAGAATGGTCGTTAAGAGATGACGAAGAGCCATGATCATAGAATTCTTAAATAAATGCTTTAACGGAAGCTTAAACCGGGACAAAACCGGGAAAATAAACATTATTAAAAACAGCGTCAGTGCCGTAACAACATTAAAAGCAACGGTCATTATCATATTAAAGGTTGATTCCTCCTCTAATGCATTGACGTATTCATAATCAATATACAGAATCGAAGCCAGAACTCCAAGAATGATACAGATCAGCATTCCCTGCTTAAAATTTGCACGGAACGAACGGAAAAATTCCCGTGCTGCATATCCCCGTTCCCGACGTATTACCTTGACCACCGCATAATACAGTGCCGTTGTTGCCGGTCCGAGCGGAATCACGGCGATAACAAACAGTGCCAGATACAGAATATATCCGCCTTCCTTAAAAATTGCATAACCCATGAACACTCCCGGTATCGCACAGATTGTCCAGAAAAAGCTCAGCATGATCAGATCAATCACCTTATTAATAAACTGGAACACCGGATTTTCAATGTTAAAAAAATTACTCATTTGTCCATTCCCCTTTTCAGTTTCTCAAGCACTAGCTTTCCTTTGCAAGCTATACCACATTTTATTGTAGCATTCCGAAGCAGTGAAATCAATACAGTCATAAAATTTTTATCACCAGTTAATAATTATAAACTATAAACCGCGGAGACAAAAATGCTCCGCATATAAACCGCGGAGACAAAAATGCTCCGCATATAAACCGCGGAGCATTGCATTTATCATTTTAATTCGATTTCCAGGTGGAGCACACTTCTCTCCGGTATGTTAAAGGTTAGTCCGTTCTCCGTAATACTGAAGTTCTCAAACGGAACCGGAGCAACACGGTCAGGGCAGTCAAAGGAGTTATAGGCATCCATCGCACCGGTCAGAACCGTTCCCTTTACTGCTTTAACCCCGGCAGCTGTCAGTACTGCGTCAACCGGATACGCCGTGTCAAGGGAAAGGTTTGTCATAGTCATATGCAGCCTACCGTTCTGATCCATTGATACGGACTCCTGCAGATTCGGTACCAGAATCTGGTCATCAATACCGATTTGTTCTGTTTCCACGGTGCTCTCGACCAGTTCATTATCCTGATGGCATTTGTACATATTAAATGCATGATATGTCGGAGTCTTGACCATTTTAGA
This sequence comes from uncultured Lachnospiraceae bacterium, assembly GCA_964602475.1. Classification (GTDB taxonomy): domain Bacteria; phylum Bacillota; class Clostridia; order Lachnospirales; family Lachnospiraceae; genus SZUA-448. Next base: position 17,458 of record CAZRRN010000027.1, on the reverse strand, counting down.
ACCTTCTGTCAGAATCACTGCCTGCAGCACATTTACAAGCTGCGCAATGTTTGCCATTTTAACGCGGTCACAGTGTTTATTGAATATGTTCAGGTTGATTCCTGCAACCAGAGCATCACGAAGCGAATTCTGCTGGTAAAGGAAGCCCGGATTGGTTCCCGGTTCACATTCATACCATGTACCCCATTCATCAATAATCATTCCGATTTTTTTCTCAGGGTCATATCGATCCATGATCGCACCATGGCGCGTAATCAGTGTTTCCATCTTGAAGGTATTCCTCAGCAGCTTATACCATTCCTGCTCATCAAAGCTAGTCGCGCGGCCCTTATGACCCCAGTCATGCGTCACGGTATAATAATGAAGGGATAGTCCCTGCATCATTCCGGGGTGGCTGCAGGTCTTCAGTACACCCTCTGTCCAGCTGTAATCATCTGCGTTCGCTCCGCATGCAATCTTATATATGGGCTTGGCTCCGTTATAGTTTCTAACATAGGTCTGGTATCTTCTGTACTCATTCCCGTAATATTCCGGAAGCATATTTCCGCCGCAGCCCCAGTTTTCATTTCCAACACCAAAATAATCAACCGGGAAGCGTTCCTCATGACCATTCCTTTTTCGCAGGTCAGCCATCGGAGAAACACCTTCAAAGGTCATATATTCAACCCATTCCGACATTTCTCTGACCGTACCGCTGCCAACATTTCCGTTAATATAATTCTTGCATCCCAGCTGTCTGCAAAGCTCCATGAATTCATGTGTACCAAAGCTGTTATCTTCAAGAACACCGCCCCAGTGGGTATTGATCATTTTCTTTCGGCTTTCCTTCGGACCGATTCCGTCCTGCCAGTGGTATTCATCTGCAAAACAACCGCCCGGCCACCGAAGAACCGGAATCTGCATTTCCTTCAAAGCTTCCACAACGTCATTCCGCATTCCATTCGTATTCGGAATCTCAGAATTCTCGCCCACATAAAGGCCCTCATAAATACAGCGTCCGAGATGTTCCGAAAAATGCCCCTGAAGCTCTCTGTTGATGTGCCCCTTCTTTATTCCGGGGTTAATAAATAGTCTTGCCATCCTCTTCTCCTTTAGTATAATCTATTAGACCCGCTTTGTGCGGAACCCATATCGTCATATCCTGATTACTTAATGTATGCTAATTCTAAAGTAATTTACTTTTTAATAAATGTCAAGCGTATTAGTTAATATGATAAAGCATCTTTTAGAAAATGTCAAGGAAATAACCGGCTGTTTTCTCTAAGAATTCAGTTCATACAATTAATAAATATGTGTTTAGAAAAAAATAAATAAAACTTTCTTATTTTTGAATATTTTTGTAAATTAATCATAAAAGCAGGAATAAAATCCGGATAAATCTCTGTACAAAACTAAAATAATCTGTTAAACTAATTTAGTATACAGCAAAAATATACTTGTCTGTTATACCTTGAACGAACTAAAAAGGAGGATATTGCATCATGATGCATATCAAATCACTCGATGAGGGACTGGATGTTTTTAAAGCGCTCGGCTCCGATATTCGTATTGAAATCATTAAACTATTGATAAAGAATAAAGGCATGAACATGAATTCGCTCGCTGCGAGTCTCAACATTACAAACGGTGCGCTGACAAGTCATGTCAAAAAGCTTGAGGATTGCGGAATTATCACCATTGTCAGTGAGTCTGCAGGTCACGGCAACCAAAAGAAATGCATGGTTCATCTGAATAAAATTCTTGTTGAATTTGATGATTATATCCAGCAGGAAAATGTTTACGAGACCGAAATCAAAGTCGGACATTATTCAGATTATCAGGTCTTTCCGACCTGCGGGCTGGCAACTCCGAACAATCTTATAGGCGAAGTGGATGATGCACGGTATTTTGCACATCCCGATCGGATCAACAGCGATATTCTTTGGTTCACCAGAGGCTTTGTCGAATACATGATTCCGAATTTTGTACCTGCATCACAGAAGCTGACTCAGATTACCATTTCTGCTGAACTCAGTTCCGAAGCACCCGGGGTCAACAGTACCTGGCCCTCCGATATTTATTTCTATCTAAACGATACCTGTCTTGGCATGTGGACAAGCCCCGGTGATTTCGGTGACGTCAAGGGGTACTTTACTCCCGACTGGTGGTTTCCAAACTGGAACCAGTATGGACTTCTTAAGCTGATTGTTATCAATACCGAGGGAACCTTCATCGATGGTTTAAAAATTTCTTCAGTATCACTTTCCGACCTGCATCTGGACTATCGCAGTAATATCCGTTTTAAGTTCGAAGTCCCGAACAATGCTGCACATGTCGGAGGTTTGACGATCTTCGGGAAGAACTTTGGTAACTATAATCAGGATATCAATGTTCGGATTCATTATGCTCCGATTGAACAGGAAAACGGTAAAATTCACGAATAATACATATTTTCGGGATTGACCGTATCTTTATTTTCATGTATTATGGTGTGTGGGATATTTTCCGGTGATGCAGCCGAATAAAATTTGAGAGGACATGTTATTATGAAAGTGACAGAAACAAACGAAACTCAGTCACTCAGTCTGAGTAAACAACGTAAAATCCAGCGTAAGAAAGACATCATAAAGATGAAGAAAGATGCGCTGATTGAAAGAATCGTCTGGTCAGCAATCATCGTGGTAATAATTGCTGCTGTTTTCGCTCTGATAGGTTTTGGTATTTACCGCGGAGCTACCAAGGTTACTGCAAGCAGTGACTACAGTGCACAGCTGACAGAGGATGGTCTGATCAAGGATGTAACCGCTACAAACTATATTACTCTGGCGGATTACAAAAAGCTTTCTGTAGCTTCCAGTGAGCTCGAATATTCCGATGAAAGCGTCGAATCCGATATTACTACACTCTTAGCCGATTATGATGAGCTCTCTACAACCACAACCGCCGTAATTGCAGACGGTGATAAGATCAATGTTGATTTCGTCGGTACCATTGACGGTGTAGAATTCAGCAACGGAAGTACCAACGGTGAGGGAACGGATATCACAATCGGTACCACCAGTATGATTGATGATTTTACCGATCAGTTGATCGGTCATGTTGTCGGAGATGTTTTTAATATTGAAGTTACATTTCCTGATGATTACAGCAATGATGCCTCGCTTGCAGGTAAAGACGCTGTGTTTGCCACAACCATTAACGGCATCTACGTTACTCCCGAATTTAACGATGAATTCGTAGCAACCTATCTTTTTGATACTGCCTCCACTGCTGATGAATACCGTGCATATATAAAGGAAACCAAGTTCCAGTCCAATCTTTCTTCCTGGATTCAGGAAACACTGCTTGCCGATTCCACAGCGAAGAATTATCCTAATGCTTATATCAATCAGCTGAAGGCTCTTCATAAATACGAAGAAAATGCATATTATGAAAGTCTGAATTCTTACTATTACAACTACCTCGGCTATTATCCATATGCAAGCTTCCAGGCCTATACCGAGATGTCAGAAACCAAATATGATGCAAGCCTTCGTGAAAAGGTTCTTTCACAGGCAAAAGAAATCCTGATCTATCAGGCGATTGCCGAGCTTGAGGGAATTAAAGCTTCTGAAGAGGATTATCTTGCTTATGTCATTTCACAGGGACAAACAGAAGATAATTATAATTCCTATCTGACTACCTATGGCAAAGGCTATCTTATGCAGCAGGATATCGCGCGGAAGGTAATCGAATATGTAAAGACGCTGGTAACAATCCAGTAGATATCAAAAAGTATACCTTCAGACACAACTGACAAAAGAACACTCTGCTGAGTGTTTCTAAGGTAACAACCCGCAGTCAGGCATCGTGTATTACAACAACAAAAAGCAGAGAAGAATTCTTCGGAACTCATCTCTGCTTTTTCTTTCTTTTTCATCCGTAGCTTTGGTATTACATCATTCCCATGCCGCCTGCTCCGGGACCTGCCGGCATTGCCGGGGTATTTTCCTTAATGGCTGCAACTGCAGCTTCCGTTGTAAGGAAGGTCGATGCAACTGAGGTAGCGTTCTGTAATGCGGTTCTCGCAACCTTTGCAGGATCAAGGATTCCTGCAGATGCCATGTCAACATACTCCTCGGTCAGAGCATCGAAACCAATACCAGGTTTTTGTTCCTTGACTTTGTTAACAATGACTGCTCCTTCCAGACCTGCGTTCTGTGCGATACAGAACAACGGTGCTTCCAGTGCCTTTAATACGATAGCAGCACCGGTCTTCTCGTCTCCGCTTAAATCTGCTGCCATCTTGGCAACTTCCTTGGAAGCATGGATAAAAGCTGATCCGCCTCCGGCAATAATACCTTCTTCTACAGCTGCCTTGGTTGCTGCAAGTGCATCCTCCATACGCAGCTTTGCTTCCTTCATCTCGGTCTCGGTTGCTGCGCCCACACGGATTACCGCTACGCCGCCTGCAAGCTTTGCAAGACGCTCCTGAAGCTTTTCACGGTCAAAATCAGAGGTTGTCTCTTCGATCTGTGCACGAATCTGAGCAACTCTGGACTTAATTGCTTCCTTATCGCCTTCTCCGTCGACAATAATAGTATTCTCTTTCTGAACCTTAACGGATTTAGCACGACCAAGCTGATCAATGGTAGCTTCCTTCAGATCCAGTCCGAGTTCATCGGAAATTACTGTTCCGCCTGTAAGGATTGCGATATCCTGCAGCATTGCTTTTCTTCTGTCACCGTAACCGGGAGCCTTAACCGCAACGACATTGAAGGTTCCTCTTAATTTGTTGATAACCAGAGTAGTGAGAGCTTCACCCTCAACATCCTCTGCAATGATAAGAAGTCTTGCACCCGACTGTACAATCTGCTCAAGCAGCGGAAGAATCTCCTGAATATTGGAAATCTTCTTATCGGTAATAAGAATGTAAGGATTCTCAAGAACCGCTTCCATCTTATCCATATCTGTTGCCATATATGCGGAAACATAACCACGGTCAAACTGCATACCTTCTACAAGCTCAAGTTCAGTCTTCATGGTCTTTGATTCTTCAATTGTGATAACACCGTCCTTGGATACCTTATCCATCGCATCGGCTACCATCTCACCTACTGCTTCATCTCCGGATGAAATTGCTGCAACCTTTGCAATCTGCTCCTTACCTGTTACCTTGGAGCTCATCTTCTGAATGGTATCTACTGCAACATCGGTCGCTTTCTTCATACCCTTTCTCAGGATAATCGGGTTTGCTCCTGCAGCCAGATTCTTCATACCGTCATTGATCATTGCCTGAGCAAGAATGGTAGCGGTTGTCGTACCGTCACCGGCAACATCATTAGTCTTTGTAGCAACTTCTTTTACAAGCTGTGCTCCCATGTTCTCAAAGGTATCTTCGAGTTCAATTTCTTTTGCAATGGTAACACCGTCATTCGTGATAAGAGGTGAGCCATAAGACTTATCAAGAACCACATTGCGTCCCTTCGGTCCAAGTGTTACTTTTACGGTATCTGCCAGCTTATTCACGCCGGTTTCCAGTGCAACTCTGGCATCTGCACCATATTTAATTTCTTTAGCCATACTTAATCTCCTTTTCTGCGTAGCTCTTTGCGCATAACAGACTTTGTGTCAAGCACCGCGCAGGCACAAATCTGCGTGTGAAAGATTCATCTTTCACACTAATCTCCTTTTCTGCGTAGCTCTTTGCGCATAACCAGACTTTGTGTCAAGCAGCGCGTTTTTTGATAACGACATTTCTTTACCTGTACATTTATCGTGTTGTTCATTGCATGATACAGAATCACATAAAACAATTGACCCTCAGATTAATCTTCAATTGTTGCGATGATGTCACTCTGCTTTACGATAATATAAGTCTCATCCTCAAGCTTAACCTCTGTACCCGAATACTTCGTGTAAATAACACGGTCTCCTGCACTGACATTCATTGTGATTTCTTTCCCGTCAATCACTCCACCGGGTCCAACCGCAATGACCTCTGCCTGCTGCGGCTTTTCCTTTGCCTGCCCCGGCAGTACAATTCCGGACTTTGTCGTCTCTTCTGCCAGAATCTGTCGTAATACAACTTTGTCACCTAACGGTTTCAGTTTCATAATAAATCCTCCTTATTCCATAAACTTTGCTATATACTATAATACCTGTTAAACCATTTGTCAAGATAAAATTAGCACTCATTTTTACAGAGTGCTAACAATTAAGAAAAATTTAATTATTCTACTGTTACTGAGTCCGTTTTTTGAATCGTCCGGATTAACGCATCTCTTGAATTCCCCCAGGGCTCTTCGATATTCCGGTAATCGAATTTATCCACGAACCATTTTAATTCGTCCCGTACCCGCTTCATATTATCAAAATACAAACGGTTAAGGGTCTTTAAGAACTCTTCCGCCTTCGCTCCGCTTAAGGCTCTTTGCGCCTCATCAAACAAAAGTGAATAGTGCTTCATGCAAAACCCCTTCGAGGCTTCGAATTTCTTAACAAAATCATCGTCATGCTGGTACAAATGAAATAATGTTGCGATATATCGACCGAAGGTTCCGTCAATCCGTTCGCAGATGTAGCAGGAACCAAGCTTTTTATCACAATACGCCTTCATCCGGCTCTCATCGGCATTCTTACGAAACAGACCACCCGATGCACGCGACTCTTTGAATTTCTCCATCTCCGCCATCGTCCGGTCAACATGTGACAGCATCATCAGCGCCAGCCCGAGACGATTTTGATTCTGATACATCTGCCGGATATGAGTCTCGCAGAAACCTGTCCGGTTGGTTTCCATCCGGACATCGTCCTCCATATAGCTCGGTCCCATGGTAAAATCAACCGCCTTCTGCTCAAGAGTACGGTACATCAGACAAATCGGGCACTCACAGTCCGCCTCAAATGCTTCATTTACCGGTATTGTATACAGCTGCTCAGCCACCTTTTCGTCCTCCGGAATTACTTTATCTACATATACTTTGATTACTTCTTCTGTTTATTCGCTTTGATTACTTCTTCTGTTTATCTGCTTTGATTAACTCTTTGATTTCACATGCCTTTGACTTAATTCGTGCATTCGCATCCCGCGCAGTCAGCACCTTGGAAATCCAGCGGCAGGCATCTTCTGTTTTACCACAGCGACGCGCCAGATCTGCCACAAGATAGGTACAGGTATTCTCATCCATTCCGCACATCGGGAACAGTTCCTTTGAAAATGCTTCAACGAATCCCTCATAGGCATTCTTTATGAATTCATCCTCTTCGGTCTGTAGATTCTTTCTGACTTTAGCGTACTCCGGAGTATCGACCGGAAGAGTTTCTGCTTTCCCCCGAAGCAGCCATGCTGTCTTCAGACAGGTGTAGGCTTTTTCACTTAATTTTGATTTCTTAACGATTGTATTCAGCAGGGCAAGCTTGTGTCTGGAAATGGCATCATCATAAGTATAAATCTCACCATCTGCCGGAAGTCCCCGGAACGAGTTTGAAATGCTGGAGATAACCAGTTTCGCCTGTGCTCCCGTCATATAATTGAAAAACCGGTTCAAGGCTGCATATCCGCAGTTCGGGCATACGATTGCATCATACTTCAGCGAATCCATCAGCTGGTATTTCGGTCGAAGATCCGTATCCATTGCAATCAGCTTAACTTTTCCGGTTTTGACCGTTTTTGACTTGAATTCCCTGTCGCAGACCGGACAGGTAAACGTTTTATCAAATACAAGGTCGGCTTCCCGAGCCTTCGCTACCGTATTCTCCTTTGAGCTATCGTTCTCCTTCTCCTGATCTGCCTTTTCATATACCTCAACATTACTCAGCTTTTCCAGACCAAAGGCTTCCAGACCACCAAATAATCCACCCATAGACTGCCTCCTGAATTATTTTATCAAAATAGTGCGATTTCAGTAAATGCTCTGTCTTTTATTTTATCACAACTTAACTTATAAAGAAAGAACTAATTTGTTCATTGCTTGTATTTGGGAATCGTACACCATGTCAGTTTTTTATCCCCATTTGCCTCTTCTGTACTGATTTGTCATACGCATCAAACAGGTACTTTATCTGTAATTTATCCTTCTCTTTTTCAACGTCAGGTAATTCTGAAAAAGGTCTGAGATCCTTGTGCTTTCTTTCGGCTTTATCCTTCAATGGCTTACTGAAGGTGTCATCAATCCAAGGAGTCCAACTATTATATAAATGATAATTACACCATCTCAAATGCTCCAGTTCTGCGTTTTTCGTCATCATATATTCCGGAATATCAGATATTCCGTTATAAACTATTCCTTTGTTCCACTTCTGCATTAGCAGTAAGCGAATGTACTGGTAATCCGCTGCTGCCAGATTCGAATATCTGTCAAATGTGTCCAGCTCTTCCCACAGCCTCCCGGCTGTTTCAGTATTTCCTTCATTGTACTCGTCGTAATAGCTTTTATTCAAAAGCTGCGCTACATATATCTTTTCGTCACTTATTATAGATTCTTCCGTACAGATTGCCTGCGGCCATTGGAATATATTTATCTTCATACTGTCTTCAGCGATTTTTCCGCTTCTTGTATTGCGTAATAATTCCTCGGATATCTCAGCTTCTGTTATGATATCTATTCTTCCGCATCTGACCATCTCGACAAGGTCTCTAGCCAGAATGACAGAGTTCTCATCGCAGCAGAGAACGATTCTGTCCGAATTCTTTAATAACTGGATGCTGTCCCATACTTCATCATTATGCGCTACTATATGCAGTGCATCCAGATTTTGATGAAGCTGACAAAATGCTTTTGTATCTCCGAAAATATGATATTCTACTACCTGATTCACGTCGTAAATATTCGTCTGTGTTGCCTGATATAACAGTTCCTCCGTCAGTGAATTGAATATGGGAAATACTACTGTCAGCTTGTCCATTGGAACGGCATCCTCTGAATATGCATCTTCTATCATGGTATTTTCATACCAGTACCTTCTTGCAATGAGTTCTTCCAGAGAAAAGAACTTGTGCAGACCATGATTGACTATTCTATTTGAAAATGAATTGCATCTGACATACACCGGCTTATCTGCCAGTTGTTCTTTATACTTATAATAAAAGTTCAGATTATCCTTTTCTTCTCCAAGAAGTACATATCTTTTTGCTTTGCAGAATTCCCTGCTGCGAATTGCACAAATACCGATATTTTCCGCGAAGTTGTCTGCTTCAACATTTTCACCGAAAACCAGCGTGCTTTTCTTTCTGAAAGAACGTGACCAGTGTGAGAAAATAACTACTACTCGCGAGAAGATACTCAAAATCGCACCTAAAGTAAATATAGCAGCCAGATATCGTGCTATATTAATGAGTATATTATCGGGAGTGTTCGTATAGTTCAAAACATACATCGTTAATGTGTTGAAAACAGCATTACCTATATTCACACCCGCTGTTAAGAAACCCAGTACTCCAATAAAAAATGCTACCATGAATATAATAATTAATAGATACTCCGTTCTGTGTTCTTTCTTCATTTTTTTCCAACCTTCTTTTATCATGCATGATGTAGTAATCGGCTCAGATGAAGCAAAACCCCGATAATTCAGTGTATCAATTTTCACATGTATTGTCAAACCTAGATCTATATTCTTATTCCAAAAGCTTATGAATATTTAACCGTCCCCAGCCCTGTCGTTCCATTGGAAGTCCCAGATTGGTTGCCGACTGCCTGAGCTTTGCTTTCACTTCCTTATTGTTCATCTGCGGATGATTCTCAAGAAGCAGTGCCACTGCACCTGAAACCATCGGTGCTGCCATAGAGGTTCCGCTTCTTTTCACATAAGTATAGCGAAGCCTTCCTGCTTCCCGAACTGCTCCGCAGCTGTAAATTCCGGATACCGGAGCGATTAACTCCGGTTTCATAATACACTCACTGGTCGGTCCACGTCCGGAGGAAATGCCTTCAGCTTCTCCTCCCACCGTGATTACCTTCCGGCTGCTGCCCGGTGCCGTCACACTTCCGGGAGCCGGACCGCTGTTCCCTGCTGCTGCGATTACAACCAGACCTTCATTCCAAAGCTTCTCTGCCAGCTGATTCAGTTCCTCCGACACATGGCTCTGTACCTCTGCGGTTCCAAAGGACAGATTGACAATCCTGATTCCGTATTCCCGGTAATGCTGCAGCAGCCATCCCACTGCTTCCCTGACACAATAAAGCATACCGTCGCCCTGTTCATCCAAGACGCGAAGCATAATGATATGGCTCCCCGGTGCAATTCCCCGGTAACGTCCCGCAGACCGGTTTCCGTTCCCGCACAGGATTCCGGCAACATGCGTTCCATGCCCTGCGGGATCCGTCATGGAGTAGGCAGAAGCGAGTCCTCTACCGCCATCCACTGCTGCAAAATTACGATAATACAGAATCCTGCTCTCACGCTCCGAAAAATCCGGATGCGGCATGATTCCCGTATCCAGCAGGGCAATTCCGATTCCCTTTCCTGTTATATTTCTTTTCCATGCCCAGTCTGCTTCTACCACTGCTCTGACCCGATCCATCCCGACTTCTCCATTTTCACCCGCTTGTAATATCCGGCAACCGTAGCCTGAAATGCGGAACCCGTTCGAAATATAGTATTCCGAATGGGTCTACATGGTGTTTTCATTATCATGGGTAAATCTCCTGCCGGTGCAGCATACGGTCAGACAATATCATAAATCGGCAAGCATACCGATCTGTCAATGCCGTGAATCAACGGACACGGTCAGTTGATATCCCGAATCAGCGGACTTTTCGTCCCTGTATGGTAAAGATCCAGTTCATGCAGTGCCCTTGTACAGGCAATATACAGTGCCTGCCGGTGAATCGGTGCGTAGAAACTCTCTGCATTTACATTTACAACATGAACCGTGTCAAATTCCAGACCCTTTACCAGATAAAACGGTGCCACAACAACACCGGTAATAAAGGTGTCACTGTTCTCTCCGAACAGCACGGCTCCGACTCTGTCCTTCATACTCCGGTAAACACGATCCGCTTCCTTCTGAGTTATCGTGATAACAGCAATCGTACTGTATTCCAAAAGCTGTTCTTTTATTCTTCGTGCAAGCTCCTGCAGCAGTTCTTCTCCATCCGAAAACCGATGGAGCTTCGGTTCCTTTCCGTGACGCTGGAAAAATTCAGTATCCTTGCTGTCCGTAAACTGTGAACTGAAGGTACCGATTTCATAGGTGGATCGGTAGCTCTTCCTTAACTCAAGGAGCTTCACCTGACGTCCGAAAATCTCCGGAAGAATTCGCAGTACTTCAGAAGCCCTGCCGTCTGTGGCCTGTTCCCGGTCTCCGAGTATCGTCATCGGACAATGGAACAGCTTTTCTATCACTGCGTACTGGATTCTGTTGTAATCCTGCATTTCATCAATCACCAGATGGCGAACATTCCTGTGATCCCTCGTTCCGCACAGAAGACAGCGGAAATAAATAAGCGGATATACATCCTCATACGGAATCATTGCTTCCGAAGCCGTGAACTCCGAGTGCCCCTTTTGTTCCTGTGTCTTATCACTCAGGGTCTGCAGAAAATCATAATAAACCGCTCTGATATCCTTCGTCCGGTACATCGAGGTAATCCGGTCTCGTACAATTTCCGCACGGATCGGATCCATGTCCTTCTTATCAATGGATTCCTGTTCGGAAATAATGTAATCTGCAATGACATCCAGACGCTGCAGAATCGGTACATCGGGAAACTTCTCATAGAAGAGAAGCTCCATCTCGCTGCTTTCCCGCTTGATATTCTTACAGTCCAGATCCTTCCATTCCACAAAATCCTCTTCCAGCTGCAGAACATAACCATACATTTCCTCGAGAAATTCCCGGCTTTGTTTATATTCAATCAGTCTGCGTTTATGTGCGGCAGTTTTGGAATCAAAAGCCGAGGTCAGCAGATATTCCATCTGACGGTACCGGCTTTCAAAATTGGCAATTCCACGCAGCTCCCGTTTCGCGTACTCGTCAAAGCTCATTTCCAGAATCTGTTCCTCTCCGAGTTCGGGAAGGATCTGGGAAATATAGTCTGAAAATATCGGATTGGGTGACAGAATCATGACATTGTCCGAATTAAGTTCCTGTCGTTTGTGATACAGCAGATAAGCAATCCGGTGCAGAGCGACTGAAGTCTTTCCGGACCCGGCGGCACCCTGCACTACCAGAATCCGGTCTTTTTCATTTCGGATAATCGCATTCTGTTCACGCTGTATTGTCGCAACAATGCTTTTCAGTCTGGCATTTGCATTGTTGCCAAGCTCACGCATCAGAATGTCATCATCAATCTTCATGTCATTTTCGAAAAAGAACTCCATCATCCCGTTCGTAATCTTATACTGAAGCTTATGAAGAATCTCGCCCTTTATCTCGCCCTGCGGTGAAAAAAAGCCAGCGGGTCCCTTATCATAATCATAGAACAGTCCCGAGATAGGTGCTCTCCAGTCGTAAACCAACGGCATAAATGACTTTTTCGGACGAAAAGAAGCCAAACCGATATAGTACGGTTCAGCTGCTGTCTCTCCCTCGTATCTGAAATCTACACAGGCAAAATACGGCGACATACGAAGCCGTTCATAGCTCTGACGCTTTTTCATACGGTCTTCCGCCATATTGATTTCGCTTTGAATCATCTGCCGGTTGGTATAATGCTCATATCCGAGCTCGTCGAACTCGTTGCAGTTCTCCCAGAAGTATTTCTTCATCTTGACAATTTCCTGCTGTTTTTCTCCAAGCTGCAGATTCAGCTCTTTGATCTCGGAATCAAGCTTTTCAAGTACTTCGGCAAGACGCTGCTGTTCCGCTTTCGCCGTATGTTCCATAAACCCTCGTTTCTTACGCTTCTACCGGTGCATACCGGATTCGAAGACGCGGTAATTCTTTCAGTTCATAATAATAATTGGTCGCCCAGTCAGAACCCTGTGCCGGGTCATTCTCACCGTCCGCCGGCGGTGCAAAGATCTTCATCGTCAGCTTTTCCGGTCCGTTCAGATGCTTCCTGTAAAATGCAGACATCAGATTAAGGTATCCGACACCCGGCGCTTTGTAAAACCAGGTTCCGTTCAGCTCCAGCATCAGACCTGCATCCTTTGAGCTGTTTTCAAAATATGCTTCAGCATAGTGCGGATCCGCTTCAAAACTCAGCGGAACAGAAATTCCTTCTGCATCCTCTGAACCGCCCCATCTTAAGGTCACGGGAAGCGTAAGCTCTTCTCCGTATGTCATCTCCGGCATGAAATACGGGTCATTCAGCATTTCGCGGTAGGTATCCATCACCGGCTGCTCAATTCCGACTTCTGCATTGTTCGGATCCTGAAGCTCAAGACCAAGACCTCCGCGATCACGGAACTGATAGAAGCTCAAACCGGATAGCCATGGAGATTCTTCTTTCTTCAGCATACTGATAAATTCTTTTGCCATTTTGCACTGGTCGTACGGACCGGTTACATCCGCGTCTGCATTAAACTCGGACATAACCATCGGTTTCGCCACGCCGCCGTTCAGCTCTGTATATCGCTTAAAGCTGAGCTTTGAAGTATTATAGGTAAATTCCACCTGATAGCGTGCATGGGATTCACCGCCCGGTTCTGCAACATCGTATGGCCAGCCCCAGTGGAGCGCCATATATTTATCCACGGACCAGATATCCCCAGCAAGTACCGTCTGGGAAAAATCCTCTTCCATTGTAATCTTCGTAGCATCCAGCTTCTCAATTCCTCCGATGCAGATAATCGTTTTGACATTGGGTGCTTCGGCACGAATCACATCGCTTGCACGTACAAAGAAATCCGCAACCTCCTTGTATGTGCAGCGTTTGTTGAAGGAGAACCAATTTCCGTTTGCCTCATGGTTTATCCGAAGCATCACTCGTCCAAAGGTACTGAGATCCTTCCCGATTGCCTTCAGGTGGTCATCGCTGACATGCGGATCTATGGTTAGCGTCAGAAGTACATCCTGTCCATGGCGGCGCACATCTCTCATATACCGGAACACATCACCGTTCCTGTCTCCGTTGATTCCGCCTGTGTAGGGAAAATAATCATCATACGGATAATCCCATGCGAAGCTTACATCATCATGTGCATGCGCCTCACTCGCTCTCCCCGACCATCCTTCATCCAGCGGATAATAACAGAACATAAGCGAAATTGCGCGCTGCGGACGTCCCAAGCGGTTCAAGATATAATCCTGATTCACATATTCACCTCGTTCGCTTCCGTCTCCCAGATCCAGTGCACAGGTTGCCGGTCCCATATGCAGTCTGCAGCATTTCAATTCGTTCATAATAATCCTCATTTCTGCGCGGTATTTTGCACATAACAGACTTTGTGTCAAGCACCGCGCAGGCACAAATCTGTGTGTGAAAAGCTTATCTTTCACACTAATCCCCTGTATGGGTATTTCCATTATCGCCTTAAGGCTTGTCTGAAAGCATAGTATACCATGCAGAAAAAAATTAGTCAACGAAAGGAAATGTTAGATTATTTTTTATAGATACATTCCCCATTCCGGTAGGTTTCCAGCACAGCAATATCCAAGAGCTTCTCCGGAGCAGTTTCATAGGGATTCCGGTCTAAAAGAACAAAATCTGCTTTCTTTCCGGTCTGGAGGCTTCCCTTCTCCTTCTCTTCTCCGTATTGGTATGCCGCACTTCGTGTTACGGCACGCAGAGCACTGTGAACCGAAATTCGCTCCTCTTCTCCGAGAACCACCCCGGTTCTTGTTATCCGGTTGACCGCACACCAGATAGTCCTTAACATGTCCGGCTCAATGACCGGGGCATCCTGATGAAGAGTAAACAGAATTTCTTCCTTTTCCGCACTTTTCACCGGACTGCATCTAGAAGCACGTTCCAAGCCAAAGTTACGGATGTGGATATCTCCCCAGTAATAACAGTGGGCGACAAAGAAGGACGGAATGATATGCAGCGCTTTTACCTTTGTAAGCTGGTCCCGGGCAAGAAGCTGAGCATGAATCAGAACCGGACGGGTTGCAGCAAATCTACATCTTCGTTCCTGTTCCTCTTTGGTTTGTACGTTTTTAACCGCTTCTTCGGCGCAGCGCAGATACTGCTCTGCTGCTGCATCTCCGTTGCAATGTGCAAGCAGCTGTCTTCCTTCGGATATTGATTCTAACAAGGCAGACATGACTTCTTCATCTTTCATAACTGACATCCCAAAGTTCTGCTCTTCACCGTAATATGAGGCCTTCATCCATGCCGTTTTCTGCTGTGGTGATCCGTCCAGAATGATTTTGCAACCACCCAGACGAAAATTCCGGTAATAGCTCTCTTTACTTTCGGGAAACTCCTTCATAAACAGCATATTCTCTGTGCTCTGTGGGTAACCTACAACGTTCAGATTCAGGAGGTTCTTTTCAAGCAGCCTTCTGTAAATCGGAATCATTTCCTTCACCATCATACCTTCCTGAAGAGTCGTGATTCCATAGGCGGCATAACAGTCCAGTGCTTCCTTGTATGCCGGAAGCAGTTCATCCGGTCCGGGAACCGGCACCTTCTTCATTGCTTCCGTGAAGTCCTGTTCAAAAAGATAACCGGAGCCAGATAAGCCGATCAGCTTACGCGCTGCAAAGTTAAAGACCCCGGAGTGTCCCGAAGCATGCGAAAGCACAACCGGATTATTCGGGAATTCCCTGTCAAGCAGTTCCGTGTCCGGATGGTTGCCGCCCTCCAGCTGATTATGATCGTATCCGTTCCCCCTCAGCCATTGTCCCGGCTGAAGTTGTTTTCTCACGGCAAATTCGTGCAGACGCTCCAGCAATTCTTCCGTAGACGCCGTATCCTGCAGTCTTGCCTGCAGCCGTGTCATTGCATAGGACGAAAGATGCCCGTGTGAATCGATAAATGCCGGAAGCATTGTTCGTCCGTCCAGATCCACCCTCTCTGCGCTCTTTTCCGTCGCCAGAAGAGCTTCACTGCTTCCCGTTTTCTGTATAATTCCGTCTTCGATTAAAATTGCCTGCTGCTGCCCATTTTCTTCCATTGTAATAATATTTCCGTTATAATAGATTGTTTTCATCAAGCGCCTCCGTTTTTATGATTTTTGGATACAGCGTTTCCATCTCTGTATTACATTACAGAAAAGAAATAAACATAAAAAATTCGCCATCAAGGAATTGTCGTTCCCCGGCGAAGTTAGTATTGCTTGGTACTTTCCTGCTTATACGGGAAAGTACCGCCATATTTTTCACATAAATCAAGCCAGTGTTTTATTCGGGTAGATGGTATTTTTCCCGGCTGCTTTTGCCTGATACATATTTGCATCCGCCTGTTTTAACCATTCTTCTCTGGTCATACCATCGTTAAATACCGCAATTCCTCCACTAAAGGACACCTTGAGCTCGGGTGCGAAATCATACACCTGTCTGTAGAATTCCTCCCGAAGCGTCTCAGCAAAATCATATACTTCATGCTGTGCTGTTCCGCGGAATACAATCACAATCTCCTCTCCGCCGTAACGGCAGGGAACCATATTTCTTTTTACCTTCTGCCGAATCAGATCTGCAAGACGGATCAGAACCTGATCTCCGTTCAGATGCCCATATTGATCATTAACATTTTTGAAATCATCAATATCTATCATCAGAACGGCATCACTGACTCCGATATTTTTGGAACTGGTTAGCTCGTCCAGTACATAATCCAGCTTGCTTCTGTTATAAATTCCCAGAAGATTGTCCAGCTGAAGTTTATAGAGAAGCTCACTTTCCCGCTTACCACTCTGCAAAATAAAGCTTATCTGCTGTTGTACATAACGAATCAAAAGGCTTGAACCTATATAGGAAACCAGCATGATAACCATTGCAAGTCCCATATCCGTCAACAGCTGGGGATCGTCCTTCCTAAGCTCCCTTGAGGCTTGCAGACAGCTGACTGCAATAGAGGCACAGGAGACCAGGAATAACGACAATGTAAGCTTTTTATTGGCGAACAAAACAGATACAAAGATTGCAAGACAGGGCAGTGCAAGAAGCGGACCGTATACATAATGTATAAACTGGGTATTAATACACAGGAACAGAATCAAAGCACAGGACCAGCAGTTTTTTGCAGCATTTGAGATTGATTTTGTCTTTAAATAGAAAAGCGTTAACAAAATCATAAGAAGGTTTAATGTCGAAGGAATATAAATAAACCGGATGCGGTATATATTATTCGGCAAAAACAATGTCTTTGTCGAAGCATCAATACAGTAAATTACCACTTCACAGATTGATCCGATTACCGCAAGAATCACACAGATTCTAAAAAGATCACTTCTCCATTTTTCCTGAATTTCGTATGAAATCTCCATAAACACTCCTATGTAAACAAACTAAATGGCTGATATTCTACACACATCTTGGTTTCAACGATATCATCTTCATAATGCTCTTCTTACAGTTTACGCGATTCTTCTCCGATTGTAAAGTGAAATCGGAGAGGGTACCGTCAGCCGGTTCTGTAACCGGTTGACGGCATACCGGTTTACA
>CAZRRN010000026.1:0-41723 GCA_964602475.1 uncultured Lachnospiraceae bacterium | reverse complement strand
GACATGAGCAGTAAATGATATTCAGTATTTGATACTGAAACGGTTGCAAAAAAAGTTCATAATTTTTTGCAAAAAGTGCTTGACATTAGCAGGAATTGTACGCCGCATTGACGACCTCGGCCGGATTGTTGTACCTAAGGAGATTCGGCGCACGCTGAGAATCAGGGAAGGTGACCCACTGGAAATCTTTACGGACCATGAAGGAGAGATCATACTGAAGAAATATTCTCCGATTGGAGAACTCGGAACTTTTGCAAGGCAGTATGCCGATGCTATGGCACAGGCAACGGGACATATCGCCGTAATAACGGACAAGGACCAGTTTATCGCAGTATCGGGTGGAACCAGAAAAGGGTGGCTTGGAAAACCGATATCGAAGGAGCTGGAACACGCAATCAACGATCGAAGCAGCGTATCAGCGATGCGTGATGATAAAATGTACATCCGCTTGACTCCGGACGATGACGATGTGGCATGGCAGGTCGTGACACCGATTATCAGCGAAGGTGATGCTATTGGAGCAGTCGTAATCATACCAAAGGAAAATAAAGGTCGGTTTGGCGAAAGCGAATCAAAGCTGACGCAGACGGCGGCTTATTTTCTGGGAAAGCAGATGGAATCATAGTGAATATATATAAACGGACACCGGATACCGGTGTCCGTTTATACATATTATGACAGTGCATACAAGTATAACAGAATGCACTATGCACAATTTTTAAAAAAGAATGTAACAAAAACTTGACGAATTGGTCAAAATGCTGTATATTAAATGTAAGTGCTTTCACTGATGATTTTTACAATTTTTATTTCTTAATGCAGACCTTCGTAAAGGAAAAAACTCATGTCGAATTTAATGCTGCAAAATGTAAATAAGGTATACCCGAATGGCTTTAGTGCGGTACATAACTTTAACCTTGATATTAATGACGGTGAATTTATCGTCTTTGTCGGACCGTCAGGCTGTGGAAAGTCCACCACACTTCGTATGATTGCCGGACTGGAAGAAATCAGTGCAGGTGAGCTTCTGATCGAAGGAAAACGTGCAAATGACATGTCTCCGAGACAGCGTGGGGTTACGATGGTATTTCAGTCATATGCTCTGTATCCGAACATGACGGTATACGAGAATATGGCATTTGGACTGACACTGAAGGGATATGACGAAGAAGTTATAGAAAAGAAGGTCAATGAAACCGCCAAGATTCTCGGACTGACTCCGTATCTGGATCGTATGCCGAGAGAGCTGTCGGGAGGTCAGTGCCAGCGTGTCGCAGTAGGACGTGCGATTATCCGTCATGTGGATATCTTTCTGATGGACGAACCGCTCTCTAATCTGGATGCAAAGCAGCGTGTGACAATGCGTTCTGAGATTATAAATCTTCATCGAAGAATCGGAGCGACAACGATTTATGTTACTCACGACCAGACGGAAGCAATGACGATGGCTGACCGGATTGTGGTAATGAAGCTTGGACACATACAGCAGGTGGGAACACCGCATGATTTATATTTTGATCCCTGCAATATGTTTGTTGCAGGATTTATCGGAGAACCACCGATGAACTTTCTTCACTGTGAGCTTTCAGAGGAACAGGGGAAGCAGATTCTTCGGATTAAAGAAACAGATGTTTCGCTGGATATTCTGGATCGTTTTCCGGAACTTGGGCAGAGGAAGAACAAGGACATCGTACTCGGCTTCCGGCCGGAAGCGGTTTCGCTGTGCGATGGGACGAAGCATGAGGAGAACGGCATGACTCTGGAAACACAGGTCAATCTGACAGAACTGCTCGGAGACAATGCCAATGTATACTGTTCGCTGGAAAAACTAAACCTGATTATTAAGGTCGATCCGCATGACATTCCTAAAAAGAAGAGTATCTGCAGCTTCTTTATACCGGATTCGGCAATGTTCTTCTTTGATGGAGAAGACGAGAAACGGATTCGCCATTAGTTCAACTGGACAGACAGAGAATATAAGAGGGAACATGAGCGAAGAAAAGAAAATGATTACGCTGGAGCAGTACAGAGGAATTGATTTATCGATATTTTTTCTGCTCGCATGCGGACTTGAACTACTTAATATATTTGTATTTCGTAACTATTTTCCAAACCAGGTATTCTGTATTTCACTGGTACTGCCGCTTTCGCTGCTGGTAATGCAGCGGTGGAACGGATGGGCAGTGCTGATTGCAGCGGCAGGAGGAGCGGCTTTTTGCTTTGCAAACGGGACGGCCTCCCCGGCCAGCTATCTGGTTTACATTTTTGGAAACTGCTTTGTAATACTTAATATGCTGTGGTATCCAATCACAGGGAAGAGCAGAATCTCAGAACGCTTCGGACTTAAGATACTGTTTGCACTAACCGGGTATTTCTTCATCAGTTTCGGGAGAGCTCTGGTTGCAACAGCATTTGAGGGCAATATATTCGAAAATCTGCTTTCATTTCTGTCCGCAGACGGGCTGAATGCAGCCATTGGACTGGTTGTGCTTCTGATTGCAGGAAAGCAGCCGGGATTGTTTGAGGATCAGAAGACCTATATACGAAGAATGCGGGATGAAAAACAAAAGGAAAAAGAACGGCAGTCAGAAAAGCATGAAGAGCTTTTTTATGAGGAACCGGACGATACGACAGAATAAGGTGCGCCGCGAAGCAGTACAGAAATGAGGAAGAACATGAAAGAAGCGAATGTGAACAATTTAATCCCGGACGAGATGACAAGAGAACGGGACGAATTTGAAAAGCATTACTGGAGAGATAATCTGAAGCGTTTTCTGAAAGACTGGCGGCTTTATGCGATGCTGCTGCCGCTGGTTTTTGTCTTTGTATGCTGGCGCTATCTGCCAATGTATGAACTGCTTGTAGCGTTTAAGTCCGGCATGAAGGAAGGCGTTACGGTTGTAAAGGCTGCCGATCAGGATTTTGTCGGGTTTCAGTGGTTCAAGATGATGATGTTCGGGGATAATGCTTCTAAGTTCTGGCGGGCATTCCGTAACACTTTTATGCTGAGCTTTTATGGGATGATCTACGGATTTCCGATTCCGATTATTCTGGCACTTTTCTTTAACGAAATCAAATCCGATATTTACCGCAGTGTTCTGCAGGTGCTGACCTATCTTCCGAAGTTTGTATCAACCGTTGTAATGACCTCGCTGGTAGCACTTCTTCTGAAAGTAGGAAGCGATGTATCATCATATGGTATCATTTCAAAGATGCTTGTATCGATTGGAGCCCTGTCTGAGGAAGCAGCGGTTGCCGGTGTTATGTATTCGCCAAAGTATTTCCGCGCGGTTTATATCCTTTCCGGTATGTGGGAAGGCGCCGGCTACGGATCGATTGTGTACTTTGCTGCAATCATCGGAATTTCGCCGACAAGCTATGAGGCAGCACAGATGGACGGAGCTAACAAAATGGCGCAGATCAGGCATGTTGTACTCCCCGGAATCCTATCCACCATTACAATCATGCTGATTTTACGAATTGGGGAACTACTTTCCATTGGATATGAAAAGGTACTTCTTCTATATAATACCTACACCTATGAGACAGCGGATGTTGTATCGACTTATGCCGCCCGCCTCGGAGGGCTGGACGGTGCAACGGGGTCATCATTACCCGGTCAGGCAAGTGCCGCGGAAATGCTGAGTGCTGTCATATCAATGCTACTGGTCATCGGTGCGAACCTGATCAGTAAGAGAGTATCCGATACATCACTTTATTAAAGTCAGGAGCGAGACACAGTGAAAAGATTAGAGCTATCAGAATTAATTTTTAAGGCAATCGCATATGTTTTACTGACGGTGTTCGCAATCTTTTGTCTTTATCCGTTTATCTATGCGATTTCTGCATCGGTCAGCGGGATAGATGCACTACGAAATGGGGAGGTCATGCTTTTTCCGGTAGACCTGCAGTTTGATGCATTCTTATATGTGCTGAAACAAAAAGAATTCTGGACCTGTTATGCCAATACGCTGTTTGTTACATTTTACGGAACTATCTGGGCACTGGTCATTGCAATTCTGGGAGCGTATGCATTGTCTAAAAAAAGACTGCTGTTCCGTAGGGGCTTCAATTTCTTTCTGGTATTTACCATGTGGTTTGCGGCAGGACTGATTCCAACATGGCTGAACTACAAAGCAACCTCGGACATTTTTGTTAATTTTCTGCATATTACAGATGATAAATGGCTGATTGTCATAGCGATGGGAATGAATGCGTTTAACGTTATTCTTCTTCGTAATTCCTTTGAAGGTGTTCCAAGCGAGATAGAAGAAGCATCTATTGTTGACGGAGCCTCAGAGTTCCAGATTTTGACCAAGGTTTATGTACCGATGTCTAAATCAGCAATCGCAACGGTTGCATTATTCTTTGGTATTTCCAGATGGAACGGTTACTTTTGGGCAAGAAAGATGATTGGAAACAGCAGTGAGTGGCCGCTGCAGGTATACATAAGGTATCAGCTGGAACAGTTTAATACAACGGAGACACAGCCGTTTACCGAATTTTCATCGGATTCGGTTATCTATGCGATGATTATCTGTGCGATTATCCCAATTCTAATCATCTATCCTTATATTCAGAAATATTTTGCCAAGGGTGTCAACCTTGGTGGTGTGAAGGAATGATGCAGTACCTGATGAATCACGATTACCGGCCTATAATTATGTGCGGGCTTGTAATAAATAATTTTTTATGGAGGAGACTATGAAAAAAACAACCAAGAAATTACTGGTTCTGGTGTTGACACTTACGCTTGTTGTAGGTATGCTCACCGCATGTGGAAACGGTACTTCTGATCCGACCCAGTCACCGGATGCAACCGCAACGACTGCACCGACGGCAACGACTGCGCCGGTTAACAACAATCCGACTGCAGCACCTGTCGTAGAGAATGAAGACATTGAGGAGATGAAAATTTCCGCAGATGCACAGAGTCTGATCGAGACAGTTCAGAACGCATTTGGAGGAAAGATTTATCTGTCTGTATGCAATAATGCATACAACAAGATGCTTACCGGTGCATATGCAGCATCCGATAACATCAAGGCAACCGTTGGCGATAAGAACGCGGCAGGAATCACCTTGAATATGTCAGTTCTCTATAACGCTCTTAGAATGTCCTACACTCTGGATACCGCTTATGCGGCTGCAGATGGTGTTACCTATGAAAAAGGCGATCTTCTTCCGACTTGGAAGCAGCTGCAGACCGATGTAGGATTCACCATTAATGATGTTACCTCGACGGAATCTTCTGTCGGAAAGAACTATACCGCAGCGAAGACAAATAATTTTGCAGGAATTGATGTTCTTTGTGCAAGTGCATCAAATGCGAACGAAGACGGACAAACCGGGTATTTTATTCAGTTAGACCAGTATCTGGATTCCATGCCGAACTTCAGCGCATTCCTTGCTTCGAATGAAGTTGTTAAAACCACGATTACAGCAGGTGACGGACATATCTATTATGCTCCTTACTTTGATGGTTACAACGACATTGAGAAGACCTTCTTAGCACGTATAGACTGGATCAAGAAACTTCTTGACGGAGATTACGCAGAAGCTTCCTATGATTCTGCAGCTTACACCGGCTCCATGACCTATTCTAATTATATGCCGGATTCCACAACAGGAATCAATGCAATTGAGGTTAAAGTTGTTAAGGCAGACGGTTCAGGTCTTGAGACCTTAACTAAATCCTATGAGAAGAATATCACCCAGATTCTTTCTGAACTTGGAACCAAGACCGGAGCTACTCTTGTAAAAGCATTACGTGATTACATTGATACAACCTATCTGAATGCAGATGGAACTTCTTATTACGGAACCAGCCGTTCCGATCTGTTCTGTGGACAGAATGCAGCATGGGATGCTGATGAATTTGTAGCATTGATTCGTTGCGTTGTTGCCAATCCGCTTTGCCTTACCAACGGAGAAAATTCTGTTGTATACGGTATCTTCGGACGTGAAGCAACTCTCCAGAGAAATGCAGATCTCTTCACTTTAGCATGCAACCTCTTTGGTGTGCGCGGCGCAGATAGTGAGAAAGACTGGTTATACTTTGATGCAGCAGGTAATCTTTGTGATGCACGCCAGCAGACAGAATTCTACTATGCAATTGAAAAATTCAACCAGATGTATGCAGACGGCCTGATTCTTACTGATTTTGATAAAGAGGGCGCCGGTGGTGCAGACGGTACTAAGGTCTATGATACTATGTATAACAAGAATCTTGGATTCTGCCTGTATGATTATGTTCAGACACAGACTGCTTATAATGATACAGTATCTGTTGACGGCTTTGATCTGGAATCCATTATCAATCCGATTGCTTACTGGTATACAAGCACCAATTCGGATGGAGCAATTGTAGGTTCTTTCACAAGATTTACCGAGTCCTGGAGATCTGTAAAAACAGAAGGCTGGGTTATTACCTCAGAATGTGCACAGAATCCCGATAAGCTTGCAAAAGCACTTGCACTGTTTGATTATATGTATTCCACAGAAGGCAATATGCTGATGAGCTATGGTCCGTCCGCATGGATTGAGCAGGATGCATCCGGTAATGTTGTATACATTGATTATCAGGGAACGCAGGTTCCGAAGCTTTCCGAAGCTGCACTTACTGAGCTTGCAGAGCTTGAAAAAGGAAACTATACCAACTACTATCGTAAGCGTCTTGGCGCAACCTTCCCGATCGGTTATATAAAGCAGCAGGGTATGGAATATCAGTGTACTTCCGAGGAAGGAAAAGCAGGACTTGTAAAGGTTAACAATGCACTCCTCTACGGAGCAATTGAACATGTTGTTGTAAACTCTGCAGATGCTGCAACTCCGTTTTACAAGATTGTTCCTACAACTCTTGCAACGACTACCAGTGAGAATGCAGTTATTTCTGAGACCTGTGTAAATCTGACCGATTACTTCTCAAAGACTAAGGGTCAGTACAATATCATGATCGATGCTATCAAATATGGTTTTGCAACAGCAATCAATAATAAAAACACTGCTGAATAATTTCTCAAAAGCCTGTAAAGCAGGACAGAACCAAGTAAATGACCGATTCCGGGAGGGGCTTCCCTCCCGGGAATCGGGATATAAGGAGCAGATATGTCAGCACAGATGAAATGTCAAAAGATAATTATATTGTTCGATCTCATTGCGGCCGCAGTGTTCTTTGTTCTGGGGCTGGGATTCAGTACGGACCTGTATAACTTATTTAAATTCATTGATCCCTCGAGCTTCTGTTATGTGGAAGGGAGTCGTATTTATTATGATGTACAGGATTTTAACCATATGGAAATCCGATTATCGATTGTTTTCATATTACTGGCTGTCGCTCAGTTTATTACAATGAATAACAGTAGAAGAAAGTATTATATATCAAATTACATTACAGGAATTGCATACTCCTGTTTTGCATTTTATCTTGCAGCTTATGTTTACCGGTATTCGGTTCAGTTCAAGGAACAGTTCCTTACAACGGTTGATTTTACGAACTGGAAAATGTGGGTAGAAATGCTTCCGAATCTTCCTTATACAGAATCAACCTTCTGGTTTGACGCCGGTGTGGCAGTAGCTGCACTCGGTATCGTTAGTTCGCTGCTTAATCTGGCGAATATAGCCTGGAAAACAATCAATATGATACGTGAAAAGAAAGCAGTTGACGCATTTAAGCTTCACGGGAACGGAGCGGAACTATGAAAATAAACGTTGAGCGTATGCGGTATAAGAACGATTCAATTTCTTTTATGCTCTGCATGTTTGGACTGATTTTTAATGTGGTTCAGTTTATACAGATTCATGCGAACTGCTATTTACAGACAATGACCGGAAAAGAAGGCTTTAATTACTATGACATCGGAGTTGATATTCTTTATAATATTCTATTTATGCTGATTGTTTTCTATATGGCAGAGGAATTGAAGACATATCACAAAAATTGGTCCTATGTAGCGCTGATAATAGGAATACTGCAGCTTCTGCGGATCAACTGGTTCCCAAAAACAATGTTCGACAATGGCTTCTACGATGCGGCGGTATTACGCTTGGTAGAGTTTTTCTATATATTATCTGCAGCCTGCTTTTTTATTGCAGCAGCAGTCAGCTTTACAAAATCAACTATGCTTGCAGCTTTTTTGAAGACAGGCAGGGTTCAGGGAAAGTAGTACTTACGACAGGATACGAAACAGAATTTTTATGAAACAGGACCTGTTGATTTTGATCCAGGTGAGATTGGAGATTCCATAATGGCTAACTTGCAGCTTAAAGGTTTGAATAAAATCTATCCGAATAATATACAGGCCGTGTTTGATTTTAATCTGGATGTCGAGGACGGTGAGTTTATTGTACTGGTCGGACCCTCCGGATGCGGTAAATCAACTACACTGCGTATGGTTGCAGGTCTTGAGGAGATCAGTTCAGGTTCGCTTATGATTGACAATAAAGATGTGACCAATATCGCTCCAAAGGATCGGGATATCGCAATGGTGTTCCAGAATTATGCATTGTATGCGCACATGACTGTCTATGAGAATATGGCATTCAGCCTTGTACTTCGTCATATCGACCGGAACGTGATTCATAAGAAGGTCATGGAAGCGGCTGAGATACTTGATCTGACCGATCAGCTGAATAAAAAACCAAAGCAGCTGTCCGGAGGACAGCGCCAGCGTGTTGCAGTCGGTCGTGCGATTGTCCGTGATCCTAAGGTCTTTTTATTTGACGAACCGCTGTCGAATCTTGATGCGAAGCTTCGCGGCTCAATGCGGCGAGAGCTGATGCTGTTGCATGATCGTCTGAAATCTACAATGATTTATGTAACACATGACCAGACGGAAGCACTGACTCTGGCGGACCGGATTGTATGTATGAACAACGGTTATATCCAGCAGGTAGGTACACCAATCGAGCTTTATGATACACCGGTCAATCATTTTGTAGCAAGCTTTATCGGACTTCCACCAATGAACTTTATTGATGTGAAGGTGGAAGGAGGACTACTTAAAAATGAAAGCCTGCAGGTACCGGTTCCTGAAGGTCTGCAGGAAGCAGTAGCACCCTATGAAGGAAAAACAATTATTCTTGGAATTCGTCCGGAGGACGTTGTCAAGGGCGGAGATATTGATTTTACTGTCAAGATCAATGAGAATCTTGGACAGAATACCCTCGTGCACGGCAGGGTCGGGGAATGGAAAGTTGTATGTAAATTCAAAGAATGGTGCGAATATAAGCATAATGATCAATTGAGGATTGAATTCCGGCAGGAGAAGATTCATCTGTTTGATAAAGAGTCTACGAAGGTCATTCGATGAAGCGCCGATAAATATCTGTAATAAGAATGGAGAGTATTATGTCACTGATAGCGGGAATAAAAGAGTTTTTCCGAAAAAGAATCGTTCATCTTAAGAGAAAATCGCAGCTGATTCCGCTGGTTTTTGTTGTAGTAAGCTGTATGGTATATACCTTTAAACTTTCCAATTACTCCAACGCAGCAATCTATGCATCGGATTTCTGGGTAGCAATTCTGGTGTTTTTAACGACTTTATTTTCCATACTGGCGATTTTTACATATCTTGGGGCATTTGACCGAAAAAAGATAAAATACCCTATGGTCATTCTTGCAGTTATCCTGTTAGCAGTTATTTTCATTTTTGACTTAAAGTGCTATGGTTCCATATCAAAAAAGATATTAGAAGGAAGCGAGCGTGCAGAACTGATAAAAGCGAAGAGTGATCTGGTGAACCATATGATTATTCTTGCGGTGACTATTCTTCTGATTGTTACAAGACCGTTATATCATAAGCTTTTGATGAAAATTAATACAAGCATTAAGAACAGTGAGTTTGATTCCTAATCCGTATTTTTAGATACCGGATACCAAAGGAGCAGTTGCATATGAACAATAACTTTGAAAAGCTGCCCAACCCTTATAGAATTGATCGATTAGCCATGATACCCGTTCCGGTAAAAGCCATTCTGATAAAGTTCTGGTTTGCCGGAGCGGTATACTTTTTCATTGGGATGGGGATTGCTTCGCTAAATACCGTTGATCAGTACAGCTTGGTTCTGATCCTTGGAATTGTACTGGGAATGGTAACCGATTTGCTGGTTAACAACATTTTCAGATTTATGGAGACAGATCGTGCAGATTTTAAGCCTTATATGGTGTTTGGACAGAAAAAATTCTATACATTCTTTACTAATATCCTGTACAATATTATATTATCTGTATTGATTGCATATACGTATAACTCCGTCAATCTGCTTGCAGTACGGTTAAGCTGGGTAGAGGAAGGTGGAGTCTGGCTGACCGCAGAGCCGCTTTTGTATGGAGTTTTCTATCTGGTTTTTGATTTTATCGTGCTCGGGGCAATCGCACTGGTTCGAAAAGCAGGAAAATCCGGTCAAAGGGAAGCATAAAAGACATATAGAGGTACCGTGCTATAGAAATTAGCTATAGCCGGTTCTTTCTTTTTTATATTGTACAAAAAGTCAAAAAACACCTATACTGACCGGTAACGAATGAAATCGAAGAAGGGAAACGCCGGTATGAAACTATCTGAAGTATATAAAAAGAAAAAAACAGTATTGTCCTTTGAAATTTATCCTCCGAAACGTGACACGGAGCTTGAAAATATTGATGAAACCCTGAAGATCATGAGTGGTCTGAAGCCGGATTTTATCAGTGTAACCTTCGGAGCAGGAGGAACCCTCAATAATAACAGAACAATTATGCTTGCAAACAAAATTAAGTATGATTATGGAATTGAACCGTTGGTACACCTGACCTGCTTAAATTATAATAAAGAAGAGATTGATTATCTGCTGAATGAGCTACGTGCAAACGGAATCGAAAATGTTCTGGCACTGAGAGGTGATAGAAATCCGGATATTGAACCAAAGAAGGATTTTTCCCATGCAACAGAGCTGGTACAGTATTTACATAACAATACAGAGCTTTGCATTGCGGGAGCATGTTACCCTGAGTGTCATCCGGAATCTGTGGGACGAGTGGAAGATATTTCTCATCTGAAAGAGAAAACGGATGCCGGAGCAGAATTTCTGATTACACAGCTTTTTTGTGACAACCGTTATTTTTATGATTTCGAGGAATGCTGTAGAATTGCAGGAATTCAAGTGCCGATTTCTGCAGGAATCATGCCGGTAATCAACAAAGCCCAGACTGAACGTATTACTTCGCTTTGCGGTG
Source organism: uncultured Lachnospiraceae bacterium (assembly GCA_964602475.1). GTDB lineage: Bacteria > Bacillota > Clostridia > Lachnospirales > Lachnospiraceae > SZUA-448. The sequence goes on along the minus strand of CAZRRN010000026.1, from coordinate 30,514 downwards.
CAACCCTTCCGGAACAGTTTCGGAAAATATTGAACCGGTATGGAGAGAATAAGGAAGCGCTGTTTGATGCCGGAATGACCTACGCTCTCAGTCAGATGATAGATCTGCTTGCAAATCATGTACAGGGAATTCACCTTTATACCATGAATAACCCGGTGGTGGCACGGAGAATCTGTGACGGGGTAAAGAATATTCTGGAATCAAGATAGCTTCTGTTTCATTTGTTTTTTACATTGATACATAGCACGATCCGCTTCGTTAAAGGTTGTGGTGGTATCGACATCATCAGCAAAATCAGTACGGGCATATCCGACAGCAATGGAAATGCTGATTCCGAGTTCATTGGTGCATTGCTCAATTTTTTCGTGTAGAGACTTGATCTTAAACAAAAGAACATGATTAATCGGAGAGGTAGTCAGGATACACATCTCGTCTCCGCCGATTCTGTAACCGACACCTTCAGACTCGAAGGTGTCTTTTAGTATTCCGGCAACATAAATCAGAATCTGGTCTCCTTTCGAATGACCATACTCGTCGTTGATTGTTTTCAGATTATTCAGGTCAAAGATAATGATTGTGGTCTCCTTACGGTAGAAATTGATGAGATCAAGCTGTTTCTCAAAAGCAGTCCGGTTTCTTAATTTGGTCATATAATCTTCATAAGCAAGACGACGGTATACCTCTGCCTGTGCAGCTTCCTTGCAAACCAGGGTGGCTTCAGTCAGAAGATTGTAACTCCAGAGAATCAGGAAAATTAGAAAACCGATCTTTGCATAAAAGGTTTCGTCACTGTCAAATGAAGGAAGATAAAAATGTATGATATCGATGGAAGCAGACAACAAAAAAACAGAAATTGCAACCAAGGGAAGAGAATATGCTCGTTTCTTTTCGCCCCGTATAATTAAAAGAAGCGAATAAATAAAGATATATAAAACAGAAATAAATATATAAGCATGTACAACATACATGGTCGTCATATAGTATGCGATTCCGGTTATGGCAAGAAACTGAATGATGACAAAGAGGGCGATGGAAAACCAGAAGAGGACGTGAATCACCTTACTTTTTGAAAATTGGGGAAGTGAAAGGAAGAACCAGAGAAACAGGGGAGAAACCACAAGAAATACGTAAAACTCTCCATTCAGAACAAAGTTCATATTACCGAAGAAAACCTGCAGAGCCTTAGTGCCGAAGATTTGCCAGATACTCATAAAGATTGCCAGCAGTCCGAGCCGTACAAGAGATCTAGAGATGCCATATCTTCGCAGGGTTATTCCGGCAAATAACAAAAGCACACCGAATAAACAGGAGACTGCACAGATAATCAGATTAGGCAGCCGTTCCAGTAAAACATAATAAAAAGCCGTATTAATCGGAGCGATAAATATATTATTGATGGATCTAGAATAGCTGCCGTCAACGATGGTAAATTCGATTCGTATTTCCTGTCCTGCCATGGAGGAATTAAGAGGAATCTCAAGCCATGCAGAATTCGGAGTATTACCGATTAAGAAAAACTTATCGTTACCAAAGGAATATACAAGTTCGTTATTTACGTAAACTCTTGCAGCCTTATGCGCAATTCGAAAAAAAAGCTCTGAGTTATCAGATAAATCTGCGGGAAGCGTATTGATCAGGTTAACAACCTCTCCGGTAACAAAATCCCGTTTCACAGGAAGATCAATGACAGTGTCGGTTTGATTGTCACGTAGAAAAGTCCAGTTTGAATTAAAGTACTCCGGCTTTGTAAATGTGAACTTAACATCATCATATTCTGTTAATAAGCAATCTGCCAACAAGATGACAGCCCCAAGAAAAATACACACCATTACGGCAGACCGGTAAATATGCCGTTCTTTTGTAGAAGCTTCCATAGTTTTTGACCCCCAAGAAATTATTGCAGACTAGACCCGTTAGCTACAGCTACAATAACTTTAATCATATTAGCACAAAAGACTCATTTTGTACAGAAAAAAAGTGGTATTTGTTACCTGTTTTCAAATGTATCACGGATTGACATTATGAAATAAGTGGGTTATTCTTGTATCATATAAAAAACAGAAGATAAAGAGTTAAAAGTTTGTCCGACAGATGAAAACCTGTGGCAAATATGACAACAAACTTTACTACACAGAAAAGAGGATAGCATGTCGGGACAACGTATGGCGGCTATTGGAATTAAGCTGTTAATCATTATTATGGGAATTACCGGGATAATGACCTCTGTGTTTCATGGCGGAGCATTAGGTGATGGAACAATGTTTCGGTTTTACACAATCAAAAGCAATCTTTGGATGCTTGCAGTGATGATAGTTTTTCTGGTATTTGATATTATATGCCTGAAAAAGCCACAGACAACAATACCGAACTGGCTCTATGTAGTAAAATACATTGCCACCGTGTCGATTACCCTGACATTTTTCGTGTATGCATTTCTGCTTGCTCCCTGGATTAACTGGAGATACTCATTGTCATGGTCAAGTCTTCCGCTTCATTATCTGATTCCGATTCTTTCTATTGTGGATATGCTCCTGTTTGATTCCGGGATGAAGATGAAAAAATGGTATTGTCTGCTGGCGGTAATTCCATCCTATTATTACTGTATTTATGTGGTGTTTTGTTCACTGACAGGAAGATGCTTCAGCTCCTCAGGTGATAAATTTCCGTATTATTTTATGGATTATGAAACCTATGGATGGTTTCGGATTGACGGGAACGGAATTGGTTTTTTCTGGTGGATTGTACTGCTGACGATTATATTAACTGCGTTTGGTTTGATATATCAAAAAGGACTGTCGAAAAGAGAAGAATTAAAAAAAGAGAAGAATCAAGAAAAGAATTACGAAAAGAATTAAAAAAGAGTGTAAGAAAACGTATAAGGAGAAAAGATGAAATATATACAAACACTGCATGAAGGCGATGATATTCAGGAAATTTACCTGTGTAAGCAGGTGCGATACCTTGAGACTAAAACAGGAAAGGAATATGTATCACTGATTTTAACAGACCGGACGGGTGATCTTGATGCCAAAATCTGGGACAGCAATCCCGGAATCGGAGAGTTTGATGCAAAGGATTATATCCGTGTGACTGGAAAGGTGACAAGCTTTAACAGTCTTCTGCAGCTGAATATCCGCAGAGTTCAGCGGTGCTCTGAGGGCGAATATGATCCGGCGGACTATGTACCGACGACCGGAGGGGACATTGATCAAATGTTCCATACCCTTTTGGGGTTCATTTCCAGAATGGAGCAGCCGCATCTGAAAGCTCTTCTGGAGGAGTTTTTTGTCAAAGACGAGTCCTTTATCCGGGCATTTAAGAAGAGTTCTGCAGCAAAAGGCGTACATCATGCGTTTATGGGAGGGCTGTTAGAGCATACACTAAGTGTAACAGAAAACTGCGCTTTTTTTGCGAAAAAGTATCCGCTGCTGCAGGAGGATTTGCTGATTGCAGCCGCATTATGCCATGATATCGGAAAGACGAGGGAACTGTCAGAATTCCCTGAAAATGATTATACAGATGACGGGAATCTCATCGGTCATATTGTTCTTGGTGCCGAAATGGTCAGCGAGAAGATCAAGGAAATACCGGATTTTCCGCCTACTCTGGCTTCACAGCTTCGCCACTGCATCCTTGCACATCACGGGGAACTTGAATACGGCTCACCGAAGAAGCCGGCGCTGGCCGAAGCGGTCGCTCTTAATTTTGCAGATAATATTGATGCGAAAATGGAAACAATGAAGGAACTCTTTGCGGCAGCGGAGAACAGTAATTCCGAAACAAAGAGCGACTGGCTTGGATACCAACGGCTTTTTGAGTCGAATGTCAGGAAAACAACGATGGAGGGATAAAGTTGAATTACAAAAAAAACGATATAATCGAACTGATGATTACTGATGTTGGTTCAGAAGGAGAAGGAATCGGGAGAGCGGAAGCCTCCGGAATTCCTTTCTTTGTAAAGGGAGCAGTTCAGGGCGATGTGATTCGTGCTTCCGTGATGAAATTAAAAGCCTCCTACGGCTATGCCCGACTGCTTGAAATCAAAACTCCTTCTAAGAATCGAACTGAACCACGCTGCCCTCTTGCCTCAAAGTGCGGTGGCTGCCAGCTGCAGCAGCTTAATTACATGAGCCAGCTGGAGTATAAGAATAATAAGGTTCGAAACTGCCTTGTCCGGATTGGGGGCTTTCAATATCCGCCGATGGAAGAAATAAGCGGAATGGAGAATCCATGGTATTACCGCAACAAGGCTCAGTTTCCGGTGGCATGCGATAATGACGGAACAATACGGATCGGGTTTTACGCAGGACATTCTCATACCGTAATCGATACGGAGCACTGCTATATTCAGGCAGAGATAATGCAGCCGCTTGTAAAGGAGCTGCGTCTCTTTCTGACCCGTAACCGCATCAGCATCTATGATGAGGAGAGCGGAAAGGGCTTGGTTCGTCATATATTACTGCGGGTCGGTTTTGCTACGGGAGAGGTTATGGTGTGTCTGGTTCTGAATGGGAGCCATTTTACGAAAGATCGTCTGAAGGAAGAAGAACTTCGAAAGGAACTGACTGAAAGCCTGTTGCAGATATTTAACCGGAACCCTATTGGCAGGGAGGCTGATATAGAAGCAACAGCCGGATCAGAGAATAAAATGCCAAACGGCTTTGAAAAGCCGGGTTACCGGCTTTCCTCTCTGTGCATCAATGTGAATCGTGAAAATACCAATGTAATTCTGGGAGACAAGATTATTCCCATTTATGGGAATGGATTTATCACAGACCGGATCGGGGAAGTCAGCTACCGTATTTCCCCACTGTCCTTTTATCAGGTTAATCCGGTGCAGACCAAGGTGATTTATGATACAGTAAAGGAATTTGCCGGACTTACCGGGACAGAAACAGTATGGGATCTGTATTGCGGGATCGGAACAATCGGTCTGTATCTTGCCGGTTCCGCGGGACATCTGATCGGAGTTGAGATTGTTACAGAGGCTGTTGAGGATGCAAAGGCAAATGCTGCACTGAACGGCATTTCAAACGCGGAGTTTTATGCCGGAGCCGCAGAAGAAATTGTGCCGCAGCTCCTTGAAAATAAAACTTCCGGCAGCCGGAACGGCGAAACCTCTCCGGCACAGATTGCTATCGTAGATCCGCCGCGAAAGGGCTGTGATACAGGGCTTCTCGAGGCACTTCTGAAGCTGGGACCGGAACGGATCGTGTATGTTTCCTGTGATCCGGCAACGCTTGCACGAGATCTGAAGTTCCTTTGTGCGGAGGACTATAAGCTGGAGCGTGTGAAAGCGGTAGATGCATTCTGCCAGAGCATCCACGTTGAGTGCGTGGTTTGGATACAGCTTGTGGATAAAGAGAAAAATAGAAGCATTTAACCACAACATCTTGTGGTATTCGGGCAAAAATGAGCAAATTTTCGGGCAAGTTTTTGCCCGCTTTTTTTGCCCGTTTTTATAGATACCAAATCGGTTTTTTGAGCTTTTGTATTATTTTTTGACTATTTCAGGAAAGGAGGAAAGCAAAGTCATTAGAGCAGAGAATGAAAGCTTTGAACTGGTTATCCTTGATGACGTACCGGTTCTTTTTACAAATGCTAGAATCGACAGAAGGTCAATTCCTGCAAATAATTTCTGCTATGATGTAAGGCACGATGATGATTGCTGTGGAATTGCCTGTGAAGTAAAGCCATTTGTTCTCGTGAACCACTGGGGTACAATCATATCAAAACAGGAATTACCGTTGGAGAATGGATCATATTATCCGAAAGGTGATTTGAATTATGCAGGAATCAATATGACTTTAGGTGAGTATGTAAATCTGAGAACAGAAGACTTAAGCAGAATGGTAAATGAACCATCAATTGAAATGCAGGTAAACATGTAACAAAAGAAGACTGAGGCAGTATTTATTTTGAAATTAAAAATAGATACTGCCTCTTTTTTTGTCTGGTGAAATGAAAGGAGAACAGATGGATTACTTTTTTGAACAGCAGATGAAACAGCCGCCGGGATACCGGCCAAGAGGTCATGGTGTGTTCCTTACAATGAACATGGAGGAGATGCGCAAAAATGGCTATGCAGAACTGATGGGACTGGTCATCAGTAAGATGCAGATGGAGCATTTGCGAAAGAGAATTGACTGCATTTTCTCCAGCGGGGAAAAGGAACTGATGTTTTTTAATGAACAGCACAGACGCTGCTTTTATACACTGCGTACAGGATCAAATGGAAGCTACATGCAGAATGCCCCGAGATTTGCTGCAGCTATTTTTCTGCTCTCTGCCGATGCTGTTTTATGGGAGAAGGTCAAGGGAATGATTTATCACAATACTATCTGCTTCGACCAGATCCGGCTTGGCAGTGTCACACTGGAACAGTACATATTGTTTCATGCAGCAAAGGATGTGTACCATAACAAAAAACATATTCGCCTGTCAGAGATGTCGGACAGAGATCTGATACCGGATGCTGTTTTGAAAGTGATTGTGAATGCTTTTGTGATTGGGCGGTGTGGAGTTGAAGTTACAAGCTGGGAGGTTTGAGATGGAACGAATACAGGAAATCAGGATTACCAATCGGGATACAGGCAGAAGTGTAAACGTACATTTTCCGTGCAGGGACGAGGAACTAAATAATGCTGCCAGAGTGATTGGGATAGAGGATGCAGTTCCCTATGCGACAATCAAAATCAAGAATGTCGGTGAATCTGTAATGAAGCACCTTGACGGAATGAAAGTGAACTTGGATGAGGTCAATTACTTTTTCAAGAGAATGGACAGCATGACGGAAAAACAGGCCTTGAAAATTCAGGTCTATGCAGAAGAAAATAGAATCACGGACATGAAGGATTTGATTAACCTTACCTTTTCAGAATCAGAGTTTCACCTGCTGTCTGATTTTTCCGACCTGAACAGGATGGGGAAACAGATTTACTTTGACAAGTATGGAGGAATGACAAAGGATGAAGAGAATGGAGTTGATTTCGTAAAACTCGCAGAAGATACTATTCAAAACAGCAGGACGAGCGTAACGAAGCATGGTGTACTGGTAGGAGAAGGGACAATATCCGAGGTGTATGATGGAAGGCTGTTCCCGGAATATCTCTATAATTCAGAAGAAACGAATTTGATTGTCAGGATTGCAAACCAGTCAGGTGATGAACAGTCACTGTATCTCCCGGCTGATATCACCAGCGTAGATAAAGTAAAAGCACGGCTTGGAGTGGAACGTCTCGCCGACTGTACCATAACAATAGGAATGCATATACTTCCTGAGAACCTTTTGGAGAAATTCAACCAGACGGTGACAGCAGAAGAGTTGACCTATCTCAATGAATTCTGTGATGCAGTTAAGGGATTTTCCGATCATGATATGGTGAAGCTTGAGATGGCTGCCGAGGCGATGAACCTGAACGAGTTTACGAAACTGACTGCTTTATCACGGTGCTTGAATAGCATCGATGTGTTCCCCGATGTTCTTGACATGGAGCAATACGGAAAGCACGTTGCATTGGCTGATGGTAATCTTAAAGCTGATTCATTTCTGCTTCCTTTTATTAATTTTGAGGCATTGGGAGAAAATATGCTGAATCAAAATGACCAGATAGCATTTCATTATTTTCTCAAAGATGGCCTTGTTGTTTCAAGGAACAATGGAATGGAAGTAATGAGTTACTCTGGTGAATATGCAAAGTACCTTGAGCTTCCTGAAGGAGAACTGATTTCCTTGAAACTATATAGCCCCCTGGTTGCGGCAGAATATCAAAAAGAAGACATGGATGATTCCGGCAGGGTGGAACTCGATGGCTGCCAGCTGACTGTATATGAAGATGACATTAAAAAAGCAGTCAGAAGAGAATCCAGTCCGGGTGAAGCAGCAAGGGGACTCATGAGTTACTTCCACGGAAGCAGGAATGTGGCCGGAAAGGTGGTAGATGCAAGGCCTACGGTAGAAGCATATCAGGGTGAGTTATATGGAGTACTTGAATGCAGGCTGAAAGAACCATTAGATGATGAGGAGTATCATGAACTGGCAGAGTTCTGGGACGGACAGGAAAGTGATGGATGGGGGGAAGGATTTGAACAGCGGGGAATTGACTTCGGTGACAGGGAGCTTTATGTCAGCTTCTGGAATTCTGATGGAGGACACTATATAAAAAAAGAAAGTGAACTGAAAGAACCGGAACCGGAACAGAGCCTGATTATTCTGTAAATAATGTCAGATTACACTGGATATATTTCAGAATATAGAGTATTGTTTGTATAACGGCAACAACGCGAAGGAGGATATTTACATGGAGATTGATGATATGCTGGAGGATTTCCTCGGACAATTGTTGGAACAGTATAAAGAAAACCTGAATAATGATGAGAAAACAGGAACGCTGTATCGGAAACTGATGAATGAGGAAAAGGCATTCATTCAGGTGTTAAGTGAAAAGGAACCGGAATTAATCCAACAATGTGAAGAATACTTCGGGACAATGGCAGAATACCATGACATGGAGGTAAAATCCATGTACCAGCAGGGAGCACGGGATATCGTGAAACTGCTGAAACAGGTCGGGGTGCTGTAGAAGACACAGCATCCATTTTATTTGAAAGGGGAAAACACAATTGAATAGTTTCATCAGCTGGGTAGGCGGAAAGAAAGCCCTGCGGGAAATGATTTACTACAGGATGCCCAGCTCCTATGACCGGTACATTGAAGTGTTTGGCGGCGGAGGCTGGGTTCTTTTCGGAAAGCCGCCCGACCACTGCATGGAGGTTTACAATGATTTCAACTCGAATCTTGCAAACCTCTTTTTTTGTGTCAAAGAGCGGCCAATGGCACTGATCAAGGAACTTGCATTCCTGCCGCTGAACTCAAGGGATGAATTCTTCATGCTCCGGAAATTTCTGATGATGGAAGAATTCAAGGCGGAGCATCTGTCGGAGGAGCTGGAGATTGTAAACCATTACCTTGCAGAACCGGAGGCAGGGGAAATCAGGGCAATACTGATGGAGCGGGCAGAGGTCGGGGATGTGAAAAGGGCAGCCGCCTTTTATAAGATTATCCGCTACAGCTACGGAAGCGGATGTACCTCGTATGGCTGCAAGGATTTTGATATCCGGAAGACCTTCACCATCCTGTGGGAAGCAAACCGCAGGCTCAAGGACACAGTCATTGAAAATAAGGATTTTGAGGCACTCATCTGTCAGTACGACAGGCCGAATGCCTTTTTTTATTGCGATCCGCCGTATTATGAAACGGAAGGTCACTATGAAGTTGTATTCCGGAAAGAGGATCACATCAGGCTCCGTGATACGCTTGCCGGAATACAGGGCAAGTTTCTGGTCTCCTATAATGACTGTGAATACATCAGGGAACTGTATCAGGGTTATACGATTGAGGCAGTCAGCCGGAATAATAACCTCGCCCAGAGGTATGAAGGCGGGAGCGAGTTTCAGGAGGTGCTGATTGCTAATTATGACATGGCGGAACGGAAGAACAGCCAGCCGACACAGCTGACCTTGTTTGAGCTGTTCTAGGGAAACCAGTAAGGATAATGGATGTAAATGTGCAGGGCACAGGAAAAGGAGGAATAAAAAGTATGCTTCAGTTGGTTGATTTAAGGTTGCAGCTGGATGAGAAGGGACGCATCGCTATCCCGGTCGATGCACTGTCGAGGATGGACATCCATACGGGGGATGAAGTCAATCTGCTCTATGTGGCAGACAGTGAGGAAAGCCTTCAGAACCCATCGAAGGAATTCATCCTCACAAAGGCGGGTAAAAGCGAGCAGGAGCTGTCAATCCAGCTTCCGAGGGAACTGCTTGAGGAGGCCGGGATACCAGTGGATGCTGACATCGATATTGTCTGCATGGATCAGAAAATTATGATCCTGCCCACAGAAATGGTAAAAGCGGATAACGGTGTCCCGCCGGAGCTGATGGGAATCTTCCGGGAGTTTGGAATCCCAAAGGAGAAGGTGAATGTGGTGCTGCATTCGACCACGGAAAAGGAGATGGAACATGGCAAGACCGGTTTATAAGCTGCTGGATGAAAAGGGAAGGGTACTGATCCCAAGAGAGGTCAGGGAGAAAACAGACCTGCAGCAGGGAGATATCGTGAAGCTGTCGGTAATGAATGGCAGGGTGTGCGTGGCAAAGGTGGATATCGTGGAAGCAGGGAAACAGGATGCGGAATCGGTGGAGGCGTTCATCCATGCCGCAGTAAAGAACATGAGCCATGAGAAACAGGTGGCACTTGCCTCCAGAATCCTGCGGTATGCAGAAAACAATCAGGAGGAAACAAAATAACTGCGTTGCAGGGAATGGGGTGCAGGAATGAAACAGGTTTTTTTTCATGACGGGGTACTGATGTACTATGGGAATCCTGCCGGATATTTATCTGGTGAAAAAGCAGTAATCGATTCCATGTTTGATAAAAAGGAACTCAGGGACTATCTGGAATCAGCAGAAAAACTGGAGGTGGTGGTGAAAGAAGGAATCTATGACAGACTGTCCCGGAAAGGTACCAGACCGGAGGAACTGGAAGCCGTGAAAGACTGCATCCTGCTCCGTATCCATCAGATGAAAAAGGATACCCCCATCCTGCTCCGGTTCATCAGCCTTAACGACAGGGAAAAGAAGGGTTATGGAAGTCCGGCAGCGTCAGAATACGAAACAGTGTACGAGGCAGAAACCGATGAGGCTGACCTCGAAGCCATCTGGGAGCGGTTCAATACGAATCCACCGAAGGAATTTGAAGGCCATTCGCTGTCCATCTCGGATGTCGTGGAACTGTCAGCCAAAGGAGTGAGCAGGTTCTTTTACATTGACCGGACGGATTTTGTCGAGATTACCTTTCGGGAAGAACCAGCTGTTCCATCAGAAGCATAAATAGAAAGGAGGCAGAGCCGGGGAAAGCACCCCGGCGGAAAACGATGCCAAAAGGAAAAACAGGAACGAATCCTCAGAGGGAGGAGAAGTCACAGCAGGAAGCGGAACGGGAAGTATTACAGAAAGCAGCCGGGAACGAAAAAAATGTGGAAACAGTACCGGAATACCCGATGCACTTTGATGTGAAGATTATGTCCATGAAACCGGAGGACTCCATTAAGGCAACGGCGTCACTCAGCATTAACGGTGCGTTTGCGGTCCGTGGAATCAAGGTGATTGAGGGAAGCAAGGGATTGTTTGTATCCATGCCAAGCTATAAGGCAGGGAATGAATACAAGGATATCTGTTTCCCGGTAACAAAGGAGTGCCGTGACCAGCTCCATAATGCCGTACTGACGGCATATGAAAATGCAGTCACACAGAGCCAGAACAGCGTACAGAAACATCATGGAATGAAAGCACCGGAAGGGCAGCCAATGGAAATGGCAGGAATGTGAAGAAAAAAAACAAATCATCAGGAGGATTAATTATTATGAAGAAGTTATGGAACAAGGTAAGCAGCAAGGCAGCTGACGTGATGGTAAAGGCAGGATATCTGCTGAAGGACAGGAGAGGGGAAGGCTATATTGATACGGCGGTCAAAATCCTGATTGCGGTAGTACTCGGGGCATTGCTTCTGGCAGGACTGTATGCATTGTTTGGCGATGTGGTAATGCCGACACTGACCACGAAAATCAGTGAAATGTTCAATTATGGGGGAAAATAGCGGGACAGTATGGCTGGACACAATCCGGCTTGCTTTTTTCCTGTCCCTGTTATTTGCAGCATCGGTATCGGACCTGAAGAAACGGATGATACCGAACAGCATATGTGTATGTATGGTACTGCTTAGTTTCCTTCCGCCGGAACCGTGGCGGATGCCGGGATTTCTCGCTGCCCTCCCCCTGCTGCTCATTGGCATGACAGCCGGAGGTATCGGGGGAGGTGACATAAAAATTGTCGGGGCAGCCGGCATGGTGCTGGGATTTCATGGCGAAGTGATATCCCTGCTCTTTGCACTGTGCAGCTTGCTCTGCTTCCATTGCGTCAGGATATCCTGCGGGAGAATGGGAAAAAAGCGAAAACAGGAGAAGAAAAGGGGACAGGCCTATCCGCTTGTTCCCTTCCTTTTCCTCGGAACAGTAATCAACTTATGGATTGGGGGATAAAGTGAAAGTATGCTTTACACTTGAAAGGTTTGAGCGGTGCAGACCAGCTGCCATGAGCGGCTCCCGGAATACAGTCACCGCATGGAGGCGAAATCATGAGAATTTTTAAGAATAGAACGGTGCTTGGCGTGATCTGCATCGTAATTGCACTTATCATCTGCTTTGTACTGACGCCACTGTTCAATGCAGGGCTGTCGAAGAAGACAACCGTGGTAAGAGTCACGAAAAACGCATTATCCGGCGAAGTGGTCACAAAGGATATGCTGGCGGAAGTAGAAGTCGGAAGCTATAACCTTCCGTCAGGGGTATGCCGCAGGATAGAGGATGTGGAAGGAAAGTACCTGACAGCAGATATCTTCACAGGCGATTTCATTCTGCCGGGGAAGGTGTCGGAAGCCCCGGCTGCAGAAAACAGTTATCTTTACGGCCTGAGCGGGGAGAAACAGGCAATTTCCATCACGATTGGCCGTTTCGCAGAAGGCCTATCAGGAAAGCTCATGTCGGGAGATATCGTGTCTGTCATTGCACCGGATTACCAGAGAAAGGGAGAAACGGTCATCCCGCCGGAGCTGAAGTATGTAGAAGTCATCGCAGTGACGGCAAAGACCGGATTTGATGCCAATACGGAAACTGGAGCTGAAACGGCAGAGGAAGAAAAAGAACTTCCGGCGACCGTGACACTGCTTGCCACCCCGGAACAGAGCAGGATTCTGGCAGAACTGGAGTGTGAGGGGACGATGCATCTTTCCCTTGTTTACCGGGGAACAACGGAAAAAGCCGCAGAATTCATCCGGGAGCAGGAAACTGTACTGGAGGAACTGTTCCTGAACGGGGAAAATACGGATGAAAATACTGCTGACACATGGAATATGGGAAACCTGTTCCAACTGTTTGGTGACCTCATATCGGAGGAAATGTTTTTGGATGGCATGGAATCCGGTGATGGTACAGGGAATATTGACGATGCAACAGATTGGGGCAATGCAACGGAAAGTGGCATTTCATCAGGGGATGAGGCAGACCACGATAGCTCGAAAAGTCCAGTAAAATCAAGGAGTTACGAGAATTTCAAAGAGTAGACGGGAGGGCAAAAAGTGTTCAGCTTTAAGAATAATTCCATCTTTGGACGGAATGCATCAAAGGAAGGTGGAGAACCAGAAACAGAGGGCGGAATCCTTGCAGTATGGGGCAGCCCGTCCAGCGGAAAAACAACCGTGGCAGTCAAGCTTGCAGATTACCTGGCCAGAAAAAAACGGAATGTTCTGCTTATCTTTGCCGACATGACAACCCCGGCAATTCCCTGCGTCTGCCCGCAATCAGAGCTGGAAAATGAGAATTCCCTCGGAAGCGTCCTTGCAGCAGCCCACATCACAACCAACCTAATCAAACAGAACTGCGTTTTTCTGAGGAAGAATCCCTATCTTTCCATGCTCGGACTCCAAAAGGGTGAGAATGTGTTCACCTACCCGCCTTATGAACAGGCTCAGGCGGTGGAACTGCTGGAACAGGCAAGGGAGGTTGCACCATTTGTGGTCATTGACTGCGGAAGCACGATAGCAAGTGATATCCTGTCAGCGGTTGCCCTGATGGAAGCGGATACCGTGCTCCGCCTGGTAAATTGCGACCTGAAATCCATCAGCTACCTGTCAGCCCAGCTGCCGCTGCTCAAGGATAACAAGTGGGATGCAGAAAAACAGCTGAAGGTGGCTTCCAATGTAAGGGAACAGGAGGCAAGCAGCCACATTGAGCAGATACTCGGAAGCGTGGCATTTCGTCTTCCGCACAGCGTGGAGCTGGAGATGCAGGTATTATCCGGCGAACTGTTTCAGGAGCTGTGCCTGAAGAACAGCCGCGCATTCCGAAAGGAAATAGAGAAAATCAGCAGGGAGGTGTTCGGTATATGAGTACAAGCAACCAGAGCCTGTTCTTTGCCGCGGAAGAAAGGGGAAGAACATTTCCGGATGTATTGAGGGAAGTGCAGGAGTATATATCAAGCAAGTATTCCACCCTGATGGTGGAGGGCGGAAACGGGGAAGTCAGGTCACAGATTAAGAGATACATCGGAAAATATATCATGGATTACCGGATCTGTGTCCCGAAACGGACACAGGAGCAGCTGATTGATGACCTATACACGGAGATGGCGGAGTTCTCCTTCCTGACAAAATACATCTTCGGGACAGGGATCGAAGAAATTGATATTAATTCATGGAAGGATATCGAGGTCCAGTATAATGACGGAAGGTGTGAAAAGCTGCAGGAGCATTTTGAATCACCGGATCATGCCATCAATGTCATACGGAGAATGCTGCACGTATCAGGAATGGTGCTGGACAATGCATCCCCTGCGGTACTCGGACACCTGAGCAAGAACATCCGTATTGCGGTACTGAAGACACCGCTTGTGGATGAGGATATCGGAATCGCCGCCTCCATCCGTATCGTAAACCCGCAAAGCCTGACAAAAGAGGATTTCACAAGGGGAGGTACGGCAACGGAAGAAATGCTGTCTTTTCTTGCAGAGTGCCTGCGGTACGGCATCAGTATCTGTGTGGCAGGCTCGACCAGTTCCGGGAAGACGACACTGGCCGGATGGCTGCTGACCACCATACCGGACAACATGCGTGTATTCACGATTGAGAACGGGAGCAGGGAGCTGGCACTGGTCAGGGAGCGTGATGGAAAAGTCGTTAACAGTGTCATCCATACCCTGACAAGGGCAAGTGAGAATGAAAAACAAAACATTGACCAGGACATGCTCCTCGACATGGCACTGCGGTTCAACCCGGAAGTCATCTGTGTCGGTGAGATGCGCAGTTCGGAAGCCTATACAGCACAGGAATCGGCAAGAACCGGGCATACGGTGTTGACCACCATCCACAGCAACAGCTGCGAGTCCACCTACCGCAGGATGTGTACCTTATGTAAAAGAAAGTATGACATGGACGATGAGGTACTGATGGCACTGGTAACAGAAGCCTTCCCCATCGTAGTGTTCACCAAACAGCTGGAAAACCGGAAACGCAGGCTGATGGAAATCATGGAATGTGAAATCCGTCCGGACGGAACAAGAAACTACCGTTCCCTGTACCGGTATGAAATTACGGAGAACCGGATGGATGGGGATAAGTTCATCATCAATGGAACCCACAGGAAAGTGTCGGGGATATCCGAGGGCTTACAGAAACGCTTTCTGGAGAATGGAATGCCGAAGGAAGTGCTTGAAAGAATCGGAAAGGGGGAAAATGTATGCTGACCTTACAGGTGATGGCCTGCATCGGAATCATTGCAGGTCTGTTCTTATTATTCAGAATTCGGCTGACGGATTTCACGGGAAATATCTTCCGCCGTCTTCTCGATTCCCCAAAGGGAATCCGGGATGAGATTCTGATTGCAGCAAAGAAAAAGAAAAAGCCATACCTGAAGCGGGAACTGGAGGAGGTGAAAAATATCCTTGAGGCAACGGACCGGGGAGATAAATTTTCCCTGATCTGTACTATTTCCCTGCTCCTGTTTGCAGCAGGGGCAGCACTCGCAGTGATAATCGGGAACCTGTTTCTTGTTCCTGTCGCAGCGGCTGGTTTCATGTTCCTGCCTCTCTGGTATGTCAAGCTGACCTCGAACCATTATAAAAAGGATGTAGCGGCGGAGCTGGAAACAGCACTGTCCATTATTACGACGGCATATCTCCGAAACGAGGATATCCTCACGGCAGTGGAGGAAAACCTTGATTACCTGAATCCACCGGTGAAAAATGTGTTTGCAGGTTTTGTGCACCGAATCCGCCTGATTGACCCGGACATCGAGGCAGGGCTCATGGAACTGCGCGGGAAGATTGAGAATGAAGTGTTCCATGAGTGGGTGGATACCATGCTAAACTGCCTGTACGACCGTTCCCTGAAGACCACGCTGACACCGGTGGTGGCAAAACTGTCCGACATGCGGATTGTTAATGCGGAGCTGGAATACATGGTTTTTGAACCGAGAAAAGAATTTCTGACCATGGTGGTACTTGTGCTTGGTAATATCCCGATGCTTTATTTCCTGAACCGTTCATGGTATGACAACCTGATGCATACCCCAATCGGCCAGCTGATGCTTGGGATTACCGCCGTCCTGATATTCCTGTCCACCGCAGGCGTCATCCGGCTGACCAAGCCGGTGGAATACCGGACATAGAAGGAGGCCGTATGGAAATAATCATATCTTTATTTGTCCCGCTGTTTGCCCTCGGACTGTTCCTGCTTTTTGCAGGAATTTTCCGGCTGCCGACCGTGCGGACCACGAAGGCAATGATCAATACTGGGAAGAAGGAGCGGAGCCTGACGAAGACCATTGATGCACTGGCACTGGATGGTGCGGTAAAGCTGTCACACGTCCTCCGCCTGAATGAGTACAGGAGGGGCAGGCTCGCCCACACGCTGAAAGCCGCCGGAATCGGTATGACACCGGAAGTGTATCAGGCATATGCATATGTTAAGGCAGGGGGAATCTTCCTGCTCATCATCCCGGCTTTATTGATTTTCCCATTGTTAACGATTGTGCTGATCCTGCTGGGGATACTGGTGTACTACAAGGAGATACGCAGGGCAGAGGAACTGCTGAGGGAGAAGAAGGAACAGATTGACGGGGAACTGTACCGCTTTGTTTCCACCGTCACACAGGAGCTTCATAACAGCAGGGATGTATTGTCAATTCTTGAAAATTACAAAAAGAGTGCAGGGGAGCTGTTCCGTCAGGAACTGGACATTGTGTGTGCTGACATGAGGTCAGGCAGCTACGAGGCAGCACTGACGAGGCTTGAAGCAAGACTGAATTCACCACAGCTGTCCGATGTGGTAAGGGGACTGATTGGTGTCATGCGCGGGGATGACGGGGTAATCTATTTCCAGATGCTCACCCATGATTTCAAGCAGGCGGAGCTGCAGAGGCTGAAAGCAAAGGCAGCTAAGATACCATCGAAAATCCGGAAGTATTCCTTCCTCATGATGATGTGTTTCCTGCTGACTTATCTTGTCATCATCGGATTTGAAATCATGAAATCCTTTGCCACTTTATTTTAGGGAGGCGGAAGGGATGAAGGAAAAAAGCATTGATAAAAGAAATGACCGCAAAGTGCTGGGATTCCGGATGGACCAGCGGGGCGAGGGATACATTGATGTAGTGGTAATCATCCTCTGCTCCATGCTTGTGATTGCACTGGCGATGAAGTTGTTTCCGGTATTTATTACAAAGCTCCAGATAGATAATTTTGCAGATGAACTGGTCAGGGAAGCAGAAATCAGTGGCAGGGTAGGAACTGAAACCACAAACCGGCAGAGGACACTGGAAGAAAGAACAGGACTGTCCCCGGTGGTTACCTGGACCGATACCGGAAAGCTTCAGCTGAATGAGGAAGTAACGGTGACGGTATCACTGGAAATGGAGCTTGGACTGTTTGGGGAGCTTGCTTCCTTTCCTGTCACCATCCGGGCAAGGGCTTCCGGGAAAAGTGAGGTGTACTGGAAATGAGGCAGTGGTTCAGAAAGGGCAGGAAACTGCTGAAAGAAAATCAAGGCAGCATGGTACCGTGGACGGTCGTTCTCATGCTGGCAATTCTGTTCGTGGTTTTCGGCGTAAGTGAATATTTCCGCTTGATGATTACCGCATCCGGAATTCAGGATGCCACGGAATCAGCGGTTATTTCGGTCATCAACGATAATTACAATGAGGTCTACCACAGTGTTCGGGAAGGATATGCCGCAGGCTATGAACCGTCAAGGGGGAGCTTCCGTGTGTCGGTTGACAAGGGGGATGTGTATGGAAGACTGGCATACCTTCTTGGCCTGTCCGAGGAAGGCAGTGTCTATATCCGGACAGACCGTAACGGCGAAACAGAGTACAGTATCAACGGGCTGAAGGTGCAGATAGCAAATAACGGACTGGCTTCCGGGGATGGGACATATGCCGCAACGGTTATCCTGAAGGTCAGCATCCCGGTACGGTTTGGCGGAAGGGTGATAGCCGAATTGCCAATCACGCTGCAGGTAAAAGCAGCATTCCGGGAGAGGTTTTAGTCAGGTTTGACAGGAAACGGACGACTTGTTACATTCTGATAGACTTTTGTAAGAAGTTGTGATAGGGTGTGAGATAGAAGGAACACCAATGGACGAAAAAAGCATAAAGGCTAAATACAGGAGACTAGAAACGCGCAGGAATGAGGGATTAATGTGAAATTGGATTTTTCACAGGAAGGAGTAAACCTTGAGCGAAAAGACAAAGAAATGGCTTGTTCTGGCAGGATTGATGGTTATCTGTGTGGTATTGGTGATTGGTATCAGAATGAGGTTATACAAAGAAGATATCTCGGATTACCGGTTTGAAACCAACACAGAGGAACAAAATGAGAATGATGATAGGGAACAGAACATAGCGAAAAATACCACGGAAGCACCGGAACCGAGCGGGGGAACAAAACCGACCGGAGTACCGCAGCCGACAAAGGGAGCAAGACCAAGTGAAGGAGTAAAACCAACCGAAGGAGTTGAGCCAACGGAAGAAGCAAAGCCAACGAAGGAAATTAACCCAACGGAAGTAGCAAAACCAACCGATGAAGTACAACCAACGGAAGAAGCAAAGCCAACCGAAGCATCAGTTGTTGATATCGGAAGTATTAATCCGGACGATGTGCAGGAGCTACAGCCAAAGCCGGAGAAGGAACAGGACCCGATGCCGACTGGAACACCGGCACTGGCAGAGGGAACCGACCTGACGGACCCGGATATAAAGCCAGTTTATCAAGAGGATACTACAGTAGAGGAAGCAAAAAAGCCGGTGGATGAGGAAGAACCTAAAATGGGAGATATGAAGGATGGATACATGTATGTCTTAGGATTTGGCTGGGTACCGTATGAAGGCGAAGGAGAGGGAACCTACGCAGAAGACATGTATGAGAATGGAAATAAGATAGGAATCATGGACTAATAAATACGAATTGACAGAAATGGCACAGTGAGAATGAGCTGTGCTTTTTTGTGTGGAAAGGAGCTGTATGAAACGGTGTAGGAGACTGTTTTTCTTTTTATTGCTTTCTTTTTCCCTGCTGGTAAGTGTTCCGATAACTGCATCTGCCACCGGTGACGGAAACATTGATAATGGCGGCGGCGGTCTCGGACAGGGTTCTGACCGAAACTTTTGGAGAGGAAGGGATGAAGGAGTCAGAGTCACTATCGTGAGGGCGAGTGATGGAGTACCGGTATCTCAATCAATTGATTTAACAAACAAACAGCCGGACGATATTGGAGTTCACTTTGTTAAGGTGTGTAAAACATCATATGTTATGGGTACTGAAATAACTGTCAAAACAGGGGGTTATAAATACATCAACCCGGCACAATCCCTGCCACAGATCATCAGTACATCCAGTGCCGGAGTAAATATTGAAGCAATTAAAAGCTACTTCACCGATGAGCAGGTGATTCGTAGTATTGCCGGTTACCTTGATGTCCGTTTTAGCGAACTGATCAATGGTGATTATAAACTTCTGCTTGAGCCGATTGCGTATGTGACTTTTGAAGAAACGAGGACAGCATTCACCGCGACAGAAGCAGCGAAATATGACCAGTTCATTGGTGGTCTGGTACGGCGCAGAATGCCATCGCTGTCACACAAGAACCTTCCGCTTGCCATGTTCCTTGAAATACCGGACTTGGGATATCCGGCGTGGGACGGACCGCTGGATGATAAAGCTTCGGATGAGGATATCATTTCCTCACTGGGACTTGGCATCGTCCGGTTTACAGAGACAGATGATGTGGAAGTCATAGCGGCAGAGCAGGAGTACAGGGTGAATACCGATGTCATTACTTCGGTTACCGTGAGTGGCGGGCAAGCCGATCCAGACCATCCGGTATCTGTATTTTTTCAGATAGATGGAAGGACTTATCCGGTAACGAATGTATATTATCCGGATGGTGGTTCCCAGCTTGTGTGGGTAAAGTGGAGGACACCGGCAAAACCACGGCAGGTGACCATCCAAGTGAATGTATACGGTGGGGGTACTCCGAGCAGGAGTACGATTACCGCAAACATTGTTGACATGAATAAGAATCCACCCCCGAATCCGGTTGCAGATGACCGCAACAATGCATATCAGCCGGTTAATGCAGTGCTTCCGAATAGAGCACAGAAGACCTCTGCAAGCTGGAGCATCTGGAGAACTAAGTGGCATGTGAACTGGGTATGGCAAAGCAGCTGGAACTATTACACCGGTGCACATAGCATACTCTGCCCGGAGGACTGTACCAGCAGCCATGGTTACTGGCAGGATAACGGATGGTGGGTTGACAAAGGCTGGTGGGATTTTTATCTTGATTATTTCCATGCCTCCCTGTCCGCAGACATGGAACTGTTCACCGATGAAAAGGCACCGACAGCAAAAGAAAGTACCACCAAGAGCGGTTATGGTGTGAACATACAGGTCACGGCAGGACATAGCTCCAGTGATTCGTCTGCAACCACAGCACCACAGACCGTGGTAAGCTACTTCCCGGAATTCTATTACAAGACTTATTGGAGGCTGCTTGACCAGACACGGAGCGGATATTATCCAATGTTTGAATTCAAGAGCAACGAATTTTCCACCTACCGGAGAAGAACACATTTCACTCCGGTATGGTTTCCGGACGGAACCTACCGGGTATACAGCTATGTGATGGACTGCTGGACACCGGACGGCATGCTGTGCATGAACCTTTCCGATTCGGTCGGGATCAGCGGGAGCCTGTGGGATGACTGGCACATCGCACCGGTAAGTAATCAATAAAATTATTAGGTATACAATTTATTACCTTTTTCTATTGACAAAAGCTTTCGTATATGATATCTTCAATACAGGTGGACACATTACTACCTGATACTGATTATAAACTGTGCGCGCGAATGGTATATGAAGTATCGTAACCTATTCCATTTTTGGATGTAACCATGCAAAGATCAGGAGGTATTGTATGAAGAAAAAACGTATTATTATATTTGGTTCAGCGTTTGCACTCTGCGCAGCGTTAATCTGTTCAGCATTATTGTTTTCAAAAACAGAAGGAGCGTCTGCTAAAGCAGCGGTATCGGATGAGGAAACCCCTTATATCATTGTGTATGAAAAAGGGGAAATGAAAAATGTACCTGAAATTGATAAAGACCTGTTGAATGACCCGAAGCATAATCTGATGGTTAATTATATCGATGATTTTGACTATTCGGATTCTTATGTTGAGGAGTACGCACTGGGAGATACCAGATTTGATGCATTGCTGTCGGATAAAAGCATTGAGGTGCATACACTGGTCGAGACAAAGGGAGATAATATCCCAACTTCATTCTGGAACTTGACAAACAACCCGTATCAATATGCAATTGTAAACATGAAAAATTATGTTTATACCGACTTTTACTTTAATGTAGATTCGGAAGATTGCATTGCAATGTCAATGGGAACATTAGATTCCGGTGGAGCAGATATAAAGATATTGCTTTACGAAGTTGGATCGAATAACGTAGTCCAGCAATGGACCGGTGACCCTCAGAGCATTGTCGGACTTGGCTTTTGCGGTTTGAACCAATACAAGAATTATTATGTTAAGTTTTTGGCGAATCAGGCAGATTCTGTTTCAGGTTCCGGATATATCATGCACGATTAACAGAGGAAACGCTTCCCGGCGGATGTGCTACATTATCCGCCGGTGGCTGTAAATTGATATGGAGGATAGAAGGATGCAGGTAACGAACGCAGAATGGAAAATCATGGACCTCTTATGGGAAAAGCCAAGAACAATCACGCAGATAACGGCGGCACTGACCGGCGAAACAGGCTGGAGCAAGCATACCGTGATTACCCTGCTGAAAAGAATGCAGGAGAAGGACACCGTCTATTTTGAGGAAGGTGAAAAGGCAAAACTGTATTTTCCGAAGGTCAGCAGGGAAGAAGCAGAACTGCATGAATCAGATGAATTCCTGAATAAGGTGTTTCATGGTAAGGTTGCACTGATGCTTGATACCATGGTGAAAAACAACAACATCAGCGAAAAGGATATCGATGCAATCTGTGAGATATTAAAGCTGAAGAAGGAGTAACCAATGGCGGAGACAATCATTGCCTCATCCATCCTGATTTTATTGATTCTGGTGGTGAGGATACTGTTCGGTAAATACCTGAGCAAAAGATTCCTGTTCGGCCTGTGGGTAATTGTTGCAGTCCGGCTGCTGATTCTTCCCTTTATTGCTGTGCCGCAGGGTGCTTCCGTCATGGAGATATTCCATCAGCCGATTGCTGAACTATCGGGGAAGGCAGACAGCGTGGTTTTCCGAACCGGGGAAAGCATTGATTTACAGGAGAAAGGTACAATGGATGCTCCTGCGGTTCCTTCCAATAAAGGCGGGGCTGTTTTTTCGGAATCACAGCTTCCAAAAGAGATCACGGCTGGCTTTATTCTAGCTGTTATATGGGCTGCAGGAGCATTTATCACGATGCTGACAATCCTGATTCCGCTAATCCGGCTTGCGATTCATCTCCATAAGAAAAGACAATTCTATGAAAAAATAACGGATCTGCCGCTGAATGTATTTACGATTAAGGGACTGTCAGCCCCCTGCCTGCTGTGGAAATCCATCTATGTGCCGGAAGCGGTGGTTTCAATGGATGACCAGTATGAGTATACAAAGCTGCATGAGATTACCCACTACAGGCACGCCGACCCGCTCTGGAATTTGTTAAGGATGGCAGTGCTGTGTGTTTACTGGTTTCACCCCTTGGTCTGGGTGGCAGCATATCTGTCAAAGAAGGACAGTGAAACAGCATGTGATGAAGGCGTTACTGCCAGACTGAAGGAAGAAGAAAAGAAGAAGTACTGTCAGGTCCTTCTTGAAATTGCATCAGGACGGAGTTTTCAACACGATAATCTGCTGGTCGAATCAGGAATGGCAGAGGGAAATGTATTAAAAAGGATCAGGATTATGACCAATCCCTCAAGGACAAAAAAGGGAATATCCGTCATGGTAATCATTATGCTGCTTTTCTTGTCGGGAATCAGCATGAAGGTTCGTGCGGCAGAACAGGCACAGGCTTTGTTTACCGAAGCGAAGGATTATTCCATGTATCTGTCATCGGATCATGTGAATGTCACAGAGTGTTCCTATCTCAATGGTATTCTGTATATAAAGTTTTGCAATGTATCAGACAGCAGCAGCCTGATTCAGAAATACGAGCTGGAATACTATGATGAAGCAGGACCGGGATGGGTCATGGTATGCAGGCTGGACTCAAGGGAAGAAATGATGCATGCAGTTCCACCGGATCAATCCGATGGGATGCTGCCGGTAATATCGAATATCCAAAAAAAGCAGGCAGATTCCCTGGTGCTGTATGGAAACCAGATAAACATAAACATTCTTGAAACATATGGCAGTCCGCCCAATGGGCAATACCGAATGGTATATTTATTGATAGAGGAAGACGGAACAGAAGAAATCATATACGAATATTTTGAGATTAACGAATAAAGGTATCAAAGAAAAAACCACAGCAATGTGGTTTTTTTAATATGAAAAGCGGAAAGACCGCAGAAAAGAGGATGATTATGAAGAAGAAACTGATGCTGATGTTCATGCTTGCGTTATTGGTGAGCTGTTTTTTTGGAACGACAACCGCTTATGCAAAGGGCGATGTTGCCGGAGCAATTGAGGGAACATGGAACGATGCCTCTGTACAGATTAAGAGCGTGGTAAACAAGGTTGTGTTCCCCGCAATAGATCTTGTTCTCGCTGTATTTTTCTTTGCAAAGCTCGGTACGGCATATTTTGATTACAGAAAGCACGGTCAGTTTGAATGGGCAGCCCCTGCCATTTTATTCGCCTGTCTTGTATTCACATTGACAGCACCGCTGTATGTCTGGAAGATTCTCGGAATCTAAGGAGGGTACATGAATTTTTTTGAACAGGAACTACGGAAGATTGCGGAACATATTAATCTGTTACAGAACAGGAGGTATATTGGCAGGACGTGTTTTGGAACAATCGGTGATGATATCCGGGCAAGACTTGAGTTCGTCCAGAACGGAGTCAGTAATGAGTACCCGGCAGTGAAGGCAACTATACTGAACCGGACAGAGGGGCAGGTTGATTCGATGCTGCTCCGCTTTGATGACCTTTTTGGCAGGAAATCGGTGGCAAACCCGAATTTCAAGGATGGTGTCGTACCACACATCTGGGTATATAACCAGAAGGCCGAGTGGTATGCGTACCACCCAAGTGAGCCGGATTACCGGAAGATTGCGGAAACACTTGAGGGGTACATGCAAATTTTCCAGTCACAGGATATGTCGGCCGTACAGGAGGAAGCAGGGGGTATGGTGCATGGCCGGTAATGTCCTGTTTTCCGGGAGAGGGGGTGTTTTATGTTTATATTTGATTTCGTGGTCGATACGGTTCTGGACGGAATCATCGACTGGATTTATGGGAAGATAATCAGCTTTCTGAATGAATTCTTTTCCATGATGAACAACATGGGGGTTGAACTGCTGGAGTTACCGTGGGTGAGTGCGGTAATTCTTTTTTTTACCTATCTTGGCTGGGCATTATATGTAGTCGGCATTGTAGTCGGGGTATTCGAGTGTGCGATGGAGTGTCAGGGAAGCAGGGGAAGCATCAAGGATACCGCCCTGAATTTCATCAAGGGATTTATGGCAGCCGGATTATTTTCTGTTGTTCCCATCAACCTGTATACCTTCTGCGTGTCTTTACAGTCATCCTTCGGGTCAGCAATTACCGGACTCAGTATCAGTAAAAGCATCGGTGATTATGCGGCCAGCATCTTCAGCGTTGATATGTTCAGTTCCATCACAAGTCCCCTGATTGCGATTTTCTGTCTCCTCATGATGGGATATGCCGTCATCAAGATATTCTTTGCTAACCTGAAGCGGGGCGGGATACTGGTCATCCAGATGGCAGTCGGAAGCCTGTATATGTTTTCCGTACCAAGAGGATATACGGACGGGTTCGTCCAGTGGTGCAAGCAGGTCATCGGTATCTGCCTGACAGCATTTTTACAGACCACAATCCTTGTTGCGGGACTAATGGTAACCAAAGACCATCCCCTGCTCGGCATGGGACTGATCCTTTCCGGAACAGAGGTGCCGCGTATCTGCGGGCAGTTCGGACTGGATACCAGCACCAAGACAAACATCATGAGCAGCGTGTATGCCGCCCAGACCGCAGTCAATATGACAAAGACCGTCATCAAGGCGGTTGGGAAATAAGGCGGTGATTGGTTGAAACTTGGAAGTTTATTTGACGGAATCGGCGGGTTTCCGCTTGCCGGGGTAAGAAACGGATTCACCCCGGTATGGGCAAGTGAAATTGAGCCATTCCCGATGAAGGTAACAAAATTCCGGCTGCCGCAGATGCAGCATGCCGGGGACATCACAAAACTGCATGGAGCAAACCTTCCGGTGGTGGATGTCATTACCGGAGGTTCACCATGTCAGGATTTATCAGTGGCTGGCTTAAGGAAAGGACTTGCGGGTGACCGTTCCGGTTTGTTTCTGGAACAGACGCGTATCATCAGGGAAATGAGAAGACAGGACGGAAGGAGGAACCTTACTGGACAGGAACGTAAAATACGAACAGCTGACCTTGCAAGACCTCGGTATATGGTCTGGGAAAATGTCCCCGGAGCCTTCTCAAGCGGGAACGAAAAAGGAGCAGACTTCCATACTGTCCTCGAAGAAGTCTGCCGTATACCGGAGGACTCCGTATCTATACCTCGACCGCCGGGAGGGACATGGACTGCTGCCGGGCTTATTATGGGAGCTGGATTCTCAGTCGCTTGGCGGGTACTGGATGCTCAATTTTGGGGAGTCCCCCAGAGACGCCGCAGAGTCTTCCTTGTCGCAGATTTTAATGGACACAGTGCCGGAGAAATACTATTTGAGTCCGACCGCGTGTGGCGGAATTATCAGGAGGTCAAAGAAAAAAGGAAGGGTACTGCCGAAGCAGCTGGAGGATGCCCTGAAGCTTCAGGCAGGAACCGGAATGTCATCTGCCTGATGGATCAGGGCGGTGAACGGATGGATGTCTATGAGAACCTGATGGGAACCCTGATTGCACACGGCGGCTCCAATCCGCCTGTCATCATGGCAAGCGGACAGGGCGGGGCAGAGATTGGAGTCGGATATTGTCCGACCATAACTGCTGCTGCAGGAATGTCAGGGAACAACCAGCCACTCCTGTTTGACAACCACGGTCCTGATACAAGGTATACCGGCCCGGTGGAAGTGGCGCAGACTATCACTTCATCACTTGGTACAGGCGGAAACAATACACCGCTTGCACTGAACCCTGAACCATACTGTATCGCAGGAAATGTCGTGAACCGGACAGAAAAAAGCGGCGGGAACGGATGCGGATACCAGCAGGGCATCAGCTATACCCTCACGACCGAGGACAGGCACTGCATCGTGGAAAACAGGGAAACAAACAAGCCAAAGCTGGTAAGGAAGCTGATCCCGCTTGAGTGTGAACGGCTGATGGGATTTCCTGATTACTGGACGGACATACCTGGTGCGAGTGACAGCAGCCGGTACCGGGCATTGGGAAACAGTGTGGTAATACCGTGTGTAGATTACATACTGTGCGGGATTGCTTATTTTCTTTCCGGCAGGACCGGTGAAAGAATAGAATGACAAGCGGTGGATTCACCGCAGAAAGGAGGGCGGGATGTATTTATACCCTGAAAACCTGAAATCCAGTGCAAAGATGTGGTACTGGAAACTGAAGGATCTGGCGGCAGCCGGATGCATTTTTCTTTTCGCGGTACTTATACTTGTGGTATCAGGCTCGTGGTTCATGGTCGTGGCGGCAGGGATATGCCTGTTCCTGACCATGCAGTTTGATGATACCAGCATACTGGATTTTCTGAAGTATGCCTGTGCTTATTTTATCGCGGAACAGCAGCATTTTGAATGGAAGGGGGAGGACAATGGGTAAAAAGAATATGGTGTCCACTGGAGAACTGATGGGGGCAGCGGAGGTGACGGATTACTGTCTGCGGACATACCGGAACGGGGATCTGGTGTACTTCATGATCCAGCCGAGCAACATCTCGGTATTGTCGGAGGAAAGCCTGTCGGGGAGAATCTACGGACTGATGACCGTACTGAAGGGAATCACGGAAATTGAGATGATGTGCCTGAACTCGAGGGAGAGCTTTGAGGAAAACAAGCAGTACCTGAAGAAGCGTCTGGAACAGGAGGAGAACCCGGTCATCCGGAAGCTGATTGAAATGGATGCCGGATATCTTGACCGGATACAGCTGCAGATGGCAACGGCAAGGGAGTTCCTGCTCATCATCCGTCTGCTCGGACAGAAGGAAAACGATGTGTTCCTCTACCTGAACCGGATAGAAAAGATGCTGAAGGAACAGGGATTTACGGCACGAAGGGCAGGGGAGGAAGACATCCGAAGGATTTTTGCGGTGTACTTTGAACAGAATGTCACGACAGAAAAGTTCGAAAAATTTGACGGGGAGAGGTGGATGATCCTAAATGACTAAAGACAGAAAGAAAAACGGAGAAGCTTCATCCAAAGCCTGTGATACAGGGATGAAGGGTTTCCTCGAGATGGTCGCCCCATCGACCATCCATTTCAACATTGACCATTATATCTGCGGCAACACCTTCCGCTGTGTGTGGGCACTCAGGGAGTACCCGACAGCCACGGATGAGCAGGCAATCCTCCGCCATCTGGGAGAAAAGGACGGGGTGACACTGCGGATTTATACGAGGCAGGTATCCCCGCTGGAGGAAAAGAAAATCATCAGCAACGCGGTGAACAGGAACCGGATGAAGCAGGGAAATTCCGAGAACCTCAAGGAAACCATCACAGCAGCGAACAACATTCAGGATGTAACGGCGGTAATTGCCACGATGCACCGGAACCGTGAGCCACTGCTTCATACGGCAGTTTATATTGAACTGTCTGCACCGGACATGGATAAGCTGAAAATCCTCCAGACTGAGGTACTGACCGAGCTCATACGATCCAAACTGAATGTGGACAAACTCCTGCTCCGCCAGAAGCAGGGATTTGTGTGTGTCCATCCGGCAGGGTGGAATGCGTTCCGCGGACAGTTCGAGCGGGCTTTACCGGCATCAAGCGTTGCGAACCTGTTTCCATTCAACTATACAGGAAAAACAGACCGGCACGGTTTCTATATCGGAAGGGACAAGTACGGCAGCAATGTACTTGTGGACTTCAGCCAGAGGGATGATGACAAGACCAATGCGAACATCATCATTCTTGGAAATTCAGGGCAGGGAAAGTCCCATCTCCTGAAGCTGATCCTTACCATCATGAGGGAATCAGGAATGAAGGTACTGAGCCTTGATCCGGAACATGAATATGTTGACCTTACCAGAAATCTTGGCGGATGCTTCATTGACTTAATGAGCGGGGAATACATCATCAATGTCCTTGAGCCAAAATCATGGGACGAAACCGGAAGCCCGGAGGATAGCGATGCTCCGAAAGCATTCCGGTGTTCCTCAAAGCTGAGCCAGCACATCTCCTTTCTGCGTGACTTTTTCCGTACCTACAAGGACTTCAATGACAGCCAGATTGACACGATTGAGATTATGGCCGGCAGGCTGTATGCACGATGGAACATCACGGACAACACGGATTTTACAAAGCTGAAGCCGGAGGATTATCCGACACTGTCCGACTTTTATGACCTGATCGAGGAAGAGTACAGGAACTTTGATACAAAGGAACGGCAGCTCTACACCACAGAACTGCTGCAGGAAATCTGTCTGGGACTTCACTCCATGTGTAAGGGAGCGGAGTCCCAGTTTTTCAGCGGACACACCAACATCACATCAAACTGTTTCCTGACATTCGGGGTAAAAGGACTGCTGCAGGCGAGCCGGAATGTCAGGAATGCACTCCTGTTCAATGTCCTTTCTTATATGTCAAATGAGCTTCTGACCAATGGACATACCGCTGCCAGCATTGATGAGTTCTATTTGTTCCTGACAAACCTTACTGCGGTGGAGTATATCAGAAACTTTATGAAGCGTGTCAGGAAGAAGGAAAGCGCAGTCATTCTTGCCAGCCAGAACCTTGAGGACTTTGATATTGAGGGTATCCGGGAGTATACGAAGCCGTTGTTTTCCATCCCAACCCATGCCTTTCTGTTTAATGCAGGAAATGTGGACGCAAGGTTTTATACGGAAAACCTCCAGCTGGAGCAGAGCGAATATAACCTGATCCGATATCCGCAGAGGGGCGTATGCCTGTATAAATGCGGCAATGAACGCTATAACCTGATGGTCCATGCACCGGAGTATAAGGAAAAACTGTTCGGAACTGCCGGGGGAAGGTAAGGTGTCCGGATGGATATGCGGGAGCAGAAGTTCGGGATTGAGATTGAACTGACCGGACTGACAAGGGAGAAAGCCGCCGAAACTATCGGGAGATATCTTGGGAATGGATACCAGCGGGACGGCGGATATTATTCAAAGTTTAGCGCATGTGACGGTCAGGGAAGATCATGGATGTTTATGTATGATGGCAGTATTCAGGCTGTTGACGAGAATGGAAACCCGGCCGGACAGGAATATGGCGTCGAATTTGTTTCACCCATCTGTAGTTATACTGACATTGAAACCATACAGGAGATGGTAAGGCAGCTCCGCAGTGCTGGGGCTGTTGCCGGTAAAAAATGCGGTATTCATGTTCATATTAATGCCGCACCACATACGGCGAGATCCCTGCGAAACATTACGAATATCATGGCCAGTAAGGAGGATTTGATATACAAGGCATTACAGGTAAATGTGGCAAGGGAACACCAGTACTGCAAAAAGGTGGAGATGGATTTCCTTGAGGAACTGAACAGGAAGAAACCAAAATCACTTCAGGAAATCAGCCGAATCTGGTATCACGGGGCAGATGGGCGGTATGAGCATTACCATGAAAGCAGATACCACTGCTTGAACCTCCACAGTGTATTCCAAAAGGGGACGATTGAGTTCCGCCTGTTCAATTCCACCACACATGCGGGTAAAATCAAGACCTATATCCAGCTCTGCCTTGCTATTTCCAATCAGGCTCTCAGCCAGTCCTGTGCAAGCAGGGCAAAAACCAGAAGTTCGAATGAAAAGTATACCTTCCGTACATGGCTTCTTCGGCTTGGAATGATTGGGGATGAATTCAAGACAGCAAGAAAATTCCTGCTGGAAAATCTGGAAGGCGGAATTGCATGGCATGATCCGGAACAGGCAGAACGACAGAAGGAAAGGCTGCATGCTGCAAGGGAAGACCATACGGAAGACAACCGGACAGAACAGGGTGTGCCAGAGGATGCTGTTCAAGAGAATGACGGCTAT
>CAZRRN010000025.1:11266-44592 GCA_964602475.1 uncultured Lachnospiraceae bacterium | reverse complement strand
CGAGAGCTTTTTGCTCTCGACTTTATTGCATATATAGTGTAAAATGAACAAGATGTCGATAAGGTGGGGATTTATATAAGACACGGAGGACAGAATGAAGAAGACGGATTCATTTATACAGCACTTGGACTTCTATCCCGGAATGCAGTTTGTGGCCGCGTATGAAGAAACGAAATCCGAGACCGAGCTTGCAGCGATGTGTTCCTATGCGGAACAAAGCGGTCCGCAGGCAGGACAGATGGAAAGTATCATGCTCCCTTTCCTGGTTTTATTTGAAACACGTTATAATAAGAAGTCACATTACGGAGAGCTCATTCATTGGCTTACAGAGTATGATGAACGGTATCAGCCGTCGGATGGTGAATATCTTATGGCTCTGGCTGATTCCCTGTGTTTATTTGATGATATGATTTATGAGCATTATCATATGCTGCGGGTTATATATAAAAAAGCAGTCAGCCGTGCAGTGTGTGAATTAAATTATGGACAGTTATCAGCAGAAGACGACAATCCTTCTCCTTTGGATTTACTGGAGACAGCATATGCGATTGTACAGGGATGTAGTTTAGGAGCACTTATGACAGAACAGTATTGTTCCTCTGCTGAAAAGCTTCTCAATAAAGAAGCCTGTGAATCTGACGGTTCGCTTGCAGCTTACACAAAGGAGTTGTTTTGTAAAGAAAATCAGCGTTTATCAGAACAGCAGCTTCATCACAAGTCAGACGAGCCAACCTGCGAAGTCCGGAACAGGAATTCAGATACGATCCGAAATATGATGATGGAGGTTCTTTTTGTCAGTGCACGAACTGCCGTAGTGGAGCTGCGCGAGGAAGGTAATTATACAACGGAGGAACCGTATGATATTTATCTGAATGACCGGTTTTATGGTTCTTCGGACAGAATTGTCTGCAGTTTATATGATTTGCAGCCTGACACAGAATATACCGTTCGTTTTTATAAGAAGGCTGAAGAGGCAGTTGCGGTTCTTCATACGAAAAAAGAATTTGTCACATTGAATGTTAAGCAGTTCGGAGCATACGGAGATGGAATAAAAGACGATACGAATGCAATCCAGTGTGCTATTGCAGCATGTCCAAAAGACGGGCGCGTTCTTGTACCGGAAGGTATATATAAAGTATCTTGTTTGTTTCTTAAGAGCGATCTTCGCATGGAATTAGCCGAAGGAGCGGTATTGTCTGCATTTACTGAACGTGAAAAATTCCCGGTTCTGCCCGGAAGAACAGAAAGCTATGATGAGACGGGTGAATATCTGCTGGGATCATGGGAAGGTAACCCACTGAACTGTTATGCAGCGATTATTACCGGAATCGATGTATCAAATATCGAAATTACCGGACAGGGCACCATCGATGGAAATGCCGATAATGAAAACTGGTGGAAGAATCCAAAGTGTTATACCGGAGCATGGCGCCCTCGTCTTTTATTTTTGAACCATTGCGATCATGTGGTAATTCAGGGAATCAATGTGCAGAATAGTCCGTCATGGAATCTGCATCCGTATTTTTCAAACCGGCTTAGATTCATTGACTTAAAAATCAGAAATCCAAAGGATTCCCCAAATACAGACGGACTCGACCCGGAATCCTGTACCGATGTTGAGATTGTCGGAGTATATTTTTCAGTCGGTGATGATTGTATCGCAATCAAATCCGGTAAGATATACATGGGAGAGAAATACAAAACAGCTTCTATGAACCTGATGATCCGTCACTGCAGTATGAGGGACGGACACGGTTCTGTTACGATCGGAAGTGAAATGTCAGGCGGAGTAAAGAACCTGACGGTTCGGGAATGTGAGTTCATTCATACGGATCGTGGGCTCCGAATTAAGACGAGACGCGGAAGAGGCGAGCAGGCGGTAATAGACGGTATCTTATTTGAAAATATTTTTATGGATCATGTTAAGACACCGATTGTTATAAATGAGTTTTATTTTTGTGATCCTGACGGGCACAGCACATATGTCCAGTCAAAGGATTATTATGCTGTTGATGAAAGAACACCATATATCGGAGAACTGGTTTTCAGTAATCTGAAATGTATGAATTGTCATGCAGCGGGTGCATATCTTTATGGACTTCCCGAACAGAAAATCAGGAAGGTTGCGATGGAACAGGTAGAAATTGAATTTGCAGAAAAACCGCTTAGCGGAAGACCGGCGATGATGGATGATGCAAAAGAAGTGACCTGTCTTGGGTTATTTGCACGTAACGTGGAAACTCTCGAACTTACGGAAGTTAGGATATTGGGCGAACAGGGAGAAAAATACCAGATTACGGATGTGGATAATGTAATAATTCGTTAATGAAAGACCGAATAAATCAGCATATTCGGTGATGTTAAGGTATGTGTGCAGCATACGGGATGGAACGAGATGAAATCATTTGCTATTACGACAGACTCCAATTCGGACTTGCCGGAGGAGTACAGGAAGGAACAGGAAATCGGACTGATATCACACTATTATCAGATTGACGGAGAGGATTACGGAGAAGACAATCTTCTGCCGGCGGAAGAATTCTATGACCGTATGAGAGCCGGCTCCATGCCGACTACGATGGCGAGTAACCCTGCAGTGATACGGGATGTGTTTACGAATTATATGGAACAGGGGCTTGATGTACTTCATATCAGCTTTTCATCGGCGCTCAGCTGCGGCTGCAGTAATGTCACAATCGGCGGAAAGGAAGTTGCAGAGGAATATCCCGGACGGACTATTATCGTGATTGATTCACTGAATGTATCGCTTGGGCAGGGATTACTGATCATGAAAGCGGCAGAGCTTCGCGAACAAGGAAAAACAATTCAGGAAACAGCTGCGTGGATAGAGGAGCACAAGATGGAATATGGCTGTCAGTTTACGGTCGATGATCTGTTTCATCTCTACCGCGGCGGAAGACTTTCTAAGGCGGCAGCGGTATTTGGCACCATGCTTCATATAAAGCCGATCTTATATGTGAATAACGAGGGTGCACTGGTGGCACTTGAAAAATCGCGTGGACGAAAAACGTCATTAAAGAAAATAGTAGACAATATGTTTGAACGGATGGGAAAATATCGTACAGATGATGCCATTATCGGAATTGCTCACGGAGACTGTCCGGAAGACGCAAAGTATCTTGAAGAGCTCATCCGTCGTGAAATTCCCAATGCGAGAATTATTGTAAATGCAGTCAGCCCAAGTATTGGAGCACACTCTGGACCCGGAGCGGTTGGAATTCTTTTCCGAGGCGAATATAGATAAATTGTTTTAATTGTTCAAATTGATAAAACAGTAAAATATATCTTGACATTTCAATTCGAATGTTGCATAATATTTGAGCACGGTTATGAGAGGAGCGCTCCTTTGAGCAGGGTCCGGATAACCGTTGTACAACAGGAAGCTGTTGGAATCGAGGCGTGGCTCAGTTTGGTAGAGCGCTGCGTTCGGGACGCAGAGGCCGCAAGTTCAAATCTTGTCGCCTCGATTTTTTTATCCGGATAACGGATAAATAAGCTGGAATAGCTCAGCCGGTAGAGCACTTCACTCGTAATGAAGGGGTCGTCAGTTCAAATCTGATTTCCAGCTTGCGCGAAGACAAAACGAGAAAGCCCAGTCCCCTGCATCATGCAAGCTTGCTTGCAATGATGCAGGGGACTGGGCTTTTGAGCGCGTCCGCGACGAGTAAAACCGAAGGTTTTGCGAGTGTTTTGTCTTCGCGCACGCGTCTTGCTTGCAGTTTTATTTCACCTTGAATTTTCCAATTGCCTCTGACAGCTTTCCTGACACCCGAATCAGTTCATCTGCCTGTGATTTAAATTCTTCCAGCGACTGAAGCTGTAAGGTTACATTTGAGGTGACCTCTTCTGCCGAAGCAGCGGTTTGCTGTGATACTGCCGAAATGCTTTCGATAGCGGTCATTGTTCCCTGCTTGCTCTTCTGAATGTCAATAATACCGTCAGTAATGTTCTGCAGGTTTTCTGTAAGCGTTTCGACCTGCGCTGTCATGGTACTGAACATAGAAACAGTTTTATCAATCTGATCACGCTGATAGCGTACCGTTTCCTGAGATTTCTTTGCAAAGCTGACAGCGATATTGGTTTTCCCGGTTATCTCACTGACATACTCTCTGATCTGATTTGCAGAGGTAGCAGACTGCTCGGACAACTTACGGATTTCATCGGCTACAACGGCAAAGCCTCGCCCAGCTTCTCCGGCTCTGGCAGCCTCAATAGATGCATTCAAGGAAAGCAGATTGGTCTGATCTGATATTTCATTGATGGCATTGACGATATTTACGATGTATTCGGTTGTGGTTTGAAGCTCCATAATACTTTGAATGATTTCCTTTGCGGAGGCTTCTGTCTCTGTTGCTTTGTCGTTCAGATCCCGGATTATCTCAATTCCTGCGGAAACAGTTGTCTGGGTTTCTGCTGAAATATCAGAGATACGTTCGGAATTTTCATTGACCTGCGTGATTTTATCAGATAAAAGCTCCATTTGTGTCATACAGTTCTGAGTATCTTCTGCCTGCTGAAGGAGACCATCTTCAATTTCCGTAATTGACTGAGTGATTTCCTTTGTCGTATTAAGTATTGTACGTGCATTTTCATTTACTGTATCGGCAGTGCTGTGAACCTCAGAGGAAATACCGGATGTCTCGGAAACAAGCTCTCTGATATTCTGCATGGCATTATTTGCACTTCCTGCCAGAACAGAGAATTCATCTTTTCGTTTGATTTTTATACTGGCAGTGAGGTCACCGGAAGCAAAGCTTTCCAGAACAGCCATCAGCTTCCGTATCACGGATGTAATGCTGCCGGCCATGGTAAGAGCAATCAGGGACGCAAGAATAATAGAAGCTAATACAATAATAATCGTAATTGACTGGATTGATTTCAGATTGGAAAGGATTATTGCCTGAGGAACCATTGCAGCAATCATGAAATCATCAAATACAGTATAGGAAAACAGATATACTTCACCGTTAAAATCAACATATTCAGAGCCGCTTGACGCTGTATTGTCCTCATGATAGGCGGCGATTGCTTTGTCATAATAGCTAGAACCATATACAAACTTATACTCCGGTGCATTGTCGGATTTTTCCGTGACCGGTGATTCGCTACCCTCCTGATGATAGGTAAAAAGTTCCCCTCCGTCCGGAACAACGAACAGAACTGAACTGTTATCACCGAAATCAAGTCCGTCGAGCGGCGAATGCATTGCATCCCAGGAAATATCAAGAATGACATAGCCGCAGGGAGCGTAAGCAATATTCAAAAGCTGACGGCAGTAAGCCAGACCGTATTTCATTTCCTTAACTGAATCAATATAAGGGTGCTTTGACATCCATACATAGCGCTTTTCGTCGATCAGCTTTGCCTCGTCACTTTCTGCAAATTCGTTTGCGGTTTCTATGGTAAAGGATCCGGCAGTAAAAAACGGACGCTGTCCCTTGGCAAAAATGTACTGGCTGCTAAGCAGAGTATTTGACAGCAGAAGAGCAGAGAAATTCTTGGAAAGGTCCTTATACGCAATTACCTCGTCAGCGACCGACATCTTGGATGAATTCAGATAATAATTGCTGTAGCTGCCATCCATTGCAAGGTCAAGAGCGGAATCCTTAATCATATCGAACAACAGAGAATAGTAGTCCGAAGTTCGTTCAAGAACTGCAACTGTAGTTTCTTCGTAGCTCTTTGTAATGGCATCCGCAGCTTTTCGGTAACTTACAACACCAAGCAGTACAATCATCAGAACTGTCACCATAAATGCGGCGATCAGACGATATCTGATGCTGATTCCCTTATGAAGGGATTTCTTTTTTCCGACAGAGGGTTCTGTCAGGAGAGCATTAGCCTGTTGTGTCTGTCTGGAAGATTTCTTTTGACGTGTCTGATTTACTGGCTGTTTTTTTGTTTTCATATCGTCTCCCGTATTCATATGAATTTATCTGGTATACCAGCAATTCAATTTTACCCCGTAGACGATGTAATGTCAATGAAATGACAAAAGAAGAAGAAAAATCATTAATTCTTGCATAAAATTATCTTGCGGTTTGTGAATATTTTATATACATTATAAGAGAGCGTTATAAGAGAGCAGTTTGTATTTCTATCGTATTTGTCATACATATTGTACAAAAAAACTGTTTTAACTTTGACATCAATAGAAATGTAAAATTCAAAACATAAAAAGCAGGATTCACACCGCTTAGCTTGCATTGGAGCAAACTGAGGATTAGGATGTTGTTTATAAATATAGTAACGTTTGCTGAACGAAGTCTGCATTCGGGAAAGGAGCGAAGAATGGAAGCTATTTACTGGATTGTAATTCTTGTGGTGTTGCTCGTTATAGAAATCGTAACACTTGGGCTGACAACAATCTGGTTTGCAGGAGGCGCATTAATTGCTTTTATAGCTGCAAACCTGGGAGCGTCACTGCCGGTTCAGATTATCATTTTTATTGTAGTATCACTGGCGCTTCTGTTTTTGACGAGACCAATAGCGATGAAATACCTGAATAAAAAGCGGGTGAAGACGAACTACGAAGGAGTCATCGGCAAGGTGGTCAAGGTTACGGAACGAATCGATAATTATAATGCAACCGGAGCAGCAGTATGCAACGGACAGGAGTGGACTGCGAGAGCGGAAGTCGATAATCGCATATATGAGCCGGGTTCTATGGTGAAGGTAGTAAATGTGGTCGGGGTGAAACTGATTGTGACCGAGTATCGTGAAGAAGCTTAGGTTCAATAATTCAAAATGAGATAAGAAAAGGAGAAGAAAGAGTATGGAGTATTTATTCATTGGTCTTGCAGTACTGATTCTGATTATTGTAGCATCCTGCATTAAGGTTGTTCCGCAGGCGCAGGCAATTGTTTTGGAGCGTCTTGGAGGATATCAGTCGACCTGGTCGGTTGGAATTCATTTTAAGCTGCCGTTTATTGACCGGATTGCTAAAAGAGTTCTTTTGAAAGAGCAGGTGGTTGATTTTGCACCGCAGCCGGTGATTACGAAGGATAATGTAACGATGCGGATTGATACAGTTGTATTTTATCAGATTACCGATCCGAAGCTCTTCGCATACGGCGTGGAGAATCCGATTATGGCAATTGAAAATCTGACTGCTACCACACTCCGTAATATCATCGGAGATTTGGAGCTTGATCAGACACTGACCTCCAGAGAGACAATTAATACAAAGATGAGAGCATCTCTCGATGTTGCTACCGACCCATGGGGCATCAAGGTAAATCGTGTGGAATTAAAGAACATTATTCCTCCCGCTGCAATCCAGGATGCAATGGAGAAACAGATGAAGGCAGAGCGTGAACGTCGTGAATCAATTCTTCGTGCAGAAGGAGAAAAGAAATCAACCATCCTTGTAGCAGAAGGAAAGAAAGAATCGGCAATTCTTGAAGCAGAAGCAGAGAAGGAAGCTGCAATTCTTCGTGCAGAAGCGAAGAAAGAAGCGACGATTCGGGAAGCAGAGGGTCAGGCAGAGGCGATACTTAAGGTACAGAAGGCAAATGCAGACGGTATCAAATTCCTCAATGAATCGGAACCGAGCGGTGAAGTAATTAAGATCAAGAGTCTGGAAGCATTTGCAAAAGCAGCAGACGGTAAAGCAACCAAAATCATCATTCCTTCAGAAATCCAAGGGCTTGCAGGACTTGTTAAGAGTGTGAAAGAGGTCGCAGCCGAGGACTGATAATCAAAGGTGTATAGAATACAAATATAAAGAATACCGCAGACAATCAAGTCTGTGGTATTTTTTATTACATTTGATTGTTTTTATTTCGAACTACCACATGTACAGGACTGTTCAGAAACCGAATTGTGTGTTATTATATGCTTGTTTAATTTTCCAACGTCGGCAACGACAATGACAGAAAATGGATAGAACATTGCTGGATGAGATGAAGGGATGTTTAAGGTACAAATAAGAAAGGCGTGAAAAGAAATGACTGACGATATCTATTATAATAAAAAGAAACTGCGCAGATTGGCTGTCGCGCTGGTACTGGCGGTAACTGTTCTGTTATCAGCCTGCGGACAGCAGCAAACGTCACATGTC
Organism: uncultured Lachnospiraceae bacterium; assembly: GCA_964602475.1. Classification (GTDB taxonomy): domain Bacteria; phylum Bacillota; class Clostridia; order Lachnospirales; family Lachnospiraceae; genus SZUA-448. Next base: position 36,509 of record CAZRRN010000025.1, on the reverse strand, counting down.
GGTCCCACAGAGCATGTCGGTCCCACAGAGCCTGTCGGACCCACAGAGCTTGTCAGTCCTACAGAGCCTGTCGGACCCACAGAGCTTATCAGTCCTACTGGGAAGCCGGACGAACCAGATGAGCAGGAGGTATTTATAAGCGACAAGCAGAACTTTTCATTTGAATACGACGGTATGTACTCCTGCGAATGGAATGACGATACAGGAGCCGTGATTTATACTGAGTATTCAGGCAGCATACCATATCTGTTGGTTTACCGTAACGTCGGAAACACCGAGGGCTTTGACCCGGAAGCCTCTATGGCGGAGGTGACGGAGCAGCTGCAAGCCCAGTACGGCGACCGCTTTATCAGCGCCGGAGAGTATAGAGAATACTTAGTGGGTGAAAAGGAGCTGCAGGGCATTTTGTATACATACAGTCTTGTGGACGGTACCGTGATTGAACTGCTTCGGCTCATTGAGGTATTTCCGGACAGCCTGATGCAGTATACCTGCAAATATATACAAGGCAGCAGCACTGCTACAATTAAAGCGATGGAACAGGCAGTATTAACGCTCACAATAGACAACGGTAATGAGAAACCCGATGCGGAAAAAAGCGAGACTCTGCCGACAGATCTGAAGGATATCAGTGCAAAGCCCGCTGCTCCGGTTATATCCGGTACGGCGCTTTATAACGATGGCAGATTCTCGATTGAACTGCCAAAGGGCTGGAAGATAGCGACAGTTGGTGAGTATGCGGAGTTCAGCTTCTATGCCTATGACTCGAACAAACCGGAACGCAAAATATTCTTCTTCTGTAAGCTGGAGCCTTTTCAAAAAAGTGAAGCGGCAAAAACAGAACGTCAGCAGTTGGCAGCAATGGTTGGAGCGAACGACCCATACGGCTATAACGTAATGGCAGCTATGCCGACGCTTTATCCGGCAACAGGAATGCAGTTTCTCAAAATATACCCTGAGATCATAACAGTTGTGCGTGCTTACCCCCAGTGGTGTCTGCAGTACAATTTTCCTGATTTGAACAGCATGAAAGTGCTTGAAACCTATGCCAGTGATATTCCCTGTGCACCGACTTGCCTTGATAACTCCATCATGCGCATTACCTTCACCTCGGATAACAGCATTGAGTGTCAGGGGTTGGTTGCGGCGCAGGTGACGGATAAAATATCGACATTGAATCCAATGACGGGAACAGACCTCGGCTTTCACTGTGTGTACAACTTTATGGGTATCACGGCTCCCACCGATGAGTTTGCCGAAATACAGGAAACCTTGCAAAAATGTCTTTCCAGCTTTACATTTACACAGGAATACCAGAACGAAGCAATCAATGCGATCGAAAATCAGACCGATGCAATCATCGCACAGGCGAAAAGTATGCAGGCGGCATATGACAGCTACAACGCCGCCTGGAGTGCACGTCAAACCTCATATGATATCATATCTCAAAAGAACAGCGACGCGACGCTTGGCTATGACAGGCTTTACGATCCTGATACCGGCGAAATCTATCGTGCAGAGTATGGTTTTTATGACAGCTATAACGCAAACCGCGAACAATACTCAAATTCAAATCTCCAAATGATAGACGGAAGTACAGAAAGCTATTATTTGAATGGGGTTGATTATTATATCAATAAGTAACTGCAAAGATTTTTGGAGCAGATAAAGAAACATGCATGACAGAAAAAGTATTCATTAAGGTATCTATTGCTGTTATGTCATGCAAACTACAAGCGGAATAACACCAGATGAAGCGTTCTTGTATAGAAATTGTTAGGAGGAAACGGAATGAGCGTTGAATTAGTTAATTGTCCATCCTGCGGAGCATCGCTTGATATAAACAGTACTGAGGAATTTGTTAAGTGTAAATTTTGCAGCAGCACCATTCGGGTTCAGAGGCGCAATGTCAACTCGGACGGCAGTACGACTCTTACGGATAAAGCGACCGGCATGGTCATCGGAACGGTACGGGTGCCATTCGGTTATCAGGCGCAGGGAATGCTTTTACCCGGCATTTCCAGCTATACCTATCCAATGGGAATCAGTGCTTCAGCGTATGATGAGAAAGGCACAGCCGTTTCGTATTTTATCGGAGAGGCATACTGCGACCGTTCAAAGTGCCCAATGCTTTCGGGTATGTATTCTCAAGGGATGGAACAGATTTCGAGAACTCATTATAAGAATTTTATGGATGTCCGCCAATATGTGGATAATTATGCTGTAACATATGCCAGTGGTGTGAAAGCCTCGAAACTGAAATTTGTCGAAGAAAGACAGATGCCTTTGTATGAACCGTTTGATGAAGCAGGAGCACTTGAAAACTACAAGCGCAAGGTGAGCTTTGAAAAGCAGCGCTTAGGAAACGCAGAAATGGCAAGAGACAGCGGATATTATCTGAAGGGTCTTTGTCGCATTTATGATCTGACAGCGGACGGTCTGGATTTCCGATTTGCGGTTACGACTGTTTTAGCAGCATGGAAATACCAATATGTGGGTGCAAGTGGCGGATTTGGAGATATTGGGAGAGCCTTGTTTGGCAATTCACCGCTTGGAAAGCTGTTCGGAGGCGAGTTCCAACAACCGCAGCAGTCTCAAACCGGTGCGTTCAACGATATGCCGACGAATTCTGTGATTGAATGGGGTTCCGACGGTCTGTTCACCCTGCAATGCTTCCCGCAGGAGTTCGAATCTGCTTTTCACGGCGCATATGCGGATTTTTGTTCGACCTTTCGACTGGATAACGGTGTGTATGAGAAAATGTACAATATGCAAGCACAGATTTTACAGGAAATTTCCTGCCATACACAGCAACGCATCGATCAGATGAACCGGCAATTCCAGTCCTGGCAACAGATACATGCTACTCAGCAGGCCGCCTTTGATTCCTATAATCGGTCGTGGTGGACGCGCACAAATTCTGCTGATGCTGCAAGACGCTCCGCCTATCAATCCAAACTGGCGACGGAGAGTCAGTTATCGGATCGCTATTCGGAAGCCATCAGAGGTGTCAACACGTATGTAAGACCGGACGGTACAGAGGTTGAAGTATCTGTTGCATATGACAGAGCATATACAAATTATTCAGGTGACACGTTCGGCTCTAACAGTGCTTTCGAACCGGGAGGAAGCTTTACGGAAATGAACAGAAAATAGTATTCGCAGTTGCTTCAGGCTCACCGTTTTCGCTTCGTAAAAAGTGGTAATTACCACTTTACAAATGAATCAGCAGTTGCTATAATCTTTTGGTGAGAAAGCTTTACACGGTTTATCAGACTTTTCCTGCTTTAGGCTGTGGTAATATGGTTTGAAATGATTGTAAAGGCTTTACCGACAACATTGCCAAATCCTTTAAAAACCGTATGAAATCAAGCAATCCGAGCGTTTAAGGTATTTGAAGAGTAACACCTGCATCTGTAGCGAAGTGGATATCGCAGTGGCTTCCGAAGCCAAAGGCCGTAGGTTCGAATCCTATCAGATGCACAAAAAAGCTATATATTCACGAAGACTGGTTCTGTCGGAATATATAGCTTTTATTTTCGATTGGGCAACGAAACCGATTACTTAATAAAAGAGTAGTAAAAATCCATTTCGAACAGTTCAATCAGCTTTCGACACATATCAGAAGCCTCTTCTTCACTATCAAGAATCAGAGCTTCTTCAAGCTCTGCAGATAATCCGGGCTGTTCTTCGCCCTGAATCATTTTTTTACGTCCGGTGAAATAAAGTGTCCCCATATCCTGCAGATCAAGTTTTATAATATACATAGAATACCATCCTCAATACAATTTGCCAGTGACAGACCTATCCGCCTTCTACAAATAAGTCATATCATCCGATATAGTATAACACAGTCTGAAGAAAATGAGAAGTCTACAGACAAAAAAACATTCGTTCATTTGTTAAATTTATGTTACAAAAATGTTACGCTGATTCCTACGCTTCGTATTGATTTTTTGTTCAATATTTGATAAAATACGAAAGGGGTTGGGTGAAACTAATGACGTAACACTGCTACATAGGTAGTATATGGAAGGCTAAAGGGGAGCTGCTGTATTATGAATAACAAAAAACGGTTACATAAAGGGTTCAGCACCAGAACATCAATGCTTGTGCTTTATCTTTTTCTTGGTATTACAGGGGTCGGAATGCTTGTTTTTTCTGCATGGACACCTGATTTTTCAGTATTTTCTTCGGAACAGACCGCCAATCCGGCAGTAGAACATATTCCTCCTGAGCGAAGCGCTGATGACGAAACGGTCACACCTGCGGCAACCTTAACGCCGACGTTGACTCCTTCGCCGACGGTAACGCCGACCAGTACTCCTTCACCGACACCTTCTCCCTCACCAACACCGGCCAATCCGTTGGTAAAGAATGGATATACGGAGGTAAATGAGCTGATTGAAGATTATTACCAAGCTAATCTCGGAGATGACGTGGAAGCACTTACTCCTCTTGTATCTGATATAAGTATGATAGATATGGAGATCGTTCAGAAAAAATACAGCTTTATTGTTTCATTAAAAAACTTTAACTGCTACACTAAAAAAGGAATCGGTAAAATCGTTTATATTGTATATGCCAGCTTTGATTCGGAGATTATTACAATCAATACTCCCGCACCAACACTTGACTTCCTGACACTGGTTTATGCTGAGGATGGCAGCGGAACCCTTCGGATTAATATGGACGCTCTGACGGATGAAGAGAATGCATATATCAATGAACTGAGAGAGCAGGATGATGTATGCGAATTATACAAAAGTGAAGAACAGCGGTTTTTTGATGCTCTTGCGTCAGATGAAGCGCTGGCCGGTCTTTATAATAATCTGAATCCAAGCGAGACTGTAACTCCGGAGCCGGAGAATGATAACGAATAACAGGTTTATTCTGCAACACCAACCGGGAATGATAACGAATAACAGGTTTATTCTGCAGCCCCAACCGGGAACGATGATGAATAAACGTGAATCGTTGCCTCATCCTCCGGCAGCAGAACCGGCTTCAAATGTAATCAGACGGATCTGACCGGAAGCAGTATCGTAACGGTATATATTATCAGACAGGATATCTTCCTTTGGAACCTGAGTCTGGTTAATATCACTAACCATACGGCACAGGTCACGTTCAGGATTCACGTTATCAGGAATAACTATTAACTCATGGATACTGCTTGGAAGTATATAAAAATCCCCCTGCAGCTTGTCTGACAGCGTTCTGATACTATCAGAATACAGCAGACAGGCTGCACCGTTTATTCCGCGGGTATTAGTAAGAACATACATCCCGCTCTTTGACAGAAGATTCTCGCGGTCCAGCTCTTCCAGATTGTCGGATAGAAGCTGTTCCTGCTCATGATCACCGGAATCCTGTGCGTTCTTTAATTCTGTGCCGATCATATCCCTCATGATATCGCCCATCGGACGGAATACGGAGGGAAACAGGCGCGGAGTATTCCGGGCAGCAAGAGTCATAAGCTCTGCCTCGTTAATCTGCCAGTGGGAGCAATGCTCTGTGGTAATCTGAACGCTGCCGATGTGATCGCCATCTGAATGAACCATACAGTGATAGGTTACAGCAAGATCCCAGATAATCCGGTGAGGAACATCCTTTAGAAGGCGACGGTTCATGTCGTAATTTACCAATCTGAAATATATACTCTCCTTAACCGTCTTAAAATCAAAAGAAATCTCATCTTCCAGTGATGAATAGTTGTCTTTTTGTTCGTGATAGAGCTTAAGCAGCAGATCGATGATCTGATCCGCGGATTGGCCGGAGAGATAATCCTCATAGTATCCGTTCAGATAAATACTTGGAACAATGCGTTCCTGTGCCTGCTGCAGAAGGATACCATCCAGGACAAGTGCATTGTTTCGGATTATTTGTTTATGCTGAATTTGATACCGGTCGCCGACACGATTCTGGAGTTTCTTGAGTATTTCCTGTACAAACTCTTCGTAGGTGAGTAATTTTGTATTTTCCATATCATTAATATCTGACTGCGCATTGCTTTTTGTCCCTAAAGCAATCGTAACATGAATCCATACCTTTGACAACCATATATTTACAATATTTATAGAAAAAAGAAGCAGGTGAAATTGTGCAATTTCACCTGCTTTCTATAATTCAATTCGAAAATAAATATAGTTCCGATCTTCCTTCTCCTTGTTCTCGACAATCACCTGTCCGTTGTAATCACGGATGATACGCTTTGCATTATAAAGACCGAAGCCACGGTTCCCTTTCATGGATTTGGTAGAGTAGCCCTTTTCGAAAAATCGTGTCAGCAGGTTGACGGGAACAACCGGATGCTCGTTCATGATTTCAAAAATCAGATGATCATCACACGTATCTTTTGTGGCTGCGCCGACCGATGACAGGTAAATATGAATTTTACGGTTCTCTTCGTCACTGGCATCGACTGCATTGTCAATCAAGGTTCCGATTACTTCAATGATATCCTTCTCAGCTGCATTTGAGACAATCTTATTCTCTCCGATTTCAAGAGTAAATTCAACATCCTTGCTGACAGACACAAGCTTGGTATATAAAAAGCCGGCAAGAATCTTGTCGCTGATTTTCAGCAGTGGAAGATAGCTGTTCTTTCTGTCGTCCACGACACTGAATATATAGTCGGACTGACAGCGAACCAGTTCGTCATAGCTGTCGACGGTAAGGTGCATATTAAGGATGGCATTCAGATGATTATCAAATTCGTGCTGACGGGCGCGAATCTCACGGATCAGCTCCTCCAGAGGCTTTGTATACATCTTGTATAGCTGCAGTTCGCTCTCCTGCTTATGATAAACCTCATAGCTTCGAGCCAGTACAGCGAGCAGCATTAGTATACAGATACTGATGGTGATAATAAAAATACACTGCTCGGAGCTGATCATATTGGCGCCGAGGCGGGCAAATAAAGTCAGAGGAATGATGACAAGACATGAAATTCCCAATAACTTGTAAAACCGATTTTCTCGAAATAACCAGCTGTTATACATAATTTACGTGAGCTTTTTGATTTCGGGTTTATAGGTGACTCCGATCTCAACCGGCTCGTCCTTTCCGGTAAGATGTATCATACGGTTAACCATATCAATATTCTCTATATAGTTCGTGTTAATGATTGAATTGCGATGGCATTGAATAAACTCCGGACAGCCGGACAGCTCCTCGGACATCTGGCGGATTGTAAGGTACTTGACCTGAAGAACTTCCTTGCGAAGACTGATTGATACACCCCGCAGGATTGCCTGAACAGAAATAATGTCGCTGGTTTTCAGACGGTAATTGATTCCTTCTTTTTTGATTGTAATTGTTTTCTCGGCTTTCTCGTCACTGTTGTTGAGAACCTTACGGATGATTTTTTCCACCTCACTTTTTCGAAAAGGCTTTGTGATGAAGGAGTAGCACTGTGCTTCGCGATAAGAGGTTATTTCAAAACTGGAATAGGAAGAAATGAATACAATCGGGGTAAAGGCATGTTCCCGGCGTTCCCGGATTTCTTTTGCAAAGTCCAGACCTGAAATATCGTTGTCATCCCGGATATTCAGATTAATGTCCAGTAAAAACAGGTTAATTTCAATGCCTTGATTCAGAATGGTCTCTGCTTCCTGACGGGTTTCGGCTTCTTCTACGATGATTTCTTCAGAAATCTGCCGCAGCATTTCGCAAAGTGCCCTACGGCTTTCTTTATTATCTTCAAGAACCAATGTTGTCATTCCAGCCCTCCAGCCTTATCAGTATAATGATTGCGGATATGTACATAAATGCAGATGTTTTTATATTACTCTTTACATGGAAAACGGTCAAGATGCTCTTTATAGATTTATTTCGCAACTTTTAAGGAGCCTGGAACTGCGGTTATCGTTGTCACACTTTTTATTTTTATAAGTCCTTGTTATAATTTATATAAAAGAAAATGATTCAGAATAATCGATGCCCTGTTATTGCGGAGGAAAGCTTAAATGCTTAAAATTTTTCTGGTAGAAGATGAAGTTATTGTAAGAGAAGGAATGAAAAAAAATATTGACTGGCTGTCGCACGGATATGAATTTTGCGGAGAAGCAAGTGACGGAGAACAGGCTTACCCAATGATACAGGCATTAAAACCGGATATTGTCATTACAGATATAAAGATGCCTTTTATGGACGGACTGTCGTTAAGCAGATTGGTGCGTAAGAATTTTCCTGATACAGAAATTATCATTTTATCGGGATATTCAGAATTTGAATACGCAAAAGAAGCCATAAAAATCGGAGTAGCGCAGTATGTGTCGAAACCAATCAGCGCAGAAGAACTGCTAACGGTAATTGAAACGGTTTCGGTACGGATACAAAAACAGCGTGAAGAAAAAGAGATTCTTGAAAAGTATGAAAAAGAAACAGAAGAGAATCTTTTGGCAGAGAAAAGAGTATTGTTTCAATACCTGGTTACGGGAGAGAAGACGGTACCAGAAATAATTGAACTGGGAGAACGTATCAACATAAGTCTGACCTCAATGTGGTATAACGTTGTATTGTTAAAAATTCAGACAAAGAAGGTTTATGAAAACGAAATCGGAACAATCTTAACGGCGATAAAGGAAAGCAGCAGTCTGGCTGATACCGGAGCGGTACTGCTGTTCGACAGAACACCGGAGGGAAGTGCATTGTTATTTCAGGCAGATACGAGAGACAGGCTGTTGATGACGCAGAAGCTTTATCTGCAGGCGATAAGAAATAAACTTGATACTATTACAGAGATTCGTTATTTTGCGGGAATTGGAATACCGGTAGATCGTTTGAGCAGCCTTCCGGAGTCATTTGAAAAGGCCAGTCATGCATTTGCACACAGGTATCTTATAAATGGCAATCAGATAATGGATTATATAAATCCGGAAACAGAAAAAAGTGATTTGGAACTGCTCAATACAAGTCAAATTGATACAAAACAGCTGGATCGTACCCGCATTCGAGAGTTTTTGAAATTCGGGACGAAAAGAGAAGTCGGATATTTTGTAGATGAATTTTTGAAAGGCCTTGGAAGTACGGCAATGGATTCTTCCATCTTTCGACAATATATTGTTATGGACACCTTTTTTAGCATAACAGAATTTCTTGACGAAACAAATCTGCCCAAAACAGAAATTATCCCACCGGAGGCTGTGCTTCAGACACTGAAGAGCAAGAATGTGGTTCACCAGTATCTTGTTCAAATAATTGATACCGTACTTGATCTGAGGGATAGAGCTGTCTGCAACCGTTATGCTAAAGTAGTTCATGAAGTAAAAAGTTATATTGAAAAGCATTATTCCGATGATGACTTATCGCTGAATCTTCTGGCTGCGCAGGTTAATTTTTCACCAAATCATTTGAGCATGATTTTCAGCCAGGAAACCGGTCAGACTCTGATAAAATACGTCACCGATTACCGGATGAACCGCGCAAAGGAAATGCTTCGCTGTACGGGAAAGCGAGCGAATGTAATAGGGCTGGAGGTAGGATATAAAGATCCGCATTACTTTTCTTTTTTATTCAAAAAGACGCAAGGAATTACACCGACTCAGTATAGAGAAAAAGAGCAATAGGATATGGGGAGGATATATGAGAAAATGGTTAATTCGTGTCTATAATCATGCTTCACTGGAAAAGAAAATACGGTATTCTTATTTACTGATATTAATTCCTCTCATGGCTTTGTTCATACTTTGCCTTTACAATCTGTGGGAAGGAACCAGAAGATATGATGACATGATTAATTCCGTTGCTGTTGCGAGTGGGTTCAGTCTTGATTTTAAGAATGATTTTGACTATGAGACATATCTATTGATTGTTGAGAATAAAACTCCAAAGGAATCCAGGCTCGGGGAGCTTCTAAACGAAGCATTGCGGATTGTCGAAGAATTGGAAGATCTCACAGATTCAAAGGACAATACTGCAAGGCTTGAAAGTACAAAAAAATACTTAAATAATCTTAGCATATATAAAAAACGGATTGAAGAAAATCTGCTGCTTGGCAATCGGTACGAAGAAAATATTAAAATATGGGAAAATGATATTCAGATCGTAACGGCGTTGCTTCGTGAGAATATCTTTCAGTATATATATTATGAGATCTGTGATATACAACAGGCTCGCATCGGATATCAGGAGTTCTATATTCGAATAATACAGCTGATTGTAATAGCTTTCTTTGTTATTGCAGTTCTGATTTTATTTTTATCTTACTCTATTCCACGAAGTATTACACAACCAATTCGTGAATTAAGTGAGGTTACAGATCAGGTTGCCAAAGGCAATCTGTCAATACGGACGCATATTCATGGTGATGCGGAAATCGATGGATTAAGTCAATCATTAAACACTATGATTGATAAAATCAATGAACTAATTATACAGGTTACCGGTGAGCAGATCCGGCTTAGAAAAGCGGAGTTTGAACTGCTGCAGGCACAGATCAATCCGCATTTTTTATATAATACTCTGGATGCTATAATCTGGCTGACAGAAGGAGGAGATCAAAAACTGGTGGTGCATATGGTGAAAAGCCTTTCTGATTTCTTTCGGACATCATTAAACCAGGGAAAAGATATAATTACAATCAGAGAGGAGCTGCAGCATGTGCGCAGCTATCTGGAAATTCAGCAGATTAGATATCAGGATATTTTAAAATACGAGATTGATGTTCCGCCCGAATTATTCGATTACCGGATACCAAAGATTACAATTCAGCCGATTGTTGAAAATGCTTTATATCACGGAATAAAGAACAAACGGGGAAGCGGGATAATTACGATCTTTGGAAATCTGATGCAGAAAAATTGTTTTCAGCTGGTAGTAAAAGATACAGGAATCGGGATGACAAAGGAACGTTTATTGCAGGTACGTGAAGGAATTTGTAATAGTACCGCGAAAGAAACCGATGTCTACGGTCTATATAATGTAAATGAAAGAATTCGCTTGAACTTTGGAGAACAGTATGGAATAACCATAAACAGCATTGCTAAGGAAGGTACAACGGTCAGCATTCTGCTGCCAAGCTCGATCGATTGAACATTCTTACCGGGTTATCTTAAAAAAATCAACCGGATTAATAGAAAAACACACTATATAGAGTGACTTCGTTAAAAAATGAAACACGAAAAGAATAATCTGCATGGATTCGAAACAGTGAAATGTATAAACTAAAGTCAACAAGGAGTATATCTTTGAATATGTGAGCTATGGGAGGCTATTTATGAAAAAAAGAATGTTGTTATGTATTCTGATTGGCGCACTTGTTTTGGGACTTGCAGCCTGCGGAAAAAGTGCAGACGATGGATTGATTAAGGTGGGGATTATTAATAATGATCCGAATGAATCCGGATATCGTACTGCAAATGATAAGGATATGAGAGAGACTTTTACAACAGAGAACGGTTACAAGGCATCCTTTGCCTACAGCCTGAAAAATGATGAGCAGATTACTGCAGCACAGCAGTTTATTCAGGACGGCATTGATTATCTGCTTCTTTCAGCAGCAGATACAGCCGGCTGGGATACTGTTCTTAAGGATGCCCAAAAAGCAGGAGTTAAGGTTATTTTATTTGATCGAACCATTGATGCTGATTCCAGTTTGTATGTAGCATCCATCGTATCTGACATGGCAAAAGAAGGTACGACAGCAGTGACCTGGCTTACCTCACAGGCGCTTTCAGAATATAAGATCATACATATTCAGGGCGTAATGGGATCGGCAGCGCAGAAGGGTCGTTCAGGAGCATTAACTGACACAGCAAATGCCAAAGGCTGGACAATTGTAACACAGCAGACTGCAGAGTGGAACGCAGAAAAAGCTCAGCAGATCGTACAGTCCGTCATTGATTCCGGAGAATCCTTTAATGTTATATATGCTGAGAATGATGATATGGCAAAGGGTGCAGTAGCTGCACTAGATAAGGCAAATATATCCCACGGTGTTGGAAAAGATGTCATCGTTATGGGATTTGATTGCAATCAGTGGGCGCTGACAGAACTGCTCAACCAGAACTGGAACTATGACGGACAGTGCAATCCGTTCCAGGCATCCTATATCAGCACCATTATCAAAACATTAGAGAGTGGCGGCACAATTACGGAAAAGGTTGTCATTATGGATGAGAAGGGTTTTGATGCAACCACCATTACACAGGATGATGTGAACAAGTACGGAATCTAAGCGACATAACAACTAACTGAAAAAGGCGCGGCGCAGCATGGCTTTATTTTGTACACGTGTGCTGTGCCTTTTTTCTGAACATGGATAGAGAGGATTCTGAAAATGAGCGAGAAAATAGTCCTTGAAATGAAAGGAATACAGAAACACTTTCAAAAAGTATATGCACTTCAAAATGTTGATTTTATACTGCGAGAAGGAGAAATTCATGCGCTGATGGGAGAAAACGGTGCAGGAAAATCCACTTTGATTAAAGTATTGACAGGGGTGTACACAAAAGAAAGCGGACAGATTTTTCTGGGGGGAAATGAAAAAGCTGTCAATATTCATTCTCCGCAGGATGCTCAAAAACTTGGAATCAGTACGGTATATCAGGAGATAACGTTATGCCCGAATCTTTCAGTAGCAGAGAATCTGTATATCGGTCGGAGAAAATCCTCCATACAAAACTGGAAACAGATCAACGCTGACGCGGAACGGTTATTACAGTCTCTCGGAATACCTGCAACCGCTACGAAGCAGCTTGCAAGGTGTTCGATTGCAGTACAGCAGATGGTTGCAATAGCACGAGCAGTTGATATGGATTGCAAGGTGCTGATACTTGATGAACCGACCTCGTCTCTGGACAAACAGGAGGTTACAAAACTGTTTGAGCTGATGAGAAGTCTGAAAAGTAAGGGAGTCGGTATTATTTTTGTTACTCACTTTTTGGATCAGGTCTATGAAATCTGTGACAGAATAACAGTACTTCGTGACGGAAAACTGGAAGGGGAGTATTGCATTCAGGATCTGCCGAGAGTTCGCTTGGTTTCTAAAATGATGGGAAAGAATCTAGATGAATTATCAGATATTCATGGTGAATACAAAGCTTACGAACAAAAATCGGAGGAAGTCCCTGCTTTTGAAGTAAATGAGCGAATCAGCGATTCAGGCATTAGCCCGTTTTCTTTTTTTATAAGAAAAGGAGAAGTGAATGGATTTACGGGTTTGCTTGGCTCGGGGCGCAGTGAATGCGTCCGCGCAATCTACGGAGCGGATCATGTGCTTGGCGGAACTGTCAATAAAAATGGAAAACAGATTACTATAAATAAACCAATTGACGCGATGCGCAACGGGATTGGATATTTACCGGAAGACCGTAAAATTGACGGAATTATCAGTGATCTGTCTGTCCGCGATAATATAATTCTGGCGTATCAGGTATTACAAGGATTTAACCATCCGCTTTCGAAAGCAGAAGCCGATCGGTTTGCTTTAGAATACATAAAGCTTCTCGGAATAAAGACAGCATCCGCAGAGACTCCGATAAAGTCATTATCCGGCGGGAATCAACAAAAGGCTATACTTGCCCGATGGTTGCTGACGCATCCGGAATATTTGATTCTTGATGAACCGACCAGAGGAATTGATGTCGGAACCAAGATCGATATACAAAAACTTGTATTAAAGCTTGCTTCTGAAGGGATGAGCATCACATTTATCTCATCTGAAACTGACGAGATGCTTCGTACTTGTTCGCGTCTTATTGTTATGCGTGATCGTTGTGTAGTGGGAGAACTATCCGGTGATAAACTGACACAGAATATGATTATGCAAACAATAGCAGGCGGACAAGAAGAAAATGAAGTTCAGAAATGATTAGTGTGAAAGAAATCTTTCACACGCAGGTATGGAGGGTAGTATGAAAACAGCATTTAAGGAAAAGTCAGAAGTAATAACAAGAATTTTCGGAAATAAAATCATGATTCCCATAGCGGCAATACTGCTGCTTGCGATTGTTAATCTAATCATTGATCCTTCATTTTTTAAGATATCTCTTGGCTCAAATAGCCTTGGAAATCCGGTTCTATCCGGGAACCTGATTACCATTCTGGACAATGGAGCGGAACTGGCAATTCTTGCAATCGGCATGACACTGGTCACGGCAGCAACCGGAGGTCAGGATATCAGTGTCGGTGCAGCAATCGCAATCAGTGGAAGTGTACTGCTTAAAATGTTGTGCGGCAATAATACAAGACCTGAAACATTACAAATGCCAATTCTTGTTGCGTTTTTAATCGCCTGTACTGTATCTATGCTTTTCGGAGCTTTTAACGGAGTATTAGTGGCCTTCTTTAAAATCCAGCCAATGGTTGCAACATTGATTTTATTTACCGCAGGACGGTCAATTGCAGCGTGGATTAATAACAATGAGCTTCCGATTATTGACGATGAAGCATTTTCTGCTATCGGTAACTTTATACCCGGAATTCCAATTCCGACGCCGATTCTTATCACCATATTATGTATGATTACCATATGGCTTGTACTGAAACTGACCAATTTAAGGCTTTATGCTCAGACAGTCGGAATTAACGAAAACGCTTCACGATTGAACGGACTGAACCCAGCTTTAATTAAGATAATTACATTTGTAATTTTAGGAATTTGTGTTGCTATTGCTGCAATAATCAAGGTTTGTCGGTTTTCAACACTGAACTATTCGGTTATTGCAAAGGATATTGAAATGGATGCAATTCTGGCTGTTGCACTGGGAGGCAATGCATTAAGCGGAGGTAAATTTAATCTGGCAGCTTCGATTATCGGAGCTTACGTAATTCAGTTTCTGACTACAACTTTATATAGATATAAGGTGCAATCAAGTGCATTATCCGCATATAAAGCAGTTGCAGTGATTATTCTTGTTGTTTTAAGCGCACCGGTTGTCAGAGATTGGATTTCCGGTCAGGTTAAAAAAATCAGACAGCGCACTTGCAGGCAGGAGGTAAGATAATGTCGGTAATCATTCAAAAGATTTCTTTCCGCATAAATAAAAAGTACAATGAAATCACAGATACCAATTTACTACTAGCAATTACAATTACAGTCTTTTTTTTGATGTATCTCGGTGCAATTATTTTTCAGGGAAAAGGATTTTTAAAACCACAGACTTTTTTTAACATATTGAATGCAAATGCAGCACTGATTATTCTGTCCTGTGGTTTGAGTCTTGTCATGATTACCGGCGGGATTGATATTTCGGTGGGAGGAGTAACTGCACTTGTCAGCATGTGCTGTGCAGTTTATCTTGATTATCATGGCGGAAATGTATTTACTGCAATACTGCTTGCGATTGGAATTGGTCTTTCCTTTGGTCTGGTACAGGGTTTTTTAATTGCTTATCTAGAAATTCAGCCCTTTATTGTGACGCTAGCCGGGATGTTTTTTGCGCGAGGCTTGACCACCATTGTGAATACCAACCCATTCAATGTACAAAATGAAGCTTTCGTTGCATTGAAAGAAGCACGTATACTGATTCCGTACCTTGGCTCGGCCAATCGAAACGGAGATTATGTCGATGCATATATTGAGATTGGGGTAATAGTCGCACTGATGGTGGTTGCAGTTCTTTTTGTAATGTTGAAATGGACAAAACAGGGACGGGAATTTTATGCAGTTGGAGGAAATGTACAAAGTGCTCTTATGCTGGGAATCAATGTACGAAGAAGAAAATTTTCATCCTATGTAATATGTGGTTTACTTGCAGGGATCGGTGGATTTGTATACTTTATGCATGTCGGTTCCGGATCGGCATCTCACGCAACCGGAGCTGAAATGAATGCGATTGCGTCATCTATAATCGGAGGAACGATGCTGACAGGAGGTGTCGGCAATATTATCGGAACACTGTTTGGAGTTCTTTCACTCAGCACAATCCAGAATATTGTATCATCCGCAGGACTTGGAGAAGCCTGGTGGACAGGTATCACAATCGCTTCCATGCTGTGCCTGTTTCTTGTTATACAGAGTATTGTTATTTCCAGAAAGAAGAAGACAAAAAAACTATAACATATTACAACGGAATACTTCTCAAATCTTGCTGAGTTATCCGCAGTGATAGTAATCATTCGTATCTTCTGATAAAATCTCAGTTAGAAAGCTGAATGGAGCGGAAGATGCGGAAATACTTCGTTAATACAATTATCATTGTACTGATTATATTACTTGCCGGATGTGGAAATGAACAAATAGCAGTTTCCGAAGAAATTATATCAAAAAAAGAAGTAGTAATCGGATTTGCTCAGGTGGGTGCGGAATCGGATTGGAGAAATACCAATACGGAATCAATGAAGTCGACCTTTACTTCTGCGAACGGATATAAATTGATTTTTGTCGATGCTCAACAAAAACAAACCAATCAGATTACAGCGATTAGGCAATTCATCCAGCAGGAAGTTGATTTTATTGTACTGGCACCGGTAACTGAGGATGGCTGGGATACGGTTCTTCAGGAAGCACGGGATGCTAAGATTCCGGTTATCATCGTTGACCGTATGGTGAATGTTTCCGATAATGACCTTTTTATTTGCAGAATCGGATCTGATTTTGAACTTGAAGGTTTAAAAATTGTTGAATGGCTCCATCAATACACGGTGACAGAAGAAATTTCGCCGGAAGACCTTCATATCGTGCATATACAGGGGAATATCGGAGCATCTGCGCAGCTTGGACGTACGGAAGGGCTTCGAAATGCCGCAGAACGGTATGGATGGGAGATTCTGGCAGAGCTTTCGGGAGACTTTACACAGGCAAAAGGCCGTGAGGTAATGGAAAAGTTTCTGACGGACTATGATAACATCAATGTAGTTTATTGTGAAAATGATAACGAAGCTTTCGGAGCAATTGAGGCAATTGAAGCAGCCGGAAAAACAGTTGGCTTTGATATTAAAAATGGGGAAATCATGATTCTGTCGTTTGACGGAGTGAATGAAAAGGCGATGCAGGATGTATTGAATAAAAAGATAGCCTGTATCGCAGAATGCAATCCGCTTCATGGACCCAGGGTAAATGCCATTATTAAGACAATTCTTTCCGGTAATCTTCCGGAGAAATTCATGTATGTTGATGAAGACATTTTCAGTGCCTATGATGCAATTCAGTCAATTGCTGTAAATGAGAAAGAATACAATATTATAATTCTGACAGAAGAAAAAAGTGAGGAGAGTAGTGATGAAAAAGAGTAAGAAAACCGGAATAAGTTTTTTTATGATTATGATGGCCCTTTCTGTCATTCCGCTGATTTTCTCGGTTCTGGTGATCAGTATCAGCTCGATTATGACCATAAAGAACAATCTTGAAAGTAAAGCAGAGGAAACTCTTTATATTGTTGCATCCAATCTGGCAAATCACTGTCGTGAAAATAATATCAGTTATGCAACCTCTGCAAATTATAATGATTATCTTGACAGTCTACAGAACAGACAGATTGAAATGGCGATTATTTTGACAAATGCACCTTGTGTAACCTCAATTAAAAATGAGTCTGGTTATCGAATCAGAGAAATCGATTTAATAAAGGATATCGCGAATGACGCAGATGTAATGAATGGATATTTTGAAAAGAATGTGATTATTGACGGAAAAGTATATCTCGCATACTATATGCCGATTATCACCAATAATGAACTGATTGGATTTGCCTTTTCCGGGCAGCTTGAGACAGGTGTAACCACAGCAATAAAGAGGGTTACGTATAGTTTTATTATTATTGCGCTTATCCTGACGGTGCTGCTTGTCGCAGTTTCCTTCCTGTGCAGTAAGCGAATCTCCAAAATATTAGGCCGGGTAAAAGAAGAAATGAATGCTTTGTCGGAGGGAAACATGACAAGGAAGAATCAGCACAGCAGCGGTATTGTCGAGCTGAATCAGCTTTTGCTGGCAACAGGAAAGCTGCAGCTGAATCTTTCCGGGATAATCGGGAAGGTCAAAGAAACGGCGCAGACATTGATCTGCAATATTGCAGATGTAACAGAATTGAGCGCAAACAGTACGGACAAGGCAAGCGAGATTACAACTGCGGTTTCTGAACTGACAATTACAGCAGAGGGAATGTCCGAGAATGTTCAGGAAATCAGTGAACAAATGAATGAGACAGGGCAATGTATTAAAGATATTGTTGAAAATGTTGAACAGCTGTCTCTTAGTTCTGATCATATCCTGCAGATAAACCATGTATCAAAAGATAACATTTATGGTATACTGAATAACAGCAGAAAATCAGTTCAGGCAATGAATGAAATTACCGATCAGATTAAGGATGCCAATGAATCTATAAAGAAGATTAATTCAGCAGTACAGTTAATTCTTTCTATAGCAGAGCAATTAAACTTATTAAGCCTGAATGCATCTATTGAAGCAGCCAGAGCAGGGGAACAGGGAAAGGGGTTCTCGGTTGTAGCAGAGGAAATACGAAAACTCTCGGGGCAGAGTGCAGAAGGTGCAGAAGAAATACGAATACTGGCACAGACAATCATTGATAAATCACAAAATTCTGTGGTTCAGGCAGAAGCCGTACAGAATCTCATAATATCAGAACAAAGAGAGATAAAAAATACACAGGGACATTATGAAGAGCTTAGTGATGATATAGATTGTTCCGTGGAAAAAATAAAAGAAATTTTCCAGAAAACAGAAAAGCTGTCAAAATACAAAGAAAAAATTATAGTAAATATCAGTGAGTTAAGTGCAATCAGTGAAGAGAATGCGGCAAGCAATGAGGCGGTCAACGGTAATATTATTGATATTCAGGTATCGGTAAAGAATGTGAATAATCATTGTGAAACGATGATTCGAAAGGCAGATGAATTAAAAGAAGCGGTCGCTTTCTTTAATAACTAGAAGCGGGTTTTGCATTTTCAGTGGATTACCACATTGGATATTTACCACATTACGATGATTTTTCTGGACAGTTTGACGCGAATGGGTTAAACTAAAAAAGCATCAAAAGCTGTGCTGCAGAGGATCAGAGTATATTGGAGATAACCATGATATCATTTCAAAATTATAATACAGTATCTGAACCGGTAAAAAAACAATTAAACCAAATCTGTAAACTCTGGCAGCGCTGTCTTTATGAGGCGCTTGTCGGAGTTTATCTGCATGGCTCAATGGCATTGTCCTGCTTCCTGGAGGGAACGAGTGATCTGGATCTCCTGGTGGTATGCAGCCGTAAGATACCTCCAAAGGAAAGAAGAACGATTGCGCAGGAACTGATGGAGCTCGATGGGATGCCATGTCCGATTGAACTGTCGGTTATTTATACGAAGGATCTGATTCCGTGGAAGCATCCGGGTATCTGCCAATTTCATTACAGCGATTATCATACCGAACAGTATAGGAAACTCCTAAGCGGTGAACTGGATGAATACTATATTGCAGACCATGATTTTGAGGATCCGGATATTGCCTGCCATGTTAAGCTGACCAGACAATGCGGAATCTGTCTGTATGGAAAACCAATTCAGGAAGTATTTCCGACTGTGCCGGAAAAAGATTTTTTAAGCTCTATCTGCAATGAAATTGAAGAATATGATTTTGATGCATATAAACCAAGGTATTTTGCAAGCAATGTACTGATACTCGGTCGAGTTCTCTCCTATCTGGAGGAGGACTATATCCTGTCAAAGTACGAGGCCGGAATCTGGGCGCAGACTCATGTACCGGAGAAGTATCGTTATATTATTGAAGATGCCCTGAATGTGTGGTATGAGCAGAAAGAACCCTGTCAAAAATGCCAGGAGGATCTGGATGGACTGAAGAATTACCTGATTGGACGGATTCGGCAGGAATACAGATCGGACAATATGTAGAGAAACGAGGTAGATTATGAAACTGACAGACAGCAGCTATTTAACGGCGGTTAAGCCTTGTCTTCAAAAGCTTCTCGAACAGCTTCTGAAGACCTATTCCTATGCATCGATTTTGGCGACAGATGCAGAATCAAAGAATTACAGGGTTGCGGGATCCGGAGTCGACATTTCTCAATCCAGACTTTTTTCGGGTCGTGGGTTTGTGGCTAAGGTATATGACGGACACAGCTACGCAGAGTATTCCTTCAGCCGGATAAGCGAAGCATTGATAGAAGATATTCAAAATAAAATAAAAGAACAGCTGATTCCATTGGAGGGAAAGCTTCCGGAAGGAATCTCGGTGAACTCCTATGGTGAATTTGAAGATACTGAAAAGCTTCTTCATGAATCTTCGGAATATGAACAACTGGCAGAGGATATCGGAGATGAGAAGACGGTATCATTTCTGACTGAGCTTCGAAAAGATGCTATGAAACAGGACGAACGAATCATTGATGCGATTACCGTACTGAGCTACCGCCAATACAGTAATCTGTATCTTTCAAAGAACAAGGATATGACCCAGAATCTGCTCTGGACGACCGGGTCAGTCATTCTTCTTGCTCCGCGGGGAGAAGAAATCAAGCAGTATTATAAGGGCTATTCTAAACTCGGGGGACTTGAACTGATCGACGAGATGCGGAATGATTTGTCGGTGATTACGGAAGCACTGCAGGCTTTACTGATCAGTGAGCCGATGATTCCCCGAGAATACGAATGTATCTGTACTCCTGAGGTTACCGGAATGATTGTTCATGAAGCATTCGGACATGGTGTGGAAATGGATATGTTTGTGAAGAAGCGCGCGCTTGCAGAACAGTATATCGGAAAATATGTCGCTTCTCCGCTCGTTACCATGCATGACGGAGGATCGGCAGCAGAGCAGACCGCAACCTTCTTCTTTGATGATGAAGGAACCGTGGCACAGGATACTGTCATTATTGATAAGGGAATCCTTGTACGCGGAATTTCCGACTGTCAGACTGCGGCAGCACTTGGAACCTGCCCGACCGGAAACGGAAGACGACAGAATTATGACAGAAAAGCTTATACTCGTATGACCAATACCTTTTTTGAGGGCGGAAACGACCGATATGAAGATATGATTGCTTCTGTTCAGAACGGATTTCTTCTTGAGGATGCAACCAGTGGAATGGAAGACCCGAAAAACTGGGGAATTCAGTGTATGGTCAACATGGCACGGGAAATAAAGGACGGAAAGCTTACCGGAAAGGTTTATTCACCTGTGGTGCTTACCGGTTATGTACCGGATCTGCTGAAGTCAATCAGTATGATGTCAGAAAAGGTGGAACTCGGCGGAGGCGGATACTGCGGCAAGGGCTACAAAGAGTGGGTCAAAGTATCGGATGGCGGTCCGTATATCAAGGCAAGAATCAGACTTGGATAATCAACGGAGGATTGTGATGATAAATAAAATTCTAAACGCATTAAAGAAGTGCAGCGCTTCGGCATACCTGATTGAGATGACGGAAAACGAAACGACCGAGCTGTTTTTTGTCAAGAAGAATCTGGATCTGCGAAGAATGACAAACACCGTAAGCTATTATGTATCTGTTTATCATGATTATGAGAAGAACGGGACAAAAATGCGCGGAGTATCTGCGGTTGGCATTTATGACGGTATGAGTCAGGATGAAATTGACCGGACTGTTGCAGGAGCCTATTACGCTGCATCGTTTGTTGCAAACCCATATTATGAGATTCCTTCCGGAAAGAAAGAAAATCAAAAGAATATGGAGAGCAGTCTGAACCCGTATTCAACCGGAGAGATTGCACTTAAAATGGCGGAAGCACTGTATACAGAGGATATCAGAACCGATGTATTTGTAAATTCTGCGGAGCTGTTCGCACAGAAATCCTTTACCCGCCTGTTGAATTCCAACGGTATTGATGTAAGCTTTGCCAAATCAGATGTAAAAGGTGAATTTGTAATCCAGTGTCCATCCCCTCAGGACGTCGAAACCTATCGCAGCTTTTCTTATGACGAGCTTGAAACAGAAGCCTTGAAAGCTAAGACACGTCAGGCTCTGGACATGACACTGGCACGTGCTCAAGCAGTCAGTGCTCCTTTGACCGGTGAATATGATGTCATCTTGTCCGGTCCGGATGTCGGAAGTCTGTTTACTTATTATACGGACCGTGCAAATTCCGCTTATGTTTACCCCAAATACTCCTCCTATGCGGCGGGTACCGAGGTTCAGGGAGAAAAGGTACAGGGTGAGCTGCTAAATATAACCATGGTAGCCAGAACTCCGTACAGCAACGAAGGAATCCCGATGAAAGACCGTCAGCTGGTAAAGGACGGAACGCTGCAGTTTATTCACGGAAATGCAAGATATGCCTGTTATCTTGGAATAGAGCCGACAGGAAGCTACACGAACATCCGAGTGCCTGCGGGGAAGAAAACCATGGAGGAGCTTCGGACAGGCAGATATCTTGAGGTGGTAAACTGCTCTGATTTCAGTATGGATTCCCTCAGCGGACATTTCGGAAGTGAGATCCGTCTGGCATTTTACCATGACGGAGAGAAGACGATTCCGGTAACCGGAGGCTCTTTTGCGGGAAGCATTTACGATATCCAAAGCAATTTTGCCTTCTCAAAGGAGCTTCAGACCGATGGGGAATATGAAGGTCCTTATGCAGTAAAAATGAAAAACATTAAGATTGCCGGAAAATGACAGAGCTGTATACAGAATAAGATACTAGGCAGCAGAAGTTCCGTTCAAATGTCTTAGGACATGGAGAAAGGAAATCTGCTGCTTTCTGCATATTTTTCTAATTACACAGAAAGCGACCACCAAAGCAAGAACGCCGCTGGCTGTATTGCTGACAGCCATAACAATACCGGCACTTACATTACCGAGATCGGTTAACTGCTGAAGCGCATAGAGTACGGGAACACGAAACAGAAAAATGCGGCAGAAATTCATCAGCAGTGTTATTTTTGTCTTGCCGAAACCATAAAGCAGGGAGAGAACCGCTGCGTTTATCCCGAGCGGAATGACACCGATTACCTCGACGCGGTATATTTCTATGATACGGACTGCAAAATCAGGATTACTTCCGGAGAACAGGCTGACAATCTGATTTAGAAAAATAAGAGACAGACTCATCATGACAATGCTTTCAATCAGATTAATTATTACAGCCCAGCAGAAGACGGTAAGCGCACGTTCTGTCTTGGAAGCTCCGAGATTCTGGCTTATAATCGGAGAACCTCCATCCTGAATTCCGTTTTGCGGAGAGGTTGTAAAACCGCTGATGTTATTTGAAATGCCAAGAGCTCCGACTGTGGCGGAACCATAGACCGTACTCATGGAATTGACGATAACTTTTCCCATGGAAAACGCCATCTTTGAAATGATGACAGGGATAGAAAGCTTCAGCATTGGTGCAGTGATTTCACGTCGGAAGGAGATTGCACGGAACGAAAATCCGAAGGCATTATCCTTCTGGTTCATATTAATGAAAGCGGCGGCGAAGAGAAAAATCTGTGCCAGCAGAGTTGCAACGGAGATCATTGTCAGACCGCAGTGGAAGCCGTAGACAAAGACTGCTGTAAGAACCAGCTTTACTCCGATGACCCCAAGATTGAGCCAGAAAATACGTTTGGAGTTACCGCGGGCGCGTTCGACCGCCATGTATACATTATTAAAGAACATGACAGCCATACCGAACAGCTCTACGATAAAATAAGTAGTTCCTTCTGCAATAAACTCCTCGGGAGTATTCATCATCCGCAGGAACGGGGAAGCAAAAGGTACAAGGATCAGCAGCAGAAGCCCTCCGAGTATTCCACTCAGCGTATAGAGTGTGCTGACCCGGCGTCTGACCAGTTCATAATCGCCGGCACCATAGGCTTCGCT
The DNA here is from genome assembly GCA_964602475.1 of uncultured Lachnospiraceae bacterium. Classification (GTDB taxonomy): domain Bacteria; phylum Bacillota; class Clostridia; order Lachnospirales; family Lachnospiraceae; genus SZUA-448. The sequence continues at coordinate 12,777 of CAZRRN010000025.1, read as the reverse complement.
GATTTTTATACCGGCACCGACTGCCAGTCCGCCGCCGATTGCAGACAGCATGGTACTGATCTGAGACAGATAGGCAACCGAAGAAACGGCGTTCACACTGATGTGCGCGGCCATCATTGCATCCAGAATCTTGAATACCTGGTTCAGCATCTGGTAGAGCATCAGGGGGCTGCAGACATACAGAACAACTTTCCCGGTGGGTCCGTTCAGAAAGTAATCCCGGTATTTTATATCCCTTTTAGATAAATCAGCTTTCATAAAGACTCCGTTTTTTGAAGTATGGCGTAACACGGGAAGCAGTTCCGGCAGATTTTCTGTCTAACAGCATTGTAGCTTACATTAACAGAATAATATACTGCTTATTTTGACGTATTTTATACAAAATACAATCGGATTGCCCTTTTTTATCTTGATTAGAAGTGTTTTTTTATGAACCGGCAGGAAAAACATGACTTGAAAAAAAGCCGGTGTATTTTCGTGACTTTAGTCGTGAGTTAACCGGCTAAAATCATTCTTAAATAATGCTGTCTGTATGCTTTTTGTGGGAATGTGAATTCGGTTGACAAATATTACGAACAGGGTGATAATTGCATTAAATGCCGAAAAAGAATCAGAAGCTCCTGTAACGGAGAAAGAACGGAGAATTGCATGGCAAAAAGAAATAAAAGCATATTTGAAACAACGGAAGAAAAGGATGAAATCCGTCTGAACAAGCTGTTAAGCGATGCCGGTCTCTGCTCAAGAAGAAAAGCAGATGAACTGATTGCACAGGGCAAGGTTCGGGTGAACGGAGAGATTGCAGTGACCGGGATGAAGGTGACAAAGAAATGCAGCATTTCGGTTTCCGGTAAGCCGGTGGAAGCGGATCGTAGATTGTCATTGATCGCTCTGAATAAGCCTAAGGGGATTGTTTGTACAACAGATACGACAGAACCGGACAATGTTATCAGCTTTCTGGATTATGGGAAGAGAGTTTTTCCGATTGGAAGGCTGGACAAGGATTCCGAAGGGCTGTTATTGCTGACCAATGACGGGGATATTGTCAATAAGATTCTGCGTGCCGGAAATCAGCATGAAAAGGAATACCTTGTTATGATAAATCAGCCGGTGACACCGGAATTTATCAGAAAGATGTCTGAGGGCGTTCCGATTCTTGACACCGTTACAAAACCATGTACAGTGGAGATGACAGGAAAATGTGAATTCAGAATTATCCTGACACAGGGACTGAACCGCCAGATCCGGCGTATGTGTGAATATTTTGGATATAAGGTTATCGGGCTGACGCGAGTCAGAATTATGAACATCTCTCTCGGACGCTTAAAAACAGGCGATTTTCGAAATGTAACCGACCGGGAGATTGAGGAACTGAAGAAGCTGCTTGAGAGTTCAACGAGTGAGCCTGCAGTAAAAGCAACAGAGCAAAAGAGTGCCGCCGGCAAGCGACTGGAAGCAAGCGGAATGAAAACCGCCGGCAAGCGACCGGAAGCAAGCGGAATGAAAACCGCCGG
>CAZRRN010000025.1:0-11166 GCA_964602475.1 uncultured Lachnospiraceae bacterium | reverse complement strand
CAAGCGGAATGAAAACCGCCGGAAAGCGGTCAGAAGCAAGCGGAATGAAAGCTGTCGGAAAGCGGTCAGAAACAAGCGGAATGAAAGCTGTCGGAAAGCGGTCAGAAGCAAGCGGAATGAAAGCTGTCGGAAAGCGGTCAGAAATGACCGGAACCGAATATAAATCACAAAACCGGAGCAGAACAACGACAGCAGGGACGGGATATCAGTCAGACAACCAAGGCAGAACAACGACAGCAGGGACGGGTGCGAAGGGTGGATATAAGAACAAACGAAACAACACAGCAAAGACAACGGGAACTGACCGCGCTGCTCGATCGGGCAGCAAGAGCATACGAACAGGAAAACCGCGAGCTGATCAGTAACTTTGAATATGATAAGCTGTATGATGAACTGAAAAAGCTGGAGGAGCAGTCAGGAATCGTATTGGCCGACAGCCCGACATTACGCCCGGGATATGAGGTATTGAGTGATCTGCCGAAATTCCAGCATGAATCGCCGATGCTTTCGCTTGACAAGACCAAAGACCGAGAAGCATTAATAAGCTGGCTCGGTGTAAGCGAAGGAATGCTTTCCTGGAAGATGGACGGTCTGACAGTCGTGCTGACCTATCGGGATGGGGTTCTGTTTCGTGCCGTAACCCGGGGAAATGGTGAGATTGGGGAAGTGATCACAAACAATGCCAGAGTGTTTCGAAATCTACCGAAGAAAATTCCCTTCCGCGGAGAACTGGTTCTGCGTGGAGAGGCATTTATCCGATACAGCGATTTTGAAAGGATTAATGAGCAGATTGAAGAGATTGCCGCAAAGTACAAAAACCCGCGAAATCTCTGCAGCGGAGCAGTGCGTCAGCTGAACAACAAGATTACGGAAGAACGCTGTGTGAACTGTTATATTTTTACGATGATTGGTATGAGAGAATCAGGGAATGACGAAAGTACGTTGCAGGACGGGTTTACAACACGGATCGAGCAGATGGAGTATCTGAAAAGTCTTGGATTTGAAACTGTGGATTATCGAATGGTTACTGCAGATACGATCCTAGATACCGTGAGTATGTTTGCATCGGTAATTACAGAGAATGATTTTCCGTCCGACGGACTGGTACTGTCCTTGAACAACATTGCTTATGGAAAATCACTGGGCAGAACCTCCAAGTTCCCGCGGGATTCCATCGCCTTCAAATGGGCGGATGAAGTCAGCGAGACAAAGCTTCTGTATGTAGAATGGAGTGCATCAAGAACCGGACTGATTAATCCGGTTGCAGTATTCGAACCGGTGGAGCTCGAAGGAACGACGGTCAGCCGCGCCAGTATTCACAATGTCAGTATTACGGAGAGTCTGGCGCTTGGAATCGGTGATACACTGCAGGTTTATAAGGCGAATATGATCATTCCGCAGATAGCAGAAAATCTGACGCGGAGCGGAACGCTTACGATTCCGCAGCAATGCCCGGTTTGCAAAGGAAGAACGGAGATACGTGCAGAAAATGACGTTAAGGTTCTGATTTGCACCAATCCTGACTGTCAGGCAAAGAAAATAAAAGCATTTGCTCATTTTGTCAGCCGTGACGCTATGAATATTGAGGGACTCTCCGAAGCTTCAGTAGAAAAGCTGATTGATCATGGCTGTATTCATGAGTTTTCGGATCTGTTTCGTCTGGAAGAGCATCGTGCTGTAATTGAGGAAATGGAAGGCTTCGGAAAGCTTTCCTGTGATAATTTGGTAAATGCAGCAAAAAAAGCAGCGCACACGACACTACCGAGAATCATATACAGTCTTGGTATCGCAGGTGTGGGACTGGCAAATGCAAAACTCATTTGTCGCTTTTTTGGTAATGATCTTGATCGAATGCGTCAGACAGATGTTGACGAATTAACACAGATTGAAGGAATCGGAGAAGTAATCGCAGAGGAATGGGTGCATTATTTTAATGAGGAGAGGAACAATGAACAACTGAACCGTCTTCTGTTATTATTGAATATTGAAGCAGAGCAGGCAGTATCAGGTGACTTACAAGGGAAAATTTTTGTTGTGACCGGTTCAATAGAGAAATTTGCGAATCGAAATGAATTAAAAGCATATATTGAACAAAGGGGAGGAAGAGTAACCGGCTCTGTGAGTGCAAAGACCGATTACCTCATCAATAATGATGCTTTTTCGAATTCCTCAAAGAATAAAACAGCGAAGGAGCTCGGTGTAGCAATTCTGACCGAGGAAGAATTCCTACAGCTATGTGAACAGAAATAAAGCATTCAAGGGAGAATTTGATATGCCAATCAGGGTACAGAATGATTTACCGGTAAAAAGAATACTGGAAGAAGAAAATATATTTGTTATGGATGAATCCCGGGCAATGCATCAGGATATTCGTCCGCTGAAGATTGCGATTCTGAATCTGATGCCGCTAAAGGAGGATACTGAGCTTCATCTGCTTCGAAGTCTTGCCAATACACCGCTGCAGGTGGATGTGATGTTCTTACGGACCGCTTCCCATGTTGGAAAAAATACGGCGATTGAACATTTAGAGCAGTTTTATCTGACCTTTCATGAAGTAAAAAACCGAAAATTTGACGGTATGATTATAACCGGTGCTCCGGTGGAAACCATGGAGTTTGAGGAGGTCAGCTACTGGGAAGAATTAAAGGAAATCATGGAGTGGACAAAAACCAACGTTACCTCAACCTACCATATCTGTTGGGGCGCACAGGCCGGTCTTTATTATCATTACGGGGTGCATAAAATCATTTTGAAGGAAAAGCTGTCCGGAATATATGCGCATCAGATTTATAACAGGAAAGAACCGCTGATTCGCGGTTTTGATGACATGTTTTATGCTCCGCATTCACGTTACACAACCATTTCAAGAGAGGATATTGAGCAGCATCCGGAGCTTACAATCCTTGCAGAATCAGAAGAAGCCGGGGTATTTATAGTACTTGGAGAGGACGGAAAACAGGTTTTTGTAATGGGACATCCGGAATATGACCGGCTATCGCTGGACGCAGAATACCGCCGTGACAAGGCAAAGGGTCTTAATCCTGTCATTCCGAAGAATTACTATCCGCAGGATGATCCTGAGAAACGCCCGGTTCTTAGCTGGAGAGCTCACGCAAATACTCTGTACAGTAACTGGTTAAACTATTATGTATACCAGAATACGCCATATCTGTGGCAGTAAATAGAAAGAAGAAAACATGAAAAAACAGAAGATTATATTTATTGTTCTATTAGCAGTGAATCTGATTCTTACGATTATATCATATATAGTTCTTCCTGAAACGGTGATTACTCAGGTCGGTACCTCAAGTCCTACCACAATGAACAAGCTGTATGCGGTTCTTATCCCGGCGGCAATCGGCATCGGTGGTTCCATCTATGGTCTGGCAGGTAATACAGAAGATAAGAATGCTATCGCAAAGAAGTTGATTCTTGCGGGTATCGGACCTGTTATATTTGTAATTATGCTGGTTGTTAATCTGATTTAATCATCCGGAATCTTCTGAACCGGAAATTTAACAGCTAAACCAAAACAGAAGCAGAAAGAGAAGTTAATGAACGAGGATAAAATAACCGCTGACGGAGGCTTGTATCTTCGGAAGCTACAGACTTCCGATGCAGCGCTTCTACATGCCGGTTTTACTGATGAGGAAAGTGCGGTATATTTTCTTCAGAAAAAGTATAGGAATTTTCATGATACAGAAACACTGGTTGAATGGCTTTGCACATCCGGTAATTATTTCGTTGTCGTAAGAGAACGGGATGATCAGGTGATAGGACTGGCTGGAACACGTCCGCTTCAGGGAAGAAGCGGAGTTGTACGGCTGGCATATATGATTAACCAGCGCTACAGAGGTCGGGGGATTATGCCGAAGGTGATTCGTGCCGTAACGGAATACGAACTTGGAAAACCCGGCATCTGCCGAATTGAAGCAGCAATCCGTCCGGATAATATCCGATCTCTTCGCTGTATCGAAAAAGCCGGATATCATATGGAAAAAATGATTGATTCGGATCCTGAACAGCCGGGAGATGAAGTGATGAAAAAAAGGATTCTTTATGTACGCGAACAGTCACTCAGTGCTTCCGAAGATTCCGATTAAGCCGGAAACAGTAATGCGGCTTGCAATCTGTCCCATTTCCTCGGAGGTCTGTTTCAGACCGTCATCAATCCACTGCTGGATCAGACCTGCAATTCCGTTAGCAATAAAGCTGTAAATATAAGAAATGAGCATCTTGGAATCGGGGAATTCATCAGAGGAATCAGACCAGCCGGACGAACAGGATTCAAAGGCGATATAGAGGATGCGGCGTAAAAAAGTACTGTCTCCGTTTCGGCCAAGCAGAATCTGACAAAGATCAATATTTTTATAAATACAGCTGAATACCTCCGTAAAAATATCACAGGAAGATAATAATACCTGCCGGGGATTTTCAACATGAAAAATACTCAGTGATTCTGACATTTCGTTAAACAAATCTAATTCAATCTGATGAAGAAGATCATAGGTGTCAACATAATGGGAATAAAATGTTCCACGGTTGATTCCGGCATAATCGCAAAGATTTTTGACGGATATTTTCTGAATCGGAGTATCGCGAAGGAGAGTCAGAAGGCTCTGACGTAGAACAATCCGTGTATGGACGATACGCCGATCGGTTTTCTGTTCTTTTAACTGTTCCATAAAGGCACCTCATTTCTTATGTATCATAGTTTATATAAGACTCTGAAATTAACGAAATCGTTTTCGTTAAATTTAATCTATTTTAAAAATCTTGTCAATACATATTTTAAAAAACTGTTGAAAAAATTATATAATCCTTATAAAAAGAAAAAAACACCTGAAAAATTACAAGATAGTCGGTTGCGAAGAACAGCCTTGTGAGATATAATAAACAATCAGAAATTTGATGGAGGAAGCAGAGCATGTATACAGAGAATATTCTTGACCTGATTGGAAACACACCACTGCTGAGCCTGAAACAGGATACCGGTTATAATATTTTTGCAAAAGCGGAATTCCTGAATCCCGGAGGAAGCATAAAAGACCGGGTTGCAAAAAGCATGATAGAAGAAGCAGAAAAGGAAGGCATTCTGAAGCCTGGAATGACGATTGTCGAGCCAACCTCCGGGAATACCGGAATCGGGCTTTCTCTTGTCGGAGTGAGGAAGGGCTACAGGGTAATCATTGTGATGCCGGAGAACATGAGTGAAGAACGGAAAAAACTGATTCACGCACTCGGAGCAGAGCTGGTTTTAACTGATCCAAAGCAAAGCATCGGCGGATCGGTAGCAGAAGCTGAACGAATTGCTGCGCAGTCCGATGAATATTTTATGCCACAGCAGTTTAAGAATCCGGCAAATCCCCGGATTCATTATCTGACGACAGCTAAAGAAATATGGGAACAGATGGATGGAAAGGTTGACATATTTGTGTCGGGCCTTGGAAGCGGCGGAACTTTACAGGGAATTGGGCGGTTTATGAAGGATAAGAATCCGAATATCAGAGTCGTAGCGGTGGAGCCGAAGAATGTTTCGGCACTGTTGGGTCATGAACCGGGACTTCACAGTATTCAGGGAATCGGAGACGGATTTATTCCGGATATTCTGGATGTTTCCATCATTGATGATATTGTGGAGGTATCTGACGAAGCTGCTATCGGGACAACCAGAGAGCTTACCCGTGTTCTCGGACTGCTGTGCGGAACTTCTTCCGGCGCAAATGTCTGGGCTTGCGAGCGAATGGCAGAAAAATACGGCAGTGAATGCAGGATTGCGACCGTACTGCCGGATCGTATGGAACGGTATTTCAGCACAGGGCTTCTTTAATAGAAAGGTAACATAAAGCTTATGATAATAAAAGATTTAGGCGGCCTTTGGGAACTTCGTATGATTGGTGAGGATAGCTTTGGAATCGGATCGCAGTCCATTAAGGCACAGGTACCGGGGACTGTATACCACACGCTCCTTACAGAAAAGAAAATACCGGATCCGTACTGGCGTGATAATGAACTTCAGGTTTTACCGCTGATGGATAATGACTTTGAGTACCGGACAGTATTTGAAGTTTCAGAAGAGGATAAATACTGTGATTCCCTGATTCTTCGATTTGAGGGAATTGATACGCTTGCGGATATTTATCTGAATGATATGCAGATTGGTTCTGTAAATAATATGCACCGTGCATGGGAATTTAATATTCTGTGGGAAGCACAGGTCGGAAGCAATGAGCTTCGTGTACTGCTTCATTCCCCGACAAGATATATTAAAGAAGAAAATGCGAAGGTATATACCGGAGGATCTCACGAAGCGATGGAGGGTTTTCCGCATTTAAGGAAGGCGCACTGCATGTTTGGCTGGTATTGGGGTCCAAGAATTCCGGATGCCGGAATTTTTCGTCCTGTTAAGCTGCTGTGTGTGGAGAAGGCGCGATTTGATGATGTTCGTATTTCGCAGAAGCATAACCGCGAGAAGAATCAGGTTGTGCTGGATGTAATCACCAGAGAAGAGGTCTTTGACCACGATATGGACTGTATTGTTAAGGTTACGGTCACAGAACCGGAAAAGGAACGCTCTTCCAAGGAAAAAGCAAGAGTCTACAGACAGCGTGAAGACGGTACGATTCTGATTAAGTCTCCGAAGCTCTGGTGGCCGCGTGGATATGGCAGTCAGCCATTGTATTCTGTATGCGCAGAACTTTACTCTCATGACGGAATACTGCTGGATGTATGGGAGAAGAAAATCGGACTTCGCACGATGACAGTAAATACTGATGCAGATGAGTGGGGAAACCGGTTTGCGCATGAGGTAAACGGAGTATGTATCTTTGCTATGGGCGCTGATTATATTCCGGAGGATAATCTGTTCCCTCGAATCACAAAGGAACGTACCGGGGAACTTCTGAAAGCTGCAGCAATTGCAAACCACAACTGCATTCGTGTCTGGGGCGGAGGGTATTATCCGGACGACTATTTTTATGACTGCTGCGACGAACTGGGTCTTCTGGTATGGCAGGACTTTATGTTTGCCTGTGCTTCCTATGAACTTGATGAGGAATTTGATCAGAATATTCGTGCAGAAATCAGTGAAAATGTCAGGAGAATCCGTCATCATGCTTCTCTGGCTCTGTGGTGCGGCAATAATGAAATGGAAACCCAGACACTGGACCGATGTTGGAAGCCGTCCAAGAAACAGACAGCGGATTACATCAAGCTATATGAGTATATTATACCCTCAATTGTAAAAAAAGAGGATCCGGACGCATTTTACTGGCCGTCCTCTCCGTCTTCCGGAGGAAGCTTTGACAATCCGTGGGATGAGAACCGCGGGGATATGCATTACTGGGACGTATGGCATGGAGGAAAGCCTTTTACGGAATTTAGAAAGTTCTACTTCCGGTACCTTTCAGAATTTGGGTTTCAGTCATTTCCGGCAATGAGGACAATCGAAAGCGTCACACTGCCCGAGGATCGGAATGTATTTTCCAGAGTGATGGAAATGCATCAACGAAACGTTGCCGCAAACGGGAAAATACTCAATTATCTGTCAGCGACCTATCTATATCCGAAAGATTTTGAACAGTTTGTATATGCATCCCAGCTCCTTCAGGCAGATGCCATACGGTATGGGGTAGAGCATTTCAGAAGAAACCGTGGACGGTGTATGGGAGCGGTAGTCTGGCAGCTGAACGACATCTGGCCGGTAGCCTCCTGGGCATCCATCGACTATTACGGACGATGGAAGGCACTGCATTATGCAGAACGAAGAATGTTTGCTCCGATTATGATATCCTGCGAGGAACATGGAGAAATAGACGAAAGACCGTACTGCATTACAGAACGAATCCATCCGCTGGCTACATCCATTCGGCTGAATGTGTCAAATGAAACCATGCAGGAGGTAACAGGAACGGTAAGCTTTGAGCTACGGGATTCCGACGGAAAGCCGCTTTCCGGAGCAAATACTGCGGGTGAAGAAACGGTAACGGTTCCGGCGCTTTCTTCACATTGGTGTGACAGAGTGGAGTTTACCGGACTGGAAGAACGCAAAACATACGCAGCCTATACCTTTACTGTCGGAGAAGAAATTGTATCAGAGGGAATTGCTCTGTTTACAGCTCCGAAGCATTTCCTGTTCAAAGCTCCGGAGCTTTCACTGACAGCAGAGGATGATGTAATCCACGTTAAAGCCGTTCATTTTGCAAAGAGTGTAGCTATTGAAAGTAGCGGGGATGACTTGATTCTCTCAGATAATTATTTTGATATGAATCCGGGAGAGAAGACAATCCGGGTTCTTCAGGGAAAAGCAGATTTACAGAAGCTGTGGGTTCGCTCGGTATTTGACATCGCATAGGGCAATGACATTAAAAGCGTTACAATTGTTCGCATGGAGGTGCCATGCTGCGGCGGTCTTCAAAATCCGGCAAAGACTGCCCTGCAGAACAGTGAAAAGTTTATTCCATGACAGGATGCTTCAATGATTCATTTGTAGATTATTCCGTTTTTTTCCGAATGCTTAAGCAATATAACTGCAATTGCCAAGACAATTGCTTCATAGATTGCAAAAGCGTACCACACGAGACCGTTGCCGAATATTGCAGGCAGGGCGAGAATGACAATGGAGTTTACGACAAAGCTACGCAAGAGGTTGATGACGTCCGCCTGTTTTGTGCGTTTTGTTGAGTAGAGATAAGACGAAATCATGGTATTGAACGCCATGACTAAAAAACCAAGCGCATAGATGGGCATAGTCAGCATGGTATAATCAAGCGTCTTGGTATCTGCTCCGAACAAGAGGCAGATATGTCCGCCAAAGATAAGCAGAAGCACATTAATAAATGCGCTTCCGACAAAATTAATGATAAGTCCTGCATGAAAATAGTATTTTAAGTCTTTGCTGTTTTTTGCACCGTAGCAGTTTCCAATGAGCGGCTGCAGACCCTCGGAGGTACCAAAGAAGATTGCTACAGAGAATGAAGCTACATACGAGATGATGGAGTAGGCGTTGATGGCGATATCGCCGACCTGTGAAATCAGAACCTTGTTCATCCAAAGCGTCGTGACTGGCGTTGCAAACTGTGCGATACATTCTGGCAGCCCGCGCATCGCAATCTTACGAAACAGTTCGGCTTGTGGTCTAAAGCTGTGAATACGGAGATGTCCGCGCCTGAGGATAAAATGAAACAGAAGAATCAGCATGGTAACTGTCTGTGAAACACCGGTAGCAATTGCTGCACCTTGTAATCCCAGCTGCAATGGGAATACCAGCAGCCAGTCGCCGAAAATGTTCAGTGCCGCACCGAACACAACGGCAAAGCTGACCAAAACCGGTGAACCATCGTTACGGCAAAAGCCTTGAAACGCAGTTGAAAGCCCGGAAGGAATGATAAAGACGGAGTACCAAAACAAATAATCAGTGGCCATGGCATAATAGGTGTCGGTTGTGCCTAAAAGACGGCAGACAGAGCCGGTCAGGCAGGTTCCGATGACGCAGAGTACAGCAGAGATAACAACTGCGCCGGTGAGAGCATGGAGAAACGCTTCATTTGCCCCATCGTCATCATTTCGACCGAATCGGATGGCAACAACGGTGACACCGCCAATGGTTGTGAGCTGAAAGAGCGCATTCACAATCATGACGAAGGGCATCATCAGGTTGACGGCTCCCAGTGCATCAGTACCGACTCCCTGACCTACAAAAATTCCGTCCACGATAGTGAACAGGAAAAAGCTGACACTCCCAAGCATAGTGGGAATAACGTATTTGACTAAGTTCTTTGATCTTGAAACAAGCATATGATTTATCCTCCCTAAACATAAAAATTACGCCCGGTTATCCTTGCAATAACCGGGCGTACCCGACATCTTATCGACCTATCCGTTACGACGGGCAGTCCTCCGATGACCATATTTAATTATTTGAATGGAGAAATCCAAAGAATTTCATCCTTGAGCAGCGTTACAGGACGTTACTTTCTATTCAAAGAGCGACCGTATTCTTCTTCACACGCTTTATCCAAAATCGGATTAGACTAATATAATCCGATTTCGAATAATTGTCAATGGGTTGTGATGAAAAATTACTGACTCATTATTGCCGAGGACTATTCGCCGAAAATGAATAACTGATAAATCATCTCAAAAAAAACCGAATTAAGCTCAGTAAAGGTTGATTATTCAGACTCTTCTGTACAGCTTGTTATTTCATAATCGCATTTGACCGTGTTAAAAACCGAGATCTGTATATAATCTGATTTTGTCTTCCATCTGAGCTTTCAAGGCTGTCATGGTATTCTCAATTTTCCGGATAGTGGTTTTGTCGTTCACAGGTGTATATTTTCCGATGCTTTCAGCCCATGTGCATATATTAGAATCCGGTACGCTTTTCTCTCGAAGAACCCACTGATTTGAGCAAATTTCGCACTTATCATCTATCAGCGCAATAAAATACGTAAGCGGTGAATACTCATCATAAAACTGAATATTCGTAGGCAAATAACAGTATTCAATACTTTCGGCTTCGGAATCATATTCGATATCCTCATTCCGAATATGTACAACAGAAAAAATATCAAAACCGAACGCATATTTTGATAAAGGACACTAGGGAGCAGTTAAATAAACACCATATCAACCTTTCGTCTTCTGGAGCAGCATTTTATTCTGCCATATCTCAAGCGTTTTTAAACTCACATCTGTAGCTGTCTCCTCAAAGTTCAAAGAGAAAAGACTGATTTCATTGATTAAACAGGCACTGTCTTAATTTCCGCCTGTGGTTCGATTAAACAATAAAATAAGAACGCAGATTTATCAACTTATCATATCAAAATCAGCGTTCTTATATGCACGGAGCCGGTGGGATTCGAACCCACGAGGCGTTGCCGCCTACCTGATTTCGAGTCAGGGCCGTTATGACCACTTCGATACAGCTCCATAATTGTCCGAAGTCCGAACACAAGCTATTATACTACATCGATATCAATTTGACAACTAAAAATTCAACTGCTATTTTTTCATTCAGAAGTCCGGTTTTCGCTTTTTCCTCTAGCTCAGTGCCATATTCTACGGCATAGCGGAGTATGCGGGGAGAAAAATTCCGGCTCTGGGTAACATACTTGCCGGCGATGTAGGGGGGTAGACCGATTGCAGAGGCAATCTGGGCATTGC
>CAZRRN010000024.1:0-46267 GCA_964602475.1 uncultured Lachnospiraceae bacterium | reverse complement strand
TACTTGACGAAAGGTGATAATTTACTATAATTGAATTATGGAAACAAATAACTAATGAGGGGGAAGTATAATGAAATGTCCTTTTTGCGGTAAGGAGAACACCAGGGTAATTGATTCAAGACCGGCAGATGACAGTTCTTCTATTAGAAGAAGACGTCAGTGTGACGAATGCTCAAAACGTTTTACGACATATGAGAAGGTTGAAACAATACCTCTTGTTGTAATAAAAAAGGACAATAATCGCGAACCTTATGACCGTGCCAAAATAGAATCAGGTGTGTTTCGCTCCTGTCATAAACGTCCGATTTCTGTAACTCAGATTTCTGCACTTGTTGATGAAGTAGAAAACCAGATTTTTTCTATGGAAGAAAAGGAAATTCCGAGCAATAAAATCGGAGAAATTGTCATGGATAAGCTGAAGAATCTGGATCCTGTAGCCTATGTACGTTTTGCTTCTGTTTATCGTGAATTTAAAGATGTTAACACATTTATGAATGAACTAAAAAAAATCTTGGATCATGATAAAAAATAATAGATGATACACTATATTTATCGTGAATTATTATGAGAACCTGAAGAAATAGGCTTTAGGTTCTCTTTTTGAACTTATAAGCTAGTAAAGTCGGAAAAGAAATGGATAAAACAATATTGACAATATATGGTAATTAAGATAAAATAATTTTGCGGAACGGTTCCTGTGGGAGACAGGAAAGGATCTATATGTTCAGTAAAATAAGCTGTGCTGTACTTGATGCAATTAATGCAAATATTGTTATGGTTGAGGCAGACATCAGTGATGGGCTGCCTGTTTTTGATATGGTCGGTCTGCTTGCTTCGGAAGTTCGAGAAGCGAGAGAACGGGTACGTGTAGCAATGAAGAATTCAGGTTATTTACTTCCTCCAAGAAGAATTACAGTCAATTTATCACCTGCTGATATAAGAAAAGAAGGAACTGCATTTGATGTAGCGATTGCAGTTGCAATATTGTCAGCAATGGAGGTCATTCCACAGGAAAGTACGAATGAAATGCTTTTTATTGGTGAACTAAGCCTTGATGGAAGAATTAACCCGGTAAACGGGGTTCTTCCAATTGTATTTGAAGCAAAAGAAAAAAACTATAAATTTTGTGTCGTACCGGTTGAAAATGCTGCAGAAGCAGCAATCATCGAAGGAATAAAAATTCTGCCTGCGGAAAGCTTACATAAAGTCGTAGAATATCTTATATTACCTGAAATAAAAGATAAGACAGATAAACCGGAAGAACTAAAAAGAAAAGTGCTTATGAATGATAAAGATCAGGATTTTTCATGCCTTATCGGACAGAAAACGGTGAAAAGAGCAATTGAGGTAGCTGTAGCTGGTCACCATAATGTTTTGATGATTGGACCTCCGGGTGCTGGAAAAACAATGATTGCGAAAAGAATCCCTGGAATTATGCCTGAGTTATCGAAGGTTGAAAGTCTTGAAATTACTAAGATCTATAGTGTATGCGGAAAACTACCGGGATATACTGCACTGATGACGGAACGCCCTTTTCGTGCGCCTCATCATACTGTAACAATGACTGCACTGGTTGGTGGAGGCAGAAATCCAAAGCCGGGTGAAATCAGTCTTGCTTCAAAAGGTGTATTATTTTTGGATGAACTACCTGAATTCGGGAGAAGTACGATTGAAGTTTTACGACAGCCTTTAGAAGATAAAGAAATTACTATTGACAGGATTGCTTCGCAATGCACATATCCAGCAGATTTTATGCTGGTTGCAGCAATGAACCCATGCAAATGCGGATATTTTCCAAATCATGATAAATGCAGCTGTAATCCAATACAGGTAAGACAGTACCGTAGTAAAATAAGTCAGCCGCTTTTGGATCGTATTGACATATGTATCGAAATCCAACCGGTCGGATTTCAGGAGTGGTTCGCAGATTCAAAAGAAGAGAACTCAGAGCAGATCAGGGAAAGGGTAACAAAAGCAAGAAAAATACAGTCGGTACGTTATTGTGATCGGTCATACCGGACCAATTCAGGACTGACTGTATCAGATATTGCAAAATATTGTATTTTGGGTACGAAAGAAACAGAGCTGATGAAGCAGACATTTAACAGGCTGGAATTGAGCGGAAGAGGATATCATCGTATATTAAAGGTTGCGCGAACGATTGCTGATTTAGATAACAGTGATCAAATCAAAGAGGCACATTTAAGAGAAGCCATTTGTTACAGAAGCATGGAAGTACGGTGAACAAAGAAAGAGGAAACGAAGTTTTATATTGCACTGATAAATACAATATAAATGAGGACAATAGGCTGAAAGAATAATGGTTACCATGAATTATTGACAAGCAACAGCATACTTCAATATGGTGAAAAGAGTGAATACAGGTAAAAGATAAAGAAAATCAGAAGAAAGGAAGAAAATCAAAACTAGAAAGAAAATCAAAACAAGAAAGAAAATCCGAAGAAGGAAGGTAATAAGATTATAGAAGATAATTATAAAGAAGAAAACAAAGAAGATAATAAGAAGATAGAAAACAGAATAGAAAAAGAAAATGTGTTTATATATGATAATCAGATAAATGATATTAAATTTGAAATTTCTGACGATGAAAAGCTACATTGGTTTCGTATATCAAAGATTAGAGGACTGGATTACCAGAGAATTCATAAACTAATCTGTTTTTTTGGAAATGAGCAAGAGTTCCTATTTGCCAAAATAACCGACTTAAAAAAGGCAGCGATGCAACTAGGATTTATAGATTCGCTGCAAAATAATCTGACTGCGGGATATTCGAGAGAACAGATACAGGAAGAGTATCATGCTTTATCAAAGCAACAGATATCATTTATAATAAGAAGAGACAGTGCTTATCCAAAGAGGATCCGGCAGATTGAAGCAGCACCATATTATCTGTATTATAGCGGACATCTGCCGGAAGACAGGTCTCCGTCACTTGCAATTATTGGAGCCAGAAACTGTACCGGATATGGAAAGGAATTAACAGTTTGTTTCAGTAGTATTTTTGCTGAAGCAGGTATCCAGATTATCAGTGGTATGGCTAATGGAATAGACAGCCATGCACACCGAGGAGCGCTATCAGTACAGGGTTATACCTGTGCAGTTCTTGGATTTGGACTGGATCAATGTTATCCGAAAGAACACTATTACCTGAAGAATAGCATCAAAGAAACAGGAGGATTGGTGTCGGAATATTCACAGGGAACACCGGGATTAAAACTGAATTTTCCGGCCAGAAACAGATTAATATCTGCGCTGGCTGACGGAGTACTTGTTGTGGAAGCTGCAGGAAAAAGCGGTACAATGATTACGGTGGATGCAGCACTTGATCAGGGAAGAAATATCTATGTGATTCCTGGGAGAATTGGAGATCCGTTGAGCGAAGGATGCAATAATTTATTGAAACATGGGGCAAAAGTAGTAACAGAACCAATGGATATTTTTGAGGATTATGGAATAATTCAAGCGAATGCAAATAGAAATGAGAAGGAGAAAAAAAGTAAAATAGTTCTTGAAACAGAAGAACAAATAGTGTATGCTAATTTGGACTTGTATCCAAAGCATATTGAAGAATTATTGATTTTAACACGTTTTTCACTGGAAAAGCTTACTGAAATTTTGTTCGATTTGGAACAAAAGAACTATATTGCACAGACTGTTAAGAATTATTATTCAATTTCGTATCGTGCAAGTGAATCATAACTGCCGTAGAAATGAGGATTTATTATGTCAAAAAATCTTGTTATTGTGGAATCTCCAGCAAAGGCAAAAACAATTAAAAAGTTTTTAGGGAACAACTATCAGGTAGTTGCTTCCAACGGACATGTACGTGATCTTCCGAAGAGCCAGATGGGAATTGATATTCAGAATGATTATGAACCAAAGTATATCACAATTAGAGGAAAAGGCGATATTCTGGCAATGCTTCGTAAAGAAGTTAAAAAAGCAGACAAAGTTTATCTCGCAACTGACCCCGATCGTGAAGGGGAAGCTATTTCCTGGCATCTTGCACAGATTTTGAAGCTGGAAATTAATGCATCCAATCGTATCACTTTTAATGAAATAACAAAAGGTGCTGTGAAGAATTCAATAAAAGAAGCAAGAAGTATTGATTTGAATCTTGTAGATGCACAGCAGACACGAAGGATTATTGACCGTATGGTTGGTTACGAAATAAGTCCGCTTTTATGGAAAAAGGTTAAGCGTGGTTTAAGTGCAGGACGTGTACAGTCTGTGGCTCTTCGAATAATTTGCGATAGAGAAGAAGAAATCAGTGCCTTTATCCCGGAAGAGTACTGGAGTCTGGAAGCTGAGTTTGAAACATCAGATAAAGAGAAGCTTTCTGCAAAGTTTTATGGAAATGGTGAGAAAAAAACAGAGATTCATTCTGAAAAAGAAATGAAAGCGATTCTGGATAAAGTGAACAAGGAAAAGTTTGAGGTGAAAGAGGTCAAGCGTGGAGAACGTCATAGGAAAGCACCAAATCCATTTACGACCAGTACACTTCAGCAGGAAGCTTCAAAGCAGCTTAATTTTTCGACACAGAAAACCATGCGCCTTGCGCAGCAGCTTTACGAGGGCGTTGATGTTAAGGATCATGGAACCATTGGATTAATTACTTATTTAAGAACAGATTCGATTCGTATTTCGGAAGAAGCAAATACTGCAGCCCAGGAATATATTACTGCGAATTACGGCAGTGATTATCTGATGACAAAGAATGCTAATACAAATACAAGTAAAAAAATTCAAGATGCTCATGAAGCAATACGACCGACGTATATTGAACTGACACCTGCAATGGTAAAGGATTCACTCAGCAGAGAACAGTTCCGGCTTTATCAGCTTATCTGGCGACGGTTTACGGCAAGCAGAATGCAGGCGGCAAAGTATGATACAATCAGTGCCAAAATTGACGGAGGCGAATATCGCTTTACAGCATCGACAGCAGCACTTACATTTCAGGGATTCCTTGCGGTGTATAATGATGATGATGATGAATCCATTGGAACGAATAATACAGGAGTGAGTAAACTGCAGGAGAATACTGAATTACAACTGTTGAATGCAGTTCCGGCGCAGCATTTTACCCAGCCGGCTCCGCATTATACAGAAGCTTCTCTTGTGAAGGAACTGGAAGAACTAGGAATCGGACGTCCGAGCACTTATGCCCCGACTATTACAACGATTCTTGCAAGACGTTATGTAATAAAAGAAGAGAAAAATATCTATGTAACCGAGCTTGGAGAAGCTGTAAATAAAATAATGAAACAGGCATTTTCCAGTATTGTTGATGTTAATTTTACTGCCAATATAGAGATGCTGCTGGATAGTATAGGAGAAGGTTCTGTGGCATGGAAAACCGTTGTTCGTAATTTTTACCCTGATCTTGAGCTTGCTGTAAATAATGCAAGTGAAGAACTTGAAAAGATTGTGATTAATGACGAAGTAACTGATGTCATATGTGAAGAATGCGGAAGAAACATGGTGATAAAGTATGGAAAGCATGGAAAGTTTCTTGCTTGTCCCGGATTCCCAGACTGTAAAAACACAAAAACATATCTTGAAAAAGCCGGCGTAAAATGTCCGAAATGCGGAGCGGAAGTGATAATCAGAAAGACGAAAAAAGGCCGCCGCTATTACAGCTGTGAAAAGGGACCGGAATGTGATTTTATGTCTTGGCAAAAGCCAAAGGAAGATGAAATTGCCGAAAAATCAGAAGCATGAGATTCAATAAATTTCCTTGAGAAGATAAGAAATTTCGAATTCTTCTCAAGGCTTTTTTATACATAAAGAAGATTGAATTAGTAAGCTTTTATTCAAATAATCTTCAAGAATGAATAATAATCATCCGATATGAACCTGAATTATGAAACAAATTGATAGAAATGAGTGAAATGTTTGTGAAAAGACAAAAATAAATATTGTTATTTGGAAAAAGTTGTGCTATGATATCCATGGATGGTAAAGTATTGTAAAGGGGGACAAAATGAGCGTTCAATTACTTGATAAAACAAGAAAGATCAATAAATTACTGCATAACAACAATTCGCATAAGGTAGTATTTAATGATATTTGTCTTGTCTTAAGTGACATATTGGAATCGAATATACTTGTTATCAGCAAAAAAGGAAAAGTGCTCGGAATAAAAAACCGTTCGGACATTCCAGCAATCAAGGAACTGATTAAAGATTCGGTTGGCGGTCATATTGATGAATTGTTGAATGAACGGCTTCTGAACATTCTCTCGACAAAAGAGAATGTTAATCTTGAAACGCTCGGATTTGTCTTTGGTGGCATGGAGACCTATCAAGCGATTATTACTCCGATTGATATAGCAGGAGAACGCCTTGGGACACTCTTTATCTATAAAAACAGCAGTAATTATTCAATAGATGACATTATTTTAAGCGAATACGGTACGACTGTTGTTGGTCTTGAGATGATGCGTTCGGTCAATGAAGAGAATGCAGAAGAAAATCGAAAAGTTCAGATCGTTCGTTCAGCAATCGGTACGTTATCATTTTCAGAACTGGAAGCAATAACCCATATTTTTGATGAACTGGAGGGGACAGAAGGAATTCTCGTTGCCAGCAAGATCGCTGATCGTGTAGGAATCACACGTTCAGTTATTGTCAATGCACTTCGAAAGTTTGAAAGCGCCGGTGTAATAGAATCCAGATCTTCAGGAATGAAGGGAACCTATATAAAAGTTTTAAATGATGTTGTTTTTGATGAGCTTAAAAAATTAAACTAATTTTTTAAGAATATGAGCCGATATATTATTTAAATAAATATCAAAGGATTGAATTTATCAAAAGGATTTGTGAACAATCATGAATCCTTTTTTTGTTTAAATATAACAGTAGTCTTATTTAACTATATTATTTACAATGTTCTTTCAGTTTTAGGTATTTTGTTCGAAAAATACAAGAACTTGTAAAAAAGACAAATTATTAAATATATCTTGTGTTTTTTTGCAAATACGATATAATGAAATTATGAATGGTTTAGGATAAGCTGCTTTCTATATTTCGACATTTGATAATGGGGGTCAATATGATTGGTTCAAATGCTTATAACTATATTAACGTTCTTAATAAGGCTGCAGATGCTGCATGGACGAGAAATGAAGTTATTTCAAATAACATTGCGAACAATGATACTTCAGACTACAAGCGGCAGGATGTAGTATTTGAGTCTTATCTGCAAAAAGCGTTGTCAGGTTCAGAAAGTCTTGATAAAAAGGTTTCCAATCTGAATCTAAGCAAATTAAACGCTACAGTCTATACTGATCTTGAAGAATTAAGCTATCGGTATGACGGAAACAACGTCGATATAGCAACAGAAACGGCAAATCTTGCAGAAAACCAGATCAGGTATTATAGTCTTCTTGATTCGATGACGCAGGAATTCAGCCGGATTCAGACAGCATTGTCGGTAAAATAAAGCGAGGTGACAGAATATGGCTATTATGAATGCACTTAGTGTAAGCGCCAGTGGGATGACAGCGCAACGGCTTCGGCTTGATCTGATTTCCCAGAACATTGCAAACGTGAATACAACACGTGACGAGAACGGTGAGACATATGTTCGTAAGACTGTTTTATTTGCTGAAAAAAATTCAACAGATGCAAGCTCGTTCAATCAAACATTAATTAATAAAACAAGCGGACTTTCAGAGATCAGCGGGAGCGGAGTAAAGGTTACAGCGATAGTTGAGGATCATGTGACTGCTATGAGAGAGGTTTATGATCCATCTCATCCGGATGCAGATGAGAATGGATATGTAACTTATCCGAATGTTAATACTGTTACCGAGATGACTAACCTGATCGACGCGACACGTTCTTATGAAGCAAATGTTACTGCTTTTAATGCAACCAAGAATATGCTTCTGAAAGGCTTGGAAGTCGGACAATAATCAGTATTCTTCCAGAAACAATAATTATTCTGGGTTGGAGGTACCAGTATGAGCGTGACGATAACAAACGGATTGACGGGAGTAGGTGGGGTCTCCGGAATCAATGGAATCACAGGGGTAGAGAAGCTGAGTGACAAGCTTCTGACCGATGCAGTCAGCCCAAGTAATTCATCCTTTGAATCTCTTTTGGAATCTGCAAAAACAATGATAAATGAAACAAACGAGTATCAGAATGCTGCAGAGGAAGCCGAGCTTCAGTATGCAATGGGACTGATGACGAACACACATGAGCTTCAGGTAGCGCAGCAGAAAGCAAACCTGTCGCTTCAATATACAGTAGCGGTTCGAAATGCAGTTATGGATGCATACAGTGAGATTATGCAGCTGCAGTTCTGATCAATGCTTTTGGGGAGCAACGAATCTGTCATAAAGGGGTAGAACATGCTGGAAAGAATCAAACAATTACCGGCGAAGCTGCTGGAACTATGGAACAAGTATACAAAGAAACAACGCACGATTTTTCTAAGCGTCGTGGGTTCGGTTATTTTGTTGCTTGTTCTTTTGATATTTATTCTTGGACGTACACGCTATATGGAGCTCGCGACATTTGAGGATGTTAATCTGGCTGCAGCAGCGGTGAATACATTGACAACAAACGGAATTAGTGCACGTCTTGGAAACGATAAGCTGACCGTAGAAGTAGATGAAAATTCCGAAATTCAAGCAAGGATATTAATTACCGGTACCTATGGTGATGAAGAGCTATTCAGTATTGATGCTCTGTTAAATAATGATTTGACTACTACAAATTCTGACCGACGTCTGAAAAATGATCTATACATACGTTCCCGTATTGAAAGTGCTCTTGTATCACTGAACGGAATTGAGGATGCCAGCGTAATTTTTTATCCGACCAGTACGAATACTAGTATTCTCGATTCTTCCAAGAACATTAACTGCAGTGTTATTCTATCTATTACCGGAAGCATCAGCAGCAAGAAAGCAGAATATCTGGCAGAGATAATATCATCGGCACTGGGCAACGACTCCGTCAGCTATGTAAAAATCATGGATCAGAATATGAATCTACTCTTTGGCGGTACGAAAGACGAAGATGAAGAGACATTAAATCAAAAGCAGACGTGGACCCTTTGGATTACCAATTTTTACACAGAACGTATGATTGAAGCAGGCACTAAAAACCACTTTGAAACATCTGTTGCAGTCAATTTAAGTATTGATTTTTCGGAAAAAAGTATTGCATACAAAGAGTATCTGGCAGCGGACGGACAGGATCAGGGTCTGTACAGCACTTTTCAGAAAATATCTTCCGAAAATACCGGAACAAGCGGTGATGTTGTAGGAACAGATGCAAATAATGAGGTTGACTATTATACAACGAATAATACCGGCGGAAACAGTTCATATGAAGAGACAAATGTAACTTATGTGCCAAGCGAAAGACTGACAGAAATCACACAGGAGTATGGACTGATTAACAAAGAATCTTCATCTGCCGCGGTAACGCTTAATAAAGTTACAACTGTATATGAAAGTGATCTGATTCTTCTTGGTGTTGTTAATGCTGATATGACGTTTGACGAATACGTAGCTAATAATCGGGAACCTCGGCTGATGGATGCGGCAGAGTATGATTATATCATTTCAATTATGAGTATGGCTTCCGGAATTCCCGTTACAAATCTCAGCGTGGTTGCATATGAATGTTTTGATTTTGTTCCGGTTGAAGTTACTGCATTTGACTGGACACTGGTTCTGAAAATCATACTTGCGGTACTAATTGTCGGGCTTTTGATCTTTGTTGTATTCCGTGGAATGCAACCCGAAAAAGTGGTTGAGATGGAACCGGAGCTTTCCGTTGAACAGCTGCTTGCTACTACGAAAGAAAATCAGTCACTTGATGATATTGAACTTAGTGAAAAGTCAGAAACCAGACGTTTAATTGAAAAACTGGTTGATGATAATCCGGAAGCGGTAGCTAATTTGCTGCGTAACTGGCTGAACGATGAGTGGGGTTGATAATAACCGGGAGGAATGGCATGGCTGTAAATAACCAAAAGACAGTGAGCGAACTGAGTGGTCTGCAAAAAGCAGCGGTTCTTCTGATTACTCTTGGACCGGAAAAATCGTCGAAGATTTTTCAGCATCTGAAGGAAGATGAAATTGAATCACTGACACTTGAAATTGCAAATACTCGTAGTATTTCGCAGGCAACGAAGGATGCGGTAATTGACGAATTTTATGAGGTTTGTCTGGCACAGCAGTATATTGCTGAGGGCGGTATCGGGTATGCAAAGGAATTGCTGGAAAAGGCACTTGGACCGGAAAAAGCAATGGATGTGATTGGAAAGCTTACCGCATCTTTACAGGTACGTCCGTTTGAATTCGTACGTAAGACGGAGGCATCCCAGCTGCTGACGTTTATACAGGATGAACATCCGCAGACGATTGCATTGATTTTATCATATTTGTCTTCCGGACAGTCTTCAGCAATCATCTCGTCGCTTCCTCCGGATAAGCAGGTTGATGTAGCGAAGAGAATTGCGTTGATGGATCGGACATCGCCGGATGTAATTAAAGAGGTTGAGAAGGTGTTGGAACGTAAACTTGCCTCTCTTGTAAATCAGGATTATACGATTGCCGGCGGCGTGGATGCAGTTGTTGAAATATTAAATACAGTCGATCGTGGTACAGAAAAGCATATTCTTGAGACTCTTGAAATAGAATCGCCTGAACTTGCGGATGAAATAAGGCGTAAGATGTTTGTATTTGAAGATATTCTGACACTGGATGATAAGTCAATACAGCGGGTACTCCGTGAGGTTGATAATAACGAGCTTGCGATTGCGCTGAAATCTACAAATGAAGAAGTTCAGGAAGCAATATTTAATAATATGTCCAAACGACTTGCTGTGATGATTAAAGAAGATATGGACTTTATGGGACCTGTTCGTATGAAGGACGTGGAAGAGGCACAGCAAAAGATTGTTAATATTATTCGTAAGCTGGAGGATTCAGCCGAGATCATTATTTCCAGAGGCGGAGGTGATGAGATCGTTGTCTAATGTAATAAAATCATATAATATTAAATACACTTCAGAGAAAAAAACAATTGATATGAATCAACGGGCTGAGGAGTTTCAACGTCTGTATATTGAGGGTCTTCCAAAGCTGCAGGAGGTAGAAAACCCGACTGAACAGGCTCCTCTTTCGGGTTATGCTGCAGATGAGGCTGCAGAGAGAACAGAGCTGAATGAAATAGAAAATATCACCTCAGTCAACGAAGAGAAAAAAGAACAGATCAAAGAAGAATTAAAAGAAGAATTGGATGAACTACGAACGGCGGCAGAGGAAGAATGTCGCCGTTTGAAAAGTAATACAGAAGAAGAATGCAGACAGCTTATTGAAGACGCTAAGAAAAAAGCTGACAAAGAACGTGCAAAATTATTGATTGATACAAGAAGAGAAGGGTACAACGAGGGAAAGGAAATAGCACTGAACGAGGTTGAAGAGTTAAAAGTAAAGCTTCGTCAGCAAATATCAGATAATGAAGCGGATTATGAGAATAAAGTCAATCAAATGGAACCTGCTTTCGTTGAGCTGGTTATTCAGCTGGTTCAAAAAATTACCGGAATTCTGGTTGAAGACCGCAGAGATCTGATGCTTCATGTTATACGACAGAGTATGCTCGGAATTGAAAGCAGCAACAATTTTATTATCCGTGTATCTAAGGCTGATTATGATTTTATCAATTCCAAAAAGCAAGAGTTACTGTTTGAATTAAGAGAAAATACAATAGAAATCGTTGAAGACCCGATATTGGAACGGGCGCAATGCATTATTGAGACAGATACTAGAGTCCTTGATTGCAGTCTTGATGTACAGCTGAAGAATTTGATCGCTGACCTTAAATTGTTATCCGGAATTTCGGATATAAACAAGGAATCATGAAACGGGGAATGATATGATTGATATGCAGAAGTACAACAACCTAATGGACAAATCATACATCAGCCGACTGGGCAAGGTAAGCAAGGTTGTTGGACTGACAGTGGAATCACTGGGACCGGATGCGAATACAAACGATTTATGCAGAATCAATTCTTCCGATAAAAAATATTCGGTTACTGCAGAGGTAATTGGATTTCGGGACGGACATATTCTTCTTATGCCGTTTGATGAACTTGACGGAATAGGAATCGGAAGTACAGTGGAGAATACAGGAACAATGCATTCTGTGAAGGTAGGAGATCATTTGCTCGGAATGACACTGGATGGTCTTGGAAATCCATTGGATGGTTCTAAGCTTACTGCAACGGAATACTATCCTGTGGAAGCTGAACCGCCGGCTCCACTGGACAGGGTGATTATTGACGAGGTGCTTCCGCTTGGAGTGAAAGCAATAGACGGACTTCTTACAATAGGAAAAGGACAACGTATCGGTATTTTTTCAGGAAGCGGTGTCGGTAAAAGTACGCTGCTTGGTATGATTGCCCGAAATACAAAAGCGGATATCAATGTGATTGCACTGATCGGAGAACGCGGCAGGGAAGTGAAAGAATTTATCGAACGGGATATCGGGGAAGAGGGCTTAAAACGCTCCGTACTAGTCATAGCCACTTCGGACAAACCAGCGATTATCCGTAAAAAAGCTGCCAAAACAGCTACATCAATTGCCGAATATTTCAGAAATCAAGGCAAGGACGTACTGCTGATGATGGATTCTTTAACCAGATTTTCCATGGCGCAAAGAGAGATTGGTTTAGCAGCAGGAGAACCGCCGGTTTCAAGGGGTTATCCCCCTAGTGTATATTCAGAAATGCCAAAGCTTCTGGAACGTGCCGGAAATGATGCAAAGGGATCTATTACCGGTCTGTATACGGTCTTGGTTGACGGAGATGATTTTAATGAACCGATTACAGATACAGCAAGGGGAATTTTAGATGGTCACATTATTTTATCAAGAAAGTTCGCAAATAAAAACCACTATCCGGCAATTGACGTGCTGCAAAGTATCTCCCGTGTTATGAGCAGCATTGTATCAAAAGAGCATAAGGCACTGTCGGGACAATGTAAGATGCTGCTAGCAACGTATCAGGATGCGGAGGATCTGATCAATATCGGAGCATATAAACCCGGATCTAATAAAAACATTGATTTAGCTGTTGCAAAAATCGACAAAATTAATGCTTTTCTGCAGCAACAGGTGGAAGACAAATTTACTTTTGAAGAAACTCTGGAACTGTTGAAAAGTATATTCAAAGATTAATCGTATTTTGGTGGAGACAAAATGAAAAAGTTTTCTTATTCCATGCAGAATATTCTGGAAATAAAACAAAAGATGGAAGCACAGGAAAAGGTTAATTTTCAGATTGCCGCCAGTGCGTTAAGTATTGAACAGAAAAAACTTGAATCACTTGAACAAAAACGTGACAGCTATGAAGAGCTTTTGCGGGAAAGCTTATGCAGCAGTCTGAAGCTGCTTACGATTAAAGAACAAAGAGATGCAATTGAAACTATAAAGTTTATGGTTCGGCAACAAAAAAATGCTGTCCGGAAAGCCGAACATCAGCTGGAACTTGCAAGAAAGCGTCTGGATGAAGCAATGAAAGAACGAAAAATACATGAAAAATTAAAAGAAAACGCATTGGATGAATATAAGAGAGAATACGAGAGGCAGGAACAAAAGGAGGTTGACGAGAGAATCAGCTTCCAGTATGCATCTAAGGAAGGGAGAAACAGCTGATGGCAAAAAATAAAATACCAAAGAATCCTGATGAAAAAGGAGACGGAAAGCTTGGAGCAGTGATTATTGTGCTTGTGTTTATTCTAATCTGGCTGACAGCATTGGCGCTTCTCGTGAAGTTTGATGCAGGAGGACTTGGAACAACACTTCGACCCTACATCAAGGATGTTCCTGTATTGAAACTCATTCTGCCTTCTGTAACAGATGAGCAGATTTCATACGAGGAGAATTATCCGTATAAGGACATGGATGAAGCAATTGCAAAGATTCAGGAGCTGGAGGACAGGATTAAGACACTGACGGCAGATAATGAGCAATATGCAGTAACGGTTTCTGAACTTCAGGCAGAAAATAACCGGTTAAAAATATTCGAAGAGAATCAGACTGCGTTTGAAGAGCGTGTCAGCAAATTTGATCAGTATGTTGTGTTCAATGACAAAGCGCCGGATGTTGAAGAATACAAAACATTTTATGAAGGGATTGAACCGGAAAATGCTGCGGAAATTTACCAGCATGTACTGGAGCTGATGCAGTATGATGAAGGAATACAGGAACAGGCAACCTTGTTTGCAACTATGAAACCCGGACAGGCAGCTGATACCCTTCAGGAAATGACAGCTGACATTGAATGGATTGTTAAAGTCATGCTTGCAATGAAGACAGCAAATGCGACGGATATTATGAATAAAATGGATCCACTGTTTGTTGCAAGAATTATGCAGAGGATGTCTGATTTGAACGAAGAAAAGCTGCAGAGCCTGTATCAGGTACTAAATACAGAATATACAGAATAAAAGACCACATAATATTGCAAAAGATATAACATTTTACCTTCAGATGCCGATATAATATCTGTACAGGTGTCATTCTCTGTAACTTTATCGGAAAGGAGGTAGAATATATGACAGTGCAATCAATTAGTTCTGTTTCAGCTTACTTCATAAACACAAGGGCTTCTTCATTTGAAGATAATAAAGATTCTTTTGACAGTGTGCTGGAGAAAAAGAATATAAAAGCTGAGATAGGGAAAAAAACTGAAACAGGGAAAAAAACTGAGCAGAAGGACAAGACCTTTGCGGAAGAAAACAAGCAGACTGATTCTGTGATGAATTCGGATAGTAACACAATTACTGCAGAAACAAAGAAAGTATCTTCGGATAATACCGATATTACATCCACAGAAACAATCGTGACAGAAAACATAAATGAACTGCAGGGTGAAACGGTTTTAGAAGACACAGAAGTGTCTCTTGGAAAGATTATCGAGCTTCTGAATGAAATAATCTGCTTAATGCAGGAAAATCTTCAGGTTACGGAAAATGAACTTCAGGCAGCTGCACAGGAGAATGGTTTACAGCCTGCAGATTTATTTAACATGGAATCTGTAAAACAGCTGACAATGACGGTGACTGGAACCGATGAAGCTAAACTGCTTACTGATGAAGATATGTGCAAAAAGCTTTTGGATCTTCAGACGCAGATTTCTGATTTATTGGAAGAGAACGGAATTCAGCCGGAAGAGCTGCAGAACGATGACTTATTTAGTAAAAAGCTGAATGAGGTACTGCTTGGAACTGAAAAACAATCAGTAGAGGATCAAAGCATATCTAACAGGAAAGAAATCAGCTTTACTGTTAATGAAAAACAGGTAAAAGAAAATTCTTTGCCACAGAGTATTGATAAAACAGACGGCACAGAAGAACTGAAAGAACAGGTAAAAGCACCGGAAGATACAACTGCCGAGAGAAAAGAATCCGGAGAAAACGGTCATCAGTTTTCGGAAAACGCCGGAACATTTTTAAGAAATTTGGCGGCTGCAGGAGCATCACTTGCAACAGAACAGACCGGAGCCATCAATACCTATACTGAATTTTATGAAATTGCGAGTCAGGTCATTGAGCAGGTTAAGGTATCTGTCAATCCGGAAAGTACAAGTATGGAGCTTCAGCTTTACCCGGAACATCTTGGAAAGGTTGATCTGCAGATAAGTTCAAAAGACGGGATAATGACAGCACAGCTGACAACGCAGGATAAGGTTGCAAAGGAAGCGCTTGAAAGTCAGATGCAGGTGCTTCGGCAAACATTGGAGAATCAGGGAATCAAAGTTGAGTCTATTGAAGTTACTGTTTCCGAATTCGGATTTCGTCAGAATGAGAACGGAGCCGGTGGACAGGAACAGCAGCGAAAAAGAAACGGTAGCCGGGTTTCATTTAATGAAGGAACGGAACTGGATGGAACAGCAATAAACGATGTGACGGAAGTCATGAAAGAATTAAACGGAAACAGCGTTGACTACGTTGCCTGACAAAGGAGATAAGCCGAAAGAAAGCACAGCTTCAGTTTCCTTTCAGATCGGAATTAGTGACGGAGTGCTAATTCCGTTATCACGGATAAGAATCTGAGATTCGTATTATGTGACTCCGCAACAAAGCTCCGTCAAGAAAGGCAGACAATGAGTGAATTAATTGCTCCGGTCGTAAACGGAGTCATTAAACAGAGCAGTTCTGTTACTGAAGAGACAACAAAAAGCAATGAACTCGGAAAAGATGCATTTTTACAGCTTCTGGTTTGCCAGATGGAAAATCAGGATCCGCTGGAGCCTCAGTCCGACACCGAGTTTGTATCACAGCTTGCTACATTTTCACAACTGGAGCAATTGCAGAATCTGACATCAACTTACGAAACATCGCAGGCCTTTTCCTTAGTTGGGCAAAAGGTGATTTTATCAACGACAGACAGTAATAAAAATACGACTTATATCAGTGGTTCAGTTGATTTTGTTAATGTATCCGGTTCGAATGTAAGATTGTCTGTAAATGGAAGTATGTATGATCTTGATCAGCTTTATAGTGTAATTGACAGCAATTATTTGCTGGAAAAGGGTCTTCCGTCGCTTTCGCAGGATTATTCTCTGACCTATGATGCAGATTCTCCTCAGGATATTACTGTTGAAGTTAATCTCGGAGAAGGAGATACTGTTGCAACACAGGTTGCATTGACGATGAATGATCAGGTGCTGGATGATTCAATGTATACATTGTCAGGAAATAAGCTGACAATCAGCAGAGAAGCATTTGCACAGCTGCCGAACGGAACTTATTCACCACAGGTTGTATTTAACGATCCTTATTATACAACAATTACAAACGGAATAAAAATAACCGTAATCAATTCTGAAGCAACAGCAGCAACGGCAGTAGAAGAAAGCTGAACAACAAGATAGTGATCTATAGGGGTTGCGCCACGGAAGGCGCAGATGGGAGAGGCTATGAGTCAATTGATTAATGGCAGTTATTCCTCCATTGAGCAGATGACAAATCTCGTCAGCAGGAACGCACAGGTGCGTCAGGAAACAGAAAGTACCGGCAGCTCGAAATCGTTTCAGGAAGTCCTTGACTCAGTAAAACAGAGCGAACTGGTTTTTTCAAAGCATGCCAATGAACGCCTGCAAAGCAGAAATATTGATTTGTCAGAGTCTCAGCTCGAAAGGCTGGAAACTGGAACAAGAAAAGCAGAACAAAAAGGAATTAAAGAGTCGCTGATCATGGTTGATAATCTTGCTTTTATCGTAAATGTTAAAAACAATACGGTGATTACAGCCGTCAATAATAATGAAGACAAAGTGTTTTCCAATATTGACGGGGCAGTGATTGCATGACAGCTAACAAATCATGTTGAACGCCGGACCTTAACGGAGGCGTTACCGGCTGAATGACAGAAGCCGGTCTTCATGAAACAGAAGGAGGTTATTTCTATATGATGAGATCACTCTATTCCGGAGTTTCCGGATTGAAAGTCCATCAGACTAAAATGGACGTTATCGGTAATAACATAGCTAATGTTAATACGGTAGGATTTAAGTCTAGTACTGTAACATTTTCAGATATTTTATACCAGACAAGCAGCAGTGCGTCCGGTCCGAACAGTGATTCGGGAAAGACTGGTATTAATGCAAAGCAGATTGGTCTTGGTTCCTCACTTTCTTCAATTACAACTCAGATGACAGTATCAGGCGGGTCACAAAGAACAGATAATCCTTTTGATATCATGATTGAGGGAGACAGCTTTTTTATTGTTAATGACGGTTCAGGAAACTGCTTTACAAAAGCCGGTGCATTTACTGTAGATGCGTCCGGTACTATGTGTACAGCAACAGGGCATGCGCTGATGGGATGGCAGGTTGACCCGAACGACCCTACAAAATGTGTTGCAGACAGAGTCAGCGCCCTTCGAATCATGTCTCCGGAAAATATGTATGTAGAACCGGAAGCGACGAAGGATGTCTATATAACCGGTAACATCGACAGCAAAGATACGCAGATTGCAAGTGATACAGGAAAGACGGTCAGTGTTTCGTTTTATGATTCTCTTGGACAGAGCTATATGCTTACGCTTCGGGTTACACAGAGTGAAGAATCAACAACAAAATACAATGTATCACCGATTAATATCTTTGACGGAGCCGGAAAATCAATTTTCTCAAATACTGTCGTAGCTGATGATGGAACAACTACATATGAAGCGACCGGGATTGAAAGCTTTACCATTGGTGAGTATACATATACAGCTGAGGTTGACACGGACACCGGTACAATCACCTTTGACAGCGATGACGCCAATATTCTAACCTTTGATGGAGCAACCGGAACATATATCGGAATCGGAGAAGATGATTCAACATCAGATTCTATTGCATTCAGCATTACGACACAGCCAAATCCTTTCTCGGAAATCAATATCGACTTTTCAACGTTAACAATGTATGCAAACAGCGGAACGTCAAATCTTGAATCAGTAAAAGGAAGCGTGGCTGGATTAAATGCCGGAAAACAGGCGGGTAATATGACGGGTGTAAGCGTAGATGCTTCCGGAATGATTTATGGTGTTTATGATAATGGAGATACAAAGCTTCTTGGACAGATTGCTGTAACAACCTTTGCGAATGCTTCGGGTCTTGAAGCAATCGGAAATAATCTCTATGCTACGACGATGAACTCAGGTGAATTTGACGGAGTCGGCGAATCTGTCGATCAGAGTGGAGGAGCCTTCACAACGGGAGTATTGGAGATGTCTAATGTTGACCTTGCTTCACAGTTCACCGATATGATTACAACCCAGAGAGGCTTCCAGGCAAATTCAAGAATTATAACGACATCAGATACATTACTTGAAGAGTTGATCAATCTGAAACGATAATATGAAATGAAAAAACCGGGGCGGTCTTAACGACCGTTCCGGTAATTGATATGCAGTTTCATGAAACACTGACACTTTCTGGAATTAATTAAGAAGAGTCAGAACGTGTGACTCGGAAAGAAAATAGTGTGAAAGATGAACCTTTCACACGCTGATTTGTGCCTACACGGTGCTTGACACAAAGTCTGTTATGTGCAAAAAGCCGCGCGGAAATGGAGAATAAAATGATCGATGTAACCAGAATGAACGGAAGCGTAATGACTTTGAACGCAGATTTGATAGAGACGATTGAAGAGGTACCTGATACTTTGATTACATTGACAACCGGCAAAAAAATAATCGTAAAAGAAAGTAGACAAAAGGTCAAAAGTCTAGTAAAATTATATAAAAATGAAATAATAAGCGGTATAAACATAAAAATACAAGAATAATATCAAAAATAGAGAAAATACATATTTTATGATTGATTGGATGGGCAGGTGGAATTGTGGATATAGCTTCGATTATAGGATTAGTGCTGGCGCTTGGACTTATGATCATGGGTATTGTTACCGGTGATGAAGGTTTTGCGGCTATCTGGGGATTTTTGGAGTATAAATCTGCATTGATTACGTTTGGCGGAGCACTTTCGGCAACGCTTGCTTCCTGTCAAAGCATACCGGGATTTCTGAACGGACTGAAAAGCTTCAAACTGATACTGAAACCGGTTGAAGTAAATGAAGAAGAGACAATACGTTCGATAATTAATCTGTCAAATGTAGCAAGAAAAGAAGGCTTGCTGGCTCTTGAAGAAGCAGCAAACGGAATAGAGAACGAGTTTCTGAAAAAAGGTGTTCTTCTGATTGTTGACGGTACAGATCCGGAGCTGGTAAGGAGTATCCTTGAGACAGAGCTTTACTGTATTGAAGAACGGCATAAAGGCGTAATTGGTTTCTGGGAAGGACTTGGAGCAGCCGGTCCTGCATGGGGTATGATCGGTACCCTGATCGGACTGATTAACATGCTTGGTAAACTGGAGGATGTATCAACGGTTGGACCAAACATGGCAGTTGCGCTTATTACTACCTTCTATGGTTCGATACTTGCCAACTGGATATGTACACCGGTTGCATCCAAGCTGAAAGCAAACAGTTCCTCCGAGATTTCTATGAAAGAGGTCATGGTAGAAGGACTTTTGTCGATACAGGCAGGAGAAAACCCACGTGTTATTGAAGAAAAGCTTAAATCCTTCCTGTCACCGGAACGCCGTGAGGAACTGACCGGTAATACTGAAGGTGGTGAACAGTAATATGGCAAAGAAGAAAAAGCAGGAGGAAGGATCAAAAGGTTCACCGGCCTGGATGGCTACATTTTCTGATTTGATGAATCTGCTGTTATGTTTTTTCGTATTACTTTTTTCAATGTCCAGTGTAGATGCTGATAAATGGGAACAGGTTGTAGAATCCATGAACAGCAGCTTTGGTATTTTTGAAGGCGGTTACGAATCGATTGGAGACGGTTTACTGATCAGCGCAGGAACCTCACAGCTGAATAATCTATCAGAATACTATAATACCATGGGAGACAGATCGGAAAGCGAAGGAGAGGAGATTATTGAGAAGTCTCTTGAAGAACAGCTTAAGGATGCCAACATGGAAGAGACCTCTGCGATGTACGATAAGCTGTCGGAAAAGCTTGAAAATGAAAACCTTGAGGACTATATTGATTTGACAATGGATCCTAACGGAAGATATATAGAAATGACAATCAGCGGGACTTTTTTATTCGACTCAGGGAAAGCAGATATCAAGACAGATGCTTTGCCGATTTTATCAAAACTCGGGGATGTACTCATGAAATACAATGAGTATCTGATTGAAATTATCGGACATACAGATAATGTACCGATGACCTCCAAAACATTTTCAGATAATGATATATTGTCTTCGGCACGTGCAATTAGTGCTAAGAATTATTTTGTAAGTGTAAAAGGACTGGATGTAACTACAATGAAATGGTCAGGCAAAGGGGAATATGAACCGGTTGCCAGTAATGCGACAGCGGAAGGCCGTGCCAGAAACCGACGTATTGAAATCAGAGTTTATAATTCATTGAATTCGAATTAATAAATGCCTTATTAGGCAGAACGGAGTATATCCATGAAAAAAAATATTCTTGCAGTTATTATTCTTGCGGCTACACTGGTTAATTTAACCTTGACGGCAATGATTGTGTTTACATTCATTCCGTATGTTCAAAAAGCGAACAATCTGATTACGAATATTCTTCAGGTAATTGATCTTGATTTGGAATCTCCGAACGCAGATCAGTATAATGAGGATACTTATGATGTTGCCGATCTGGAATCCAAACAGATTATGACGGAAGAGAATACCAATCTTCTTGTAGGTTCTGATGGAAAGACTCATTATGCGGAAGTTACAGTAACTTTATCAATTAATACAAAACATGAAGACTATACGAAGAAGAATCCACTTATTGACAAGAATATTGATCTGATCAAGGATTATGTCCGAGTTGAGATAAATAAGTATTCCAGCGATAATTGCCAGCTGAATAAAGAAGCGATTGAAAAGGCTGTACTTACAAAAATACAGGAATACCTTGGTTCAAAGTTTATTGTGAAAGTTACAATTAATATGCTAGTAAAGTAGAAATTTGGTGCTTTTCATTTTATTTCATGTTATAATAAAAAAGTAATCAGTTTATTGTCGCTTTTGAGGGGGTTTGGGAATGGGCGATGTTTTATCCCAAAACGAAATAGATAATTTGCTTGCAGCACTGAGCAGTGGAGAGATAGATGCCGATGAGTTTAAAGACTCCGGAGAAAAGAAGATTAAAAACTATAACTTTGCGCGCCCATCCAAATTTTCAAAAGAACATTTACGGACTCTTGAAATAATCTTTGAACATTACGGTCGGTTATTGTCTACTCATTTACCTGCATATTTAAGAAAAAACGTTCAGGTTGAGGTAATAAACTCGGAAGCGCAGGCATTTCAGGAATTTTCAAATGCGTTGTCAAATCCGGTTTTGCTTGGAATTGTAGAATTTACTCCTTTAGAGGGAAATATTATTATTGAACTTGCGGAGAATATAGGTTATGCTATTGTAGACAGGATGCTTGGTGGGGGTGGCGCACCGCTCGATAAGCCAAGAGAATTTTCGGAGATTGAAATTGCAATTATTGAGCGAATCTTTACAGTATTGACGAATCTGTTAATCGCACCATGGGCCAATGTATTAAAGCTGACACCGCGATTATCACGAATTGAGACAAATCCTCAGTTTGCACAGATTATTTCACCGACTGAGATGGCCTCTATTATTACAATGAATATCAAAATCGGGTCAGTGGAAGGTATGATGAATATATGCCTGCCATATGAATGTCTTGAAAAAGTAATCGATAAGCTGAATACAAAGTACTGGTATTCAACGATGAAGATTTCCGGAGATACTGAGTATCAGGAAATGATTGAAGTAGCAATTTCAAAGGCTCGGATACCGATTCGTGCGGTGCTTGGAACAAGTGTTATTTCATTAAATGATCTGATTAATATGCAGCAGGGCGATATAATAAAGCTGAATACCAAAGTCGATGATGAATTAAAAGTCTATGTCGGAAACATCGTTAAATTTACGGCTCTGCCCGGTGCATCTTCAGATGCATATGCAGTGAAAGTATCGAAGATTATCAGGGAGGAGGAATCATAGCAAATGGATGGTATGTTGTCACAGGAAGAGATTAATGCACTGCTTAGTGGGATGGATGACAATAATAGCAGCCAGAGTAATACAGATTCCGGAACGGTTGGTGCATCCTCTGGCTTAACAAATTCCCTGACAGAAGCAGAGAAGGATGTTGTAGGAGAAGTTTCAAATATATGTATGGGATCGGCAGCAACGGCATTATTTTCTTTACTTAATCAGAAAGTTAGTATTACCGCACCCAAAGTTACATATTCCACATGGAATGATCTTCTTTCCGATTATGAGGCTCCGTGTGTATTTGTACAGATATACTACAAAGATGGAATTGACGGTAATAATATCTTTATACTTCGAGAGAATGATGTTAAAATTATTGCAGACTTAATGATGGGAGGAGATGGCTCAAGTACAAGCGGAGAGTTATCAGAACTGCATCTTAGTGCAATCAGTGAAGCGATGAACCAGATGATGGGCTCTGCAGCTACTTCAATGTCTTCCATACTGGAAACAAGAATTGATATCAGTCCGCCCACAGCGAGTCTGGTTAATTTGACGGATGTGCTGAACGGAAGCGATATTGCAGACTTTTTAAAAGGTCAGTTTGTAAGAATTTCATTTCAGTTTGAAATCGGGAATTTAATAAAAAGTGAATTAATGCAGCTATATCCATTTGATTTTGCAAAGCTTCTGAATGAAAAATTCATGAAATATGCCGGGCTGGATGAAATGCAGGATTTTGGCCTAAAGGATATTGGTAAGGAAGAGCCAATGGTGGAAAAGCGAGAAGAGCCGCAGCATATAATACAAGATGCTCCGCAGCCTGAGATACAGGCAATACCGCAGATGCAGCAGGCATTACCACCGCAGATGCAGCAGGCACAGCCACAGATGATGCAGATTCCGCCGCAAATGATGCAGGGCGGATATCCTCAGCAGAATGCAATGGTCTATGCGATGCCGCCGATGCAGGATGTTAACATTGCTCCGGTGCAATTTAAGAATTTTGAATTACCGTCAAGCCCATTATTAAAGACTGAAAATATCGATTTATTACTTGATGTACCGCTTGAAGTTACGGCTGAATTAGGAAGGACCAGTAAATCAATTAAAGAAATACTGGATTTTTCCCCCGGAACTATAATAGAACTGAACCGACTGGCAGGAGAACCTGTAGATGTGCTTGTAAACGGAAAGTATGTTGCCAAAGGTGAAGTAGTAGTAATTGAAGAAACATTCGGAATTAAGGTTACAGACGTTATCAAGTAATAATTAAATATCAAGGATAGGAGAAAGCACTATGGCAAAAAACATTTTAATCTGTGACGATGCTGCTTTTATGAGAATGATGATCAAGGATATCCTGACAAAGAACGGATACAATATTGCCGGAGAAGCAGAGAATGGTCTGAAAGCTGTAGAAAAGTATAACGAAACAAAGCCGGATCTTGTAATGATGGATATTACAATGCCGGAGATGGACGGAATTCAGGCATTAAAGAAAATAAAAGCAAATGATTCCTCTGCCAATGTTATAATGTGTTCTGCAATGGGTCAGCAGGCAATGGTTATTGAATCA
The DNA here is from genome assembly GCA_964602475.1 of uncultured Lachnospiraceae bacterium. Lineage (GTDB taxonomy): Bacteria > Bacillota > Clostridia > Lachnospirales > Lachnospiraceae > SZUA-448. The sequence continues at coordinate 22,072 of CAZRRN010000024.1, read as the reverse complement.
ATTCAATCGGGAGCCAAGGATTTTATTGTTAAACCGTTCCAGGCAGACCGAGTATTGGAGGCAGTGAAGAAAGCAATTGGATAAATGTATCGTAACCGGAAGCTTATTAGAAAGCAGTTTAAAGCTGATCGGTTTGATTATAGTATTTATCTTGATCATAGTGGCCTGCTATTATGTGACAAGATTTGTCGGATCACGTCAGCTTGGGAAGATTAAGACAAGTAATTTTAAACCGATTGATACTTATCGATTGAGTCAGAACCAATACCTTCAGATAATTAAGATAGGAAATCGGTTTATTTTGATTGCGGTAAATAAAGATAGCGTGTCGAAGCTGATGGATCTTTCAGAGGATGAAATCATTCTTTTTGATAAAACAGGAACCGATACAAAAAGTTTTCACGACATTATGTCAGGCATGATGAAAAAAAAGACAGACGATGAGTCCGATTAAAGCAAAGCTTTCGTTCGGATAAAAGTATAAGCATAAACAACTAAGAAGGTTGATATTCATGAAAAGAAAAGGTATCTGTAAAGTAATGTTAACATTAGGGAAAACAATAACATTACTGATGATACTGTGTATATTAACCTTTATTTGTGTTGCTCCGATTCCTGCCAAAGCAACAGATACGAGTGGGGATGTTGTTTCAGATACTACAGGCGGGAACTCACAGGGGGTTAGTGGAACACTTGGCAATCTGAGCTTTGAATTTAATCCTGTTGATGACGGTGAAAACACCTCATGGTCAACGACATTACAAATCATTCTTGTACTTACCGTTATATCGCTAGCACCGTCTATTTTGATTATGATGACTTCGTTTACGAGGATTATCATTGTACTTCATTTTGTTCGATCTGCACTTGGAACACAGACAACACCACCGAATCAAGTATTAATCGGCTTGGCGTTGTTTTTGACTTTTTTCATTATGTCACCGACACTCGCACGTGTTAATACAGAAGCGGTACAACCTCTGTCTGCCGGAGAAATAACTACAGAACAGGCAATGGAAGCCGGAATAATACCTGTAAGGGAGTTTATGATTGACCAGATGGACGGTAGTACGACAGAACTGCAGCTCTTTCTGGATCTGGCCGGAGTTGAGGTAGTGGAATCTGAAGCAGATATACCGACGACGGCATTGATACCTGCATTTATATTAAGTGAGCTAAAAAAAGCTTTTATTATGGGCTTTCTTATATATCTCCCGTTTATTGTGATTGACATGGTAGTTGCTTCGACTCTTATGTCGATGGGTATGATGATGCTTCCACCGACAACGATATCCATGCCGTTTAAGATACTGCTGTTTATTGTGGCAGATGGCTGGAATCTGATAATCGGAGAGGTAGTCAAGACTTTCTATACGTAGTTTTCAGCGCTTGGGGTTTGATTAGGGGAATGCAAACTAAAAGAAAACGTTAATGCGGTTTTCTTTTATACTGCAGGTTTGTGACGGAGCACAAACTTGAATCGCAGAGCTGAATCTAAATTATGCTTGCGTACCTACATAAAAAATTTCGGCATGGAGGAGAATATGAATGAAAACCAGCTGATTGAAATATTAGTAAATACACTCTATATGATTCTGAAGGTTTCTGCTCCGATGCTGATTGTTTCTTTGATTATCGGATTACTGATCAGTATTCTTCAGACGGTTACTTCAATTCAGGAACAGACTCTGACATTTGTTCCAAAGCTTGTTGGAGTATTTATCGCTATCATGATATTCGGACTTTGGATTATGCGAAATATCTCGGAGTTTATGCAGTATCTGGTAACAAATTTTGAAACATTTGTTAATGGCTGAAACAGGTAAACGGTGACTCCATGGGGATGACAATAGAACAAATCGAGTTTTTTCTTATTATACTTGTTCGGATTACAGCTTTTGTATATACGGCACCTTTTTTCAGTACAAAAAATGTACCGGTTCGTGTAAAAACAGGATTTTCTGTTATCCTTGCTATACTGGTTTATTCTGCGGTTCCTTATCAGCAACTGGTTTATACAGGGGTAATCGGATACGCTGTAATGGTATTAAAAGAGGCAGTAGCCGGAGCAGTGATGGGCTTTTTTGCAAATGTTGCACAGTATATTCTTGCATTTGTCGGTCAGCGAATGGATATTGAAATCGGATTTTCCATGGTTAGTGAATATGATCAGGTATCAAGTTCAGAAGTAACGATATCAGGAACCTTTTATTCTTATTCGGTTTTGCTGATGATGCTTGTAACGAATATGCATCTTGTGTTTGTTCAGGCAATCATTGAATCATTTCAGCTGATTCCTGTCGGCGGAGCAGCTCCGGATTCGAATATTTATCAGCTGATGATACTTTATATGATTGATTATTTTGTGATAGGATTTAGAATCATTCTACCTTTGTTTGCATCGATTTTACTGGTTAATACGATATTGGCTATATTGGCAAAAATTGCACCTCAGATGAATATGTTTTCGATTGGTATTCAGTTAAAAATAGCGGTCGGACTGGTGGTTATGTATCTGATGGTTCGTCTTATACCCGGAGTATCGAATTTGATATTTGAAGAAATGTTTGAATTGATGCGAGCATCCATTTCGTTTTTGGGGGGCGGATAATGGAGTTTGAGAATTTTCGGATAGACGAGAATAATCTGTCTGAGAACAAAATGTTGCTTCGTATGCGTCTTCAGTTTTTTGCCAAAGAGGGTCCGGGCGGAGAAAAAACGGAAGAGCCTACTGCAAAAAAACTCAGTGATGCCAGGAAGGAAGGACAGGTTGCAAGAAGTCAGGAACTTACGACGGCGGCTGGCCTGCTTTCCCTGTTTCTGATATTAAAAATATTTTTATCATGGATTTCAAATCAGTTGATTGAGGTATTTAAGAAAATATATGGTCAGATTGAAATAATTGTAAATGATACGGAAATCAGCACGGTAGTTTATTCGGAGGTTCTTCGTTCTATCATTGAAGATACATTAAAAATACTGATTCCCGTAATGATATCCTCGGTATTGGTAGCATTTGTTATAAATGTATTTCAGGTAAAGTGGGAACTAAGCCTGAAACCGATGCAGCCTAAACTTAGCAAGTTTAATCCGATTAACGGATTTAAGAAAATTTTCTCTAAAGACAGGCTTGTAGAGCTATTAAAGTCGTTTATTAAAGTAATTATAATCGGAGCACTTGCTTATACAACACTACGGGATAAAATCAATCTGCTGTTCCTCCTTACGGATATTAAGCTTGAGACTGCAGTTATTGAAGTAGGAGATATCATTATTGATCTTGGTCTCAGAATCAGTGCTTTTTTTATTGTAGTTGGGCTTGCTGATTATTTATACCAGCGTATAAAATTTAAAAAAGAAATGATGATGACAAAACAGGAAATTAAGGACGAGTTTAAGCAGACCGAAGGTGACCCACAGATTAAAAGCAGAATTCGTCAGAAGATGAGGGATGCTTCCAGACGAAGGATGATGCAGAAGCTGCCGGAAGCGGATGTTGTTATAACCAACCCGACTCATTTCGCCTGTGCACTGAAGTATGATAAGGAGGTCAGCGCAGCACCGGTACTGATTGCAAAAGGTGCAGATTATGTCGCTGAAAAGATAAAAGAAGCTGCAAGGGAAAACTTTATACCAATCGTCGAGAATAAACCGCTGGCCAGAATGCTTTATTATAATGTCGATCTGGATGAAGAAATTCCGCAGGAGCTTTATCAGATGGCTGCGGATGTTCTGGCATACGTTTACAATCTGAAAAACTGATGATACCTTTTTTAGGTATGGGGGATTAGAACATGAAGAAGTCGATTACCAACTATGCGGTTGGCATCTATGTTGTAGCGGTAATAATATTTCTTATCGTTCCGATGCCTTCATGGTTGTTAAGTATATTAGTCGCAATTAATATAGTATTATCAATGATAATACTATTTACTTCGGTACTTTCAAAAGAGGTACTGGACATGTCATCCTTTCCGACATTGCTTCTTTTCACGACAATTTTCAGAATATCATTGAATGTATCATCAACAAGAAGGATTCTGCAGAACGGAGACCCCGGTGAAGTTATAAAGGTATTCGGAAGCTTTGTCGGTGGAGATGATGCGGTAATCGGTGTAATTATATTTATTATTCTGGTTCTTGTACAGTTTCTTGTTATTAATAAAGGCTCGGAACGTGTAGCTGAGGTTTCTGCTCGTTTTGCTCTTGATGCAATGCCCGGTAAGCAGATGGCAATCGATGCTGATCTTAACACCGGAGCGATTACGGACGTGGAAGCCAAGCAGCGAAGAGAAAAAATTCAGGAAGAATCGGCATTCTTCGGTGCTATGGATGGTGCAACAAAATACGTTAAGGGCGATGCAATCATGGGACTTTTGATTACCATCATCAACATTGTCGGTGGTGTTATCATGGGAATCTTGAGAAATGGTCTGACTGCTTCTGCAGCTTTTCAGGAGTATTCCATTCTTACAATCGGAGATGGGCTGGTCAGCCAGATACCGTCTTTGATGATTTCGCTCGCAACCGGTATTTTGGTTACAAAGGTGTCAAAAGAGGCAGATACTGGCGATCTGCTTGTAAAACAATTATTTTCCATGCCGACGGTAATGTTTCTTGTCGGTGGAGCAATGCTTTTTCTTGGAATTGCCACACCGCTTCCGTTTATTATTTTCGGATTATTTGGTATCATGTTTTTAGTTTTCGGATTTATGCTGAAGAACCGCGAGAAGGTATTAAACGTTGAAAAGGAAGTAAAAACAGATGAATTCGGAGCAGAGGAGATTCGAAGACCGGAAAATGTTGTTTCACTGCTGCAGGTAGATTCCATTGAGCTGGAGTTTGGTTATGGAATTATTCCACTGGCCGATGTTAATCAAGGTGGAGATCTGCTTGACCGTGTTGTTCTGATTCGGAGGCAGATTGCATTGGAACTTGGCTGTGTTGTGCCGACAATTCGTCTGCGTGATAATATCCAGTTGAATCCGAATCAGTATATGATTAAAATTAAAGGGGTTCCGGTCAGCGACGGAGAGATACTTTTTGATCATTACATGGCCATGAATCCGGGATATGTTGAGGAAGAAATCACCGGAATACCAACAGAGGAGCCAACCTATCATTTACCGGCAATCTGGATTACAGAAAGTCAGAGGGAGCGTGCTGAATCATACGGATATACCGTTGTTGATCCGCCTTCTATAATAGCAACGCATCTGACTGAAGTTATAAGAAGTCATCTGGATGAACTACTGACAAGACAGGATGTTCAAAACCTGATCAACAATATACAGGAGAACAATGCAACACTTGTGAGTGAGCTTGTTCCGAAGCTTCTTGGTGTTGGTGAAATACAAAAGGTTCTTCAGAATCTTCTGAGAGAAGGAATTTCCATCAGAGATCTGACTACTATTTTTGAAACACTCGCAGATTATGCACCGACAACAAGAGATACGGATGTGCTGACAGAGTATGCAAGACAAAGCATGAAACGGTTTATTTCAAATAAGTATTTTCCCAAAAATGAAACAACAAGTGTTGTGACGCTGGATCCAAAAGTAGAACAGGAAATTATGGGGTCTGTAAAGCAAACGGAACAGGGGGCATATCTTGCTATTGATCCGGAACGGACACAAGCGATAATGAAATCACTTAAGACAGAAATCGGAAAGCTTGAAAATCTTGGAAAGAATCCGATTATTGTAACTTCACCAATCGTCAGAATGTATTTTAAGCGGTTGACAAAAGATTATTTTAAGGATCTGATCGTTATTTCTTACAATGAAATTGAATCCGATAAAGAATTACAGTCAGTTGGGATGGTGACGGCATAATGTTAATTAAAAAATTTCATGGGAGTACCGAGACGGAAGCCATTATTCTTGCCAAAGAGGAACTTGGTAAGGATGCCATTGTCATGAATATAAAAAAGATCTCACCAAAAGGTTTTAAAAAGATATTTCAAAAACCAACCGTAGAAGTAACCGCTGCGGTAGATGAGAGTATTGAAAATAACGAACGTAAGCTACGGGAACGGACAGACAAGCAGATACCGTTATTTCGGGAAGTTCTGCCCGATCAGCCGGAAAAAGAAACTCAGGAAAGAACAGAAGAGACCCAGCAGCTGGAAAAAAAGCTGGACAACTTGAAAAATATGCTTGAGAAGCAGATTAACGAAAAGCCGGTTTCCGAAAAAGAAGATAAGATTTCTGATGACAAGAATATTGATTGCATTAAGATGATTTATAACCAGCTGATTGACAGTGAAGTTGATGAAAAATATGCAAATCAGATAGTCGGAGAAATTGAACAGACACTGAAAAAAGATGCTCCGATGAAGCAGATTCTTGCTTCAATTTATCAAAAAATCATTTTGAAGCTGGGACCGGCAAAGGGACTTGAGATACAGCCCGGTGTTACCAAGTTTATTTTCTTTATCGGGCCGACCGGAGTAGGGAAAACGACAACAATAGCAAAGCTGGCATCCTCTCTGGTAGTTGAGAAGAAAATGAAGGTTGCTTTGGTGACCTCCGATACATACAGGATTGCGGCTGTCGAACAGCTGCGGACCTATGCAAATATTCTTGATATTCCTATGCGTGTTATTTATGAAACAGAGGAAATGAACGCGGCACGAGAAGAATTTGAAGCCTATGATGTTGTTCTTATCGATACGGCGGGACGATCTCACCGTAACAGAGAACAGCGGGATGATATTGAACATCTTATAACATCAGTTCCGCAGGAGGAACGTGAGATTTACCTTGTACTTAGTGTAACGACGAAATATGCTGATCTTTTGAAGATCGCAGAAACCTATTCACAGATTTCGGACTATAAACTGATCTTTACCAAACTGGATGAGACAGGCTGCCTTGGCAATATACTGAATCTTCGAATGAGTACCGGAGCACCACTTTCTTACACAACCTTTGGACAGAATGTTCCGGATGATATCGCAAAAACAGATGCGCAGATGATAGCAAAACAACTGCTGGGAGGCAATGAATAATGGATCAGGCAGAACAATTAAGAAAGCTGGTCAAGAAAAAAAGCCGTCCGCGAAACATTGCCCGTGTGATTACGGTAACCAGTGGAAAAGGCGGAGTCGGTAAATCAAGCCTTTCCGTTAATCTGGCAATACAGATGAGCCGGATGGGAAAACGTGTGGTGGTATTTGATGCAGATTTTGGACTGGCCAATATTGAAATAATGCTTGGAATCCGTCCGCAGTATAATCTGGCGGATCTGATGTTTCATGGAAAGACATTAAAGGATATTATTACGGAAGGACCGGAACAAATCGGTTTTATATCCGGAGGTTCAGGAATTCAGGAGCTGACAAGACTGACTAGAGAACAGATTATTTACCTGACACAGAAACTGTTCCAGCTGGATGAATTGGCCGACATAATTATTATTGATACCGGCGCCGGAATCGCAGATTCAGTAATGGAATTTGTTGCTGCAAGTTCGGAAGTAATTCTTGTAGCAACTCCAGAGCCAACTTCAATTACTGATGCATACGCCTTATTGAAAACACTGAATAGAAAATCAGAGTTTTCTGTCTCCGATACGACAATTAAAATGATAGCAAATAGAACAGTGAAAGAAGAGGAAGGAATTGAGCTTTTTGAAAAGCTTCGGATAGTAACAGACAAATTTCTGCAGATTCCGTTGGAATATCTTGGTGCAATACCACAGGATCAGAATGTGTCTAAGGCTGTAATTCAACAAAAACCGGTAACGGTGCTCTATCCTAACTCTCCAGCTTCTAAATCAATTATCCGGCTTTCAGAAAAGTTGTGTACCGGGATAGAAGCTCCGGAAAAGGAAATGAAGGGAATGGCTCAGCTGTTTAATAATTTACTGAAATCAAAATATAGAAAAAATAAATCTCAAACATAAGGATGGATCCAAATGCTTGAAAAGATTTTACGGATTGGTGATAAAATAGAAATAAAACGTATAGCCAATTTAGATTCCGGTACATTGGGCGGCAAGTATTATGTTTCTCAGCTGTTAGATATCAATGATGATACCAGAATCAATATTGGAATGCCGTTCGAAAACGGGAAAATGATTCCTCTTGATATCGGAGAACGGTATCAGATGTGTTTTTATACGCATAATGGACTGCTGCAGAGTAAAGGTCTGGTGGTGGAACGTTTCCGAAATAATAATCTATATGTTGCTGCTGTTAAATTTATAGCGGATTTCGAAAAATTACAAAGAAGACAGTTTTACCGTCTGGAATGTATTTTAGAAATTACATATCGTATCATATCCGAAAGAGAACAAAGAATAAATGAAATTCTTGACAAACAGGAATATGAGAATACAGATCAGCGTGCAGGTTTAATAAAAGAAAAAGAATCCATCCGAAAGGAATGGCATCAGGCTGTAGCAACGGATATCAGCGGCGGAGGAATACGTTTTAACAGTAAAACCCTGCATGAGGATGCTCCAAATATAGAAATCAGACTGCAGCTGTTTTTAGACGGAAAAATGAAAATGATAGAAACCCGGGTACATGTTGTTTATTCGGCCGGGATTCCGGCAAGACCAGGAATGTACGAATATCGTGCAGAATTCATGGGAATATCCATGAAGGATCGTGAACAGATTATTCGTTTTGTATTTGATGAAGAAAGAAAACGACGAAAGCGGGAAAAAGAATAAAAAGGAGTTATTTTGATGAAAAAAGTTTTAATTGTTGATGACTCTGCACTCATGAGAAGGGTTCTCTCTGATATAATTAGTTCAGATGAGAGATTATCTGTTGAAGCAACCGCGTCAAATGGTCTTGATGCTTTAGATTTAGTAATAGCAAACCCGAAGTTATTTGATGCTGTCATTTTAGACATTAATATGCCTAAGATGAACGGAATCGAATTTCTTGAACAGGCAGAAAAATCCAGACTGAAACTGAAAGTAATTGTTGTCAGTACAGTTGCCAGAGAAGGAACAGAAGAAACTATCCGCTGTCTGGAGCTTGGAGCATTTGACTTTATTACAAAGCCGGATAGCTTTATTGAAGCAAAGGGCGACAGCTTCAAACAAAAAATTCTTCATTGTATAGCAGCTGCGACGGGCTTGAGATCAGAGGAACGTTTGGTTGTTAAGTCTGAGAAAAATGCAACCGAGAAAAAGAAAGAAATATATATTCCTGTCAAAGCAAGCGAACTTCATGTAAACAAGCAGGAATATAAGGCAGTCGGAAAAAATGCTAAAAAGCTGGTCGCACTGGCATGTTCGACCGGAGGACCAAAAGCATTACAGAAAGTCATTCCTTATCTTCCGCCGGATTTAAATGCTCCTGTATTACTGGTACAGCATATGCCGGAAGGATTTACGAAATCTCTGGCAGTAAGGCTTAATGAATTAAGCAAGATTCAAGTGAAGGAAGCCGAGCAGGGAGATGTAATTAAAAAAGGCGTGGTTTATATTGCGAAAGGAGGAAGTCAGTTACGATTGATAAAAGAGAACAACAAATATCAGCTGCAGGTGCAGGTAGAAGAAGCAAGAAACGGATTGAAACCCTGTGCAGATATCATGTACGAATCGCTTCTGGATTCTGACTTTGATGAGATTACCTGTGTTGTTTTGACAGGGATGGGAGCAGATGGAACTCTGGGAATCAATCAGTTGAACGAATCCAAAAAAAACTTATATGTTATTTCACAGAACAAGGAAACATGTACGGTATACGGTATGCCGAAAGTTCTTGCAGACACAGGATTGTGTAATGAGGTAGTACCGTTGGAAGAAATCGCAAATGCCATTACAAGAATAGTGGGGGTACAATAATCATGGATGTGAGCCAATATCTGGAAATATTTATCGAAGAAACAAAAGAGCATTTACAGAGCTTAAATGAACAATTACTGATTCTTGAAAAGGAACCGGAGAACAGCGACACGATTAATGAAATATTCCGTGCTGCACATTCCATGAAGGGAATGGCAGGTACCATGGGATATAAGAAGATGCAGCGCCTGACGCATGAAATGGAAAATGTTTTCTCGGAAATCAGAAACGGAAAGCTGAAGGTTAATGCCAATCTTGTTGATCTTCTGTTTCAGGGGCTAGATAATTTAAGTAAATATCTTGACAATATCATTGCTTCCGGAGATGAAGGCAATGATGACAATGAAAATCTTCCGGAGCAGTTAAATGCGTTCATCACCTCTGCCGAAGGAAAGAAAGAAAATGCAAAGCCTGCAGAGAACTCAACTGCAGCCGCTGTTCAGACAGCTGTTGAATCAACAGCAAAAGATAAATACAGCGAAATGAAGGTTGCAGAACACGAAAAACGTGCAATCGAAAAAGCATACGAGATAGGTAAAAATGTATATGGAATTACAATATATATTAATGAATCATGTATCCTGAAGGCTGCACGTGCTTTTTTGGTATTCAAAACGCTGGAAGAATACGGAGATGTTATTAAATCCAGTCCGGAAGTTCAGGATATTGAAGACGAAAAGTTTAACTTTGATTTTTCTATCTTTTTCATTACACAGGAGTCATCCGATAAAATCAAACGAGTGATATTAAATGTTTCCGAGATAGCAGATGTAGAAATCGGTGTAATTGAGAATACAAAGAGTGAAGACAGCGTAGCGGTTTCAGAAGCAAAGAAAGAAAATACTGCCGAAACGTCAGCAAAGTCCCAGACTGCCGGTAATAAACCGAATCAGACCACAATAAAACCGGTTGTAAATCGTTCTGTACGTGTGGATATTGAAAAACTGGACAATCTGATGAACTCTGTCAGTGAGCTGATCATAGCGAAGAACGGTCTTGTATCTATCAGCAGCAGTGAGACTGAGCTTCAGAATCAGCCCGGATTTAATGAACAGATTGAATACCTTGAACGTATTACGACAGAACTTCATCAGTCGGTTATGAAGGTACGAATGGTACCTATCGAAAGCGTTGTTAATAAATTCCCGCGTATGATCAGGGATCTTAGTAAAAAGCTGGATAAGAAAATGGAACTGTTCATGTCCGGTGAAGATACAGAACTGGATCGGACAGTTGTCGACGAAATTGGTGATCCGCTGCAGCATCTTCTTCGTAATTCCGCAGATCATGGTCTTGAGAAAAACGCAGACCGTGTAGCGGCCGGAAAACCTGAGGTTGGCTCCATTTTCCTTAATGCATATCAGGAAGGAAACAATGTTGTTATTGAAGTACGGGATGATGGTGCCGGAATTAATACAGAAAAAGTAAAGAAGAAAGCGATTGAAAAGAATTTAATTACGGAGGATCAGGCAGAAATTCTGAATGATAAAGAGATTATTGACCTGCTGTTCCGTCCTGGTTTTTCTACAGCCGATGTTATTTCTGATGTTTCCGGTCGAGGGGTTGGACTGGATGTTGTAAAGACCAAGATAGAAGCACTTGGCGGAGATATTGAAGCAAAAACAGCAAAGGGAGAAGGAAGCAGCTTTATCATCAGACTTCCGCTTACGCTTGCTATTATTCAGGCGCTGATGGTTGAGCTTGGTTCTGAAAAATATGCAATCCCGCTTGGCAGTATCCAGACAATTGAAGATATTGCAATCAGCGATATTAAGTATGTTCAGTCAAAACAGGTGATTAATCTGCGTGGAGTGGTAATTCCGCTGATCAATCTGGATGATGTTCTGGATATTTCTAAATCAGAAAAAAACGAAGACAGTATTACAGTAGTTATCGTCAGAAAGGGAGACAAGCAGGCTGGTCTTATTGTTGATTCTTTGATTGGACAGCTGGAAATAGTAATCAAATCAATCGGTAAATACATCAATAACAGCAAGATGATCAGCGGAGCAACGATACTCGGTGATGGTGAAATTGCTTTAATTCTTGATGTAAATGCATTACTGTAATATAAACTTGAATTGCGCTGAATATAAGCACAGAAACGAGGGTGAAGATGAAAGAACAGGTTGTGAAAGCTGCAGAAGCAAAGCAGTATATCGTTGTCAGAATCGGAAACGAACGTTATGGAATTGATATCCAGTATGTTGATAATATTGTGAGATTACAGAGAATTACGAGAGTTCCTAAAGCACAGCCGTATTTTCTCGGAGTGATAAATATTCGTGGTGAAATAATTCCGATTATGAGTCTTAGAGTACGTTTTGATCTGGAACCGGATGAGTTTACAAATGCATCAAGAATTCTGATAATTAAACTTGAGCCACAGGCGGCAGTTGGTATTATTGTTGATGAAGTTAAGAATGTCATCATGCTTCAGGAAAGCGATGTAGACAAAATCTCGGGAAATCAAAATGATGAAAAAGCTATTTATATGACCGGTGTCGGAAAACATCCGGAGGGGCTGGTTACTCTTTTAAATCTGCAAGGTGTCATCGTTGATAAAGAAACAGTAGAGAAATAAAATGAGGTGTTGATATGTCGGAACTGCAGCTGGATGAGATTAACTCCATGCATTTTGATGTCTTAAAGGAAATTGCAAATATTGGAGCAGGAAACGCAACGACTGCGCTTTCTAAATTATTAGATGCAAAGGTTGATATGAAGGTTCCGAATATCCAGTTCATGGAATTTAAGGAATTGTCAGAAGCAATCGGAGGTGCTGAAAATCTTGTTGTTGGCATTCTGTTGACTCTGGAAAGTGGAATTGACGGAATGATGATGTTTGTTTTGGAGAGTAAATCTGCAGAACAGATTGTTAACGTCCTGATGGGACGTGCGACGGGAACGCTTGAGCAATTTACCGAAATGGATCTTTCTGCTCTTCAGGAGATTGGAAATATTATTGCGGGTTCTTATTTGTCTGCTATTTCAGCTTTTACGGGAATGACAATCATATCAAGTGTTCCATATCTTTCCATTGATATGGCAGGAGCTATTTTAAGTGTTCCTGCGATTGAGTTTGGAAAAATCAGTGATAAAGCATTATTAATAGAAACAGAATTCGGAGATAAAGAAACAATAATTAACGGCTATTTTATTTTAATACCAACACTGGAAGCATTTCGCACGATTTTTACATCGCTCGGTTTGTCGTAGGAGAATATAATGGGTGAAATGATTAAGGTCGGTATGGCCGACATGAATATCTGCGTTGTGCCGAATGAGATTACGACATTAGGCCTTGGCTCGTGTGTCGGAATTGTACTGTATGATCCTATTAGAAAAATTGCCGGAATGGTTCATGTAATGCTTCCTGACAGTACGCAGATTCGCAATAATGAGAATACTGCAAAGTTTGCAGATACCGGGATTGAAGAATTAATGAATCGTCTGTTATGCGCAGGAGCCGTAAGAAAATACCTGAATGCTAAGATTGCGGGTGGAGCGCAGATGTTTGCGTTTAATACTAATAATGATATGCTTCGGGTTGGTGAACGAAATGTTGAAGCAACAAAGAAAAAGCTCGGAATGCTTGGTATTCCTCTGGTCGCTGAAGATACTGGAGCATCCTACGGAAGAACAATTGAATTTAATCCGGAGACAGGACAGATGCTGATTAAGTCTGTTGGAAAACCAAACCGAATTATTTAACTGTCTGGAGATACCTATGAAAAACAATATAGCATCGATTATTATGCTTGCTGCGGGAGCGATTGCGGTTATCTGTTGCGTAATCTGGAATTATAATCTAAACCGTACACTCTGGACTGTATTTATTGTATTGCTGATATTTGCGGTGATTGGATTTATTTCTCAAGCTGTTATTCAAAGAATTAATAAAGAGGCGGAGGAACGAGCAAAACAGGAAGATGAACGCAAGAGTCAGGAAGAACGTGATAAACAGCAGGCGGAATTTGAACAGGAAATAAAGGATCTTCAGAATGATTCGGAAGAAAAAGAAGGATTAAGTGAGAAAAACGAACGGGATAAAAAGCTATGAGATTATATACGGTTAACGATGAATTTCCTGATTAATGTACAGGAGCAGATTACATGACAACAGGAGTAAAAGTTTGTGAGGTGCCAGACATGCTGCCATTAGCGGCTCCTGTAAAACAGTCACCGTATGGAGGCAAAAATGAGTACTGTTGATAAGCAGAAATTATGGGATGAATACCGTAAAAATAAAACAGCCGATCTACGGGAGAGAATCATTATAGAATATGCCGGACTGGTAAAAATTGTAGCAGGTCGTCTGAGCATTTATCTTGGCTATAATGTGGAATATGATGATCTAGTAGGATATGGAACGTTTGGACTGATTGATGCAATTGATAAATTTGATTTTGAAAAAGGTGTGAAGTTCGAGACATATGCTTCTGTGCGAATTCGCGGTGCAATTCTGGATCAGATCAGAAAGATGGACTGGATTCCGAGAACATTACGCCAAAAGCAAAAGAAAATTGACAATGCATATAAGAAAATAGAAACAGAATACGGAAGACCGGCAACCGATGAGGAACTTGCAAAGGAGCTGGAAATAACACCGGATGAACTGGATGACTGGCAGAGTCAGACAAAGATATCCAACATGATTTCACTTGATGATTATATGGAACAGGGTGAGGTTAAGGTTGATATTGTTAGCAGTGAGGATTATGTACAGCCGGAAAAAGTAGTTGAAAAGCAGGCATTGAAGCAGATTCTTCTTGAAGCACTGGAATTGCTGACAGAGAAAGAAAAAAAAGTAATTGTATTTTATTACTATGAGGATTTGACACTGAAAGAAATCAGTTCGCTGCTTGAGGTTTCTGAGTCCAGAGTATCACAGCTTCATACAAAAGCACTGCAGAAATTGAGAATTAAGCTTGGCAACAATATTGATATTTTTATGGGGCAGTAACATGAGTGGGTAGCATTACTATATATGGGAGAGTGACATGGGAAGAAAAAATGCATATTGCGGGTTAATGAATCGTATTGATGGAACATACTTGTATCTTGTTCCGGAAGTAGATGGTGGAAAGAAACTTAGATATGAAGATGTGGATGAATACATGAACCACATGCATATTAATTACGATAAGGTCGAAGTGAATAAATTAATTACAATGCTTACGACACGTAAAGAATATAAGCTTTTACCGGAGCCGATGAAATTACCGGAAGATGAGTATCTAAGTGTCAAAATCGAAACAAACAGACTCTATGCCACCGGTAAATTCTATCCCCCGTCACAGGGTGGAAAGGTGATGACAAGCGACGATATTATATCTAGATTTAATCAGTGCGGAGTTAAGTTCGGAATTGACGATCTTGCTATAAAACAGTTTCTTTCTGACCGGCAATACTGCGGTGATATTCTTCTGGCAAAAGCAATGCCGCCGGTGGAGGGAAGCGATGCTAAAATAATTTATAATTTTAATACGGAATTGACAAAACGTCCACGCGCGAATGAAGACGGCTCGGTAGACTTCCATCAGCTGGATAATATTAATCATGTTATGAAAGGTGATCTTTTGGCAACATTGATTCCTGCAGATGACGGAAAACCGGGAATGGATGTCAGCGGAGCTCCGATTAAGCAGCAAAAGGTCATTCACCGGACGCTTCGTTATGGTAATAAAATTGTGATGGATGAAACCGGTACGAAGATTTTTTCTGAAGTAAACGGACATGTATCATTGGTGGAAGAAAAAGTATTTGTAAATGATACTCTTGAAATTCCGTCAGATGTAGGACCGTCCACCGGAGATATTGTATATGATGGAAATGTATCGGTGAAAGGAAGCGTTGTTTCCGGTTATTCCATACAGTCAAAAGGGGACATTGTCGTTGAGGGTGTCGTGGAATGTGCAAATTTATCTGCAGAGGGGCAGATTATTCTGAAACGTGGAATTCAAGGTGGTGCAAGAGGTGTTCTAAAAGCAGGAAGCAATGTAATTGCAAAGTTTATTGAAAGTGCTGAAGTGGTAAGCGGTGGTTTTGTTCAGACGGAAGCAATTATGCATAGCAGGGTATCTGCAAGAAGCGATGTTCTTGTCGGAGGCAAAAAGGGATTTATCACAGGAGGAGAAATACATTCAGGAAATAGTATTGTTGCAAAAACCGCAGGAAATACTATGGGTACAAGAACACTGCTGGAAGTTGGCGTTGATCCTTCCGTGGTAGAAGAATTCCGCAGATTGGAAAAAGATATGCCTAATATGGAAATTGAGATTTCCAAAATAGATCAACTTCTTTCTGCTTATGCAAAAAAGGTGAAAGCCGGGGAAAAGCTGGATCTAAGAATTGTCATCAGCGTCAAAGAAAGCGCAAAAAGAATGACAGAATTAAAGACTGATCTTGAATTAAAGAAAGAAAAATATGTTGAACTGCATAATGAGATGGAAAGTAATCAGAATGGATTTGTAAAAATATCCGATTCGATTTATCCGGGATGCAGAATTGTTATTTCAAATGTAAGCTGTTTTATTAAATCAGAAACACAGCACAGCCGTTTTATAAGAGAAGGTGCCGATATAAAGGCAATGCCGATGTAAGTGTCCGCAGCAGGTTTCACAGTTACTGCAGAAGCGAGGGAATATGTCGATTACTCCGATTGAACTTGCAACCATGGCTCCAAAATCTCAGGAAACTGTTTCTATGAAAAATGCTGAGATACAGAAGCCGAATACGGATCATATTAATTCGAATGCCCAGATGGAAACAAGAGCGATGCAAAACTCCAGTATTACAATAAGAGCGTCGCAAAGTGATACACCGGAGTTTCGTTATGATGCAAAAGAAAAAGGGAAAAATTCACAGCAGTATCAATCCGGTTCGGAACATCAGGGAGCTCATCAGGAGGATAAAAATAAACGAGAAACCGAAGAAGAAAAAAAGCTTGGAAGAGGAATTGATATACGGATTTGAGGGGTAAGGGACAATGGATTTTTTTGAAATAATGATGTTTATACTTGGAGCAGCCTTTTTCATTCTGAGTTTTTTTGTAGATCGGGGAAAGCAGGATTCAGATGATGCAGAAGGTTTGGATTATCATGCCGCAAAAGAAGAATTTGATAAGTTAAATCAACAATTAAGAGAGCAAATGGAAGAGGCTTCGGAAAGAGTATTGACTGAGACCGAAACAAAGCTTAGCACGATTTCAAACGAAACAATTCTTTCTGTTGACGATTTTTCAAAGCAGACGTTGGAGAGAACCTCGCACAATCATGAAGAAGTTGTTTTTATGTATCATATGCTTCAGACCAAAGAAGATGAGATAAAGAAACTATTGCTTGAGTCCGGAGAAAGAAAACAGGAAGCAACAATACCGGAAAGTGTGTTTGAAGTTCCTGAAGAGTCAGGGATTGAAATGGCACGAAAGAAGGCCGCAGGAGCTTCCGGAAAGAACAGTGGAAAACAAAAGACTGTTGAAAAACAGATTTCGGTGCCTAAGAGCAGGAAGGAAACAGACAAAACCGTAAAAGAACCGAATGAATATATACCGGAAATAGCAGAAGGCGAAGAGGATAATAAAAATCGTAAAATCATAGAACTGTACAGACAGAAAAAAACAATTCTGGAAATATCAAAACAACTTGGACTTGGTCAAGGTGAAGTGAAGCTTGTGATTGATTTATATGGCAGATCGTGACATTTCGGGGGAAAGAGCATGAAATTAAAGTATTATTTTCGAGGACTGGGAGCAGGAATTATATTTACTGCTCTCGTATTTTCTTTTATTATATTACCAAAATATAGTCAGATATCAGATGAAGAGATAATTGAACGAGCAAAGGAACTTGGAATGGAGAATGTGTCCCCGACACTGAATCTGGATGCGGTTAAAAGCTCTGCAACACCGCCTCTTGAAGATGCAACGAAAGATCCCGTAGTGCCGTCATCGACATCAAAACCACTAACAACGACGACAGCTCCGACAGAAACGACACAACCGACGACAGCAACGGAGCCGACAAAAGCTGCAGAGCCGACGAAAGCTGCAGAGTTGACACAAGCAGCGAAGCCGACGACAGCAACGGAGCCGACGAAAGCTGCAGAGTTGACACAAGCTGCGGAGCCGACAAAAGCTGCAGAGCCGACGAAAGCTGCAGAGTTGACAAAAGCAACAGAGCCGACACAAGCGGCACAGCCGACACAAGCAATAGAACCAACAGTACCCCCGACGAAAGAGCCGACACAGATTGCAGAGCCTTCTCCGGCAGCGACAAAAATAGAAATACAGATTGTTCGGGGAATGTCATCGGAAGAATTTACAAAAAAGCTGTTTGAAGCAGGAATTATTAGTAATACCAGTGAATTCAATCATTATCTGATCAGTAATGATTATGCAGACCATATCCGTGTAGGAACATATTCTTTTTCAAAAGGTATGACATATTATGATATCGCTGAATTGGTAGCGGGATATTAATTTTAGATCACAACAGAGATTCGGAAATTCCTTTTGAGAAACATTTGACATTTGATTTTATTTATAATAAAATATTACACATATATTAATAAATTTAGCATTATTTTTTAGCAATGAAGATGAATTGAGGAAAAGAGTGAAAAATGCTGATGAGGTTTCTTTCACTTAGCATGTTTGTGACGGAGCACAAACCTGAATCGCGCGAGCAGAATCTAAAATTCTGCTCGCGTGCCTTTGTTAAAAACGCTCCGGTATGGAGGAAAGAATGAAAGAATTATCTGAAACAAGACAGGTGAACCGATTATATACGATTCTATATGCATCAATCAGCCTGATGTTATTAGTTGCCTATGCGCTGGAAGTATCAGCCGGTAAAAAAAGCTACAGTATTATATTATATTAATTATTATTTTATTGATTCCGGGTGTTGTTAATAGTTTTTTTCAGATAAAAAAGCCTGAAAATCCTTATTCAAAAATAATTCTGATTATCGGATATTGTGCGATGTATGCGTATGTTATGTTTACAACGGATAATTATCTTGTATTTACATATATTCTTGCTTTGATGGCTGTCACAATTTTAACACACAGTCTTAAATTAATGCTTTCTCTGAATGTATATGTTTGTGTTATAAATATAGCAAGTATTATTTTCAATCTTATAGCAAACGATAAAGCACATGACCCATCCTTTATCGCTTATGCAGAAATACAAATGGCGGTCATTATTTTATTTATGGTATTTACATTACTGGTTTCCAGGATAGACAGCAGAATCAATAAAAGAAAGCTTTCATTAATCCATCAGGAAAGTCAGAAAAATGAAACAATGCTGAATGAAGTTATGACAATTGTTGATGGAATGAATCAGAATATTAAGAAAGTTAATGAGCTTGTCGAAGTACTGGAAGATTATTGTGGTAAAAGTGTTTCTGCTATGCAGGAGGTAGTAGAGGGAACTGCAACAACTGCAGAAAATATCCAACATCAGGTGGAGATGACAGAAGACATTCAAAGAGTTATTTCGGGAATACAGGTGACATCATCACAATTCAGTGAGATTTCAGATGATACTTCAAAGGAAGTCAAGCGTGGTGTAGAACATATTCATAAACTGACAGATTCGGTTACACAGAATACGGAAGGCAGCAACAGCACGTTAAAAAATCTGCAGGAGCTTGTCGAAAATGTAGAAAAAATAAATTCTTTCCTTGAAATTATTGCAGGCATTTCCACCAGCACAAAGCTCTTGGCACTTAATGCTAATATTGAAGCAGCCAGGGCAGGAGAGCAGGGTCGTGGGTTTGCGGTTGTTGCAGATGAGATTAGAAAGCTGGCAGAGGGAACAGAAAACTCAATACATGAAACAAAGGACATTATAAATGCAGTTACCGAGCATACCGGAATGGTTGCAGATTCTGTAAAGACTTTTGTTGAGGGATTCAAGGAACAAAACGAAGCAATTGAAGAGACGGAGAAGATATTTAATAAAATAGCGAGTAAAGTCGGCTCAATCGAAAACGGAACCAGAGAACTTGCGGATAAAATAGATATATTGAATAAAGCAAACGGTGAGATTGTTGACAGAGTGTCTAATATTTCTGCGATTTCCGAGGAAACCACAGCCAATTCAAATCAAACGGAAGAATTAAGTGCTCAGTCAATGAAACAGGCGGCCGATATCAGAGTCATTGCAGATAATCTTTTGAAGCTGGAGGACCAGCTGAAAAAGATTAATATGGAATAAAATAATTATTTTCTGAAAAACTTCTTGCATATTAAAGTTTCATGTGCTAATATTGATAAGTCAAAAATCACATATATGGATTCGGACAGGTTGCCGTAAGGTTATGTTCTGGCAGAAGTATATGGAAGAAAAAACCAATGGAGGTAGTAAAATGAGCGTTATTTCTATGAAGCAATTGCTCGAAGCAGGTGTTCATTTCGGACATCAGACCAGAAGATGGAACCCCAAGATGGCGGAGTACATCTACACTGAGAGAAATGGTATCTATATCATCGACTTACAGAAGTCGGTTGGCAAGGTTGACGAAGCTTATTTCGCAATCAAAGATATCGTAGCAAACGGCGGCAATATTTTATTTGTCGGTACAAAGAAGCAGGCACAGGATTCTGTGAAGTCAGAAGCTGAGCGCTGTGGTATGTATTTTGTCAATGAAAGATGGCTCGGTGGTATGCTGACCAATTTTAAGACAATTCAGTCCCGTGTAAAGAGATTAAAAGATATTGAGAAGATGTCTCAGGATGGTACATTTGATGTACTTCCAAAGAAAGAAGTAATCGCACTGAAGAAGGAATGGGAAAAGCTTGAGAAGAACCTTGGCGGTATCAAGGATATGAAGAAGCTACCAGATGCAATCTTTGTTGTAGATCCGAAGAAAGAAAGAATCTGTGTTCAGGAAGCACATGTACTTGGAATTCCGTTGATCGGTATTGCTGATACAAACTGTGATCCGGAAGAACTTGATTATGTAATTCCCGGAAATGATGATGCAATTCGTGCTGTTAAACTGATTGTTGCTAAGATGGCAGATGCTGTAATTGAAGCAAATCAGGGTGTTACAGTGACTGACAATGCTGAGACAACAGAAGACGGAGCTGAGGAAGTTAGCGAAGCAACAGAAGAAATTACAATGTAAGCTGATAATGCTTCGGCCCGACAGACGGTCAGGCTGAAGCATTTTTTATATTATAAAAAGAGTGTCCTATAAAATGAACTGCTTCGCGCAGGAGACGCATGATGCTTGAGATGAATGATGTTGTAAAAGACTAAGCATCAGTGTGAAGAGTGTACAATCACGATCTTTGATCTAATAATAAGGAGGAAAATCAAATGAATATTACCGCGGGAATGGTAAAAGACTTAAGAGAAATGACCGGAGCCGGAATGATGGATTGTAAGAAAGCACTTTCCGCAACGGATGGAGATATGGATAAGGCAGTAGAGTTCTTAAGAGAAAAAGGACTTGCAGCTGCAGAAAAGAAAGCAAGCAGAATTGCCGCAGAGGGAATCTGTATGGCAAATGTCAGCACTGATGGAAAGATTGCTGCAATTGTTGAAGTTAACTCTGAAACAGATTTTGTTGCAAAGAATGATACATTCCGCAGCTACGTAGAGGATGTATGTGCTCAGGCGGCAGCTTCCGATGCAAAAGATATTGACAGCTTTCTTGAAGAAAGATGGGCAAAGGATACCAGTAAGACTGTAAAAGAAGCACTTTCCTCGATGATTTCCATCATTGGTGAGAACATGAAAATCCGAAGATTTGAAAAGCTTACTGCAGCAGACGGTTTTGTTGAATCTTATATTCATGGGGGCGGAAGAATTGGTATTCTGGTACAGTTTAAGTGTGACCAATACAATGATGCAGTTCGTGAATGTGCAAAGAACATTGCAATGCAGATTGCAGCAATGAATCCGAAGTATGTTCGCCAGAACGAGATTTCTCCTGAGTTCATTGAAAAAGAAAAAGAAATTCTGAAGGCTCAGGCAATGAATGATCCTGCAAATGCAAATAAACCGGAAGCAATCATTGATAAGATGCTGATTGGACGTCTGAATAAGGAATTAAAGGAATTCTGTCTTGTTGATCAGGTATACGTAAAAGACGGAGAGCTGAGTGTTCAGAAATACATTGATTCAGTTGCAAAAGAAACCGGTTGTTCCTTGTCTGTTGAAAAGTTCGTTCGTTATGAAACAGGAGAAGGTCTTGAAAAGAAGAGCGAGAATTTTGCTGAAGAAGTAGCAAAGCAGATG
>CAZRRN010000023.1:0-46477 GCA_964602475.1 uncultured Lachnospiraceae bacterium | reverse complement strand
CTTACCATTACGGAATATGGACAACTGATTAATGAAGGTCTGGATTATTACAAGGTCGGCAATTATGATGCCTCTGCAAAGGCATGGGAGAAGGTACTGAAGCTGAACGGAAATTATGATCTTGCCTATATTGGAATCGGACGTGCACTGCTTCGTCAGGATGAATACAAAGAAGCAATGTCATACTTCAAGACAAAACATGATGATGTGAACTATTCTAAAGCATTTAAGCTCTATCGAAAGGAATGGATCGAAGATAATATTGGCATTATTTTTATTATCATCGTAGCTGTTCTTGCGACAGTAATCGTAGTTAATACTGTGAAGCGGATTCGAAAGGAGGGCATGGAGGAATGAAAGCAGCGGTAATGTTTCAAAAAAAGAATATAAAACATTGGCTGGAAACTCTGCGATACTCTTTATATGTTATCTTTCATCCATTTGACGGTTTTTGGGATCTGATACATGAAAAAAGAGGTTCCCTTGCAGCTGCCAATACCATTTTAGTATTGGTTCTGCTGGTACAGATTCTGAAGCTTCAATTTACAAACTTTCTGGTCCCGGGATATGATATTCGGTGGGAATATATTAATATAATCAAATATCTGCTTGGAACCATTCTACCGATTATCATTGGCTGTGTTGGAAACTGGTGTCTGACAACGCTCTTCGACGGAAAAGGAAAACTGAAAGATATTTACATGGCTCTGATGTATGCCATGACACCTTTTGTTCTGATTCAGATTCCGCTGTTATTCGTCAGTAATATCATTACACTGGAAGAACTCGCATTTTATACGTTCTTCAGTATTCTGTCAACGGTATGGTCAGCGGCGCTGCTTCTTGCAGCGATTATGATGGTTCACGATTACAGCTTCATGAAAGCAATTTTGTGTGTAATCTTTACTGCAGTAGCAATGCTGATTATTGTGTTTATTATATTATTGTTTTTCAGTCTGATCAGTGATACCGTGGCATACTTCGTATCACTATATAAAGAAATAATATTCCGGCTTTATTAGCATAAGGTAAGGTTGTAAGAAAGTGGAGGGTGACCATCATGAAAATGAAAAAACTAATATATCTGCTGATTACCGTTATGCTGATTCTGTTATTCACTGCCTGCGGAGAAGAAAAAGAGGAAGACATCATTGAAATCCGCGGTTATACAGAAGGTGAGCAAACGGAATACATATACGACAATGAGTATCTCACGTTGACGTTTGATGCAGAAACAACACATTTTACCGTTCTGGAAAAAGAAAGCGGAAAGCTCTGGTACTCTAACCCGGAGGATTATGCAGAAGATACGGTTGCGTCAACGGCATATAAGGCTGCTCTTCAGGCTACCATGCTGATCAGCTATACCAATAAGAACGGTGATGATAATTCATATAACAATTATAATTACAGTATTAAGAACGGACTGTATGAGGTTGAACCGTTAGAGAATGGAATAAAGGTAAAATATACAATCGGAGATATTGAACGGGAATATGAAATTCCGCTTGCAGTTCCGGAATCGAGAATGAAACAATTCTATGACCTGATGGAGAGAAAAAGCCAAAAGAGCGTAGATGAGTACTATCGGAAGATAGATATTAATAACCTAAGGGCAACGGATAATAAAAGCGAATTGCTTGCAATGTATCCGGATCTGGAGAATGAACCGATGTATGTTATCCGGGATTCTATTCAGCCGTATCTGAAGGTAAAGCTTGAAACATTATTTGCGGCTGTCGGATATACCTATGAAGATTATTTGGAGGATGTCAGCAGGTATTCCGGAGGGACAACAACAGAAAAACCAACCTTTAATATTTCTATGCTGATTGAGCTGAATGAGGATGAACTTGTTATTTCGATTCCACTGGAAGAAATTGAGTATCGTTCGGATTATCCGCTGGTGAAAGTATCTCCGCTGCCATACTTCGGGTGCGGAGGAACATCGGATGACGGATACATCCTTGTTCCTGATGGATCCGGTGGAATTATTAATTTCAATAATGGTAAGATTCAGCAAAATGCATATTACAACAATGTGTTCGGCTGGGATTACGGTCAGATAAGAACGATAATGATCAGCGAGAATACAGCATATTATCCTGTTTATGGAATTGCAAATGGTGACAGCTCTTTCCTTTGCATTCTGGAAGACGGAGCCTCTGATGCAGCAATTAATGCTGATATCAGTGGTCGTTATAACAGCTATAATTATGCATATGCGACCTATCAGCTTCTTCATTATGAGGATCTTGATGTTTCGGCAAAATCACAGAAAACAGTCAGGGTATTTGAGAATGAAGTACCGGAAGGAAGCTTTACACAAAGATATTGTTTTGTAGGTGATACAGAATACATTTCCTTAGCTGAGGAATATCGTGAATATTTAACGAAGAAGTACCCTAATCTGACAAAAGATACCGATGCAAATGTTCCGATGACTGTAGAAATCATTGGCGCGGTGGATAAGACAGAACAAAAATTTGGTATTCCGACAGTGGTTGATCTTGAACTTACAACCTATAAAGAAGCAGAAGCCATGATAAAGGAACTGTATGATTCAGATCTACCGGGGCTTAGTATAAAACTGAACGGCTGGTTTAACAGGGGAGTTTCACATAAGGTTCCGTCAAGTGTTAAGCTAATCAGTAAACTGGGAAGTAAATCAGATTTCAAATCGCTGCTTGAAACCTCTGCAGAACTTGGAATTACGACGTATCTTGAAACCGGTGTGGAATTTGTTTACCGAAACTCTGCTTTAGATGGATTTATTGCAATTCGTGATGCTGCCAAATATATCAGCAAGGAGGTTGCAGAAGAATATCCATTCTGGCCGACAACCTTCCGATCAAAGGATGATGCTGATTATTTATATTATCTTGTTAAGCCATCCTATTCCATGTCCTTAATAGACAGTTTTATGAAGAGTATTAAGAAGCTTGGAAGTAATAGTGTTGCTTTTAAGGATATCGGTAAATATCTTGGCGCGGACTATAATAAAAAGAATATTGTTACAAGAGAAGAAGTGATAGCGTTGCAGCAGGAAAAGCTTGCGGAATTACAAGATGCCGGAAGTGATATCATGATTTATTCCGGAAATGTATACGCAGTTCCTTATGCTGATATGATACTGGACTTAATGCTTGCGACGAAGGGTGCCAATATAATTGATCTGGAAGTTCCGTTTTATACGATGGCGCTGCACGGCCTAGTTGATTTTGCAGGAGATGCCGTTAATCTTTCTGCTGATTATGAAAAAAATCTTCTTAAAACAATGGAAACCGGTGCAGGATTGTATTTTGTAATGATGAACGCCGGCGCAGACGAGCTGGAAGAAACATTACATAATGAATTCTATGGTTCTGATTACAGCTTGTGGAAAGAAGATATCATCAGCATTTACCACAAAATGCAGGAAGATATGGGGAATACCTACAATCAGTATATTACAGAATACAAAGTGATTAATTCAGGAGTCCGGCTGACAGGCTATGAGGACGGTACAAGGGTTATCGTTAATTATTGTTATGATGATTATGTGTATAACGGAATAACAATTCCTGCAAGAGATTATATTGTTGAAAGGGGTGGAGAATAATGGCATTACTGGTCGGAAAGAAAAAGAAGCATAAACAGGATCTTGCATTCAAAAATGCAATTACCGGTTATTTATTTATTCTCCCTTTTATTATTGGATTTTTGGCATTTATGGTTTCGCCATTGCTTGAATCACTTAGGATGAGTGTCAGTACAGTAAATATCGGTCTTGGAACCGGGAGCTTTTCCATGGTATGGAATGGAATCAATAACTACAAAAATGCCTTCCTGGTGGATGCGGAGTTTCGGCAGATGCTTGTCAGCGAGCTTGAGGGAATGGCTTTTGAAGTACCTGCAATCATTATCTTCAGTTTTTTTATCGCAATTGTTCTGAATCAGAATTTTAAGGGACGTGGGTTTGTCCGTACCATATTTTTTCTTCCGGTGATTCTTTCTTCCGGCGTGCTTGTCGGTCTGGAGTATAATAATACACTGCTTCAGGGAATGGAGGATGTGATAAAAGAAAGCACAAGTGCAACGTCGATTACCGTGACGTTGGAGGAAATTTTATCAACCAGCGGTATGGGGTCAGCTTTCTTTGAAACGGTTTTTCAGATCGTGAACCGTGTTTATGATGTTGCTGTAGCTTCTGGAATACAGATTATTATTTTTATTTCCGGCTTGCAGACTGTACCGGCAAGTATGTATGAAGCAGCTAAAATAGAAGGCTGTACAGCATGGGAAAGTTTTTGGAAGATTACTTTCCCAATGGTAAGCTCGCTGATTCTTGTTAATATCATATATACGATTGTTGACTTCTTTGTACGAACGGACAATGAAGTTATGAACAAGATAACGGAAGAAACGTTAAATCTGAAATACGGAGATGCTTCGGCAATGGCATGGGTTTACTTCGCTTGTATTATGGTTATTATCGGAGTAATCTCGGCAATCGTATCGAAGCTGGTATACTATTATGAATAAACAAGAGAAGAAGCAGCTTAAAAAAGAAAACAGAAAGCGGTTCTGGGAAAGAAACCGCAAATCCAATAACTATCTGCTGGTGAAAAGGTCAAAAGAAGTTCTTTACCGGATTATCAGAGCTGTCCTGCTGATCGGTCTGTGTTTTTTAATCCTGCAGCCGTTGCTGAATAAAATTTCTATCAGCTTTATGGCAGAAGCGGATCTTTATGATTCGACGGTTATATCAATTCCGAGAAACCCAACGCTTGGTAATTTTAAGCTTGTTAATTATCTGATGAACTATTGGAAAACACTCGGAAGCACCTTCGGAATCTGTCTGCTGGTCAGCATTGTTCAGATTGTTGCATGTACGCTGGTTGGCTATGGATTTGCAAGGTATAAATTTCCACTAAAGAACTTCTGGTTTGCATGTGTAATTCTTGTTATCGTTGTACCGCCGCAGACAATATCATCTTCACTTTATCTGCATTTTATGTTCTTTGATGTTTTTGGAATAATCAAAGCGATTACCGGATCAACAGTAAATATTCAGGATTCTTTGCTCCCGTACTTAATGATGAGTGCAGGATGTATGGGACTGAAAGACGGTTTGTATATTTTCCTGATTCGACAATATTTCAGAGGTATTCCAAAGGAACTGGAAGAAGCAGCTTATGTTGACGGATGCGGAAAGCTGTCTACATTTGTAAGAATTATGCTTCCGGATGCTAAACCGATTATTGTTTCCTGCTTTTTATTCTCCTTTGTGTGGCAATGGACCGATTCCTTCTACTCAAAGATGTTTCTTGGACAGGAACGGCTGTTGTCGAAAGCACTTACCAGTTTAAGCGGTCAGCTTGGAGATTATATCGAAAGAATTTATGGACAGGGTTCAATTCCTACTCCTGCATATGAGCAGGCTATTATTGCTACAGGAATGCTGATGGCGATTCTGCCTCTTTTATTCCTGTATGCAGTTGCACAAAAGGGTTTTGTTGAATCGTTAAGCCAAACCGGCTTAAAAATGTAACTGGTGACAGGTGGCAAGAGCCATGTTCACATAAATAAAAAGGAGGATTAGTTTATGAAAAAAAGTACGATGAAGCTGATTGCGGCTGTGCTTACACTTGCTATGGCAATCAGTTGTCTGACAGCTTGTGGCAACAATGTAGCAACCGAACCAACCGGAACCAGTGAACCGACTGCTACAACAGCAGTAACGGCGGCAGCGACTGATAAACCGAGTGAGACTGTTGCTACATCAACACCGACACCTACACCGATGTTTACTGATCTTGGAGGAATGGAAATCATTATCGCGGACTGGTGGACGACAGATGAAAGTGAACCGACAACTGCGAAGGAAGAAGCAACGCGTGATTACAGAAATCAGATCATGGCAGACTATAACTTCACAATCAAACAAACCAGCATCGGTGGATGGGGAGATCATAAAGAAACCTTTATTCTTTCCACTATGGCAGGAAAGCCGAAGGGACAGATCTTTATTATGGATCAGAGCTTTGTTGCAACACCGCTCTTAAATGGTTTGTTCTATGATCTTGCTACATTGGAAGCATTTGATTTTACGGAGTCCAAATGGAATAAGGATATGATTAATCTGATGTCCCGCGGTGATTCTATTTATGGAATGCGTGCCGGAAAATCAGAGCCGCGACTTGGTATATTCTGGAATAAGAGAATGTTCGAGGATGCAGGACTCGAGCCTGATTTACTTTATGATCTTCAGGAAAGCGGTGAATGGACCTGGGATAAATTTTATGAAATCTGCAGTAAGCTGACACGCGATATCGATAGTGACGGAGTTACGGATGTATATGCGTTAGCAAGCTTTTCTGTTGACTTCTTTAAGGCTTGTGCAGTTTCTAATATGGCAAACTTCATTGATGTTGACGATAACGGCAATTATTATAATGCAACCGGAGAACCGAACTTCCTTGAAGCGGCTCAGTGGGGTGTTTCAATTATTGATGCAGGCTTTGTAATGCCGAAAGCTGAAGATGCTAAGTGGGACTGGTTTATAGCAGCATTCCATGATACAAATGTTGCTATGACCGTTGCTGAAGAATATAAGGTTTCCAACTGGGCAGATATGCAGGATGACTTTGGATTTGTTATGTTCCCGAAGGGACCAAAAGCTGATCAGTACATGACTGTATTTGCAGATAATATCGAAGTTATTCCTTCCTGCTATGATAAAGAAACAGCAGAAAAGATTGCATTTGCATACAATCTGTATACTAACCCGACACCGGGATATGAAGATGATGATGATTGGACCTTGTCCTACTATTCTAAATTCCGGGATGAGAGAGCAGTTGATGAGACATTAACTCTGATGTTTAAAGAAGGAAGCAGCCTTCTTTATTATCTTCCTTTGATTGATGGTCTGAGCTATGGCGATTTTGCTTACAGCGTTTATGCGAGAGCAGCAACACCGCAGGAAAAGATTGAAGAGCTTGCAGGAACATGGCAGTCAATTCTTGATGATATTAATGGAAAGTAAATAAATCATGAATAAATGATTTGTTGTAATCTGTATATATTGGCAATCACTGCAGGAGAGCGATTTATTATGAAACTCTTCTGCTGTGATAAAGCCGATATCAAAGCTGGTTTGAATTGATTGGAGAAAATACGATATGAATCAAAAAAGATCACTGGAATTAATTATAATAATCATACTTGTATCAGCCGCAGCAGTTCTTACAGCATGCGCTAATAAAAACGAAAATAATCTTCCCGACGGGAATTATATAAATAATACAATGCCGGCAACGACTGAGGCTCTTACAGAGCAGCCGGATCTGACCGCAACCTGTACACCGGAGTTAAGCCCTGTTGTGACGTTAAGCCCTACACCGACGTTAAGTCCCACCCCGACAGAACAGCCTGGCGTATGGGATGAGAAATTTCCAAGCCTTTACGAGTATTATCAGGATAAATTTAGTATCGGTGTTGCACTTTGTTTTACGGATTTTCTGAATGAAATGAAAACAGATCTTGTGAAAGCTCAGTTTAACAGTATAACCTGCGGAAATGAAATGAAAGCTGATTCGGTTCTGGATCGTGAGGGATCAATTCTTGCAGGAACAGAGGAATGTCCGGTTTTAAATTTTAAGCGCGCCGATAAAGCATTACAGTTTGCATATGAAAACGGAATAAAAATGCGTGGACATACGCTTGTATGGCACAGCCAGACTCCAAGATGGTTTTTTACGGAAGGTTATTCAAATGCTGTGGATGCACCGTTTGTTACTAAGGATGTTATGCTTGCAAGAATGGAGAATTATATTCGTCAGGAAATGGAATACGTAAATACAAATTATCCCGGGGTAATCTATGCATGGGATGTTGTTAACGAAGCGGTAGATACCGGCGGTGGTGAGAACGGCTACCGAAGCTCTGACAGTTACTGGTATCAGGTAATCGGAGAAGAATATCTTGAAAAAGCATTTGAATATGCAAGAAAATATGCCGACACGAATCAAAAGCTGTTTTATAATGACTACAATACTCATGATACAATAAAAATGTATAAAATCATAGAAATACTAAAAGGACTGAAGGAAAAGAATCTTGTTGACGGGGTCGGTCTGCAAAGTCATCTTGGATTTTCAAGTCCGGGAACTGATGTGATAGAAACCTCAATCAGAAAGTATGCAGAGCTTGGAATTGAAATACAAATTACAGAGCTTGATATTGACGCTGCTTCAAATGATGATGAGACGCAGGCGAAACTTGCTACTCGTTACAAACGTGTGTTTTTCATGCTTACCAAACTGCAAGAAGAAGGAATTCCGATAACAAACGTTACTTTATGGGGCTTATCGGATGACGGTTCCTGGCTGAATGATGAAACTCCAAGCTATCCGTTGCTGTTCAACCGCATTCTGGAAGCAAAGCAGGCATTTTGGGGAGCTATTCAAGATGATTCGATTCCTCTTTTCTAATATAACATAGGATAAGGTGAAAGAGAGACAATTATGACCGGAATAAAAGATAAATATGAAAAATATTTCAAAATCGGTACCGCGGTCAATGTCGCCGATCTTTCTAAGCATACGGATATTGTAAAGAATCATTTTAATTATCTGACCTGTGAGAATGAAATGAAGCATAACAGTTTCTGTACGGAGGAGGGAATATACCGTTTTAGCTGGCCGGATATCATCAATGATTTTGCAAAAAAAAATAATATGCCGATTCACGGACATGTTTTTGTATGGCACCAGCAGACTCCGGAATATATATTTACCAGTAATCCGACAAGAGAACAGATGCTTACCTGTCTTAGACTTCACATTAAGGTTGTAGGAAACCGTTATAAGGATACAATTGACAGCTGGGATGTACTTAATGAAGTGATTGATGATAAATATGGTAAATTTTATCGGGATACCAAGTTCCGCAGAATTATCGGAGACGATTACGCAGACTGTATTTTTCGTATGGCAAAAGAAATCCTTCCAAATACTGATTTATATTATAATGATTATAATGAATGGGTTCCGGAAAAACAGGATAAGATACTAAAGCTTTTAAACGGAATGCGTTCTAGAGGAATTCAGGTTGACGGTATTGGTCTGCAGAGCCATCATAATATTTACGTTCCTGATATCGAAACAGTAAAACGTTCCATGGACCGATACGCAAACAGCGGATTTAAGTTGAAAATTACTGAACTGGATGTCTCCATGTTTCGGTTCGAAGACGAGAGCAGGATAGAGCATCCGACAACAGAAATGTATCGCAAACAGGCAGAACTTTATGGGGAGCTGTTTAAGCTTTACAGGGAATATAGTGAAGTAATCGAAAGCGTTTCACTCTGGGGAATTGCAGATGATTACTCGTGGCTGGACAATTTTCCGGTTCAGGGAAGGAAAAACTGGCCTCTGTTATTTGATGAACAGGGAAATGAAAAAGAAGCATTTTACCGGATTATGGATTTCTGATTGTTATGCTTGATTTGTAAACAGATATGCACGATACATCATTGACTCAGAAACAAACATAACTATAGAATAATAGACACGTAATATTGTACCTACGGATAAAAGCTGCAGGTAACGGGAAGGGTATGGTTACTAATATGAAAAGAAGAACACCGGAAGAGTTTGTAAAAAAAGCGAAAGATCTGGTATCACAAATGACTCTGGAGGAGAAGGTTTATCAGACCTTACATACAGCTCCGGCGATTGAAAGGCTTGGAATTAAGGCATATAACTGGTGGAATGAAGCTTTGCATGGAGTTGCCCGTGCGGGAGTTGCAACGGTATTTCCACAGGCGATTGGACTTGCGGCAACCTTTGATGAGGATTTTATAGAGAAAATCGGAGAGATCATTTCGACGGAAGGACGTGCGAAGTTTAATGTTCAACAGAAATTTGGGGATACAGACATCTATAAAGGGCTGACCTTTTGGTCGCCGAATGTTAATATTTTCCGTGATCCAAGATGGGGACGGGGACATGAAACCTACGGGGAAGATCCATATCTGACTTCGAGACTTGGAGTCCGATTTATTGAAGGAATGCAGGGAAGCGATGAAGTCTATCTGAAGGTTGCAGCCTGTGCGAAGCATTTTGCTGTGCATTCCGGACCGGAGGATATCCGGCATAAATTTGATGCAATTGCTTCAGAACAGGATATGAATGAGACATATTTGCCGGCATTTAAGGCATGCGTAGAAGAAGCGGATGTTGAAGTTGTTATGGGAGCATATAACCGCGTAAATGGTGAACCCTGCTGCGGAAGCAAGAAACTTCTTACAACGCTGCTCCGTGATAAATGGGGTTTTGAAGGTCATGTTACCTCAGACTGCTGGGCAATTAAGGATTTTCATGAGGGACATATGGTAACAGATACTCCGGTGGAATCAGTGGCACTTGCGATGAACAGCGGCTGTGATCTAAACTGCGGTAATATATTTGGTAATCTGATTTTTGCGGTACGTGACGGACTTGTGAAAGAAGAGACCATTGATCTGGCGGTGGAGAGACTACTGTTAACGAAAATGAGACTTGGATTATTTGAAGAACCGTCTAAGATGCAGTATTCGAATCTTGAATATACCGAGGTTGATTCAAATGAGAATAAGGAAATGAATCTGAAGGCTTCGGAAAAGTGTCTTGTTCTGCTGAAAAACCAGAATAGTATCCTGCCGTTGCAAAAAGATAAAATTAAAACAATAGGTATTATAGGACCGAATGCAGATAACAGGAGAGCATTGGTCGGTAATTATGAAGGTACATCCTCTGAGTATGTAACAGTACTGGAAGGAATCAGGGAATATGTCGGAGAAGATACCAGAGTAATGTATTCGGAAGGCTGCCATTTGTTTAAAGAACGTGTGTCCGGTCTTGGCTGTGTGAATGATCGCGTATCTGAAGTCAAAGCAATTGCAGAATGTGCAGATGTTCTGATTGGTTGTTTTGGACTTGATCCGGGTCTTGAAGGCGAAGAGGGAGATGAAGGAAATGAATTTGCAAGTGGAGATAAGCCGAATCTAAAGCTTCCCGGTCTTCAGGAAGAGATTCTGAAAGTAATGTATGAAAGCGGAAAACCGGTTATTCTACTTCTTTTGTCAGGAAGTGCGCTTGCGTGTCCGTGGGCAGATGAACATATTCCTGCGATAATGCAGTGCTGGTATCCGGGAGCGCAAGGAGGACGGGCGATTGCAAATGTTCTGTTTGGTGAGTGCGCGCCCGAAGGTAAGCTGCCGGTAACCTTCTACAGAACATCCGAAGAGCTTCCTGAATTTACCGATTACAGCATGAAAAACCGTACCTACCGCTATATGAAGAAGGAAGCGTTATACCCCTTCGGATTTGGGTTAAGTTATAATGATTATAGAATTACAGATGCTTCCATGGAGAATGAAAAGCTGACAGAGGGAGAAAAAATTACTCTTGACGTTTCTATTATGAATCAGGGATCGATGCCGGGAGCAGAAACAATTCAGATTTATATTAAAGCTCCGGAGGTTCTGAATGCTCCGAAGTATCAGCTGAAAGGACTTAAAAAAATCAATCTGCAGCCAGGCGAGGTGCGTCAGGTACAGATTATGCTTCCATATGAAGCTTTCGGCTTATATGATGAAAACGGAGAATTCGCGGTAAGAAGCGGTGAATATACGATATTTATCGGAACTTCCCAGCCGGATGAAAGAAGCGCACAGCTGACAGGAAAAAGAGTGATGGAACTAAAGCTTAATAAATAAGATTTACCCCGGAGAGATAAAAATCTTCGGGTTTTTTTACATAAAAAGAGCATACTGTGAAAAATAAAGTGTTTATACTTGAATTAGTAAAAAGTTCATGTTATAAATGATACAAGTATTTCATAGAAAATGATAAGGACTATTCGCTATGCTGATGAACGGGGCACAGATTATAATTGAATGCTTAAGAGAACAGGGAGTAGATACAGTGTTCGGTTACCCAGGCAGCTCTGTGCTTGGAATATATGATGAACTGTATAAGCAAAAAGACAGAATACGTCATATCCTGACCTCTCATGAACAGGGAGCGGCTCATGCTGCGGACGGCTATGCCAGAGCAACCGGAAAAGTAGGAGTCTGTATAGCAACAAGCGGACCGGGCGCGACAAATCTGGTAACAGGAATTGCAACAGCATATATGGATTCGGTATCTGTTGTTGCGCTGACCTGCAATGTTGAAAAAGAACTGCTTGGGAAGGACAGCTTTCAAGAAGTTGATATAACCGGTATTACCATGCCTGTTACCAAGCATGGATTTATTATTAAAGAAATTGAACAGCTTGCTCCATCCATTCGACGAGCTTTTCTGATTGCATCATCAGGAAGAAAGGGTCCGGTCATTCTTGATATTACCAAGAATGTATTGACTGAGAATGCAGAATATGAACCAAAGACGATTCTGAAAGAGAATCAAGTAGGGAAGCTTGGCAGGTCTGAAATAATGGAAACAATCCGTTATCTGAAACAGGCAAAAAGACCGGTTATATTAGCGGGAGGCGGAGCAGCAGCATCAGGAGCTGAAGAAGAAATAAAAAAACTGGCAGAGCTTCTGGACGCCCCTGTTACAGTTTCTCTAATGGGGAAAGGGATATTTGATGAAGAAAGCAGCAGGTATCTCGGAATGCTTGGAATGTACGGAACCAAACAGGCTAATAATGCAGTTCGAGAATGTGATATGCTGCTTGCTCTGGGAATCCGTTTCAGTGACAGAATGACAGGCGAGGCTTCTGCGTTTGCACCGGAAGCAAAAATACTACAGATAGATATCGATCCTGCTGAGATAAATAAAAATATTATGACTGATTATGCGCTGATTGGTGATATACGATCTTGTTTACGACAGATTATCTCTTCCATGGATCAGTTGGCTCATCCGCAGTGGATGAAGCAGGTAATGAATCTGAACACAGAAAATGACTTTCCGGTTAAATACTGCCGAAGCGTAGGCAGTAACGGAAAACTGACCGGTCCATATATTATAGAACGGTTATATCAGCTAACAAACGGAGAAGCGATAATTACAACCGAGGTTGGGCAGCACCAGATGTGGGCTGCAGGATTTTACAGATTTCGTCATTGTGGTAAGTTTCTGACTTCGGGAGGACTCGGAACCATGGGTTATGGTCTTTCGGCTGCGATAGGAGCAAAGCTTGGATGCCCGGATAAAACCGTAATCAACATTGCCGGGGACGGCTGCTTTCGTATGAATATGAATGAGCTTTTAACGGCATATCGTCATAAGATTCCGGTTATTCAGCTTGTATTTGATAATCAGGTACTAGGTCTTGTCTATCAGTGGCAGAAGACTGAATATGAGGGAAGGTATTCACAGACAGAATTCTGTGATGCACTGGATTTTGTAAAATTAGCAGAAGCTCTTGGGATAAAAGCGCTAAGAATCAAAAGCATTGAAGATGTCGATAAAGTCCTGATAAAGGCTTTGTCAATGAAAGAGCCGATCGTAATTGACTGTGAAATCCCAAAAGATTAGATTATAAATATCATTATATATTGTATAAACATACAAAATCTTATTAAATTTGTTTTTTTATATTGACGATTTTTTAACAGAGTCTTATAATGCATGTTAAAGCGTTAATGCAATGGGGTATTACAGAGATAAAATCCAAGGAGGAAGTTTAGCATGGCGAGAGTTTATAATTTTTCGGCAGGTCCCGCTGTCTTGCCGGAGGAAGTACTGCAGGAAGCCGCAGATGAAATGATGGATTATAACGGTACAGGAATGTCCGTTATGGAGATGAGTCACCGATCTAAGGCTTATCAGTCAATTATTGATACTGCAGAACAGGATTTACGGGATTTGATGAAGATTCCGGATAATTATAAGGTTCTGTTCCTTCAGGGAGGTGCATCACAGCAGTTTGCTATGATCCCGATGAATTTAATGAAGAATAAGGTCGCTGATTATATTGTCACCGGTCAGTGGGCAAAGAAAGCTGCTCAGGAGGGTGCTATCTATGGGAAAGCAAATGTAATTGCATCTTCTGCGGATAAAACATTTTCTTACATTCCTGACTGCTCCGATTTAAAGATTGATGATGATGCAGATTATGTATATATTTGCGAGAACAATACTATTTACGGAACTAAGTTCTGGAATCTTCCGAATACAAAAGGAAAGGATCTGGTTGCGGATGTTTCTTCATGTTTCCTTTCCGAGCCTGTTGATGTATCGAAGTATGCGGTTATTTACGGAGGAGTTCAGAAGAATATCGGTCCTGCCGGTGTAGTGATTGTAATTATTCGTGAAGATTTGATTACTGAGGATACTCTACCGGGAACACCTACCATGTTGAAATATAAAACACATGCAGATAACGGATCAATGTATAATACTCCTCCTGCTTACGGTATTTACATTTGCGGAAAGGTTTTCAAGTGGCTGAAAAAAATCGGCGGACTGGAAGCAATCCAGAAAAAGAATATTGAAAAGGCTAAAATCCTCTACGATTATCTTGACAGCAGCAAGCTGTTCAAAGGTACTGTCCGTAAGGAAGACCGCTCCATCATGAATGTGCCGTTTGTTACCGGCAATGAAGAATTAGATGCATAGTTTGTGAAAGAATCGAAAGCTGCCGGTTTTGAGAATCTGAAAGGTCACAGAAGTGTTGGCGGTATGCGTGCAAGTATCTATAATGCAATGCCGAAGGAAGGCGTTGAAGCACTTGTTGCATTTATGAAAAAGTTCGAAGCAGAAAACCTTTAATTAATCAAATGGCGCAGATTTAGAAGTGCGCAGAACGGAGAAATAATGTTTCAGTATAAATGCTTAAATCCGATTGCAAAAGTCGGTCTGGATCAGTTCGATGATACTTACAAGGCAACCGATTCTGCTACCGATGCAGACGCAATTCTTGTAAGAAGTGCGGTAATGCATGAAATGGAATTTTCTAAGAACCTTCTTGCTGTTGCAAGAGCCGGTGCGGGAACGAATAATATTCCGCTGGATCGTTGTGCAGAAAAGGGTATTGTAGTATTTAATACTCCGGGTGCAAATGCAAACGGTGTAAAAGAGCTTGTGATAGCAGGTATGATGCTTGCGTCTCGTGATATTGTCGGAGGAATTAACTGGGTTCAGACTATAAAAGACGATCCGGATGTTGCAAAGCTTGTAGAAAAAGGAAAATCAAAATTTGCAGGAAAAGAAGTACAGGGCAAAAAGCTTGGCGTAATCGGACTTGGAGCAATTGGTGTTATTGTTGCTAATGCCGCAAAACGTTTAGGAATGGAAGTTTACGGATGTGATCCGTTTATTTCAGTAGATAATGCCTGGACACTTTCAAGAGAAGTGAACCATGTTAAGACAAGGGATGAAATATATGCAGTCTGCGATTATATTACAGTACATACACCTCTTGTTAAAAATGACGATCCTGAAATAAACACCAATAAGATGATTGACAAGGCGGCACTTTCCAAAATGAAAGATGGAGTCATCATATTAAACTTTGCACGGGATCTTCTGGTTGATGATGAAGCAATGGAAGAAGCATTGAAGTCCGGTAAGGTTGCAAAATATGTAACTGATTTTCCGAATGCGAAAACCGTTAATATGGAAGGTGTGATTGCAGTACCGCATCTTGGAGCATCGACGGAAGAATCTGAAGATAACTGTGCTGTAATGGCAGTAAATGAATTAATGGAATATCTTGAGAAGGGCAATATTAAAAACTCGGTAAATTATCCGGCACTTGATGCAGGAGATTTGCCGGCAGGAGCCAGAATAACGATTCATCACAAAAATATTCCGAATATGCTGACACAGTTTACCGGATTATTTTCAGTGCAGAATGTAAATATTGATAATATGGTTAACAAGAGTCGTGGAGATTTTGCTTATACGGTTCTTGATATCAGCGGTTCCGTGTCAACGGAAACATTACAAAAGCTTGAAGCAATTGACGGTGTGCTTAAGGTTAGAGTTATTGCTTAAAAGAAGACTTAAGAGGCTGCGGCAATCGCAGCCTTTTATAATCTTACCTTTATTCTTTTGACAGAAATGGAGATTATTATGCAGGAAAAAGAAATCTCTTCTGCGGTAATAAAACGTCTGCCGCGATATTATCGGTATCTTGGGGATTTATTAGAAAATGATGTTGTTCGGATTTCCTCAAAGGAATTAAGTGAACGGATGCATGTTACAGCATCTCAGATTCGTCAGGATTTAAATAATTTCGGAGGATTCGGGCAACAGGGCTACGGATATAATGTTGAACTTCTGCATAAAGAGATCGGAAAAATTCTTGGATTGGATAGAATATATGATATTATTATAATCGGAGCAGGCAATGTCGGTCTTGCTCTGGCTAATTATTCCGATTTTGAACACAGCGGATTTTATGTCCGTGCGATGTTTGATGTAAATCCTATGGTAATCGGTAAAAAAATACGAAATATAGAAATATATGAAATGAGTTACTTAAAAGAATATGTTAAAAAAAATTCTGTACATATAGCGGTTCTTACAATTCCGAAAGAATATGCCCCTGCTGTTGCAGCGGAATTATCGGATGATGGTGTAAAGGCAATCTGGAATTTTGCACCGACAGATCTACACCTGCCTAAAAGTGTAACAGTGCAAAATGTTCATCTTTCTGAAAGCCTGATGCAGTTGTCCTATAATATCAGATGCAATAATAATCAGATAAACGAAAAGAACCAGAGCGACGATAATTAAATATTACCGACGATTTCAGACAAATTGCGTTGTAACTTGAGATGTGCTGAAAGACGCACAGAAACTAAGGGAAATATGATTACGATTAAAAGTGCGGAAGAACATAAAAGAATTGACTGCTATACAATGGATATAGCCGGTGTTCCAGGTATGGTACTGATGGAACGCGCAGCCATGGAGCTTGTACAGGAGGTGACTGCAAGAGTATCAAAAACCGAGAAAATCTGTGCGGTATGCGGAAACGGGAATAACGGCGGAGACGGAATGGCTGCAGCAAGGATTCTTACCCAGAGGGGGTATTGCTGTGATATATATCCTGTGCTCGGAAGTACACAGAACTCTCTTCAAAAAGAAACGGAGTTATGTAAAAAACAAAGGCTTCTTGCAGAAAGAGCAGAAGTGCAGATAAGAACAGAATTTCATATAGCCGAATATACTGTTATACTTGATGCAATGTTTGGAATCGGTTTGTCAAAGGAAGTAGCTGAACCGTTTCATACAATTATTGATCAAATTAATGAAGCAGAGGTAACTGTAATAGCGGTAGATATTCCATCCGGAATACATCCTGATACAGGAAAAGTACTCGGATGTGCTGTAAGAGCAGACTGTACAATTACCTTCGGTTATGGAAAGCCTGGATTATTCTTGTATCCGGGAGCAGAATATGCCGGGAATATTAAAATATGTGAAATTGGATTTTTTACACCGACGGATAGCAGAACTGTAATGACTGCATATGAAAAAATGAATGAGTTGACATTGCCGAAGCGTAAAGCCGATTCTAATAAAGGAAGCTACGGAAAAATTCTAATCATTGCAGGATTTGGAGAAATGTCCGGAGCATGCTGCATGACCGCGCTGGCTGCTTACCGCAGTGGAGCAGGTCTTGTTCGAGTAATAACATCAGAAAAGAGTGCTGCTGTTATCCGTGTGAAATTGCCGGAAGCAATGGTTTCAGTAAATACTTCTGAGAATTATGAGGAAGAGTTGAAGAAATACTGCGAATGGGCGGATGTTATAGCAATCGGTCCGGGACTTGGAATGGATAATAAAGCACTTTTTACAATATATACAGTGTTGTTATATAAAATAAAAAGGATTATACTTGATGCTGATGCAATTAACCTGCTTGCAAATGAACTGGATCAAAGAGGTAAAAAAGGTCTGGAGGAGCGTCTTGAGGTTCTTAATTGTATACTTCCTGAAAATACAATATTAACCCCTCATTTACTGGAATTGTCCAGACTAACGGGGATAGACCTACAGACAATAAAATCAGCAGGTATATCGATTGCAGAAAAATATGCATCATTAACGCGTCAGGTTTTTGTATGTAAAGATGCCAGAACACTGATTGTCTGTCACAACCAAATGATGATAAACCTGACAGGAAATAACGGAATGGCAACCGGTGGAAGCGGAGATGTACTGACTGGAATCATTGCGGGATTTGCAGCAGGAGGGGCGGATAGCTTTGCTGCTGCCGCAATGGGAGTGTTTGTTCATGCTACAGCCGGTGACAAGGCATCCAGAATAGTTTCTTCCCGTGCCATGATGGCGGGAGATATCATTGAACAGCTGCAAAAGCTTTTCTGTGAAGGAGAAATGTAATGAAACAGTATTATAGAGTATGTGCAGATATTAATTTAAATGCAGTTGACAGCAATATCGAAGAGGTAAAAAAAGCCTTAAATCCGGGAACGAAACTGATGATTGTTCTTAAGGCCGACGGATATGGACATGGTGCTGTGCCGATTGCGAAGACGTTGAATAACCAGGCGGATGCATTCGGAGTTGCAATTGTCGAAGAAGGAATAGAACTTCGTAAGGCAGGAATCAAAAAACCGATTCTGATTCTCGGATATTCTGCAAAAGAGTTATATGATGAGATTATAGAGTATGATATTATTCAGACAATTTTTCAATATGAGACAGCTGAGGCGTTGAATGAAGCGGCAAAAAAAGCCGGAAAGAAAGCTTTTATTCATATTAAAATCGATACAGGGATGAGTAGAATCGGATTTTCGGTGAGTGACGAAAGCCTGAATGAAATAATTAAAATATCTAAGCTATCCAATCTGGTTTTAGATGGAATATTTACACATTTTGCTAAAGCAGACGAGATTGAAAAGGATGCTACAAGAATTCAGTACGAACGGTTTATTGATATGTTAAGCCGGCTAGAGGCAAAGGGAATTACCTTCCGAACAAGACATGTGTCAAACAGTGCTGCTATTATTGATCTTCCGGAATATAACCTTGATATGGTGCGCTGCGGAATCTGTACCTATGGATTGTATCCGTCTGAAGAAGTTCAAAAGAATCGGATTATGCTGACTCCTGCGATGGAACTGAAGACACATATTGCATATATAAAAGAAGTTCCTGCTGGATGCGGAATCAGTTATAACGGTACTTATGTAACGGAGCATTCAATGAGAATCGCTACGATTCCGGTTGGATATGGAGATGGCTATCCGAGATTGCTGTCTTCGAAGGGAAGAGTTCTGATTCACGGTAAATTTGCTCCGATACTGGGAAGAGTCTGTATGGATCAGTTTATGGTGGATGTAAGCGGAATTCCTGAAGCAAGGCAGGACGACGAAGTAACCCTGCTTGGGAAAGACGGATATGAAGCAATCAGTGTTGAAGAATTATCCCGCTATGCATGTTCATTTAATTATGAATTTGTCTGTGATGTTGGAAAACGTATTCCGAGAGTATATTTTCGCGATGGGAAACAGGTGGAAGAACGTAGAGGAGTCTGATTACAAACAGGCTCATCATGGGGCAAAACAAAAGTTAAGAATCGTCAGAAGTGAAATTAAATAAAGAATACAACAGAAGAATATGGGAATAATTATAACTGAAACTATATTCGAATGGAGTGTATTCTATGTTAATCAGACGAGGCGATATTTTTTATGCAGACCTTCGACCGGTCATCGGGTCGGAGCAGGGTGGAATCCGTCCGGTACTTATTGTTCAGAATGATACCGGTAATAAACACAGTCCTACCGTGATCTGTGCAGCGGTAACTTCACGGATGAATAAAGCAAAATTACCGACTCATGTTGAAATATCAGCAGAAAAGTATGGTATTATAAAGGATTCCGTGATATTATTAGAACAGGTGAGGACAATTGATAAGTCCCGCCTCAAGGAAAAAATCTGTCATCTTGAGACCGATATTATCAGACGCATAGACAGGGCACTTCTAATTAGTCTGGCACTGGATACATATCTGTACCGATGAATAGATTAGAAAAAGGAGATTATTGTTCCAATGCCTGAACACCCCCTCGGAAGCATAGTGCTGATCGTATTTCTTATACTGATCAATGCATTTGTTTCAGCGGTAGAAGCCGCACTCGGCAACGTAAATGAAGCAGATGTCCGCAAAAAAGCGGACGAAGGAGATAAAAAAGCAGAGAGAATTCTGCGTATGATCGATTCGAATGCTTCTTACATAAATGTTGTTGAGTTTCTTTTTATTACAGTTAATCTGATTATTGGTACTGTTTTTTCATTTTCCCATTATGAACTTATCCGTCAGTTTATTGTGAATAAGCTGTCTGTTGGAGTAGATTCACCATTACTAAAGCTATTGATGATTTTAATCATTATAATTCTGATATATATCATTGTTGTAGCAGGTGTGCTCTTCCCCAAAAAGCTTGCGATGAAACATTCTGAAAAATACGCCTATAGCTTTGGAATGCTTCTTCACGGGATATCTGTTATTTTATATCCGATTTTATGGCTTGCTGAAAAAAACACAAAGGCTCTGCTTTTTATCTGTCATGTAAAACCGGAGGAACTGGAGGAGAACGTTACAGAGCAGGAGATTATTTCTATTGTTAATGAAGGCCAGGAAAAAGGTGTGCTTGAGGCAGGAGAGGCAGAGATGATATCCAACATCATTGAGTTTGATGAGAAGGAAGCAAAGGATATCATGACACATAGAAAGAAAATTGTTGCAATTAATGCGGATAATACGATGGAAGAAGCTCTTCGCTTTATGCTGACAGAAAGCTATTCCAGATTTCCACTATATAAAAATGATATTGATGATATTATTGGCATTCTACATCTGAAGGATGTTACAAGATTCTTTCTGGATCCTGAGCTTCGTGAACATCCGCTTACAGAGGCAGCGAGTGAGCCTTATTTTGTTCCGGATACTCAGAATATTGACCTTCTACTGCATGATATGCAGGCTAAGAAAATGCATATGGCCATTGTTATCGATGAGTATGGACAAACTGCCGGTCTGGTCGCGATGGAGGATGTTCTTGAAGAGATTGTCGGCGACATTCAGGATGAACATGATGACGAGGAGGTTCATTTTTTTGATCAGGGAGATGATACCTTTCTGATCACCGGAGAAACAGATTTAGAAGAACTGAAAGATAAGCTTGGAATAAAATTTGATGAAGAGGACTTTGAGAATTATGATACAGTAAATGGTCTGTTGATTTCAAAGCTTGACCGGATTCCTGATGACGGAGAAACAGCCACTTTGACAATAGCAGGATACCAATTTGATATTCTGGATACACAGAATAAAATGATACAAATGGTAAAAATAAGTAAGGCAGAAGAGATGCAACCGTCAAAAGAGCAGGATGAATGATAAAACGGAATGCTAAAAGGAATGACAAAAGGCAGGTTATGAAGCCTGCCTTTTATCGCGTATAATAGGGTGGGAGTAGAAAGTGTTTTTATTCACTATCCATATACTAATATAAAGCTCATTTGTGTTCATTTTGTGATTGAAGTATGAAAAAAGAATGAAGAGACCCTTTCTGGCTGACACTCAGAAAAAGAATAAATAAAAATTTATAGCTTAGGTTAAAAACAATCTGTGCTTCGGAATGGAGAGTAGTGTGAAAGATGAACCTTTCACACGCAGATTTGT
The DNA here is from genome assembly GCA_964602475.1 of uncultured Lachnospiraceae bacterium. Taxonomy (GTDB): domain Bacteria; phylum Bacillota; class Clostridia; order Lachnospirales; family Lachnospiraceae; genus SZUA-448. The sequence continues at coordinate 24,829 of CAZRRN010000023.1, read as the reverse complement.
GCCTGCGCGGTGCTTGACACAAAGTCTGTTATGCACAAAAAGCCGCGCAGAAATGGAGAGTGCTATGAATTACCGGTTATTGGCGGATACGGCACTGCTTGCAGGTGAGATTATGCTGCAGAGCGGCGCTGAGACATATCGCGTGGAAGAGACAATCACAAGAATATTGAAGACTTCCGGTCAGGAACGAACAGAAGCAATTGCCTATGTAACCGGGATCATGATAACGCTGGACGGAAAGGATACCGATGCAATCACATTGATCAAACGAATCGGGGAGCGGGATAATAATCTTGGGTATGTTTATGAGGTAAATAATATTTCAAGAGATTTGTGCTCAGATAAGATCAAGCTGGAAGAAGCATATGAAAGGCTGAAGAATATCAAAGAGAAAAAAATGTATAAGGACTGGGTGATTGCCATTTGTATTATTGCAACCTCGGCATCTTTTACTATTCTGCTTGGCGGAGGGATTTATGACTGCCTTTTTGCTGCAGTAAACGGCATGTTTCTAGTAATACTATCATATATCAATAAGAAGCTTAAGATGAAGCGCTTCGTACTCTATATGCTGACTTCTTTATGTATGGCACTTGTGAGTGTTCTTTTGACAGGGGCAACATCTCTTCCAATCAACCAGGAAATTCTAATTGCAGGCTCCATTATGGCTATGCTTCCTGGTGTTGCGTTAACAAATGCAATCAGAGATACTCTTCAGGGTGATTATATGTCCGGAACTGCAAGAGGAATCGAAGCATTTGTCATTGCACTTGCACTTGCGGTCGGAATTGGAGCAGGATTATATCTGGGTCCGATTATATTTCATATTTAATAAATGAAAGAATCGGGAAAAATATCCGAAAAAGAAAAGTTTGGAAGATAAATCTTTTATACACAAATTTGTCCAAGTGTTGCATGCAGCAAAGTTTGATAAGCAAATAAGCAGCACAGAAATGAGGATTTGTATGCTGATTCAGGTCATTGGTGCTTTTTTTGCAGTGGCAACTATTGCAGTGAACTTTGGTGTTCCTAAAAAATTTTTACTGTACAGTGGGATTGTCGGTGCGGCAGGCTGGACAGCATATCTTACAACATACGGTTTTTTAGATAATGAAGGAATCAGTATGTTTCTGGCTACAGTTCTTGTGGCATTAATTTCACATCTTTTTGCAAGACTTTTGAAGGCTCCGGTAACCCTGTTTCTCGTATCGGGGATTTTACCGCTTGTTCCTGGAGTCGCAATGTACCGTATTGTATATTATTTGCTCCGGTCTGATTTTGAAGAAGCCGGTTACAATGCTTTTTTGACAATTCAGATAGCAGGTGCGATTGCACTTGCCGTGTTTGTAGTTGATTCCATATTTAAAATGAATAAAAAAACGATCTGGAGTACAGAATTTCGTATTTTGCGTGATAATGAGAAAAGCAGACGTATTATAACACCTGCTTTGAAGAAAGAACGCAACATGAAAAATGATATAGTACAGAATGAAAAAAATGTTCAGAATGCGCAAATCGGAAATAAAGGGAAAAACGTACAGAAAGAACAGAAAGAACAGAAAGAACAGAAAGAACAATAAGAATAGAAAGAATAGAAAGAATAGAAAGAATAGAAAGAATAGAAAGAATAGAAAGAAGCTGATAAACAGAACTAAAGATTGAAAAGATAAAGACGGAAAAGAAAAGATGGAAAGAAGTTGATAAACAGAACAAAAGATTGAAAAGATAAAGATAAAAAAGTAAAAAATGGAAAGAAAATGATATAAAGATGGAAAAAAGATGAAAAAATATGGAATAAAAAGGATATAATAACTAAATAGATAAACATAGAGAAACTAAAGATTGATGCGGAGGATTAATGAAAATAACGATTGTATGTGTCGGGAAAATAAAAGAAAATTTTTATACACAGGCGATTGCTGAATATCAGAAACGTTTGTCTTCTTATTGTAAATTTGAAATCATTGAAGTGAATGATGAAAAAACACCGGATGGGATACCAGCGGCAGAAGAGCTGAAAATAAAAGAAAAAGAAGGCGAAAAAATTCTGAAATCTTTGAAAGAGAATGCGGTAATTGTTGCTCTTGCTATTAATGGAGATAAAATGAGTTCGGAAAACTTTGCAGATTTTATTAATAAAACAGGAATTCAGGGATTCGGTCATTTAATTTTTATTATTGGCGGTTCTCTGGGATTATCAGAGCAGGTTCTTTCAGCAGCGAAGTACCGGCTTTCTTTTTCTGATATGACCTTTCCGCACCAATTGATGAGAGTAATATTAACCGAGCAGATTTATCGTGCATACCGGATTATACACGGGGAACCATATCATAAATAATCATTTTAGGAAAAAACATATTAATTTAGCTAAATAAACTTAAAAATTAAATTCGCAGCTGATAGAGCTTACAAAAGTCTTATTTTAATTGATTGTGAGCTATGTCGGCTTTTTATTTTAGAATTTTGTACAAAATTAATGTTTTGGATATTTTTCAATGATAAAATAAAAAAATTTATACAAACTGCATAAAACACTTGAACTTTTTATGAAAATAGTGTAGGATAAGCTCGTGATTAAAATTACTTAAAATAACTTAACTAATCAAGTAAAGGGAGAACGGTATGAACCGAATCAGGAAGAAGCATATTTCCGTACTTTTGTGTCTTGTGCTGCTGGTTACCATGCTGCCGCTGTCAACACTGAATGCAGAGGCACGCACGGATAAAACCATGGAGGAGTATGATGAGCTTGTAAGTACATATTCAATCAATGAATCCATTCCGAAGTATGAAGATTACATTGCATCGGCTCCTCAGATTTATTATGATAAAGAACAGATAATTCTTGCAGCGGATTATGTACGTTATGAAGAGGATGACAACGAACAAGGTGTAATTTCTGCTGTTCCAATAACTTATGACAACTATATTGGGCAGGAAGGTGTATCAGTTCTTACAACAGAAAATTCTTTGATTGAGATGGAAGTTAATGTCGAACAGTCTGGTATTTATTATTTAGTGTTGAACTATTATCCGATTGAAGGAAAAAACACACAAATTCAACGTTCAATTTTTGTTGATGGTGAGATTCCTTATGAAGAGCTTGCAACTGTTGAATTTGATCGTATCTGGGTGAACAGCGTTACTGACAGCTACGTTGATGAAAATGGAATTGAATTAATTTCCTGGGAAAGGGACAATCAGGGGAACGATATTAAACCGGATACTTTGGAACAGCCTGAATGGATTTCTACATACATTTATGACAGCAACCGTTATATCAGTACTCCGTTAAGCATTTATTTGGATGCGGGGATTCATACAATTACATTGAAAGCGGTCAGAGAGCCGATGCTGCTTCACTCACTTGAGCTGACTGGATATACAGAGACAGAGTCATATTCCGAAGTGAAAGCGGCACTTGATGCAGAAGGAAAAGAGGACAGCAGCGGTCAGGTAATTCGGATTGAGGCAGAGAATTCTGTAAAAACCTCTTCCCAGATGTTATATCCAAGACAGGATCAGACTTCACCTGCGGTATATCCTACCAGTACAAAAGCATTATTGAACAATTCACTGGGAGGTAATTCATGGAAGACGGCCGGTCAATGGGTTGAATGGGAGTTTGAAGTTGAAGAGAGCGGATACTATAATGTAATGATGTATGTTCGTCAGAATTTTGTCCGTGGCATTGAGGTATGCCGAAAGATATATATTGACGGAGAAGTTCCGTTTGACGAGTTTAACGAATATGGATTTTCATATAGCCAGCGCTGGCGTGAAGAAGTTCTTGAAGATGAGGACGGAAGTGCCTACAGTATATATCTGGAAAAAGGAACCCATACCATTAAGATGGAAGCGGTTCTTGGAGATATGGCCGGGATTATCAGTCAGGTTCAGACCTGCGTACAGGATTTGAACGAAATATATCGTCAGGTAATCTGTATTACCGGAGTGTCACCTGATAAATACAGGGATTATCAGATAGAAGCCTGTCTTCCGAATCTGAAAGCATTGCTGAGTAATGTTCAGGTTGATCTTCAAGAAGCACTTGCAAAACTTGAACTTACAGCAGGAACAAACAGTGATAAGCTGACAGTCTTAAAAACAATGAATGACCAGCTGGATGAATTGATTGAGGATCAGGAACGTTTTTCCGAGGTAATCGGTTCTTATAAGATAAATGTAAGAGCACTTGGAACATGGATTACACAGGTACTGGGGCAACCACTGCAGATTGACCGGATTTATCTCTATTCGTCTGACTGCCAGCCAAAGGTAGAAGGAGATAATTTCTTTACAAGAGTCGGATTTGAGATACAGCGTCTGTTTTATTCCTTTATTATCGATTATAATCAGATTGGTAATGTTATAGAAGATGAAGATAAGACAGTATTAACGCTTTGGATCGGAACAGGACGAGATCAGGCAAATGTTATTAAATCACTGATTGATAAAGATTTTACTTCCGAATATGGAATAAATATTAATGTACAGCTGGTTGATATGAATACACTGCTGAGAGCTACATTGGCAGGCGAGGGACCTGACATTGCTATTCAGGTAGCCAATACAAACGGAATTGCCGGTGCTGTAATGAATACCGGAAATGATACTCCGGTTAATTACGGTTTACGAAATGCCGTATTGGATCTTTCGCAGTTTGATGATTTTAAAGAAATATCAAAACGATTTTATGAAAGTGCATTAATAGGGTTTTCATTTAACGGAGCAACTTATGCTTTGCCGGAGACTCAGACTTTTCCGATGATGTTTTACAGAAAGGATATTTTGGATGAGATTGGTCTTGAAATTCCCGAGACTTGGGATGATGTGAAAGTTGCCATGACCGTATTAAGTAAAAACCAGATGGAATTTGGCATGTTGGCAAATGAACAGACTTTTGCGATGATTCTTTACCAGATGGGAGGAGAGTATTATACAGAAGATGGAATGGCATCTGCACTTGATTCAGATATTGCCGTAGATGCATTTAAGGATTACTGTGAGTATTATACGGATTATAAACTGGATAAGGAGACAAGCGTAGAAGAACGTTTCCGTACAGGAGAATGCCCGATTATCATTGCAGATTACACAACTTTTAATAATCTACAGGTGTCGGCTCCGGATATAAAGGGACTTTGGGAGTTTACCAATGTACCGGGCACAGAACAGAAAGACGGAACTATTCTTCGTACAACCGGATGTAGCTGTCTTGCGGATATGATCTTAAAAGCAACGGAACATCCGGAAGAATGTTGGGAATTTCTAAAATGGTGGACGAGTGCAGAAACACAGATTTCATACGGAAGAGAAATGGAAAGTCTGATGGGAGCATCGGCACGTGTTGCAACAGCAAATAAAGAAGCATTGGCAAGCCTTTCATGGACATATAAGAATTATCAAACACTGATCAGTCAACTTGAACAGGTAAAAGGAATTCCCCAGGTACCGGGTGGCTATTATACATGGCGAAATGTTAATAATGCATTTTATTCTGTTACTGTAGATGCGGCAAGTATTTCTTCCGGTGTAAACAATGCAACTCCAAGAGAAGAATTAATGGAACAGGTTCTATATATTAATGCCGAAATAAATTACAAACGCGAAGAGTTCAATCTTCCGATCGCGGAGTAGAAAGGAAATGAGTATGACCTCACAAGATGCGATATCAGTTGCAAAAAAACAAGGCAGACTTGGTTATCAGATCAAAAAAAACAAAGCTTCCTATTTTATGATAGCTCCGTACTTCATTCTTTTCTTCTTTTTTACGGTACTTCCGGTTGTCATGTCAATAGCCTTTAGCTTTACATATTTTAATATGCTGGAGATGCCTTCCTTTGTAGGGTGGAAGAATTACGTTAAGTTGTTTTTGGAAGATGATATCTTTGTAATTTCGTTAAAAAACACTTTGATTTTTGCAGTGGTTACCGGACCGATCAGCTATTTTCTTTGTCTTTTGTTTGCATGGATAATTAATGAATTCAAAGGAAAACTGCGTGCAGTACTGACTCTGATATTTTATGCACCGTCAATTTGCGGTAATGCTTATCTTGTCTGGAATCTGATCCTGACGGGTGACCGTTATGGATATCTGAATGGATTACTTTTGAAATATGATTTTATTAATGAAGCAATTGTTTGGATGAAAACAGAGAAATATGTAATGCCGGTACTGATTATTGTTCAATTATGGCTTTCCTTAGGAACAGGCTTCCTATCCTTTATAGCAGGACTTCAGACTGTTGATAAAAACCTGTATGAAGCAGCTGCACTTGACGGAATCAAAAACCGCTGGCAGGAGCTTTGGTATGTGACGCTTCCGGCGATGAAGCCGCAGTTGATGTTTGGTGCTGTAATGCAGATTACACAATCCTTTGCGGTCGCAGATATATCCATTAATCTTGCCGGTAATCCTTCCGTTAATTACTCTGGGGCAACCATTGTAACCCATCTTCTTGACTATGGATCTACGAGATTTGAAATGGGATATGCATCGGCGATTGCAACCGTCCTGTTCTTTTTGATGATTGGAACGAACCAGCTGGTTCAGAAAATTCTTAGAAGGGTGGGAGAATAACTGTGCCAAGCGAAAAAAGACATAAAAAAAGTAAAGTTGAAAAAGCACTTTCTAAGAATCGTGCATTCAAAAGAAGAGAGAAAAGACTGAATCGTTCCGTTGCGGGAAATTCCATGCTATTTGCACTGATGATTATATGTGGTATTTTTATGGTTCTTCCGCTTGTAATGATTGTAAATAATGCGCTTAAGCCGTTGGATGAATTATACCAATATCCGCCCAAAATTTTCGTAAGGAATCCAAGCCTCGAAAACTTTACGGATTTATTCACCTTAATGAATGATTCATGGGTTCCTTTTTCAAGATATATTCTGAACACAATAATCATTACCATGGGTGGTATGGTCGGACATGTTGTGATTGCATCACTTGCAGCATATCCGCTGGCAAAGCATAATTTTCCGGGAAAGAATATTCTGTTCCGTATGGTCGTATTATCCATGATGTTTTCCTGGACGGTAACACAGATACCTCAGTATATGATTATATCATGGCTGCATATCAACAATACATATTTAGCACTGATTCTTCCTGCGTGGTCATTTGGTATGGGTCTTTATCTGATGAAACAGTTCATGGAACAGCTTCCTGATTCACTGATGGAATCGGCAAGGCTGGATGGTGCGAGTGAATTTCAGATCTTTTGGCGGATAATGATGCCGAACGTTAAACCTGCATGGCTGACTCTGGCAATTTTCCAGTTCCAGCAAATGTGGGGAAATACAGGAAGTCTTTTCCTGCGTGATGAGGAATTAAAGCCATTGCAATATTCACTGCAGCAGATTTCAGCAGGAGGTATGGCAAGAGCAGGAGCGGCAGCTGCGGTAACCTTTGTAATAGCTGCTGTACCAATCATCTTTTTCCTGATCTGTCAAAGCAACATATTGGAAACGATGACTACTTCCGGTATGAAGGATTAAACCGACAGTGGCTGTGCTATTAAAGCTGTGCACAAAAAACAGATCCGAAACCATGCAAATCTGGAGAAAACTATGAAAAAATCAGTCTTAATAAAATTAATTGTTTCAATACTGATGTTTTCGGTGCTGATTTTGACCGAAATACCACAACGTGCGGCTGCAACAATGTCTTATCCGTATATTTGTTATAATTATGATTATCGGTCAATATTGAATTATGCGCCTGCTGCGTATGAGCCGGGTAATTCAATTAATACAAGTACCTTTACTTATCAGGGTGAAAATGTCGGCAAGCTTTCCTCTCCGCAGGATCTTTGTAAATCTGCAGATGGTAAGATTTATGTTGCTGATACGGGAAATAACCGTATTATTATTCTGAACAGTTCAATGACAGAAGTAATCAATATTATATCAAGCTTCGATAATAACGGAAAGCAGGATACCTTTAATACTCCTACCGGAGTTGCTGTTTCAGAGGATTACTGCTTGTATATTGCAGATACAAGAAATAAACGGATTGTTGTACTTGACGAGAACGGAGTTCTTTTGAGCATTGTTGACAATCCAACTTCAGAAGTGTTGGAGGACGGTTTTGTATTTCAACCACTGAAGGTTTCTGTTGATTATGCTAACCGTATCTACTGTATCGCACAAAACCAGTTTGAAGGAATAATGGTGTTTGATACAAATGGTAAATTTACCGGATTCTTTGGAACAATTCCTGTAACAATTTCAACCTGGGAGAAATTTTGGAGAAGAATAGCAACGAAAGCAGAGAGAAGTAATCAACAGCTTTACATTCCGACTGAATTTACCGGGATAGATATTGATGAAGATGGTTTTGTATATGCAACGAATATAGATTCAGCAGGAACGCAAGCGGTCAGAAGACTGAACCCAAAAGGTGAGGATGTTATTAAAAAAGGAGAAGATGATAATCTTGGCGGTGATATCTGGAATGGCGGAAGCGGAGATTATGCAGGTTCTTCCCAGTTTGTAGATGTTATTTACCGCGGAGACGGAATCTATTCCTGTCTTGATCGCAGAAGAGGGAGAATATTTACCTACGATCACGAGGGTAATCTTCTTTATGTATTTGGTGGAATCGGGACGCAGAGAGGAACCTTTTCCATGCCGGTTGCAATTGATATAATCGGAGACCAGATTATTGTTCTTGATTCTTCACGTGCTGAAATATCAGTGTTCAATGAAACAGAATATGGTGACATGATTAATCAAGCTGTATCCTTGCGATTCAGCGGTGATGAAACGCAGGCGGTTGAGCTTTGGAAAAGAGTTCTTGAATTAAATGAAAATAACGAACTGGCAAATACCGGTATTGGAAAAGCATATCTTACGGCTGGGGACTATAAAAATGCAATGAAATATCTGAAGCTTGGGATGAGCAGAACCTATTATTCAATTGCATTCCGAAGATATCGCAATGCAATTCTTAAGGATAATATCGGATATGTTTTTACAGCAGTTTTGATATTGATTATTGCCTTTGTTGTATGGAGAAAGATAAGGCAGCGAAAAAAGTCAGTCAAGGCAAGAGGGAGGGCAGCATAACATGGCAAAGTATTTTTCCAAAGAAAAATGGAACTACATGTTTTATACTGTTGTTCACCCGATGGATGGTTTTTACTGGATTCGTCATGCCAATCGGGGAAGTGTTCCTCTTTCCGTTCTTATGGTTTTTATCTTCGGTTGCTGTTTTACAGCTAACAGACTGCTAGCTTCATTTATAGTAAATGATGTGGATCCAAGAGGAGTAGACAGTTTATATGAGATGGCCGGAGTTTTTGCTTTCTTTATTCTGTTATGTGTCAGTAACTGGTCAATTACCTGCCTTATGAACGGAGAAGGACGGCTCAAGGATATTGTTATTGCAATCGGATATGGAACAGTACCGATTTCAATTGTTTTGATAGCTGCGACAATTTTAAGCCAGCTGATAGCAGATAAGGAAGAGACAATTTATGCTCTGTTTCTATTTGTTGGAATAGTCTACGGAGTAATTATAATGCTTATCGGGATAATGCAGGTTCATAATTATACTCTTGGAAAAACACTATTAACCCTGCTCCTGACGATTATTGCATTACTGATTATTATCTTTTTATTATTACTGTTAAGCAATATGATTGGTATGGTAGTTAGTTTCTTTAAGAGTGTATATACCGAAATTGTATTTAGAACGTAGGAGGCAGGAACATGAAATCATCCAGGAAAAAGAATAAAAAACTTCCCATGAGCCTGACGAAACGTATTGTGTTATGTGTTCTTGCAGTTGTGGTAATATGCGTCCTCATTTATCTGGCTTATTATATCATCCATTATATGTGTTATAAGGGATATGAAAAATATCTGACATCGTATGAATATGAACAGGGAACGGAAATTGTACTGAAGGATACCGGTTATACCGAAGTACCAGGAATGAGTTTTGTCTGTGAAAATGATAAGCTGATGCTTTTTACAGATACCGAAACGGCAATTGTTGCAATTTACGATAAGCGTGACGGAAGCATTACTTATACAAATCCGTTAAATGCGGACGAGGATGAAAATGCTAATAAATCAAATAAGAATCTGTTAAAATCGCAGATGGTTGTTTATTATTATAATTCAGCGGTAACGTCCGGTTCCTTAGATTCGTACAGCAAGTGTGTCCAGAAAAACCAGTTTACCTACGAGGGACTTAGTAATGGACTTCGTTACATATATCGAATCGGTGATATTACGGATAACAACGGTGCTGAAGGAATTTCATTTGAAATACCGCTGGAATACCGGCTGGAGGATGATGGACTTGTTGTATCGATACCGACCGGAGCTATTAAAGAATATGGAAATGCTTCCGTATATCGAATACAGCTTTTAAGATTCATGGGTGCGGCTTCAACGGAAGAGGATGGATATATTGTTGTACCAAATGCTTCCGGTTCATTAATCAATTTCAACAACGGTAAGACATCGGTAGCGCAGTATTCACAGTATATTTATGATCTTGATCCGATGGCTTCCAACTATACTACGTTGGAAAATGTAGACAGTGCTATGCTTCCGATCTTTGGAATCTGCCGAAAGGATAGAAGTCTGCTGGTGTCAATAGAAGAAGGAGCTACTCTTTCTGTAATAACTGCCGGAGTATCCGGAATGTTTAACAGTTATAATTATGTCTATCCAACCTTTGTATTGCGGAACATTGACAACTTAAGAATGTTTGGAAATTCAACTACAGATGTTTATGTTCTTGAAGAAGATATTTATGATCTTAATATAAAGGTCAAATATTCCTTTTTGAATTCAGATCAAACTGGATATTCCGGAATTGCAAATTACTATCGAAATCGTCTCGTTTCGGAAGGTGTGCTTGAAAAGATGAGTACCGGAGGAGATATTCCACTGTATTATGATATTATCAGCGGGGTAAAGGAGACCGGACATTTTCTTGGAATACAGTATATGCATGTATTTTCAATGACAGATTTTGATGAAGCAAAAGAGATTGCCGTGGATCTTTCGAAAGCAGGAATCAGTAATCAGGTAATGAATCTACAGGGCTGGTTTAATGGTGGATACTACCATAATGCAGCCGATACAATTAATGTAATTGATAAGCTGGGTGGAAAATCCGGACTGGAAGCTCTGAATGAAGCAATGAGTGAACTGGGTGGAATCCTGTATGCTGATGTTGCATTCCAGAAAGTTACTTTTGCAGATAACGGATTTAACTATAATGCAGAAGGCTCAAGGTATTACGGAGCAGGTTATGTTGCAAGTTTTGGACTTGTTAATCCTGCTATTTTAAGGAATACCTCAGGACTGATGTACAGTGAGAATCTTTATGATTTGCTGTCTCCGAAATTCCTTCCAAGATATGTAGAAAAATTTGCTAAAAAGATACAAAGATATGATGTTTCAGGTATTTCACTTCGGGATCTTGGAAATTATCTCTTCTCTGATATACGAAGAACTAATGTGATTGATCGAGAAGAGGCACTCAATATTGTACTTGGGCAATTTGATGTTCTGGAAGGAACAGGAAAGAACCTGATGACGAATGCGGCAAATGCATACTGCCTAGCCTACAGTGATGATATTATCAATGTCCCATTAGATCAAAATGAATTTTTTATTGTAGATGAAAGTATTCCGCTGTATCAGATGATTATTCACGGGAGCATTTCATATTCCGGAACGCTACTTAATTATGAGGATTGTTATAACAGGAACGAAACAATCCTTGAACTCATTGAAACAGGAACAAATCCTCATTATCAGCTGACATGGGAATCGGCAAGTCTGATGAAGGAAACCGGAATCAATCGGTTCTATACTACGACCTATACAACCTGGAAAGACGATATGATTGAAACATACAATCAGGTGAATGCAGCATTAAAATATGTTAACGGCGCGTTTGTCACGGAACATCAAATCCTTGATAACGGAGTAAGAAAAGTAAGCTATGATAATGGAGTTGTTATCTATATTAATTATCAGAATTCAGTACAGACTGCAGACGGATACGAAATACCGGCAGCGTCTTATCGATTGGAGGGGATCAGATGAGTAATAAAAAAAGACATTTATCCCTCCGGCAGAAAAGAATGATTTCCGGATATCTGTTCATTTTACCTTGGTTCATAGGATTTGTTGTATTTTATGTCAGATCGCTTCTCATGACAGGTCAGTTTGCTTTTTCTGAGCTTACAATGGATACGATTAATGGCGGATACCAGCTGACACCGGTCGGGTTTGATAACTTTATTTATGCGTTTCGGGAACACGGAACATTTAAGCAGGTTCTGACGACCTCAGTAATGAATATGGTAATAGATGTTCCGCTGATTACATTTTTCAGCTTGTTTATGGCGATGCTGCTGAACAAGAATTTCAAGGGAAGATCAATTATTCGGGCAATCTTCTTTTTACCGGTTATCTTTAATTCAGGAGCAATTGCAACTGCGATGGAACAGTGTGTTGCAATGATGCAGGGTGGTATTTCCACTCAGGTTGCGGAGGTTTCAGCAACAGCGAGCTCAACAATTGCGTTTGATATTGATTATCTGATGGATATGTTTTTAATGCTTGGACTTCCGGAGACAATTCTTAGTTACATTACGGCGGCCGTTTCACGAATCAATGATATAGTTACAGCATCAGGAGTACAGATTATCATATTTATTGCTGCATTACAGTCGATTCAGCCGTCCATGTATGAGGTTGCCAAAATTGAAGGTGCAACCGGTTACGAGACATTCTGGAAGGTTACCTTCCCGATGGTTATGCCACATATAATTACAAATGTTGTGTATACCATTGTTGATAGCTTTACAGAAAGTGATGTAGTGGATCTTGCATCGACGGTGGCGTTTAACCAGTTCAATTATGGACTAAGCGCAGTATTCAGTTTGGTAAGTACGGTTATTACCTGTGCAATCCTTGTAATTGTATGCGGAATAATTCAAAAAAGAACGTTCTACTATAACTAAGAAGGGAGAAGAATATGAATAAAAAAGCTTTATCAAAAGAATCGGTAAAAGCGTGGGGCAGTAAGACGAAGAAAATGATAAGTGACCCGGATCAGCTTCGTATTATGGGAAATGACATCAAAAAGTTTTGTCTTTCATTACTGCGTGTTGCAATTATTGTTGGTGTCAGCTATATCATTCTTTCTCCTATGATCGGTATGCTGGTCAATGCGATTTCTTCAACAAAGGATGCATATAATCCAATGGTTTTTGTTCTTCCGCAGTATCCGACATTAGAACGCTTTCAGCTTTCCATCGAACGTATGGATTATTGGAAAACTATGGGAATAAACATTATTTATGTTTTATCTCTTACGGTGATTCAGGTTTTCATTTGTTCTATGGTTGGATATGGATTTGCTCGATTTGATTTTCCATTTAAAAAGCTTCTTTTTGGATGTGTTGTTATCATGATTGTAATACCTTCCCATACAATTATGCTTCCTTTGTACATGAATTTTAAGATGTTTGATCCGTTTGGTCTGATAACAAAGCTTTTTGGAGCCCCAATTAACCTTATGGGAAAAATATGGCCAATGTACATTATGTCGATTCTTGGATGTGGAGTACGATCAGGCTTATATATATATATATTTAATCAGTTTTTCCGTGGATTGCCGAAGGAAATCGAAGAGGCGGCATTTGTGGATGGAGCGGGCACATGGTATACATATTTTCGTATTATGCTGAAGAATGCTATGCCCGCAGTCATTACTGTTACTGTTTTTTCTGTAGTATGGCAGTTTAATGACACTTTTTATTCGAATTTATTTCTGATCAGCGAGAATGTAGTTATCAGTAAGAAGATCTCAACACTGCAGATGGTAATTGCGAATGTTGATAAGATTCTGGATACCAAGATCCAGGAGCTGTATCTGGATGCAGGAGTTATCATGGTAGTTCTTCCTATTCTGATAATTTATCTTGTCCTTCAGAAATATTTTATTGAGGGTGTGGAGCGTAGTGGTATTGTAGGGTAAATGTTGCTCTGTAAACTCAATCAATTTCTCAAATCTAAAGGAGGATGAAAAAAATGAGAAAACGTAACTTACTGGCAGTTTTATTAGTAGCTGCCATGGTGCTGTCTTTGGCTGCATGTGGAAACGGTACAGCTGACCCAACCGAAGCACCGACCGCAACAACAGCACCGACTGCGGCACCGACCGTGGCACCGACTGCAACAACAGCGCCGGAGCCGACTGCAGATCCGACTGTCAGAAATGCTGCCAGTGTTGATTTTGAAGATGGAAATGTGGGATTTGCAGCTATTTATATGCTGCCTGCAAACGCAGATGACTGTGAAGTCTATCTTGATCAGTTTAATGGAAGTCAGGCACTAGCTGTAAAAAATGCTAACGGAAAAGTACCTTATATAACATTTTCTTTAGCTGCTCTTCTGGGAGAAAAAGCAACTGATGTTGCTTCCATTGAGATGACACTTGGAACATCATATGACGATGGAACATTCAATGCAACTTCCGGTCAGATTATTATCTGGGCAGGTGCGGATCTTGTTGAATATACGACAGACTGGTCTGTATATATGAGTACAAAGAATCCTAAGGTTGCAGTCGTTAATCTTGGAGATACGGCATTTTCAACAGATAACAATGTTTTTATGGTAACATTAAAAACAGATAACGGTCGTGATAACGGACATGGAAGTGCAGTTCTGTATATCGATGATATCTGCTTCTTTGATGCAGCAGGTAACCTGTTAACTGCAGACACTACAGCAGCATTTGCTGAGCCTGCCGGTTTTGAAAATACCGGAAAGGATATGACGAATCTGTATGCAGTTACAAATGCCGTAGAATTTGATGGCTTTGCATGTGAAGGAACAGGCTGGGGACAAAATGGATTCGAAATGCCGCAGGAATTCATTGATGCACTGGTACCTGGTTCTGTTATAGAAATCGCATATGCCAGCGAAGACGGCAGTATGTGGATCGTAATGCCTTGGGCAACCGCAGGCTGGATAAGAGTAGCACAGGGAACCGCTTATATCAATGATTCCATGTCAATTGCGCAGATTACATATGAGCAGATTGCAGCTCTGTGCGGTGATGATGTAACCACATGGGGAGCATTACTGCAGTGTGAATCACAGAGCAATTGGGAAGTTTATTCAATCAAAGTTGGTACTGCCGTTCCGAATTACTCAATTAGCAATGCTGTAGAGTTCGCAGGATTTTCGTGCGAGGGAACCGCTTGGGGACAGAATGGTTTTGAAATGCCTCAGGAAGTTATTGATGCTTTAGTTCCCGGAACAGCTGTAGAAGTTAGTTATGCTTCTGCAGACGGATCTATGTGGATAGTAATGCCGGATGCTTCTGTAGGCTGGAGCAGAATTCAGCAGCAGACAGCTCCATGTATTGATGGAAAGTGCTACATCACTTATGAACAGATTGAAGCTGTATGCGGTGAAGATAAGAGTAGCTGGGGTGCAAGAATTCAGTGTGAAGCAGCTTCTGATTGGGAAGTATATGCTGTAAATGTTGGTACGTTAAATGCTACACCTGCAGCAAATAAAAAGACTGAATTTGAAGGCTTTACATGTGAAGGAACAGGCTGGGGACAGAATGGTTTTGATATGACGCAAGAAGTTCTGGATGCTCTTGTACCGGGTTCTGTTGTAAAGATTGCATATACCAGTGAAGATGGTAGTATGTGGATTGTAATGCCGGATGCTGCAGCAGGATGGAGCAGAGTTCAGCAGCAGACTGCTACCTGTGTTGATGGAAATTGTTATATCACTTATGAAGAGATTGCAGCTGTATGTGGTGATGACATAAGCAACTGGGGTGCCAGAATACAATGTGAAGCTGCTTCTAACTGGGAAGTATTTTCAGTAACGATACTTGGTGTACAATAATTAAAATATTAAATGGAGGGAAATATGAAAAGATTAAAAGCACTTCTTGCAGTATTGCTTTGCCTGGCAATGACAGCTGGAATGGTTGCATGCGGAAACAACACAGCAGATCCGACACCGACCCCGTCTGAAACAGGTGCTACATCAACGCCGGCACCTACACAAGCTGTAACAACAGCAACAAAAAGAACAAAAGATATTACAATTGGTACCTGGTGGGTACAGTACTATGACAGCTCTCAGAGCGTCGTTGAAGACGATCCTTCTTATGAAGCAGCCTCTCTCGATAAAGACGGAGACAGCGCTGATACTCTTGTTCAAAAGGCCAACAGCCGTAAAATTGCAGCATTAAAGCTTGCAAACGTTGATACAATTGAGCAGCGTTACGGCGTAAAGTTCTTCTGGAATAACCTGACCTATGCAGGAGTTACAGAATCCATCAATACTTCTGTACTTGCAGGAACACCTGACTGTGATGTTTACCTTGTTGATACCGGTATGGCAGTTCCGGCTCAGATGAATGGTCTTGCACTTGATCTTAAGACAGTACTTCCGGCTGACAGTGATATCTTTACAACTCAGTCGAATGCGAGCTTTCTTGATCTTGGTGACGGAAAAGCATGTATTTTCTATCGTCAGGAAGCACAGAAATCTGTAGAAGCAACCTATCCCCTTGCATTCAATATTCAGATGTTAGAGGATTATAATCTGGAAGATCCGAGAGACCTGTATGCACGTGGTGAATGGACCTGGGATAAGTTTATTGAATACTGCCAGACTCTGACCGATGATACCGATGGTGACGGACAGATTGATCAGTACGGCTATTGCGGTTATCAGGTAGAAACCTTTGAGCAGCTAATGATGAGCAATGGCGGAGTGATTGCAGTCGGAAAAACAGAAGGACTTACCTCTACTGCAGTTGGAGAAGCACTTCAGCTAATGTTTGACATGTATAATACCTACAATGTATGCTATCCTTATGATTATGAAGGATCTCCTTCTGATAGTATGAGAAACCAGTATAATCAGGGTAATATCGGATTCTTCCCGATTGCTGCATGGATTTCAGCAGGCAATAAGGATTATGATTATGATGGATCCCTTGGATATACCTTACCGTTTGATATTGCATATGTTCGCTGGCCGGTTGGACCGTCCGGAGATGAAACAACGAATGCTGGAAAGAACCTTTCTTCCGGTGAGTTCTATATCATCCCGGCAGGGGTTGAAGATCCTGAGACAGTATTTAATGTAATCAATGATATGTGGAACTGGTACGACGGAGATACATCAATTCGTGACGATAAGACTACCCTGAACTGGTGGTATAAGGTTACTGCAGCTACAACAGATCTACAGGAACTGAACTTTAATGTTATGAAGGATTGTGGAGAACATGCCATCTTTGATATCTGGAACAGTGTTGGTATCAGTTATGATTTCATGTCTCTGATGAAGGGTGAAGTTACTCCTGCTCAGTTCCAGGAGACCTATAAGCAGCAGGTACAGGATGCACTTGATGCATACTATTGATTAGATAAGCAGTTAATTAATTAATTGTGTCGGAACTTTTTGTTCCCGAAGCGGATATCCGCTTCGGGAACAGGTTCCGGTTATTATGAACCGAAAGAAAATGAGGAAGTAATTCATGGGTGAGATTAAAATGATAGCACCGAAGGTACCGAATGTTCCATGGCAGGAGCGTCCCGAAAAAATTGTTGGCGCACCAATTTGGAGATATCGTGAGAATCCGATTATTGGAAGAAATCCGATTGAAGGTGTAGCGAGAATTTTCAACAGTGCGGTAATGCCATATGAAGGTGAGTTTATCGGTGTATTTCGTGGAGAACAGACAAACGGTATTCCTTATATCTATCTTGGAAGAAGTAAAGATGCAATCCACTGGGATTTTGACAAAAATCGAATTCCGTTTGTAGATGAAGACGGTAATCCGTTTATGCCGCATTATGCATATGATCCAAGACTTGTAAAAGTTGAAGATACGTATTATATTATCTGGTGTCAGGATTTTTACGGAGCGGCAATCGGTATGGCTAAGACCACGGACTTTAAGCATTTTGTCCGTCTTGAAAACCCTTTCCTGCCGTATAACAGAAATGCTGTTTTATTCCCAAGAAGAATCAATGGAAATTATGTGTTACTGAGCCGCCCGAGTGACAGCGGACATACACCGTTCGGAGATATTTTTATCAGTGAAAGCCCTGATTTGGTATATTGGGGGAAACACAGACATGTCATGAGTCGTGGAAATGAATGGTGGGAATCTGTCAAAATCGGCGGAGGAGCTGCTCCGATTGAAACATCTGAGGGCTGGCTGTTATTCTATCATGGGGTAAGCGGAACCTGTAATGGTTTTGTTTACAGTATCGGAGGAGCAATTCTTGATCTTGAGAATCCTTCAATTGTAAAATATCGTTGCGAAACCTTCCTTCTTACTCCGGAGGAATGGTATGAGGAAAGAGGATTTGTTCCGAATGTAGTATTCCCGTGTGCAACGATTCATGATCCGGAAAGCGGAAAGATTGCATTATATTATGGCGCATCCGACAGTTATGTTGGACTTGCCTTTACACAATTTGATGAAATTGTTGATTATATAAAAAAACATAGCGTAGTAAACGGAAATGATACAGAAATTGGAAAGAGATAAATTCGAGTAAGGTGGACAGGGTGAGATGGCAAAGAAAATGAAAGCCGTAAAAATGGCAGATATAGCGAAAGCACTTGAAGTCAGTACCGTTACGGTTTCAAAGGCTTTGTCGGATCAGTCCGGAGTGAGCGAAGAACTGAGAATAAAGATAAAAGCACTTGCTGACGAGATGGGCTATAAGCCGCTTTCGGCTTTGAGATCATCTGAACGCAGCTATAATATCGGAGTTATTATTTCTGAACGTTATCTGGACTATGATTCTTTCTATTGGAAAATGTATCAGGAGGTAACCAACAGCGCAATTCAAAAGGGTTGTTTCACACTGCTTGAAGTAATCAGCAGTGAAATGGAAAATACCCATCAGCTGCCAAAGCTGGTAACCGAAAGTAAGGTTGATGGATTAGTCGTCATTGGACAACCCGGTAATTCTTATACCTCTGTACTGAGAAATCAAATGAAGTTGCCATTTATTTTTCTGGATTTTTATGATTCTGATGTTTGTACCGATTCTGTGATATCAGATGGATTTTACGGGACTTATTTACTCACAAACTATTTACTGGAACATGGACACAATGATATTGCTTATGTTGGAACCCTGCTTGCAACGGAGAGTATTACGGACCGTTATCTCGGATACCTGAAGGCTTTGATTGAACAGGGGATAAAGCCTCGCGAGGACAGGGTGATAAATGATCGTGACCGGATGAGCGGTATTACAAAGACAAAAGGGAGCTTTACACTTCCAAAAGATCTTCCGACAGCCTTTGTATGTAATTGCGATATGACAGCAATTGAAGTACTTAAGCTGGTTAGAGAACGAGGATTAAGGGTTCCTGAAGATATTTCAATTGTCGGTTTTGATAATTATTTATCACCGAATCTGATTGATATCGGAATTACAACCTATGAGGTTGATGTCAGAGAAATGGCACGGATCTCAATTACAACGCTTTTCAAAAAGATTTCAGGAGAGGCTTATAAGAAGGGACTTCGAATTGTTGAGGGGCATCTGATTGAAAAAGAGAGCGTTAAAGTAAATAGCTGATATTTACATTTTCACCGCAATCATGTATAATCGTGATTGCGGTGTTTTTGCATAATAAATCGAAAAGAAAAACCACAAAATCTGTTATGCGAAAAAAATGCGTAGAAATGAGGTTAATATGGATATAAAAGGATATACCTATGGATATGGCGGGAAAAGAGGAGAACTTCGTTCGCAGGAAGCGGTTTATTCAAGGGAACAGCTTTTTTTGACAGGGATTAACTGGATGACACTTGCATTTGCCATTACACAGGATACTTATCATTCAACCGAGATTAAATTTGATTTTAGATATAATATTCCGGACAGAGAGCTTGCAGAAGTTATTCAACATGCCCACATACGAGGTGTGAAAATATGTCTGAAGCCTATGATAAACTGTCGTGACGGTATCTGGCGCGCCAGAATTGATTTTCCTGATGATGATTTTTCAGATAAGAATCATTACTGGACTATGTGGTTTGAAAGCTATTCTGCCTTTATGCTGCACTATGCACAGCTTGCAGAAGACACCGGCTGTGAAATGCTGTGTATTGGCTGTGAGCTGAGCGGAACGGAAAGGAAATCTGACTACTGGCGGAAACTGATTACCATGATTCGAACGGTATATCACGGACCTCTTGTCTATAATACAAATCATGGAAGAGAAAAAATGATTGACTGGTGGGATGCAGTTGATTTTATTGGTACATCTGCATATTATCCCATTAATCGATGCCCGGGCGACACCGGGAATCATATGGTGGAAGAGTGGAGAAAGGTTGCTGTAAAGCTTCGTCCAATCTGTGAACACTTTAATAAGAAAATGATATTTATGGAAATCGGCTGCAGAAGTGCATTAGGGTGCGCTGCCATGCCGTGGGACTTTATGCACAAGGAACTTCCGGTGAGCGAAGAAGAACAGGCTGATTTTTATGATTCCTGCCTGCAGGTATTTCATGAAGTAAACTGGTTTGCAGGAGTATTCTGGTGGGACTGGAGTACAATTATTTATAGGACAAAAGAAGAAGCAGCTGCAAATACCGGTTTTGATATTCATCTTAAAAAAGCAGAAGAGGTACTGAAACACTGGTACAGAAATGAGTAAACCAAGATGCAGATAGTATTGACAGCTGTAAACACAAAATTTATACATACAAATCCTGCAGTGTATTCACTTAGAGCCTCTGCGGGATTTTTTCGTGAGCAAATCAGTGTTCTTGAGTTTACAATCAATCAGAGAATTGACGATATGCTTGATTGTATATATAATAAAAAACCTGATCTTTTGGCTTTTTCCTGTTACCTTTGGAATATCGAGATAATTGAAAAACTGCTTCGCGAATGCAAGAAACTCCTTCCGGATTGTAAGATATGGTTAGGAGGTCCGGAAGCAGAGGCGTCTTCCATACGTCTTTTGAACAAATACCCAGAGCTTGAAGGAATCATGAATGGAGAAGGGGAAGAGACATTAAAAGAGTTGGCTGAGCATAATGGATTTGCTATTGAAAAAATAGCCGGGCTTATATACTGTGAAAATAAAAACGGATCAACAGCTGTTATAACTACAGAGCCAAGACCGCAAATAAATATGGATTCTTTAGTATTTCCATATGAGGATGAATTGCTTAATAATCTAAAAAATAAGATACTTTATTATGAATCCTCACGCGGCTGTCCGTTTCGGTGCAGCTACTGCCTATCTTCTAATGAAACAGGAGTACGGTATAAGTCTATTGAAAAGGTAAAGTCGGAATTGCAGCTGTTTCTTTCAAAGCAGGTCAGACAGGTGAAATTTGTTGACCGGACATTTAACTGCAACCCTATAAGAACCTGTGATATTTTATCTTTTCTTCTTGAAAATGACAACGGAGTGACGAATGTACATTTTGAGATTGCCGGGGATTTATTAACAGATGAAGAATATAATTTGCTGAAACAATTTCGTCCTGGGGCAGTGCAGCTTGAAATAGGTGTACAGACAACCAACCCGTCTGTGCTTCATATAATCAACAGAACAAGCGACATGGAAATGCTATATAAGAACATTGAACGTCTTGTTTCACTTGGAACAATTCATATTCATCTTGATCTGATTGCAGGACTGCCGAACGAAACATGGAACAGCTTTTGCAATTCATTTAATCAGGTATATCGGTTGAAACCCAGTCAGCTACAGCTTGGATTTCTGAAGGTGCTTGGAAATACACAGATGTCAGAAGAAGCATCTAAGTATGGAATTGAATACCGAGAGTATCCGCCGTTTGAAGTATTAAAAACGGATGCTATTTCCTATCAGGAACTACAGGAGTTGAAACACATTGAAGATATGGTAGAGATTTATTATAACAGTGGACAGTTTGTTCAGGAACTGTTGTATGCGGAACATTTTTTCAATTCACCCTATGAGCTTTACAAAAAGATATCGGAGGAGTATTGTACATCCTTTTGTTCAGGAGAACAGTCATCAAGACTGGCACGGTATATAGTATTAATCAATGTCCTGATGAAATGTGATGAATTAAGATCTGCAGAAAGAGAAAGAATTGTCAAACAGCTGGCAACTTTTGACTGCTATTCAAGAGAACGTATGAAAGCCAGACCGGAATTCGCTGTTAACGAAAAAGAAACTAAGTGGCTTAAAACGATAGCTGAAGAAAATGATACTTTGTGTAAGCTTGATTATAAGAAAGAAAACCACATTGAATACTTTGATATTGATGTTCCGAGTACTGCCAGATACGGAATACCAATTAATCGAAGCTGTGCTGCAGTATTTTACTATGAAAGGCGTTCCGCCATCAACCAGAATGCAGAAGTAGAGCTTTACGATGTTGATTTATTGCCGAGTACTGTTTTATAGCCATCTGCACCGTATTGCAGGCAGCGGTTGACACGGGAAATAGTAGCAGTAGAAGCTCCTGTTTTTTCGGCAATAATATTAAAGGTTATTCCTTTATTCAGCATTTCAGCAACTTCAAATCGCTGAGTGAAGGATCGTATTTCACCAATTGTACATAGATCATCAAAAAAACGATAGCATTCCTCCAATGTAGTCAGGGAAAGAATACTTTCATATAAACGGTCTGTTTCCTGAGATTTTGATTTGCTGTCGTACATAGGATACCTCCAAATTAAAGTAACAATTATTTGATGACATAGTAACGCTTTAACACATTAAAGTCAAGAGTTATCCTGTAAATAATTGAATATATACTTGCATAATAGAAATGAAACCGATAAAATAGACTCATAATATCAAAGGATAAATTATGATGAATAAAATAAAAAATGCAAAACGAATTGTAATTAAAGTCGGAACCTCAACTCTGACTCATAATTCCGGAAGATTGAATCTGCAGCGGATGGATCATCTAGCAATGGTAGTCAGTGACATCAGCAATCAGGGTAAAGAAGTGATACTGGTTACCTCAGGTGCGATTACTGCAGGAATGAACAAGCTTGGGATGAAGGTTCGCCCAAAGGAAGTGAAGGAAAAACAGGCTGCAGCATCAGTTGGACAATGTGAGCTTATGTTCATATATGACAAAATGTTTGCACAATACGGACATACAGTTTCACAGATGCTTCTGACAAAGGATGTAACACAGAATGAGCATTTGAAAGAAAATGTTGTTAACACCTTTAACACACTCCTTTCCTATCACGTTATTCCAATTATTAATGAGAATGACAGTGTTGCGATTGATGAGATTGTATATGGCGATAATGATATGCTTTCTGCAGTAACAGCGAAGCTCCTTAATGCGGATCTGTTAATAATACTTACAGATATAGAAGGTCTTTATGACAGTAATCCACAGGAGAATCCGGATGCACGTTTTATTCCTGTGGTTGAACGGATTGATGATGAAATCGAAGCAGTTGCAGGCGGCTCCTTAAGCGGAGTAGGAACCGGTGGAATGACAGCAAAGATAAATGCAGCAAAACTTGCTGTCGGAAGCGGTATTGATGTAATTATTGCAAACGGAGAACGTCCGGAACGAATTTATGACATTATGGAAGGAAGACCGGTAGGAACACTGTTTCGTGGTTTACCGGCAGAATAATCTAATAGACCAACGGGGGGCAGCTATGGCAGAGATGACGATTGAAACATTGCTGGAAGAAGCGAAAGAACGTAAGGCATCCGATTTGCATATTACGGTTGGTGTACCGCCAAAAATACGAATCAACGGAACACTGACTGATATGAATTATCCAAGACTTATGCCGGATGATACACAAAAACTGATTTCACCGATCTTAAAGGAACCATTTCTGTCTACCTTCAAAGAGCATGGCGAAACTGATTTTGCCTACGCCATTCCGGGAGTAGGAAGATACCGGGTTAATGTATTTCGGCAAAGAGGCTCCTATGCATTGGTAATTCGTCTTGTTAATACGCAGATACCTTTACCAAAGGAAATTGGTCTGCCGGATTCGATAGTTGAGCTGACCAAGAAGAAAAGAGGGCTTGTTCTGGTAACAGGTCCAACCGGAAGCGGTAAATCAACTACGCTGGCTTCTCTGATTAATGAGATAAACAATAATTATTATTCACACATTATTACACTTGAGGATCCAATCGAGTATCTGCATAATCATCGTAAATCCGTTGTAAACCAACGCGAAATCGGTCTGGATACCGGTGGTTACGCACAGGCATTACGAGCAGCACTTCGTGAAGATCCTGATGTCATTCTTGTGGGAGAAATGCGTGATCTGGATACAATATCGATTGCAATTACCGCAGCAGAGACCGGACATCTTGTTTTTTCAACACTTCATACAATAGGAGCAGCAAATACCATTGATCGTGTCATTGATGTATTCCCTCCGCATCAGCAGCAACAGATTCGTATTCAGCTTGCTTCTGTTCTGGAATCCGTTATTTCTCAGCAGCTGCTTCCGACACAGGATAATAATGGAAGAGTCGCTGCATTTGAAATAATGCATGCAACTCCGGCTATAAAGAATATGATACGGGAAGCTAAGACACACCAGATTGATTCGATTATCCAGACAAGCAGAAAATTTGGAATGCAGACAATGGATGATGCAATTTATGACTTATATTTGAAGAGAAGAATAGATGCAGAATGTGCAATGAATTTTGCACAGGATCCATTTATTTTGGAAAAGAAACTATTCTAGGGAAACACTGATTAATTCAAGTATTTCCGTTTGATTTGTAGTAAAATATA
>CAZRRN010000022.1:0-48324 GCA_964602475.1 uncultured Lachnospiraceae bacterium | reverse complement strand
TGTCAGACGGGATTTTAATTTGCTGTTGCACCCGATTGTAATTCGCCGTCTGACAGCTGAGTCATTTATGTGTTTTTAATTCCGGGGTGTATGAGAGTGAGGATGTTGCTGAATCATTCCACAAAGAATGTGAGAAAGCAAGGATTATTGCCGAACAGTTACATCTTGCATTTATTTATCTTGATTCGAACATCATGACCGTATTACAGGAAGATTACTTGGATGTTTATTCCTATCGGTTAATTGCAATGGCTTTATGCTTGCAAAAGCTATTTGGAACATATCTGCTGTCTTCAGGCCATGCATTGGAAATGTTTCAGCCAAAGCGCCATAATGCGGCATTGTCTGATTTGCTCAATGTTCAGATGCTGTCGACGGAGACATTAAAGTTCTATTCCTCGGGAGCAGGTCAGCGCCGGATTGATAAAATTATGGCATTAACAGAGTATCCTTTGTCTTATAAAGTGTTTCATCCGTGCTTCATCAATGAAACGACGAATTGCGGGCATTGCAAAAAATGCCGCAGAGATACGGTAACATTGTGGGCATTACAGAAGCTTTCGTTATATCATGAGGTCTATGATGTGGATATGGCATTAAAGAATATCAGTGTTAATATTGCCTTTTTACTTGCGAATCAAGAAAGTGAGCTTTATAGCGAGGTTTTATTCTTACTTAAAGAGAAAAAGATAGAAATTCCGTCACAGTGTTATCAGATTGCTAAGCAGTTTATGATAGCAAAGAAGAATTGTGAGAAGATAAGGAAGACTATGAAATGATTAAGATAGAGCAACCACAGATTATGGTTCAGGACAAAACTGTTCGTATATCTTCAGTAATCCATATGGATGGTAAATTAACAGAACTTTATTTTGAAACTTCATCGGAGTATCAAAGTGTACTTGATGTTGAAAGCTGTGATGCATTTGTGCTTATGCTCCTTCCTCATGCAATGATTCTAGGGGAGGATATTGAATGTATAGTACCTGTTTCGACAGAATTGAAATATCAGTTGAATCATTACTTGATTCCTACACTAGACAGGTCTACAAAGCGTTACCATATGATGCAGGTGAGGTCACCGAAACAACAGTATGCGTCAAAACCAGCGCACGGAGTTGTAACCGGATATTCCGGTGGCGCTGACAGTCTGTATACAATGCTGACGCATATGAACCGTGAGGACTCCTATCGGCTTACACATTTATTTGTATGTAATGCAGGATGCTTTGAAGGAGACAGAAGCTATGAACTTTATAGCAAATCTCTGATACAGGCGAAAAAAACAGCACAAAAGTATCATTTACAGTGTGTTGGTGTTCATACGAATATTACCGAGATAGTCAAGGAAATGTATCTGAGTGTAGTATCCTTTCGCTTGATTGCCTGTGCAATGGTATTACATAAGCTCTGGAATGTTTATTTGTTATCTTCGGCGTATGAAGTCGAAAAATATTCAGTTGATGAGAATAATGTTGCTTATTATGATCTTCTGCTGACCTCTCAGTGTTCTACCAAGCAATTGACCATATATTCTTCAGGAAGTTCTAAAAAACGAATAGAAAAGCTTGACGCAATTGGAAATACCTCGTCGGAATATCGGAATTTGCTGCATGTGTGTATAAAGAATCCTGTTCCTGGAAATCAAAACTGTGGATTATGTACAAAGTGTATCCGAACAGAGCTGGCTTTGATTGGTCTTGGTATGCTGAACCGATTTTCAGAAGCTTTTCCGCTTCCGGTGATTGAGGAGCATATGGAGGAGATTATTGCAAAAGCTATTGATCAAAAAGAAAATTCACATATGAGAGAAGACCTTGAGCTGCTTAATGTTCCGGATTCAGTTAATGTTGAACGAAGACTCAAAGGACTTCAGGCAGCTAAAATTATTATTGAAAAAAACCGTACTTATATGGAAAATAAAGCGCAGGAGATAACATGACAGGTTCTGATATTACAGTAATCATTCCCGCATATAATGCACAACAGTATCTTGCTGAAGCAGTTCAAAGTATTAAAGCACAGACCCTTTGTGCTGATGCAAAGATAATTATAATTAATGATGGTTCAGAAGACCGGACAGCAGAGCTGGCGGAATCTCTTTCGGATCGGTATATAAGTTTACCTCATGGAGGAGCTGCAAAAGCAAGAAATGCAGGCCTAAAAGAACTTAAAACAGAGTATTGTTTCTTTCTGGACGCGGATGACAGAGTCTGTAGTGGGGCATTTCAGGTATTCTTATCAGCATTTCAGGATGCCCCTGAACTACAGATTGTGTATGGCTTAACCAAGGATTTTATTTCGCCGGAGCTTTCAGACGAGCAAAAAGGTCAGGTATGTCCAAAACAGGAACCATATTCAGGAACCCTTGTCGGTTGTTCTTTAATTAGAACCAGATTATTTGAACAAATCGGAGTGTTTGACGAAGAATTATCATCAGGAGAAGTAATTGACTGGGTTCTTCGCTCGCGGGCAGCAGGAACGAAAGTTGCAAATATAAATCAGGTAATGCTGGAACGTAGAATTCATTTAACTAATACAGGAAGATTAAAGCGTAAAGAAGAAGTGACAAACTATGCAGCGATATTAAGACGGAGGTTAAGAAAAGGTGAGTGATCTGGTCAGCATGATTGTGCCGTGCTGGAATGTAGAATGCTATATTGATGAATTCTTAGGTTCGGTTATAAATCAAGAGGATCATCAGGTTGAATTAATTTTAGTGAATGATGGATCGACAGATGCCACTGACAAGATAATTAGACGTTGGATCAGCAGATTAAAAGAGGCTTCTATAGAAGTTTGTTATATATGCTCTGAACATCAGGGACAGGCAGCAGCAATGAATAAGGGTTTGTCAGTAATGCAGGGCGACTATTTATTCTGGACAGATGCAGATGATATCCTCTTACCTGATGCGGTTTCCGATAAAAAAAACTGGCTGATGAAGCATTCAGAACAGAGAATAGTTTTGTCTGATGCATATCTTTTTGATCAGAATAAGCAATCAATGATCGGACGACTGACAATTGAAGAACGAAGAAGCAAGACAGATTTATTTCGGAAAATTCTGTTAGGAGAGATACCTTTTCTTGCGGGGAGCTGCATGATGAAGACTGATTTATTTTACGAGTGTTATCCTGACGGACAAATAACAGAGTCCGAAGAAGGACAGAACCTGCAGATGTTGGTGCCTGCAATCAGCAGGGAGCTGCCCGGATTTATAGACAAACCGCAGATGATACATCGAATGCGCGATGACAGTCATTCTAACCATTCTCGATCTTTTATGGAATGTATAAAACGAGTGGAAGGATTTCGTAGATTACGTCATGAAATCCTTCCTTTTTGTGTTTGTGATCAGGACTATTGTCATTATTTAGTTCAAGAACAATATTTAAAAGATCGAAATCAGATATGCAGACAGGGAGCAGAGAAGGGAAGGTTCATAGCAAGTGACAAAAGCGGGAATTGTAACATTTTATAATCATGATAATTACGGAGCTGTATTACAGGCTTATGCACTTCAGAGAACGATTGAATTGCTAGGATGTGAAGCATATCATATAGAGTTTGAAACAGCACAAAAGAATTCAAAACCGCAGAAGGTTCTGATTCCGATGTTAGCAAAGCTTTATGACGAAAGTGATAAAAGAGCAGAGCTTTTTGCCTCCTTTCGAGCTGATTATCTAAAAATACAAAACTTATCACAGGAATTAATTACAGAAACGGATGTATTCATTGCCGGCAGTGATCAAGTGTGGAATCCGGAGATTACAGGTGGAAACGGACGCTTTTTATTAGGCTTTGCACCAAAAGAAAAAAGAGTAAGCTATGCCGCAAGTTTTGGAAAAGCACTTAGTGAAACAGAGATGAATCTGTACTCCGAAGGAATATCGGAATTACGATATGTTTCGGTTCGGGAAAAAAGTGCAGCGGATACCGTACGGAAGCTGTCCCAAAGAGAGGCAATAGTATGTGCTGACCCTGTTTTCCTGCTTACCAAAACTGAATGGGAGAAGCTAATTACTTGTAATGCAGAAGAGACTCCTTATATGTTACTGATTATGGTACAGAATGATAAGAAACTTCTGGAAGAGGCACAGAAAGAAGCAGAGAAACGAGGCTTATGCTTAAAAGTAATTACTGCGGCGTATTTTCCGCTTGTTGGATTCCCATCATGGAGTGGGAATTCGGTCAACGAGTGGCTGAGACTGATTCATGATGCAGAATATGTAATCACATCCTCATTTCATGGACTGGCATTTTCTCTTTTATTTGAACGAGAGTATCGTGTTGCATCTTTACAGGGAGAATTGACTGAAAGAAATTCGAGACTAGATGAACTGCTGCAGCTTTATCAAATAGCTCCCTTCGGACAAGGGAGTAAAGCAAGAGAACATATTGAAAATGAGAGAACTGGTTCATTAGATTATCTACGGAGAGTATTGAAATGTCAGAAATAAATATGATTATATCAAAAAAGCTTTGTACCGGGTGTTCTGCATGCACAGCGGTATGTCCGCAGCATGCAGTTTCACTTCTGTATGGTAAAGATGGTTTCTTATACCCGGATATACAGGAGGATAAATGTAATCATTGCAATGAATGCTTAAGAGTGTGTCCGGTTCAGAATAAGCCACCGCTGTGTGAAAATATGTATTTTGGTTTTCAGGCAGATTTAGAGGTTAGAAGAAGCAGTACTTCCGGCGGAGCCTTTCGTATATTGGCTGAAAAAATGCTGGAGCATGGCGGAAGTGTATATGGTGCTGCATTCAATTCCAAACTACAGGTGAAACAGTATTGTGCAGAAAATAGAGAAGAGCTTTTGCGCTTGCTGAAGACAAAATATGTTCAAGCTGACCCGCAGAATTGCTTTAATAGCGTTAAGGAAAAGCTCGACAGAGGAGAAAAAGTTCTTTTTGAGGGGAATCCATGCTTGGTGGAGGGATTGCACAGCTATCTTGGCACGAAAAGAGACAATCTTCTTTTGGTTGATCATGTATGTAATGGAGTTCCGTCTCCTGTATTTTGGATGACTTATTTAGATTATCTTGGAAAGTCAGACTCCTTAGAAAAAGTAACAAGTTTCGAGTTTCGGGGAAAACAACTGGCAAATGACGGACATACCGTCAGCTGGCATAATGGCACAACAATCTGTACGGAGGAATTCCTGAATAATAAATGGTGCAGAATTTATTCTAAAGGAATCAGTATACGAGAAGCATGTCTTTCCTGTAAATGGTGTACGCCAAACAGAATCAGTGATATAACTCTAGGGGATTTTTGGGGGATTGAAAGAGTAAAGCCTGAATATAATGACGGATTCGGAACATCGTTGATTATTGTTCACACAGAAAAAGGGAAAAAAGCTTTTGATGAAATCTGTTCAACGGGTAAATATTTCCGGACAGAAGAAAATGAGATTTTACAGCCACGCTTATGTACACCGGTGAAAGATAGTATATTAAGAAAGCTTTTCTTTCGTGAGATTGAAGCCGCCGGTGGAATCGAAAATTGTGACATGGCTACCATACTAAAGAAGTATGGAGCTTGAATATCATTCCTTACAGTCGGAAACGATAGTTGGTCTATCAACACAAAAGATTTTATTAAATATAGCAGTGTCTGGGTTTTTATGTGTAATCATCAGCAGAGTAAGATTCGGAATTGTCTTGAGGTTCGATAATAATTCCTGTTCAGTAACAGGATCTAAAGCAGATGTTGACTCATCTAATAAGAGTACAGGCTTTTTTGTTAATAGAGCTCTTGCTATTGATAAGCGCTGTAGTTGTCCTTCTGACAAGCCTGTTCCCTTCTCTCCGATAATTGTATCAATTCCATCAGGTAGATCATCAATAAAACTACAGCAGCAAAGCTTGAGAACCTTGTTTATTTCTACGTCAGAAACAGAAGCATCGGAAAACAGAAGATTGTCTTTTATTTTTCCGGCAAATAAGATATTTACTTGTGGAACATAAGAAAAAAGCGAACGCGTGGATGCGGTGATTTTGGTTCTGCAGGTATCAGTGAATATTTCTGCAGTACCTTTATACTTATCAAGCAGTCCGAGCAGAAGCTTAAATAATGTGCTCTTACCAATTCCTGAGGGCCCAAGAATTGCAATAAAATCAGATTGACAGACTGTTAAATTCATATCGCTAAATACAGGTTCATTATCATATGAAAACCAAATATGTTCCAGTATAATCTTCTGAAATTGCGAACCATCAAAGGAAATGTGGCTATTATCTTCATCTGGAAGCTGTTCAATATCACGTAATCGCTCTACAGAAGCTACGATATTGTAATAGGTCGGGATGATACCGGAGATAGTGGAAAAAGGTGCCTGAATCTGTTGCAGAATCGATATTACGGCAACGAGCATACCTACTGTTATAGTACCAAAGGAAAGCCGTGCACTGCACCAGATAATTCCGATAATGTATCCGACACTGAATAAAAAGCTTAATCCATTGTTCGCGATTAACTCGATACGTTTTCGTGACAGACGTTGTGCATAATGGATATCTTGTAATTCTGCAGAGTGTTGAATTGTCTTTTTTTCAACTCCGAATGCCTTAATTAAAAAGATACTTTCCAAAACTTCCTGTAAATGTGTGCGAACGAGACCGTCTGCATATTGAACTGCTTTATGGTTTGCTTTTACCTTCTTTTTGATCTTTTTTATCATAAAGTACGCAATCAGGCAGGCGGCAACAAGCAGTAATGTAAATCGCCAGTCGAAATAAATTAATATGATAACAAAGAACAGAAGTCTGCTGACTGCCGAACTAAGTCCGACAAGTAATACAACAAAGCCGGTGATTATAGTTATGTCGTTGAACAATCGGTTCATAAAATCGGCGCTGTGAAATTGCGAAACAGATAAATACTGTTTGTTAAGTATTTTGGTTGAAAGCGAAGTCTTAATTGAAATGCACATCTTACCTGTAACTTTTTCAACCTGGTAATTTGCATGAATTCGAATTAAATATTGTAAGGTCAGCATAATGAAGAGAGATACACAGTAAATGATAAATGATTGTGTATTGTGATTCAATGCATTATCAATTACTTTTTGCGATACCAGAGCAATTGCAGCAGTAATTGCAGATAAAAGAATTGTTTGTAAAATAACAAATATAAGAATGAACCGCTGATCTTTTAAGTAATATAGTATCCATGATAGATTGTTTTTATATTTAATTTCTTCTTTTTTCATTTAATTAGTCCCATCTTTTTTGTCAATCGTATTGTAGCATAAACTTATTTAGAAAGCTAGTAGTTACCTACAGAAGAACGAAGGGAATAAAACCTGAGTACTAAAAATATTGCATTGAATTTTACTGCTGTTTTGCGTACAATATAATATAAGTACAATCGTTCATGAAATCACTGGAAGCTGAGGATACAGCAAAGCTGAGTGTATATCCCTATACCATGCTTCAACAAATGTAATCAATACATTCGATTCAGTACAACGGAGGACTTCCCGGATGAAGAGCAATACTGGTCTGCAGAGTTTGTCCCAATCAGACGATTTGCAGCAGGAACAACTAAAAACCTATGTAATTCAGGTCATGGGCGGGAAAGAACAACGCGTGGTTTCTTTTTGTAATGCGCTGATTGAGACGGAGATTCTGTCGGAGTGCTTTCTTCCGCGCGTGAAGCAGCTGCGGCGAACGGAAGGCAGATGGAACAAGGTGGAGAAGCTGCTGTTCCCTGGGTATGTATTCATCCTTTCGGCGCAGCCGGAGGAAGTAAAGAGGGAGCTTCACAAGGTACCGGAGATGACGCATCTGCTTCAGGATGAAAGCATGATTATTCCGCTGACGGACGAGGAAGCTGAGATGTTGCAGCACCTGTGGGATAATCAGCATGTTGTGGATACCTCGGAAGGGTACATAATTGGCGGAAAGGTTGTCGTTACGGATGGACCGATGAAGGACATGGAGGGGCTGATTAAACGGATTGACCGTCATAAGCGGATAGCTGAGATTGAGGTAGAGCTGTTCCACCGGACAGTCAGTATGAAGCTTGGACTGGAGATTATTGAGAAGCGGTAAGCTCCGGAGAAGATAGAAAAGAAATGTTTCCGGTGGTGACCAAGCGCTTTAGAAAAGTACGATGACGCATGACAGGAGGCTTGCATGCAGACATACAGGATTATGATAATCGAAGATGATGAGACAATCTCTTCGCTGCTCGCAGAGCAGCTGGAGCACTGGGGCTATGAGACTGCCCGGGTGACGGACTTCAAGAGTGTATCGGCGCAGGCGGCAGTTTATGAACCTGCGCTTATTTTGTTGGATATTATGCTTCCGTTTTATAATGGATTTCACTGGTGCAGCGAGATACGGAAGTTTTCAAAGGTACCGATTATATTTTTATCATCAGCCTCCGACAATATGAATATCGTGATGGCGATGAATATGGGCGGGGATGATTTTATCGCGAAGCCCTTTGATGTAAATGTGCTGATTGCCAAGATTCAGGCTGTTCTGAGGCGAACCTATGCATTTCGTGACCAGACAAATGTGCTGGAATGCGGCGGTGCAATCTTGAATCTGTCAGAAGCCTGTCTTCTGGTGAATGGGGAACGCGTGGAGCTGACGAAGAATGAGTTTCGAATTCTTGAAGTACTGATGCGCCGGTCAGGCAGTGTGGTGGCGCGGGACGAGCTGATGCAGCACTTGTGGGAGAGTGATGCCTTTGTGGATGATAACACACTGACAGTCAACGTAACGAGGCTGCGCAAGAAGCTTGAGGACGCGGGACTTGCAGGATTTATTACGACACGAAAAGGAATCGGATACAGCATTGAAACTGTGAAATAATCGGAGAATTCTATGAAACTGTTGCTTTCCTACATTAAAAAGCATAGTATGATTTTGATCGGCGGGGTACTTACCGTCACAGTGTTTTTTATAGTATTTTCCTCCTATTCGTTACCGGTGGAGCCGGTGGTATATGCGTCGGTTCTGTCCGCGGTACTTCTGCTGGTGATAGGATTCATTCGTTTTCTTGCATACTACAGGCGGAATCGGGAACTGAAAGCAATCGAGAAGAATATCTTAATCTCGCTGGAGGCACTGCCGCAGCCGCTCGATTTTATCGAGGAGGATTACCAGAGACTGATTCGCATCTTAAATCGGGAGCATTTGTCGCTTTCCGGAGAGAAGGATCGGCTGATCTGTGATATGAATGATTATTACACGACCTGGGCACACCAGATTAAGACACCGATTGCTGCAATGAGACTGCTGCTGCAGAGCAGGAATGCTGATACGGAACAGGCGGAGGAGCTGGCGGAGCAGCTGTTCCGCATTGAGCAGTATGTGGAAATGGTACTTGGTTATATCCGCTCGGAGAATATCTCCGGGGATCTGGTAATCTGTTACCGGAATCTGGACGAGCTGGTCAGACAGTCGGTGAAAAAATACTCAAGGCAGTTTATTCGAAAGCATATCTCGCTGGTTTATGAGGAATTCGGGGTACAGGCGCTGACTGATGAGAAATGGTTCTGCTTTGTACTGGAACAGCTGCTGATGAATGCGTTAAAATACACAGAGAGCGGAAGCATTACCATAAAGCTCACTCGCGAGGAGGATGGGAACGGAACCTTTACTGTTGCAGATACAGGGGTAGGAATTCCACCGGAGGATCTTCCAAGAATCGGTGAGAAGGGTTTTACCGGCTACAACGGAAGAGAAGATAAGAAATCGACAGGAATCGGATTGTATCTATGCCGGAAGATTACGGCAAGACTGTCACACAGCTTTCGAATCGAGTCAAAGCCGGGCTGTGGGACGACGGTTTTTATTGGAAATCTGAACCTGAAAGAATAAGGGGGCATTACAATGAGGGGAATTATACTTGCCGGAGGTGCAGGGACACGGTTATATCCGATGACACTGGTTACTTCCAAGCAGCTTCTTCCGGTTTATGATAAGCCGATGATTTACTATCCGCTGTCGGTGCTGATGCTTGCCGGAATCCGGCAGGTTCTTATCATTTCGACACCGGAGGATCTGCCGAGGTTCGAACAGCTTCTTGGGAATGGTAGCCGGTACGGCGTGGAACTGTCATATAAAGTACAGCCGGCGCCGGATGGCCTGGCTCAGGGGTTTGTACTGGCAGAAGAGTTTCTTTCGAAGGAAGCAGGAGCGATGGTGCTCGGCGATAATCTGTTCTATGGGGACGGTCTTGATGAAATGCTGCGGGAGGCTGTATTACAGGCAGAGGAACATGACCGTGCAACGGTATTCGGTTATGAGGTATCGGATCCGGAACGCTTTGGAATTGTTGAGATGAACGGAGACGGGAAAGCCGTATCCATTGAAGAAAAGCCGAAGAAGCCTAAAAGCCGGTACTGTGTAACCGGGCTGTACTTTTATCCGTCCGATGTGACAGAGCAGGTGAAGAAGCTTCGTCCATCTGAACGCGGAGAACTGGAAATCACAGATTTAAGCTGCAGGTATTTACGAAGAAACCGGCTGGAGGTTCAGATTCTTGATGGAGCTTTTACCTGGATGGATGCCGGAACAACCGAATCTCTGGCGGAAGCTTCAGACTTTGTACGGAAGACAGAGCTTGAGCGGGGGATTCTGGTTTCTGCACCGGAGGAGGTTGCCTACCGGAACGGATGGATTGACCGGGAGACGCTTTTGGAGGCGGCAGAACGGTATGGGAACAGTCCTTACGGAGCCGGACTGATGAAAGCTTTGGTAGAAAAGTAAATATTGCATAACGGGAGAACCTTACAAAACTGTAAGGTTTTTCTGCGTTTTGAAAGCTTAAATTATGGAGGGTTCACAGACTTTGCGTTAGAATGTTCAGGTAAAGCTAAGAAACGGGATAACTAAAGTAACCACAATTGCAAAGGGAGCAGAAAGCCGTTTCGGAATGGAGAGTAGGATGCAGTTATTACAGGTGAACAACTTAAAGAAAATTTACACGACACGATTCGGCGGGAATCAGGTACAGGCTCTGACAAATGTCAGTTTCTCCGTGGAGAACGGGGAATACGTTGCAATTATGGGTGAATCCGGTTCAGGCAAGACGACGCTTTTAAATATTCTTGCATCACTGGAT
This sequence comes from uncultured Lachnospiraceae bacterium, assembly GCA_964602475.1. Taxonomy (GTDB): domain Bacteria; phylum Bacillota; class Clostridia; order Lachnospirales; family Lachnospiraceae; genus SZUA-448. Next base: position 37,230 of record CAZRRN010000022.1, on the reverse strand, counting down.
AAACCGACCGGTGGGGAGGTACTGCTGGAAGGGAAGAATATTGTTTCGATACCGGAAAGCCGGATTGCAGCGTTTCGGCGGGATAATCTTGGATTTGTATTTCAGGACTTCAATCTGCTGGATACATTTTCTATCAGGGATAACATCTTCCTGCCGCTGGTACTTGCCGGAAAATGCTATGAGGAGATGGAAGCACGGATGGAACCGATTGCGGAGCGGCTTGGTATCACCGAGATCCTGAACAAATACCCCTATGAGGTGTCGGGAGGACAAAAGCAGAGGACAGCAGTTGCAAGAGCATTGATTACTTCTCCGAAGATTGTGCTCGCCGATGAACCTACAGGTGCTTTGGATTCCAAAGCAACCGACGGGCTGCTTAATATCTTTTCGGATATCAATGCAATCGGACAGACGATTCTGATGGTAACACACAGTACGAAGGCGGCAAGCAGGGCAAACCGTGTTCTGTTCCTGCGGGACGGAGAGGTCTATCACCAGCTTTATAAGGTTTCCATGTCAGATGAAGAAATGTATGCGAAAATCTCGGATACCCTGACGATGCTGATGTCTGACGGCAGAAACACAGTCGGAAAGGCATGAGGGAGGAAAAGTCGATGACGAATCAAGGAAAAAGATTTTTCTATCTGCGTCTTGCGATTACCAATCTGCGAAAGAACGCGTTGCTTTACGTACCGTATCTGCTGACCGGGGGATTTATGGCTGCAACCTTTTATATTATGCTGTATATTGTACGGAATAAAGCAATCGACAGCATGGAGGGCGGGAGAACTCTTGCTGCGGTAATGGTGCTTGGAACCATTGTGATCGGGTTATTCTCTGTTGTTATTCTGCTTTACACGAACAGCTTTCTGATGAAACGAAGAAAGAAGGAAATCGGGCTGTTCAATATACTCGGAATGGGAAAACGCCACATTGGCAAAATGATGTGCATTGAGACGATTCTGATTGGTATTTTGTCAATTGCCGGGGGGCTTGCAGTTGGAATTCTTCTGTCTAAGCTGCTTCTGGTATTGCTGCTTCGGGTGCTTAATTTCAGCATACCATTTGGATTCGAGGTTTCTCCGGTCTCGGTACTTGTAACTGTATTTGTATTTTCCTGTATATATCTGATAACTCTGCTTACCAATCTGCGAAGGGTTCATGTTGCAAAGCCGATTGAACTGCTCTACGGCGGACAGCAGGGGGAGAAGGAACCGAAGGTGAAGTGGCCGGTTGCCGTAATCGGTCTGCTGACACTTGGAACCGGATATACGATTGCAGTGGTCATCAAGGCACCATTGCAGGCGCTGATGCTGTTCTTTGTAGCGGTAATACTGGTTATCATCGGGACATATTGTTTATTTACGTCAGGCAGCATCGCTGTCCTAAAGATATTAAAGAAGAATAAAAAATACTTTTATCAGACGGAACACTTTACCAATGTTTCAGGAATGCTTTACCGTATGAAGAAGAATGCAGTTGGTCTCGGTAATATCTGCATTCTTGCTACAATGGTGCTTGTCATGCTGTCCGGCACAACCTCTCTTTTTATCGGACTGGAGGATGAGATTCGAGTACAGTATCCGAGGGAAATAGCAGTTGTAATGTCAACAACGGATGCGAATGGATTTGAGGAGCTGACTGCTGAGATAAACGAGGCGTTAAAGGAATCGAATGCCAAAACCGTTAATTCTGTGTGTTATTATTATAAACGTGTTTCCGGTCTGGTTCTGTCGGGAACAGAATTCTGTCTGGAGTACGGGGATGCCTTGCTTGAGGAAGAGGCGGTGATTAATTTTATCACCCTTGAGATGTATAATAAAATGCAGGGAGCTTCGGAAACTCTTGAAGCGGATGAAGTTATGATATATGTATCGGACGGAAATTATTCAGAGGCTGTAGTTGGCTTTGGCGGGAAGGAATACCGCGTTAAGGAAACGCTTTCAGAACTGAATGTACAGTATGATCATATGATTCAGTATTCTGATGAGTATTATATTATTCTGCCGGATGAGGAGACTTTGCTGACGATTATTACGGAGCTGTACGGCGAGAAGATAGAATTCTATGGATATATGGCTTATTATGGATTTGATGTGAACGGGGATGAAGAGGAATGTGCACGGATAAGTGATGCAGTGGAGCAGAGGGTATATAGTACAGTAATAAACAGTGTATATCCTGCAAGCTTCTGGGTGAGGAAGGCAGCTTCATACCGGGACGAATTCCTGCAGTTGTACGGAGGGCTTTTCTTTCTTGGAGTCTTCCTTGGAATCGTATTTATCATGGCAACGGTGCTGATCATGTACTACAAGCAGATTTCAGAGGGCTTTGAAGATAAGGAACGGTTTGAAATCATGCAGAAGGTTGGCATGAGCCGGACAGAGGTCAGAAAGACAATCCGTTCGCAGGTACTGTCGGTATTCTTCCTGCCGCTGATATGTGCCTGCATTCATGTCGGATTTGCATTTCCGATGTTAACGAGGGTTCTTAAGGTTCTGAATCTGATCAATACCTCGCTGTTTCTTGCATGCACTGCAGGAACGGTAGTATTGTTCTCAGTCATCTATGCGGCAGTGTATGCATTAACCGCCAGAGCCTATTATAAGATTGTTTCTTAGTATTTCGGTTCACCGACCGAGTCACCGGCAATAAAGGTTCCGTTGACCATAATGCGGTCAATCATGGTGGTCTTGGGTTTTTCTATCAGGTTGATAAGCTGCGTGGCTGCCTTGCTGCCGATTTCCATGGTGTCCTGACGGATTGTGGTAAGCTTTGGAGCAATGAAACGTGAAACACGAAGTCCGTCATAACCTGCAACGGATATATCATCCGGAATCTTAAGATTACGTTCACGAATTACATTAAGACCGCCGATCAGAGCAGTATCATCCGGATACAGGATACAGGTCGGCGGTTTTTGAAGATCAAGAAGACGTTCCGTAAACATGCGGGCACTGTTAAGATCCAGATAGGAAGCCGGACAGATATAATTCTCGGGTATGGTAATATGATAGCGGTCGAGCGTCTGATAGAATCCGATCATACGGGTCTTCGTTACGGCAGAATCACTGTCACCGTGAATATAGGCAATTCTTCGGTGCCCTTTCTTGATAATGTATTCGGTCAGTGCCTGAATTCCCTTCAGATTATCCGAGGTAATCGAGGTACAGTTATTGGAGGTATAGTCAATCGTGACGGTCGGGATGGAAGAATTCATAAGATCGATGACTTCAGGACGGTCAAAACCGATGCAGGCAATTACTACGCCGTCGATGCTGCGCTGACGGCATTTTTCAAGATAGGACATATTTCCGGTACCGGTATGGGTATTGATAAACGTGATATCATAACCGCGGCTTTCCGCTTCCAGCTTAAAAGCTTCCAGAACTGCGGCAAAGTAATCGTGCGTCAGACCGCTGTGTGCGGCATCGGCGAAGAGAACACCGAGATTGTTGGAACGGTTGGTTTTCAGTGTACGGGCGGCGACGTTCGGATAATACCCAAGCTCGTCAGCAACCTTACAGATGCGTGCTTTTGTTGCTGCGCCGATATCATTATGGTTATTCAGAGCCTTACTTACTGTGGCAACGGATACGCCGCAACGCTCCGCAATCTGCTTCATGGAAATCATACAGTTCCCCTCAATTAACATTGATATTTGCTATACTGTAACCGGTTGTATACTTAATCGTTTACCCCGAATAATATATCATAAAATATGTAAAAAAACAAGTATTCTTATAATAAATGATGGAAAACAAGTAATAATTCATCAAAATAACGAAAAAAAGCATTGATGAACGAAACTTAACACGAAACTGCAGTCGTTTCAGGAAGCGTTGTGAGCTTTTCGTACGCCTGTAAGACACCCGGTGATGGCGAGCAAAGCGATATAGAGGAATAAAAAAACAGCACAGAAGGTAAGCAGCAAAGGAAGCTGTGGCAGCTTTGTAAAAGTAAGCATCATATGGTAGAGGCGGTACAGGAGAAAGCCTGTGAAGCCGGAGATCAGAATCGGTTTAATAATTGTATTCGGAAGAGAAAGGTGAAAGCCGGTATGATAATAAACCAGAATCAGTTCCAGTGCGCAGAGTACCAGCTGTCCGAACAGAAGCGCCGTGAAACAGGCAGTCATTCCGAAACGTGGCACAAGAAATACAAGGAGACCGATTCGAATCAGTGATCCTGTCATGGAGGTAAAGAAGGTTGCGCCGGTCTTACCGAGTCCGTTTAATATACTGCTGAGGGTTGTGGTCAGATACAGAAACGGGCAGAGACAGGAGAGAATCCGAAGATAAATCCCGGCAGCTTCTTCATGAAAGACAGTACTGCCAAGCGGAGCACCAAAGCATAAGAACAGCACATTGCAGAAGATTCCGAGGAGTAATGTTGCGCAGATCGAGCGCTCTGCGGTGGAAGCAATCCGCTGCTTGTTCTTCCGCGCATCATCCTCCGAAATGGAGGGGAGCAGCAGTACGGCAAGCGCGTTGGTAAGTGCAGATGCAAAATAGACAAACGGCAGTGCCATGCCGTTCAGAATTCCGTATTGGCTAAGGGCTTCGGAGGAGCTAAGACCACTCCGGCGCAGAAGAAACGGAATCAGGATAGCTTCGTAGCTGTGAAGAATGCTTAATAGAAGGCGGTTTAAGGTGAGAGGACAGGCAAAGATGAGCAGCCTTTTGAAGGTGTGTGACTGATGAACTGTGCTAAGCTTCTGTGAACCGGTAAGAAAGCGTGCTTCGTCCCGGTTTGCTGCGGTACGTCTGCGGTGTCTTAGTATTACCGGAATCAGAAGAGAAGAAAGACTGATGATATTTGAAGTAATTTCTCCGATTACGATACCGAAGACAGCCAGTTCGCAGCTGACTGCCATCATACCTCCTCCGAGTGTGATTGCGAGAATGATTACACCAAAGACACGGGCAAGCTGTTCTGCTACCTGAGTATAAGCTGGGAGTGCGGCGCGGTTCTTTCCGTAGCAGTAGCCGTTAATACAGCCGGTGATTCCGCAGAAGGGGAAAACAAGTGCGAGAATGCGAAGAGACGGGGCACAGGAGGCTTCCTTCAAAAAGCCTAAGGCAACCCGGTCAGCATTAAAGAACAACAGCAGCGAAACAAGGACAGCAGCGGTGACGGACAAGCAGATTCCACGAAGCAGAATTCCACGTGTTCCTGTATTTTTATCAGAAGCTTTTATTTCAGATGTCAGTTTTGAGACGGCAGTCTGGATACCGGAGGAATAAATCGTATGGCAGATTCCGTAGACGGGAAATACAAGCTGATAGACACCAAGCTGTTCGGCACCCAGCGCACTCGACAGGTAGATTCGATAAAGGAAACCAATCAGACGCGTCAGCAGTCCTGCAGCGGTCAGAATAATGGTTCCTTTGATGAGACTGCTCTTTTTCAATGGAGAATCCTTATACAGACAATCTCTATATTGTATTCCGACGGGAAACAGAACATACCTGTTGCACAGAACAGTAAAAAGAGATAAACTAAGCAAAAGATGACAGGAGTGGTGATGAAAGCCGCTCCGGTATGGAGAAAAGCATGAATCAATGTGAATATTGCAGTCATTACGGTTATGATGAAGACTATGAAGATTATCTCTGCGATGTCGATATGGACGAGGATGATCTGGCACGCATGGAAGAACGCAGGAATAAAAACTGTCCGTATTTTAATGGCAAAGATGAATACGCGATAGTAAGAAAGCAGATGTAGCGGAAAGAAACAGCGTTAGCGGAATAAAACAGCGTTAGCGAAATGAAAGAGCGTTAGGCTTCTATACTTCCGGCGGGACTTTCAAGCTGCAGCTCATATAACTTCCGGTAGATTCCGTTCAGGGTAAGCAGTTCCTGATGTGTTCCGCTTTCCCGTAACCGTCCTTTGTGCATGACAATGATGTTGTCCGCATGCTGAATAGTGGACAGGCGATGGGCAACCATGATGGTAGTACGTCCCTTCATCAGCTTCTGCAGTGCTTCCTGAATCAGAAGCTCTGTCTCAGTATCAATGTTGGCGGTTGCCTCATCCATCACAAGAATTGCGGGGTCGTAGGCCAGAGTTCTTGCAAAGGAAAGAAGCTGGCGCTGTCCCGCAGAAAGTGTTGCACCACGTTCTGTCACTGCTTCCTCATAGGTGTTGCTAAGCTGCTCAATAAAGGAATCTGCATTGACATACCGTGCAGACTGACGAACCTGTTCCTCTGTAATAGATGTATTTTTCAGCCGGATATTGTCACAGATGGTACCGGTGAAGATAAATACCTCCTGCTGCACCTGACCGATAGCGGAACGCAGCCGGTCGGGATCAAGTTCTTTGATATTGACTCCGTCAATTAAAATCTCTCCCTTCTGAATGTCATAGTATCTGCCAATCAGATTCAGAATTGACGACTTTCCGGCACCTGTTGCGCCGACGAATGCCACCTTCTGACCCGGGTCAATGGTAAAGCTGACATCCTTTAGAATCCAATCCTCAGCGTTATAGGCAAACCAGACATTTTTGAATTCGATTTTACCTTTGACCTTCTCCTGCAGGAGAACCGGCTGCGAAGGAGCTTTTACGGTGATTTCTTCGTCCAGCAGAGTGAATATTTTCTCGGCGGATGCAAGAGCCGACTGTAATGTACCGAACTGTTCCGCAAGCTCCTGAATCGGTTCGAAGAAGGAGTTGATATACTGGATAAAGGTATATAGTGTGCCTACGGTAAGAATTCCGCTTAGTACGGAATCTCCGCCGACTCCGATTATAATAATGAGAGAGATGATGGAAAGAATGTACATAAGTGGCCGAAAGATGGCAAAGACCATCATTTCACGATAATTTGCATGGTACAGCTCGGCACTTTTCCGACGGAATTCGGCATTTTTTTCTTTCTCACGGGCAAAGATCTGTATCAGCTTCATACCGGACAGATGCTCTGACAGGTAGATGTTGAGTGCCGTCAGCCGGGAACGTGTCACTCGGTAGGTGACACGGGAGATATACTTGAACAGTGCAGTCAGTGCGATAATCAGCGGGAGCAGTGCGAGTGCGCAGCAGGCAACCCTTACGTTCAGCTTCATCATGACGAAGATGAGCCCGAGAACCTTTGTAAAGTTCTTAATCAGCTTGATCAGAATATTTGCAAACATATCATGCAGAGCTTCAACATCATTGGTAACGCGAGTTACAATCCGGCCGACCGGAGTGATATCAAAGAAGCGTAAGGAAAGCTTATGGACATGATGAAAGACTTCCTCACGGATATTGTAGATGATGTCCTGACCTGTTTTCTGCAGAATTAAGGTCTGTGCAATATTACATATAAAGCTGATGAGCAGTACGGCAATATAGCGAAAGGCAATCGGGAGAACATCCTGAAAGCTTCCGCCGGCTTCCGTAAATACATCTACGACCTTACCGATCAGATAGGGTCGGTACAGCTCCATCACGGTGATGATGAGTACAAGAACCAATGCCAGCGCCATGTTCGGATAATATGGACGGGCATAGCGCATCAGGCGGCGAAAAACCCCGCCGTGTACCGAATGTTCGATTTCTGTTTCTGAATGTTTCATAGCAATCTCCTTGTCGGAGTTTATTTACAAAGTCCGTGATTTTCTCTGTTGTTACGATTCTGCAGGCAGATTCGTTTATGCTTCCTGCAACTGCTGTTCAAGCTGCTGCTTTTCATATAATCTTGCGTATATGCCGTCTTTTACCATCAGCTCGGCATGTGTTCCGTACTCCGCTGTCATACCGTGATCGAGAACAAGAATCCGGTCAGCATTCTGAATGGTGGAAATCCGGTGGGCAATGATTAATGTAGTTTTTCCGGCGCGGTCTTTTTTCAGGTTCTCAAGAATCTGTTCTTCTGTGCTGGTGTCAACGGCAGAAAGTGCGTCATCCAGAATCAGGATCGGTGCATCCTTTATCAGTGCGCGGGCAATGGAGGCACGCTGCTTCTGACCTCCGGAAATTGTAACGCCGCGTTCTCCTACCATGGCATGATACCCTTGAGGAAATTCCATGATATTATCATGCAGAACTGCCTTTTTTGCAGCATTTGTAACCTCTGAGAGATCCTGGTAGAGTTCATCGGAGCCGCTCGACTTTCCGGTCAGATCAAGCTCCTGCATGGCGTTTTTCCGTTCTTGTCTGGTCAGCCACAGACGCTGCTTTGGAAGCTGATGTACAGATTCTTCCCGGAGCTTTCGTACTCCGAATGCAATATTGCTCTGGATGGTATCGGAAAAAAGAAAATTGTCCTGCGGAACATAGGCAATATTTTCACGAAGAACATTCAGCGGAATTTCGCGGATGTCTCTGCCGTCAAGCAGAAGCATTCCACGTTCGGTGTTATACAGCCGGAGAAGAAGACCCGCAAGAACCGACTTCCCGCTGCCGGTTCGTCCGATAATGGCAAGGGTGCTTCCGGCAGGAACATCAACACAGATTCCGGAAAGAACAGGGGGCAGTGCTTCAGTAAAGGAGAAGGTCAGGTTATGCAGTTCAATTGCTCCATTCAGCTTCGTTACGGAAAAATCGACGCTGCGTTCATCGACGATTTCCGGTTTCTCCTGAAATATATGGTTGATTCTTTTTAGTGCTGCGATTCCCTGAGAGAACATATTAATAGTTTCGCCCATTGCAATCATGGGCCAGACAAGCATCATAAGATACTGGTAGAAAGCAACGAATTCACCGGGAGTCAGAGTATTCTTTGTGACTAGCCATCCGCCGAAGAGCAGGGCAATTGCACCGGAAATGCCGATCATCAGATCAAGCAGAGGCATTACCACTGCCTGAAGCTTTACAACTGCAAGATTTTTCTGTTTATTATCGAGATTGGATTTGGCAAAGCTGATTTCTTCAAACCGTTCCTGAACAAAAGCTTTAATGACGCGGATCCCGGAGATACTTTCTTGAACCTGGTCTGACAAATCGGCGAAGGCTTTTTGTTTGGCAGTGTAGCGCCTGCGGATAGACTTTCCGTACCAGACGCCTCCGACCATGATAACTACCATCGGAAGACAGGCCAGCAGGGTTAGATGAAAGTCTACGGAAAGAACCATTTTTATTATTACCATTACGGTCATGACAATTGCATCAAAAGCGGAGACAACCGAAGGACCGAGGGACATACGAACCGCTCCGATATCGTTGGTAAAATGAGCCATCAGATCACCGGTCTTGTTCTCGTTGTAGTAACGGAGCGACAAAGAGGACAGATGCTCGAACAAGTCGTTGCGAAGCTCATATTCGATCTTTCGTCCGGCACCGAAGATACAGTATCTCCAGCCAAATCGTCCTGCCGCCATGCCAAGGCCGGCGAGAAGAATGCAGCCCATATAGTTATAAAGACCAGACTGCCCGAGGTTTCCGTCACTCAGACCGTCTGTGATGATGCCGGTAAATTCGGGGATGAGCAGACTTAACCAGTCTACACCAAAGAGAATTACAATACCGATCAGATATGCGGGAAGATGCCGCCGGATATATTTCAAAATCATAATAACCACCGTTTCTGCGCAGATTTTATGCGTACGATTATTATAGCAGAAGTAAACAGGTTTGTCACTACACCAAAGCAAAGCGGAAAAGTCAAATCCGGTGAATAAGCGGATTATGCCAATGCAGCAGCCTGCTAGATTATGTGAATGCAGCAATCTGCCGGATTATGTCAATGCAGCAGCCTAACGTATTATTGCTTGCATAAAAACCAGCCCGATGATACAATAAAATGAACTGTCAGTTGCCGGTACTTCCGGTCAGTTACCAGACACCGAAGAGAACGGCAGGCATAGAATAAAAGGAACAGTTATTTCTTGATATGGAGCAATGATGGAACAGAATATAAATGGATTGGAGCTGACTGCAGCTCCGGATCAGGCAGAAACAAGCAATAAAATATATCTGGATAACGCGGCGACAACGGCGGTGCGTCCGGAGGTTGTAAATACGATGCTGCCGTATTTTAACGAATGCTATGGGAATCCGTCGGCAATCTATGAATTTGCCACGAAGAACAGAAAAGAAGTCAATAAGGCGCGTGGCAAGATTGCAGAGGTCCTGAACTGTGATATGCGCGAGGTATACTTTACTTCGGGAGGAACCGAAAGTGATAACTGGGCACTGATTGGAGCAGCAGAAGCAGCGGAAGCAAAAGGCCGACACATTATTACAACCAAAATCGAACATCACGCAGTTCTTCATACCTGTGAGTATCTGAAGAAACGTGGCTTTGAGATTACCTATCTTCCGGTCGGCAAGGACGGAATCGTAGATCCTGCGGAGCTCATTTCGGCAATACGCAGGGATACGGTGTTGGTATCTGTTATGATGGCAAATAACGAAATCGGAACGCTGCAGCCGGTGAAGGAGCTATGCGGAATTGCCCATGATTACGGAGCACTGTTTCATACCGATGCGGTGCAGGCTTTTGGACAGCTTCCGGTCGATGTCCGTGACCTCGGAGTAGATCTGTTAAGTGCAAGTGCACACAAGCTTTACGGTCCAAAGGGTATCGGAATGCTGTATATCAGGGACGGAGTCCGTCTGAATTCCCTGATGCACGGAGGTGCTCAGGAACGTCATCGCCGTGCCGGAACGGAAAATGTTCCGGGAATCGTCGGATTCGGAGCTGCGGCAGAGCTTGCTGCGGAAGAAATGCAGGAGACAATGCAAAGAGAAACAAGGCTTCGGGATTATCTGATTGGGCGTATTCTGAATGAAATCCCAAATGCTTCCCTGAACGGACACAGTACGCTTCGGCTTCCGGGAAATGCTAATTTCTGTTTCTGTTTTACCGAGGGGGAATCACTTCTGATTCTTCTGGATATGAAAGGAATCTGTGCTTCGAGCGGATCGGCATGTACTACCGGTTCTCAGGATCCCTCCCATGTTCTTACGGCAATCGGACTGCCTGAGGATCGTGCGAGGGGGTCACTGCGTATGACCTTAAGCCGGAGCACAACTAAGGAAGAGCTGGATTATACGGTGGACCGGCTGGCGGAAATCGTCGAAAAGGTTCGTGCCATGAGAGGATAGAGATGAAGAACAAACGAGTGGTGGTCGGTATGTCCGGCGGGGTGGATTCTTCTGTTGCGGCATATCTGTTAAAAGAAGAAGGTTATGATGTCATCGGAGTGACGATGCAGATCTGGCAGCAGGAGTCCTGTGCAGCTCAGGAGGAACAGGGCGGGTGCTGCGGCTACAGTGCGGTGGAGGATGCCCGCGAAGTAGCTGACAGGCTCGGGATTCCGCATTATGTAATGAATTTCAGAAAGGAATTTCAAAGCTCTGTTATTGATTATTTTGTGAAGGAATATCTGGCAGGGAGAACGCCGAACCCCTGCATTGCCTGTAACCGCTATGTGAAATGGGAATCTCTGCTGATGCGTTCCATGCAGATTGGCGCGGAGGCGATTGCAACCGGACACTATGCGCGGATTGAAGCTCTGGCACAGAACCGGTACGCATTGAGAAAATCCGTTACTGCCGCAAAGGATCAGACCTATGCGCTTTACAATCTGACTCAGGAACAGCTGAAGCGGACGCTGATGCCGGTAGGTGACTATACAAAGGACCGGATTCGGGAAATCGCGGAGCAGATCGGTCTTTCGGTAGCAGCAAAGCCGGACAGCCAGGAGATCTGTTTTATTCCGGATCATGATTATGTAAAGTTCATTCGGGAATATACCGGAGAGACTTCTCCAAAAGGGAATTTTATCAATGCGGCAGGTGAAGTCCTTGGACGGCATGAGGGAATTACAAATTATACGGTGGGACAGCGAAAGGGACTCGGAGCCTTCGGTCATCCGGTATTTGTACTGGAACTCCGTCCTGAGAGCAATGAAGTTGTACTCGGAAGCGGGGAAGAGGTCTTTTCCGATACCCTGTATGCGGACAGGCTGAACTATATGGCTCTGTCGGAATGGGAGAACGGAATGGAGGTTACGGCAAAGATACGCTATAGCCACAAGGGTGCGCCGTGCCGTATTTCGATTACGGACAACGGGCAGCTCTGCTGTAAATTTCATGAGCCCCAGCGGGCAATTACACCGGGACAGGCTGTGGTTCTGTATGACGGTGAGCTGGTACTCGGAGGTGGAACCATCGTCCGGGCGGGTAATGAATAATCACCACAGAACCCGGAGTTGGGTAAAAAAAGCAATAGATAAGGTAAGGAGAAATGATATATGGCATCATGGATACCGGATTTACAGGAATATTAAGGAATTCAAAAACTGCTATGTGTATGAGTTTGAAGAAGATGCATTTATGAAACGTCATGCATTTATTACGGATTTTTATGACGCGGTTCACGAGGAGCTGGATCGGGAGTATCTGTATCTGACGGAACAGGAAATGGATGCTTTTGTGGAATATGCAGCAAACGAAATCGAAAAAGAGTGTTATGCAGGCCGCTTTGCAGTCAGCCGGACATTGATGGATGAGCTGTTCTAGGAGATATATTTATCAGGCAGTCTTGGAATGGCACGATCCAGAAAGGTTAAAAAATGGCATTTGACGGAATTGTAATCTCTGCCCTTGCGGCAGAACTGAAACAAAAGCTGGTCGGCGGGCGAATCATGAAAATCAGCCAGCCGGAAAAAGAAGAACTGATTCTGACCATAAAGAATTACGATCAGTACCGTCTGTTCCTGTCAGTGGGTGCGGGGATGCCGCTTGTATATCTGACGGAGCAGAACAAACCGTCTCCGCTCACAGCGCCGAACTTCTGTATGCTGCTTCGAAAACACTTTAACAGTGCAAGAATCCTTGATGTGGAGCAGCCGGAATTTGAGCGTACCCTGCGGTTCAAGATCGAGCATCTGAATGAGATGGGAGATCGGTGTATTAAATACCTGATTATTGAGGTTATGGGCAAGCACAGCAATATTATTCTCTGTGACGAGGGCTTGACAATCGTGGACAGTATCCGGCATATTTCCGGAATGGTTAGCTCCGTGCGTGAGGTGCTTCCCGGCAGAGTGTATTTTATCCCGAAGACCGAGGATAAGAAAAATCCTCTCGAGGTGGAGCGACAGGAGTTTATTGATACGGTTTTGAGCCGTCCGCTTCCTGCGGGAAAGGCTGTTTACCAGTCCCTGACAGGAATCAGTCCGCTGATTGCAAACGAGCTTTTATACCGGGCTTCACTTGATGCAGACCGCCCGTCCAATACATTAAATGATACGGAGAAGCTGCATCTTGCCGGCATTTTCTCACGTATGACCGAGGATGTAAAGGAGCAAAGCTTTCATCCTGCGGTTTATTACCAGAACGGCGAACCGGCAGAATTCTCGGTACTGGAGCTTCGCTGCTATGAAGCGCTTGAAAAGGTTTCGTTTGATACGGTTTCTGCTATGCTGGAAACGTATTATTCTGACAGGAATGCGTCTGCCTGCATCAAGCAGCGTTCTACGGAGCTTCGAAAAACAGTGGCAAACATTTATGAACGTGCAGTACGGAAGCTTGATTTACAAAGGAAGCAACTCTCGGACACAGAGGGCAGGGATAAATACAAAATCTACGGAGAACTTCTGACGACCTACGGTTATGAAGCAGCTTCCGGAGACGAGAAGCTGACCGTCGTGAATTACTATAACAACGAAGAAATAACGATTCCTCTTGATCCGCAGCTTTCGGCAATTGAGAATGCAAAGCATTATTTTGAAAAATACAGTAAACAGAAGAGGACTGCTGAGAATCTGGATAAACTAATCGCCGAGACCAAAGATGAGGTGCAGTATCTTGATTCGGTTCGTACTGCGCTTGACATTGCGGCGGCTAAAGAGGATCTGCTGCAAATCAGAGAAGAGCTTGCGGAAGGCGGATATCTTAAGAAACGTCTGCTTCAGAAAAAGGGCAGACAGGGGGGACAGAGTAAAAAGGTAAAGAACGGACCATATCATTTTATTTCATCGGACGGTTTTGATATCTATGTCGGAAAAAACAATCTGCAGAATGAAGAACTGAGCTTTAAGCTTGCAGACGGGAATGACTGGTGGTTCCATGCGAAAGGGATTCCAGGCTCTCATGTGATTGTAAAAACACATGGAAAAGAGCTTCCGGACAGGGTTTATGAGGAAGCGGGAGCCTGCGCTGCCTATTATTCCTCGGGCCGCGGACAGGACAAGGTTGAGGTTGATTATACATTGAAGAAGAATCTCAAGAAGCCGGGCGGCAGCAGACCGGGATTTGTGGTGTATTACACCAACTATTCGCTTATGGCAGACGGGCGCCGGGTGGAACTAAACGAGACAGATAAATAATACGAATAACTTTACTGCAAGGGAGTTATTATGATAAGAGCAGATTTTCATACACACAGCAGATATTCCGGAGATTCAAAGGAGAAACCGGAGCGGATGATAAAGAGAGCTGTTGAGCTGGGTCTTCATACCCTTTGTTTTACGGATCATATGGATTATGAATACCCGTATCCTCCGGAAGGGTATTTTGAATTTGATCCGCAGCTTTATTTTTCGGAACTTTCGGAACTGAAAAGAAAATACAGCGACAAGCTGAAGGTTCTGATCGGAGTGGAGCTAGGTCTACGAAATGAACCTGAGCTTTTGGAAACGGTGAAGAAACGCTGCGATTCTCTGGTGAACGCTCATCAATGGGATTTCGTGATTGGTTCGACTCACTTGATGGAACATGTCGATCCCGCATATCCGGAATACTGGGAGTCCCATACAATCAGGGAAAGCATGGAGATGTATTTTCAGGCTGATCTTGACAATGCGAAAAACTATAACTGTTATGACTGTTACGGACATATTGATTATCTGATCCGCTATGCTCCGGAGCAGAACCAAAGCAAGGGGTATTCCTGTGCTGATTACCGTGATCTGATTGAAGAGCTTCTAAAAACGCTGATTTCCGCCGGAAAAGGAATTGAAATCAATACCAAGGGGCTGAAGCCCCAGTATGGCATTTTCAGCACAAATCCAAAGCAGGAGATTGTGACAAGATACCGGGAGCTTGGCGGTGAACTGATTACCGTGGGGTCGGATGCGCACTGTACCGGGGATCTTGCAGGACATTTTACTGCCGCCGAGGAAGTACTGAAGAAAGCAGGGTTTGATTATTATACGGTGTTTGAGGGACGGAAGCCGGGATTCAAAAAATTTTATTAACAAATGCTTAAATTTCAAAAACTGATGCAAGAACGAAATAAAAATGGTATACTGTAGGTCAATCTTGGTAAAATGATATAAAGGAGTCAGCCTGATGAATTTAATTTATAAGATGGAACGTAAATTCGGACGTTATGCAATCAAAAACCTGATGCGTTATATCGTGGTTCTGTATATTGCGGGCTTTGCGATTAATCTGGTTTCACCTACTTTTTATTCGGAGTATTTGATGCTCGATATCGACAAGCTTCTGCAGGGACAGATCTGGAGAGTTGTAACCTTTCTGATTCAACCGGCAGACAGCAATATACTGTTTCTTCTGATTAGCGTATATCTGTATTATATGATCGGGAATTCACTGGAGAATGCCTGGGGGTCATTCCGCTTTAACCTGTATTTCCTTTCCGGTATTTTGTTCAACATTCTTGCAGTGGTAATTATCTATCTTGTCACTAAGCTTACAACCGGAGTCGGTTACAGCTATCCGATGTCTATCGGATATATTAACCAGTCAATGTTCTTTGCATTTGCGGCACTTTATCCGAATGTGCAGTTCCTGCTGTTTTTCATTATTCCGGTCAAGGTTAAGTGGCTTGCATGGATTTATGCGGCAATCATGGGCTATAACATTTTTAATGTAATTAGGATTGGAATCATTGAGCAGGATATCATGTATATCAGTATCGGAATTGCTATCATAGTCGCTATGGCAAACTTCCTGATTTTCTTCTTTACAACCAGAAATTACAAGCGGATTTCACCGTCTGAGTTCCGGCGTAAGGCAGAGTTCCGCCGCAGTGTGCGTCAGGGAACACGGGAATCAGGACAGACGGTCAACGTAAACGGTCGCAATGTCATTACAAGGCACAAATGTGCAGTATGCGGACGGACAGAGCTTGATGATGAGAATCTGGAGTTCCGGTTCTGTTCAAAATGCAACGGGAATTATGAATACTGTTCGGATCATTTATTTACACATGAGCATGTGAAGTAACCGGTACCGACCGCAAGGCGGAAGAAACTGCAGAACAGCGGAGCATAAAGTGGCAGCAGAGTGCAAGGTAGCAGCACAGAACAGCAGCAAACGTGAATGAGCGACAGCCGAGCGCAAGGCAGCAGCACAGAACAGTAGCAAACGTGAATGAGTGGCAGCAAAGTGCAAGGTAGCAGCACAGAACAGCAGCAAACGTGAATGAGCGAAAGCCGGGTACAAAGCAGAAGCCGTGTACAAAGCGGAAGCGGTGTAGGACAGATAAGCAAACGGGGGAACAGAACAGGGTAAACAGGGGGGAGAGTGGATCATTGAAGAATAATACAAGAGAAACAGATATTTCTAAAACTCTGCAGGAGATAACGGATCAATACAGCCGTTATGCGGGAATGCAGGTTGCAATCTGCGGCTATACACTTTATGAACGCAGTAAGGAGCAGCAGGAGAACCATCTGACTGCAGAGCTTTGGAAAATTATCAAAGCATATCTTTCCGACGGAAACAGCAGAACGCTTGCAAAACAGCTGGGGACATTAAGGAAAACCGTAATAGCCCGGATGGAAGCAGTCAGTGCGTTTACAGATACCTTTCTGATATATGAATACATACTGAACCGGATGGAACTTAAATTCGAACCGCAGGATCAGGAGTTTGACAATGATGAGGAAGCAAGAAGAGTTCTGCAGATTATTTTTGCTGATACAGACAATACGACGATTAATCTGAACATTCAAATGATGCTTGCCCAACTGCCGGTCAGACTTACCCGTATAAAATTTATGGATATTCTGGAGGACAGTCTAGCATTATACGAGAATTCGGAGCAGTCTGTTGTTGAGAAGCTTCTCTATATGGTACGAAGTGCGGCAGGTCTTTACCAGCCGGAGAGCATGAAGGAGTTTCCTGAGCTTTTACAGGCAAAAGCTCAGTTTGAGAAGACAAATCTGAAGGAATTGACAGAAGAAGAGTATTATTCCCTTACCGGGCAGCTCAACCTTGTAACGGAGAAGCTGAATTCTTACTCGGATTATTATGCAGATTTACAGGAGGTCATCAACCCTCTCTATATTCTGCTTCTTACTGAACCGAATGCTTCCGAGCTCATAAAGGAAAGGAATAACACTTTGAAGCCGTTGACAGAATGGCTTTCCGGACATGGGGAGAAGTCAGACGGACAAGAGCTTCCAGAAGAACTGTACGAACTGTTTGGCAGTACGGAGGGTGAACTGGAACGCTACGCAGAGCTGGTGCACAACGCAGAAGGAAGAATTTGTTCCATTGCGGATCATGATTCAGCAAGGCTTTCAGAACTTGGTCTGAAGGAACAACAGGAAGTGCTGGAGCTGTGCAGTGAGCTGGCATCACCGAGTCTGTTTGCCAATCTGGAAGAGGAATCTGCGGAGCCGGCTGACAAGGAATATATTGAGAGAACAACAAAGACGCTGCAGAAAGAACTAGAGCTTGCATTTGCACAACGTGATGCAAAACGGAACCGCGCAATTATGGCGGCAGTTATGAAGGAGCTTCCGGTATTCTTTTCATCGAGAAGTGCTGTGATGGATTATGTGCGGTATTCTTTGGATAATTGCAGAGATTATTCCGAAAAACGTATCTCAGTGGATTTGTTATGTGATGCGCTTTCGGAAAATACTACTTTATAAAAAAAAGACTGTATTTTTATATGAAGGGTGTGTTATAATCATTTTATGATTGTCTGGAGCAGTAAGCTTTATTGTGATGAAAAAACCAAAAAGTCCTGCGAACGCCTGAAAAAGCGGATTGAAACAAACAGATTAACACATGATCTGTATTGTATTACTTTTGCGGAGAATGAAGAGAATCTATTGGAAATTCTCCCGGCGAAGGAGTTTAAGTTTCCGCATTACCGGCGAAGAGAGCTTTATATAATCGGACTTGCCAGAGGCAGGGACGAAGCAGACACGCTGGTACGGGATATGATTGAAGAAATGTACCGTGAGACCGGAGCGTTCCGGGTTCGTGAATACTTCCGGTGACTGGTTCGCATATCCGAGAGGCGCAGTATGGGGGATAGACCGGCATGGGATTTCTGCATGTTTTGCTGATGATTTTGAAAATACTTGGAATTGTACTTGCCTCTGTGCTCGGATTGATTTTACTGATTCTGCTGATGGTTCTTCTGGTTCCGTTCCGTTACAGAATTGAGGGACACAAAAAGGACGACATATTTGTTCTGGCACGGTTAACCTGGCTGTTTCATTTGCTTAATATATCTTTTACATATACCGGAAGCAAGAGCCCGCTGACGCAGGTTCGAATATTCGGAAAGATTTTTTATGACAGTACCGAATTCCCTGAAAAAGAAATAAAAAAAGAGGTTCGTGAGGGAAGCAAAGAAGCGGAGAAGAAAGCAGCGGAACAGATTCCGGACTCAAAGAAGAAAAAGAAAACCGGAAAACAGATTTCGGAATCAAAGCAGGGAAATGCAAAGAATGTAAAGAGCACTCCGAAAGAAAAGTCTGAGAACGGAATTAATGATAAACCAAAAGAGCTTGATATGACGCTTCCGAAAAGCGAGACAGAAGAATATGAGTCTTATACGGAACAGGAAACCAAAACATTTTTTACACGAATCAGGGACAAGCTTCTTTCTGTGATTTTTGCACCGGTCCGGCTAGTGAGAACCATCCGGTATAAATATCGTGTGCTGTATGATTTTATTCAGCTAGAAGAGAACAAAACAGGAATCCGTCTCCTCTTAAAAAGTATTTCCGGACTGCTAAAGCACATGAGACCGAGGAATACCAAAGGGTATCTGAATTACGGTACGGGAGACCCAAGCAGTACGGGATATATTCTTGCGGTTCTTGGAATTTTTTATGGAAAATACGGTAAGAGCATTCGAATCTGTCCGAACTTCGAAGAACCGGAGTTTGAATGTGAGCTGATTATGAAGGGCAGAATTATTTCGATTGTACTGATTGTTTTATTTATAAAGCTTTGGTTCAATAAGAATTTCAAGTCGCTTCGTACGAACTTTGGAAAGTTTCAGACGGATTTTGGTAAGTCGGCGGCTGTATCATAGGTATATAAGGAGGAGAACATGGCAGAGAACAGTTTTATAGCAACGGTTGAATCTCTCTTTAAGGGAATGGACGGATTTATTACAACGAAGACGGTAGTCGGGGATGCTGTTCGGTTTGATGACGGAACAATTGTACTTCCGCTTGTTGAAGTCAGCTTTGGTGTCGGAGCAGGAGCATTCAACGGTAACGGAAAGAACAATGCCGGCGGCGGTATGGGCGGAAAGATATCACCGAGCTCCGTTCTTGTAATTCAGAACGGAAGCGCACGTCTTGTGAATGTTAAGAATCAGGACGCGGTTACTAAGATCATTGATCTGGTTCCGGATTTGATTGATAAATTCAAAAAGGATCCGAAGGCAAAGGCTGCAGAAAAGAAGATGGATGCGAAGGCGGCGGCGGTTGTGAAGAACAACGAAACTGCAGGAACGGAAGCTTCTGAGGAATAATGCAGGTCTCTATGTGAGCGGCAGAGAAAGATCGATGAAGTAAAAAATGAAAAAAAGACTTGCATTCGCTGTGCGTTTCTGCTAGAATATTTTTGTTTGTAAATAATCGTGCTTTTTTGGCGGGATATTATCGGAAACCGACGTATGCACGAACTTATAATTAACAGCTAAGGAGGTGCATATACATGGCTAGATGTGCAATGTGTGATAAAGGGGCTCAGTTCGGAAAGGCGGTTAGTCATTCCAGAAGTCACGTATCAGGAAGATCCAATAAGATGTGGAAGTCGAACATCAGAAGCGTAAAGATGGACATTGACGGAACATCAAAGAAGATTTATCTGTGTGCTCAGTGCTTACGTACGTTACGTAAACCGACCATAGCAGAGTAATCCTATCGGATAATCAGCATTAATATAAGACTGCAGGGGAAGCCATGCAGTCTTTTTATTTGCAGAATAAAAAATAAGAAATAAGCAGAAATAAGAGGATCAGAAACAGAGCAAGGAGCGCACTGCGAATGAACAGCATAAATGTCATTCCGATTGCAACCCAGAAGAAAATAAAACCAAGAACACGTTTCATAAAACTCCTCATTTTCATTGTTGTTTGGAAAAGAAATAACTCCTCTGTATTTCATTATATGCGCAAAATGCCAAAGAAGTAATGGCATTTTTTTGAGCATATAAAAAAGGGGGTTCCATTTTCGGAAAAATAAGTTATAATATACGTTAGGCTTATAGTTCGGCAATAAACGCTGTGATATGGAAAGTGTGTGGCACTCAGTTAATGTGCTCAGCGGAAGGGCTTGTAGATTGAACACTTCATTGCGGAGCTATGAAGCAGGAAAGGAGAACAGTATGAACGGAACGATGAATACACAGCTTGGTGAAATAATCATTGACACCGATGTTATCGCGAAGTACGCAGGTTCTGCCGCGATTGAGTGTTTTGGAGTAGTAGGAATGGCAGCAATCAATGTGAAAGACGGACTTGCCAAACTGCTGCGGCTTGACAATCTGAATCAGGGAGTTAATGTATTTGTTGACGAGAATAGAATTACAATAAACCTTCACATTATTGTCTCTTATGGTGTGAGCATATCCGCTGTCGCTGAAAATCTGATCAGTAATGTCAAATACAAGGTGGAAGAATTCTCGGGATTAAATGTAATAAAGATTAATGTGTACGTTGAAGGCGTGCGTGTCATTGATTAATTGATTTAAAATGAAATCGTAAACAATTTCAGACAAGTTGCAACGCAACTTGGGATGTGCTTGAAGACGCACGGTTAGAGAAATGAAATCGCAAACGATTTCAGACAAGTTGCGTTTCTATTTATATTGCAGCTTGAGATGTGCTGAAAGACGTACAGTTAAAGGAGGAAAAAGAGGTGGTTCTGAATAAAATTGATGCACGTCTGCTGAAAAAAATCTTCTTGTCGGCAGCAAAAAGCATTGAGGCACAAAAAGAGGTTATCAACGAATTGAATGTGTTCCCCGTACCGGATGGTGATACGGGTACCAATATGACACTGACCATCATGTCTGCAGCGAATGATGTGGCGCGCATGGAAGACCCTAATATGGAACAGCTTGCAAAAGCAATTTCCAATGGTTCTCTCTGCGGAGCAAGAGGGAATTCCGGGGTAATTCTTTCCCAGCTGTTCAGGGGATTTACCAAAGAAATCAGAAACTGTGAAGAGATTGATGTTACAACGATGTCTAATGCATTTGCAAAAGCAGTTGAGGTTGCCTACAACGCAGTTATGAAGCCGAAAGAAGGCACGATTTTGACGGTTGCGCGCGGAGGCGCGGAGCGGGCTGCGGAGCTCGTATCTGAGACCGATGATCTTGTGTATTTCGGAGCAGAGGTGCTGCGTCATATGGAAGAGGTGCTTGCCTACACACCGGAGCTGCTTCCTGTCTTAAAGGAGGCAGGAGTTGTTGATTCCGGCGGACAGGGACTTCTGGTGATTCTGAAGGGCGCATATGATGCAATGCTTGGTAAAGAGCTTGACTTTACCGTTCCGGTAACAGCTGCCCCGGAGGGAACCAGAACAATCTCATCCGGGAATCTTTCAACCTCAGATATTAAATTCGGTTACTGTACCGAGTTTATTATCAATGTTGATAAGCCTTATAATCAGGCAATTGAGCTGAAGTTCAAAGCATATCTGGAATCTATCGGAGATTCGATTGTAGTGGTTTCTGATGACAATGTTGTTAAGGTTCATGTACATACCAATGATCCCGGTCTGGCGATTCAGAGAGCACTGACCTATGGAAGTCTTTCACGGATGAAGATTGACAACATGAGAGAAGAGCATAATGAAAAGCTTCTGAAAGAGATGGAAGGTTCTCCTAAAAAGGAAGAGCCTAAGCCGGTCAATACAGTGAAAAAGCCGGTCGGCTTTATTGCCGTATCCATAGGTGACGGGGTAAATGAAATCTTCACCGGTCTTGGAGTTGATTATATCATCGAGGGCGGACAGACCATGAATCCGAGTACCGAGGATATGCTGAAAGCAATCGCAAAGATTAATGCAGATACCATCTTCATTCTTCCGAACAATAAAAACATTATACTTGCCGCTGATCAGGCAAAGGCGATGACAAAGAACAAAGACATTCGTGTAATGCCGTCCAAGAATGTTCCTCAGGGTATTGCTGCAATGATCGGTTATGTTGCGGATCTTTCTTCTGATGAGAACGAAAAGCGTATGCGCGAAGAGATGATGAAGGTTAAAACCGGTCAGGTTACCTTTGCGGTTCGCGATACCAGTATGAATGGTTTCGAGATCAAACAGGGTAATATTATGGGAATCGGGGATAAGGGTATTCTTGCTGTCGGAGAGGAAATCCATGATACCACGCTTGCGATGATAAAGGAACTGATGGAGGAGGACTCCGAACTGGTCAGCCTTTATTACGGTGAAGAGGTTGACGAGGGTGCAGCAAATTCACTGGCTGACAGTATCGTTGAACTCTATCCGGATGTGGATGTCGAAATCCATTACGGCGGGCAGCCGATTTACTATTATGTAATATCCGTAGAATAAGGAGTGGGACTCCTTACCTGATAGAGAAGAGTTCTTCCGGCAGGGTTTGAGGATTTCTTCAAACAGTCGGAAGAACTTTTCTGTTATATAACGATTGGATAGAACCGTACGGAGGGTATGATGAGACCGGATGATCCAGTAACCGTAATTAAGGGAGTAGGGGAAAAGGCGGCACAGAATCTGAAAAAAATGAATATTTTAACAGTGAATGATCTGATATCGCATTATCCGGATCACTATCTTTGTTTTGAGTCTCCGGTGCCGGCTTCGCAGGTAACGGCAGAACAGATACAGGCGGTGGAAGGTACTTTTTCAACGGCTCCCCAGATGATTTCACGAGGCTCGAAGATTATGATAAACTGCAAATTCCGTGATCCGAGCGGGAGCATTGGTGTGCGCTGGTATAACCAGCCCTATATCAAAAACCAGATTCATCCGGGGGCACGTTATGTTCTGCGCGGACGAATTGTATGGCGTGACCGTACACTGACGTTAGAGCAGCCAAAGCTGTATGAGCCGGATGAATACCGGAAGCTGATTGGGATGCTTCAGCCGGTCTATCCGCTGACGGACGGCATTACCAACAATGCACTTTCAAAAGCAATCGGACAGGCAATCCGTACAATCGAACCGGCAGCGGATTATCTTCCGGCCAGAATAAGAAAACAGTATGCCTTACCGGAACGGGCAGCATCCATTAGAGATATTCATTTTCCTACTTCCGGAGAGACGGCACAGGAAGCGAAAAAACGTCTTATTTTTGATGAGTTTTTTTTATTTACACTTGCCCTCCGGCAGAGAAAGGAATTCCGCTCGGCAAGAATCAATCATTTTCCGATGCAGCGGCGACCGGAATGTCTTCAGTTGATTACCGGTCTGCCATATGAGCTGACAGGTGCGCAGCGGCGTGTCTTTGAGGAGCTGCAGGAGGATCTTTGCGGACTCGGAATCATGAACCGGCTGATTCAGGGAGATGTCGGTTCCGGAAAGACGATTCTTGCTGTACTTGCTCTTATGATGACAGCATTGAACGGATATCAGGGCTGTCTTATGGTACCGACGGAAGTACTGGCAAAACAGCATTATAAAAGCCTGACTGCGCAGCTTGAGCCGTTTGGCTTGAAAATAGAGTTCCTGACCGGGTCGCTTACTGCGGCGGAGAAGAAAAAGGCGCAGGACAGAATTCGTAATCATGAAGCGGATATTATTGTTGGAACCCATGCTCTTATTCAGGAGAAGGTTCAGTATGACAGTCTGGGACTGGTTGTTACAGACGAACAGCATCGTTTCGGGGTAAAGCAGCGGGAAAGTCTTGCCGGGAAAAGCGAAGAGCCTCATATGCTGGTCATGAGCGCAACACCGATTCCACGGACACTGTCCATTTTATTGTATGGAGATCTGGACCTTTCTGTACTGGATGAGCTTCCGGCGAGCAGACTTCCGATTAAAAACTGTGTTGTCGGGACAGGATACCGTGATAAAGCCTACCGCTTTATTGCGAAGCAGGCAGAACAGGGACATCAGGCTTATATTATCTGTCCGATGGTGGAAGAAAGCGATGAGATTGAAGCAGAAAATGTTACCGATTATACGGAACAATTGAAGGAAGCGCTGGCCGGAATATCGGAACAGACCTCAAAGCTACAGGTTGAATTCCTTCATGGAAGGATGAAACCAAAGGAAAAGAACGGAATCATGGAAAGATTTGCCGCAGGAGAGATAACGATTCTTGTATCTACTACGGTTATCGAAGTCGGAGTGGATGTTCCAAATGCTACTGTCATGATGATAGAGAATGCAGAACGTTTCGGACTGGCACAGCTGCACCAGCTGAGAGGACGTGTAGGACGCGGCAGTGCACAATCTTACTGTATTATGGTCAGTACCTCGGAGGATGAGACAACAAAAGAGCGGCTGGGTATTATGAACCATTCCAATGACGGCTTTTATATAGCAGGAGAAGATCTAAAGCTTCGCGGACCGGGCGATGTCTTTGGACTTCGGCAGAGCGGAGAGGAAGAATTCCGGATAGGTGATGTATTCCGAGATGCCAGGATTCTACAGGAAGCTGGAGAGGCGGCGAATGGACTTACAGATTCTGAACGCGAAGAGCTGCAGAGTGTAATTCCGTTCGAAAAATATAATGTTACTGCTTAATTTTGCCCTTTTCATTAGAAACAATATCATGTATAATGAAAAGCAAAAGGGGATTTTTAGTTTTTTATCAGATTGGGGAGCGGGATGCAGCCGTCGTATTCAAATCAAAAATTATATACCATTGCGGGAGACAATTACCGAATTCTTGCAGGATATTGCAGTCTTCTTGAAGAGGAGGGCTATTGGGAAAGCCCATCCAAGATTCTGCACAGAACGATTCGTGAGATGTTAGATATCTATATTCAATCGGTGCTTGTCTGCTGCGCTGTCTGTTGCAATCGGCTGAATAAAGAGGAACGTAGATTTATTGCTGCTGTTGCCGAGGAGAATCTTCTTGGCGTTGAACCGGACAGGGAAGAGAACACAGAGCTTTATGCAATTGCAAAACGTATGATTGGCTCTCCGCCGATTCTGATTCAGCTGTGTGGTCTGAGAGATAAGGACAGGCAGTCGGGACTGACCGGTCTGTTTTTTGATGCGTTAATGAATATTCTGCTTGCCATGGCATATCTCAACAAAGAACAGGGAACCGGAGTCATTTCCTATATCAAGGAATATTATCACAAAATCGAAGCTTTTTTATATGACCGGCGAAATGCAGGCGTACTTCTGGATGAAAAGTATATTTTCCGTAAGCTGTGCAGCGGAGAACTCGAACTTAGTGCCAGACGGCTTTTAAGTGTCGGAGAGGACTTCGAGCGATATAAACATGAATACCTGAATTACAGGGATTCGTTCAGAAAGGTACAGATTCCCGCCGAAGCTGCTGCCGAACCTGAACCGGAGAGAATGCAAAGAAGACCGGAAGAAAAAAGAAAAACGGAACAAGGGGAGAATTCTGATACGCTGGATCAGCTGCTGCAGGAACTGAATGGGCTGGTCGGGCTTGAAGAAGTAAAAACCGAAATCCATTCACTGATCAATCTGATAAAGGTTCGAAAGCTGCGGGAACGATATGCACTTCCGGACATGGAGATGTCCTACCATATGGTATTTTCGGGTAATCCCGGAACAGGGAAGACAACGGTGGCACGTCTGGTCGCTGCAATCTATAAAGAACTTGGGCTCCTGAGCAGAGGGACGCTCTATGAAACAGACCGTTCCGGTCTGGTTGCCGGATATGTGGGACAGACGGCTTTGAAGGTGAAGGAGGTCGTGGAAAAGGCGCTTGGCGGAGTGCTCTTCATTGATGAAGCGTATTCTCTGACTTCTTCTTTGGCTTCGAATGATTTTGGCTCAGAGGCTCTTGATACTCTGGTAAAGATGATGGAGGATCACCGGGATGATCTTGTGGTTATCGTTGCTGGCTATACGGAGGAAATGAAGCAGTTTTTGAAGTCTAACACCGGACTGGTATCACGGTTTAACAAGTTCATAGTGTTTCCTGATTATTCGGAGGATGAGCTTATTGAGATTTTCCATGTGATGGCAGATAAAGCGGGATTTATAATAGAAGCCGGTGCCGAGGAAGCGCTGCTTTGTAAGATAAAAGCAATGGACGAGCATACAAAGCGTGACTTTGGAAATGCAAGAGGTATCCGTAATACCTTTGAGAAAATAGTTGTAAGGCAGGCGAACCGTGTGGTATGCCATAAGAATCCGACCATGGAACAGCTGTCGACGATTTGCGCGGAGGATATCGGTTAAGTTCGAAATATACAGTAACAGGTGGTGTGTATTATGTTAGCGGTTATTTATCTTATCTTATGTATGACAACCGGATTTGTCATTATAAGCTTTGCAGCTCCGAAGCTGTCAGAGCTTACCGAGACAACGTTTCGCGGGAAGCCTTTGAAGCTTTGTAAAGCATTTCTCCTGCTTCCGGCATGGTTTGTGAGCGGAACGCTTGCCGTAACCTGGACGACCTATATAGCTGCGTATCTCTTTCGTGCGCAGGAGCAGCCGCTTCGATATGGAAATGCTGTTTCCATGGGAGTCTTTTTTATTGTTTCGGCAGTCGGAATTGTCATTCTTATCCGTAAAAAACGTCCATGGGTACTGAAGGGGCAGTTTGACCGGCTTGAAATAAGTGAAATGATCTTCATTGCACTGGTGATTGCGCTGACCTACCAGCTGATGTGGACCACCTTCTTTGTGTCGGACGGACAGCTTTACGTTGGATTGTCCGTATTCAGTGACTTTGCACCTCATCTTGGGATGATCCGTTCTTTTTCCCACGGGAACAATTTTCCTACCGTTTATTCGCATTATGCCGGAGAGGATATCCGGTACCATTTTATGTTTCAGTTTCTTGCGGGGAATCTTGAGTTCCTTGGAATGCGGCTTGATTGGGCATTTAATCTGCCGAGTGCACTGAGCTTTCTTGGGGTCTTCTTTCTGCTGTATGTGCTGGCTGTACGATTGTCTGACAGAAGAAGTGTTGGTTTCTTGTCCGGGCTGTTCTTTGCATTTCGCTGCTCTCCGAGTATCTGGAGCTTTTTGGCAGAAGTTCCGAAGGGAACGAACATCCTTGCGGCGCTTAGTGAAAATATTGAATTTATCAGCTATACTCCGAAAGAGAACTGGGGACTCTGGAATCTTAATGTATACTGTAACCAGAGGCATCTGGCATTCGGTATGTGTGCGCTCTTGTTGATTTTGAATATTTTTATACCGCGGATCTATGATATGGCGGCACGCTGGAAAGATCTGACGACGGAGCAGCCACCGGAGCAGCCGCCGGTAACGGATGTACCATGGTATAGAAGAGCAGGATATCAGACAGCAGAATTCTTCCGAATGAGCTTTTTAACAAAGGAGGGCTGGATTCCGGAGAACTGGCTGCGACCGGTTGCAGCGGGTATTCTGCTTGGAATGACGGCATTTTGGAATGGTGCGACTCTGCTTGCTACGATTATGGTATTGTTTGTTCTTGCAATTATCTCTGACCGCCGGCTTGAATTCTTGATTACTGCGGTGATTACGACTGCATTATCCATGCTGCAGACGAGTTTCTTCATAGATGGTGAAATGCTCGAAACCAAGCTTCAGTTTGGGTTTATTGCAGATAATCCGACTCTGTTTGGTACAATACAGTATATTATGTTGTTGTGCGGAATTTTACCGTTGGTTCTTTTTGCTGCCTTTGTTATCGTTAAGGGAGTCAGAAAGTATATCCTTCTGGCATTTTCCGCTCCGTTCTTTTTCTCGTTTTGCGTATCGCTTACCATGGATGTAACTGTGAATCATAAATACATTATGATTTCCCTGATGCTGATGAACATTTTTGCGGCGATTCTGATTGTACGGTTATTCGAAAATAAAAACATCTGGCTAAAGGGGCTGTGCGTCTTCATAGTGATTCTGATGACCGCGACCGGAATTTATGATTTTACGGTTGTTCTAAAGCGCAACCAGCCATCGAACAACCTCGTCTATAGCATGGATGACGAGTTATTTGACTGGGTGGAGGAGAATACGACCTCGCAGGACATTTTTCTGACACCGAATTATTCCCTAAACAGAGTGGTACTGAGCGGGGCAATGCTTTTTGAAGGCTGGCCGTATTATCCTATGACCGCGGGGTATGATACTTATAAGCGCGCAGCGCTGGTTAAGCTGATGTACGAAGCGCAGAGTTCAGAGGAGCTGATTGAGCTGATTGAAGAGAACAGTATTGATTATGTGATTATTGATATTGCAGCACGGCAGTCATCCGATTATGCAGTGAATGAAGCAGTATTCGATGCGACCTATGAGAAGGTTTACACCGAGAACTCAGGGGAATGGATGCTTTCAATCTATGATACTTCAAAAAAGCTGGTACAATAGACAGTATAAATAAACCGGAAGAGGAGAAACAGTATGGATAAGCTTTATATTGTAATTCCTGCGTATAACGAGGAAGAGACGATCGAAGACGTAATTAAGGACTGGTATCCGGTCGTTGAGAAGACAGGAACCGAAAGCAGACTGATTATCATTAATGACGGAAGCAAGGATTCGACCTACGAAAGAATGCAGAAGCTTGCCGGACAGCTTCCGCAGTTTGAACCGCTGACTAAGGAAAACAGCGGGCATGGATCGACAATTCTGTACGGATACAATTATGCGCTGGAGCATGGCGCTGATTACATTTTCCAGACAGATTCCGACGGACAGACTTTACCGGAGGAATTCTGGCCGTTCTGGGAGCTGCGTGAACAGTATGCTATGGTTATCGGACACCGAAAGGGACGTCAGGATGGTATCTCCCGGGTCTTTGTTACAAAGACGCTGAAGCTTGTCTGCCTTCTCTGCTTCCATGTGAGGCTGACAGATGCCAATACTCCGTTCCGTCTGATGCAGAGAGAAGCATTGAAGGACTGCCTTGCAAAGGTACCGCATGACCACAATCTTTCGAATGTGCTGATTTCCGTTGTGTTCGCCAAGAAAAAGTTGCCGGTTCATTATATTAAGATCACCTTCCGTCCGAGACAGGGTGGAGTTAATTCGATCAACATGAAGAAGATATTCAAGATTGGAAAAAAAGCCTGGAAGGATTTTCGCCAGATTAATAAATGTATTTGACCCAGGAACCGGAGAAGTGAGACCTGGAGGAACAGACACGATAATATATCGATAAGGAGAACAGGACATTGTCTACAAACAAACGGTACCGACTGATTACAGGATTCGTTATTTCGGGAGCAGCTTTTATTTTCCTGCTGTTCTGCGGATTTGAACTAATGGGAAAAGAGGACATGACGGCATTTCTTCAGTGGTGGCTGGCGCTTCTGGTGCTTGGTATCGGATTTATGCCGCTTACGATGTTCATGTTCCGATACTTTAAGGATAAAGGCTGGCTCTTTTCGAAGGCGATTGGTCTTGCTGTCAGCGGATGGCTGATGTGGTATCTTGCCTCCTGTCGGATCTTGAAATTTACCGTGACAAACTGTTTTATAATAACTGCGGTCTGTTTTATACTGAACATCCTGTTTTTTGTTCTGATGAACCGAAAATATAAAAACAGCATACCGGAACAAAACCCGTATGGAGAACTAAAAGTGGAAAATCTCCTCTCTGCCTTCATTACGGAGCTGATGTTTTTTACTGCTTTTCTTGTATGGACTTATTTGCGCTGCTTTAAGCCGGAGATTATGGGAAATACTGAGAAGTTCATGGATTATGGATTGATGGCTAGTATCGATAATGCGGCATATATGCCAGCAGAAGATATGTGGCTTGCCGGAGAAACGATTAATTATTATTATCTCGGACAGTATCTGAGTGTTTTTATCAAGCGTTTGAGCGGCGTTGATCTTGAAGATTCCTATAATCTGGCACTGATGATGCTGGCAGGCTTTGCTTATGCGATGCCGTATTCGCTTATGAGTCAGGTGGCACGTGATTTTACCAGGCGCAGAGTGGTCAATACCAAGAATTCAAAAGAGATTGTTGTGGAAAAAGGCAAATTCTTCTTTGCTCCGTTGATTGGGGTTCTGTCAGGACTTGCGGTATGCTTTGCGGGAAATATGCATTATACGATTATTGCGTGGGTCGCGCTAAAGGTTCCGTTTGTGAAAAACCTTCTGTCGATTACAAGAGATTTCTACTGGTTTCCGGATGCGACAAGATATATCGGCTATACACCGGAGACAAATGATAAAACCATTCACGAGTTTCCGTCCTATTCGTTTATTCTCGGTGATTTACATGCTCATGTTTTAAATATTATGTTTGTTCTTACCGTGATGGCGCTGCTGTATACAATTCTTCAGTATCGCAGAAAACGGATGGATGCCCTGCACTATGGAATTGAAAGTGACATTGTCGAATTCAAGGGGAAGGAAATGTTCCTGAAGGAAGTGTTTCAACCTCAGATTCTGGTAATCGGATTTTTCATCGGATTTTTCCATATGACGAATTACTGGGATTTCCCGATATATTTTGTTGTTTCCGGAGCGGTAATCCTGTTCTCGAATGCGGTAATCTGTAGATATAAAAAAGAAACCTGGTATCTGACTGCTGCACATGCGGCGGTTATTCTGGTTGTGTCATTTATTGTGTCTCTGCCGTTTACGCTGACATTTAACCAGATTTCAACGGGAATTGCCATTTCTCTTGACCATACACCTCTGTACCAGCTGGCGGTACTGTGGGGACTTCCGATTACGGCAGTTATTACCTTTCTTGTTATCATGATTAAGAAAATGAATGCCGATTATAAAAAAACAAGCAGAAAAAAGAAGAAGGCAGCTTCCTCTAAGGCGGCTTCAGGTGAGGATAAGAAGGAAGAACATCCGATTCTTGACTGGTTCTGCAGAATGATTGGTTCACTGGAAATCACGGATTTATTTGTGCTTACAATCGGTCTGTGCGCTTGCGGGTTGATTCTTATGCCGGAGCTTATCTATGTCAGAGATATCTATTCCGGCTCATACAAACGTGCAAACACGATGTTTAAGCTTACGTATCAGGCATTTATCATGTTCGGAATGTGTATGTCATATATTTCTGTCCGCATGATTTGTTTCTGTGAGGAAAAACGACGGAAAATATTCGGTGTTGTGGTGGTCTGCCTGCTGGCAACGACGCTTGGTTATTTCTTTAAGGCTTCTGATTCCTGGTTTGGAGATTATAAAAACGCGGATAATTATAAGGGACTGGATTGTATTGCCTTTATGGAGGACAAGTATCCTGAGGACTATGATGCGGTTCTGTGGATTAATGAAAATATTACAGAGCCTTCCGTTATTGTTGAGGGTGTAGGCTACAGCTACACCTATTATGAACGTATCTCTGCAACAACGGGACACGCCACCATCATCGGATGGGAGACGCATGAATGGCTCTGGAGAAGCGAAGCTGAGTTTGCGAAGCCGGATATTATACCGGAACGCCAGGAGGATGTAACAACCCTTTACACATCCTCCAGTGAAGAAGAAGTCAGAGCTATTCTTGAGAAATATGATGTGGATTACATTTATATCGGTGGTGCGGAAAGGTATAACGGACTGATGAGTTCTACGGAAGCAAAGGACGGTTATACCTACAATAGCGCTGATGGTCGTTATTATCAGGCGCAGGAGGTTAATGATGAACTGCTCCGTAGCCTCGGAGAAGTTATTTATCAGGCGGTTGATGAGAATGAATCCATCTATGACGCGAAAGGTGAGTACAGAACATATATTGTAAAGGTCAAGTAAAGAAAGACGGATGATTGTTGGGAGGTCTGATGGATGATTTTGCATTCTTTACTTTATATTAGAAATCGGATATAATACTATCAAATGATGCAAAGGAAAAGGTTAGTGCGAAAGAGGAACATTTCACACACAGATTTGTGCCTGCGCGGTGCTTGACATAAAGTCTGTTATGCGCAAAAAGCTGCGCAGAAATGGAGGTTATTATGGGAGAACGGGATAAAACTGATAATGAAGAAAAGCTGAAACCTGAAAAAACCAAAAAGCTGAAACCAGAGAGAACTAAAGAACCGAAGCCTGAGAAAATGAAAGAGCAAAAGCCTAAGAAAATGAAAGAGCAAAAGCCTGAGAAAGTAAAAAAGCAAATACCGGAGAAGGTAAAGAAAATTAAGCCGGAAAAGATAGAAAAGATTATTAAGGAAGAAGCAAAGAAGATAGAAAAGAAGTCTAAAATCAAGACAAAGCTGTTAATGCTGACAGTACCGGCATTGATTGGATTAATCCTGTTATCTGTCGCCTTTTTATTGATTATTGACGGTTGTAGAAAAAACCTGACAAGAACGCTCTATGATGAGCTTTATGCGGTATCTTCCAATCTTTTAAGTGCAGGAAGAGATTTATATCAGGGAATCAATGCAGAACATGAAATCATTATGAATCCGGAATCTGCAGCAAAACAGCTTCAGATTTATTCGGAGAACATAGCACAGGCAAAAGACCGAGTAGAAGCTTCTCTGGATACAATACGGGTCAATGATAAGGATTACAGGCAGACAACGCTTGCGATGCTTTTTGTTGAAAATTACGGCGCAGATGCTGAAGATCCGGAAGGGTATCTGGAACACAATGAAACGATGAATGAGCTGGAGCAGAACTACCGGATTGCAATCGATAAGTTTATGTCACTGTACCGTCCGGCCACCGGAGTCGGAGACTTTAATAACCAGAAAGAGAAATTTGATGAACTGTACGGGTACATAGATACGATGCAGAGCTGGGTCGAGGAATTTGCTATCCGTCAAATGAATTCAATCAATGCCTCGATTAACAGAACAATGAATATTGTTATAATTGTTGTAATTATCCTGATTACTGCGGTTATCTTCATGGGAATCAAAATAAGCAATTATCTCAATAAAGGAATTACCAGTGTTACTAACGGTATTGTAAATCTTGAGAACAAGGATCTTGTAACCGAACCGAAGGAATTTAAAAGCAGCGATGAGCTTGGGGTGATGACGCGCGCATCCAAATCCCTGTTTGACTCCCTGCGTTCGATTATGCAGAAAATAAACAATACAGCGCAGGAACTGTCTGCCTCTACAAATCAGATGAATGATACCTCAAATCAAGTAACTGACGCAACCCAGCAGATTGTTGATGCGGTGAATGAGACAGCAAATAATGTTTCCGGACAGGCAGCTGACACGGAGAAGGTTGCCGATCAGGTACAGCTGCTGCAGGATATTGTTGAGAAGAACAATCATGCTGCAGAAAATCTGGCTGGTGCCAGCCGCAGCATCCAGAACGCAACCTCGGAGGGAATGGTTGTTGTTAATACACTGAAAGAAACCAATGAACAGAATGAAGTCATGTTTGAAAGAATCATTTCTGTAATTCAACAAATGAACGAAAGCTCAGGGAAAATCGGAGAAGCAAGCAGTCTTATTTCAGAAATCGCAGATCAGACCAATCTTTTATCTCTTAATGCAAGTATTGAAGCAGCGCGTGCAGGCGAGG
The DNA here is from genome assembly GCA_964602475.1 of uncultured Lachnospiraceae bacterium. Taxonomy (GTDB): domain Bacteria; phylum Bacillota; class Clostridia; order Lachnospirales; family Lachnospiraceae; genus SZUA-448. The sequence goes on along the minus strand of CAZRRN010000022.1, from coordinate 3,506 downwards.
CAGGAAGAGGCTTTGCTGTTGTAGCAGACGAAATACGTAAATTAGCAGAGCAATCCGCAAATGCAGTACACACCATTGACCAAATGCTTGATGAACTTCAGTCCAATGCTAAAAATGCAGAATCACAGAGCAAGGAAGTACGGATTGCTGTTAAAAAACAAAGCCAAAGTGTAGAGGAGACGAAGAATAAATACAGCTCCATCGTAGATACAGTTAATTCGATTAATCAGGAGGTTAACGAGATTGACAGTATAAGCGATCAGATGAAGGAAAGCTGTAAGGCGGTTGTTGACATTGTAGCAAATCTGTCAGCCTCTGCAGAAGAAACAGCGGCAACGACGGAGGAAACCTCCGCATCTGCAGATGCAATTCTATCGAGTATGAACGCAGTGAACGAAATCAGTAAAAGCGTCAGTCAGCTGGCAGAGGAGCTGACAGGACTGCTGGATGGATTCCGACTGTAAAAGTTTTTGTCATAAACAACCTTTATTATGCAATGGTTTTACGGCTGTCTGATGGCACAATGCAGAAGCTTCGCAAATACATCAGATGGTATTATAACAGGCAAAGAAACGAATCCTGAAGTAACGATTGTATGGATGTTACTTCAGGGTTTTTATATTATTTAACAGAGCGATAAATCCACATTTTCGAAGGTTATATGAATGCAAATAAACTATCGAATTGAAGCCATAAATGAACTTCTTAACAAAGATTGTATTTTGAAAGATACTATTCGCTTATTCTTATTAAAGAAAAATGATTGAATTTTGTATGAATATGAATTGTAATACTAAAGAAGAATGCTTGCAATTACCTGATGAAATAATGCTGCATTCCGGAGTGCTAAACCAAGCTGAAATTGATTCATTCAGAAGCTTTTTATCTATATGATATCAACAATGTGAAACTTAAGAAAATTGATCGTTTCGTATTATCAGTTGAAGAAGCTATTGCATTTAAGAAAGTAAAGGTACTTGGTTCTGCACTCGAAAGGATTGTATTATATGGTTCATATGCCAGAGGAGATTTAACAGGGATTCTGACATAGATATGATGTATAGCCGGGAAAGAATCCCGTTCGTAAAAAAAGAGTAAAAAAATAAGCACGAGACGGGATTCGAACCCGCGACCCTCGCCTTGGCAAGGCGATACTCCACCACTGAGCCACTCGTGCATATCTGACGCATGTCTGATGCGCAAGACATATAATACAATAAATTGTCACATTTGTCAACACAAAAGAAACAAAAATTTTTTTAATACTGTTTTATCTTTTTGCTAGTGTCAAATCAAAAATTGAATTTCATTGACGAGTAAAGTATAATATATATACTGAATTCCGAATGATGCTTAAAACGAAACTCAGTACAAGGAGAATTACAAAAAACTACATCACAAGACTACTATATTACGCTTCAGAATGGAGAATCTGTATGAGAGAATTATATACTGCAGTAATGAAAATTCTAAATCACCTTGATTTTGAACGAATTTGGAATGGGTTTTCAGCGTTTCGTTTTGCTCTTTATGATAGTGAATCTGTGTATTTTGATGATTCTGTCATACCGGTTGATAAGCGCTTTTTAGGAAACACAGCGATTGAATTCAACGGAGAACAAATTGCCATATGGCATGTGCAATCTCCAAAGGATGAGGATCCAGAGCTGCTCGCTGCCAATCTGACACACGAGATGTTTCATGCATTTCAGAGGCATCTGGGAGAAACCAGATTCCCAAGTGATCTGATTATACTTGATTATCCTAATACGAAGGAAAATCTGACCTATAAATATTTTGAAAATCAACTGCTTGTTGAAGCCTTCCTGCAGAAGGACAAACGAAAACAACAAGAGCTGATTTCACAGTTTATCAGTGCACGGAAATACCGTGGAGAGCTGATCGGCGATATTATTTTACAGGAATTTAAGACGGAAACAATTGAAGGAATGGCAGAATATGCCGGGAGTTCGGCGCTAAAGCAGATTTCGGAAGAAAAATACAACAACAGAATCCATCAGTACCTTGAATTTCTGAAAGTGAAGGACGGACTGCTTTTTAATACGCGACAGCTGCTCTATTATTCGGGAGCCGTTTTTTGCCTTTTACTTTCGGAAGCAGGAGTCAGCTTTCAGCATGAAATAGGAAATACCGATGACAGTTTGTTTGAATGGGTTGCCTTAGGAATACCGGGTGAGCGACCGAAAATCAAGACAGAACCTGAGCTGCTTTCTAATCTTCAAATCTATACGGATGATAAACAACGTGAATTTAAGGAATTTCTACAGCAGCATAAGGAAGTCGTGTCGGGGAATTACATCATCTGCGGCTATGATCCGATGAATATGAAAAAAGACGGCACCAGGATCCTATGCACCCATTTTATTATGCTTCGGAAAGCGGAAGGGGAAGAGGAAGAGCCTGTTTTTGTAAAGGGTCCTGTTATGGTAATACTGCGGAATAATTCATACAACCGTGTAACTGAATATATCAGATAACTGATTCATTATCTGAAAAGAAAGCGATAGCAATGGCTCCGGGACCGGCATGGGTACCGATAGTTCCTCCGATTGTTGAGATTGAAAGAGCGTCTGCGTGCTCCTTCCAGAGAGGTTCGCTGTCTTTGAAATACGACCGCCCTTTTTTAAGTATTCCAGAGTATCAAGTAACGCGATTAGGTGGATCTTTTTCTTCTCTTCTTCAAGTATTTTTACGATTTCATGCGCAGGCATGCCGTTGTTAACCAGCTGAAGGGCAAGTGCAATTAATGCGCGTTCTCCGACAGAGACGCTTTCACTGTCAAGCACACGATAAAAGACTGACAGCTCCTCTTCTATGATTTCTTTATCTGCAAGAGCCTGAATACTACTGATGATAAGCTTCAGCTCCCGTGCAATCTGAATGCCCTGTGAGGTCAGCGTATATCTGGAATGATAGGTTTTCTCCACCAAGGTATTTTTATTGATTAGAGTGTCTTTGGCAAGCTTGGTTAGTGTTCTGAAAACCAGCGCAGGATCAAGATCACAGCAAAAACAGTGTATCATAATTTGTTGACATGTCAACAACCCCTTTTTTCAATAATCACAAAAAAATCACATTTTTTTACTGGATATCAGACAGTACGTATGTTAAATTATAAACAGATGTCATAAATGATCGAAATACCGCCGTGACAGAATATGGAGAAATCCACGTGGATAATTATCTGATACATAAGAGAATACATCAGTTTTTTGCATATACTATAGCCTGGCCGATGAAAGCACGATTTCATATAAAGCTCGGGAATTATCGCAGCCTGAAAGGACCCTACCTTCTGCTTTCGAATCATAATACAGATTATGACCCGATTTTTGTAAGTCTTGCAATGCATAGACACCTGTACTATGTTGCCTCGGAGCACATCTTTCGAAAAGGCGGTTTTTTGATGAAGCTTGTCATCAAATACTTTGGACCTATTTCACGGACTAAGGGAAGCACCGCGAAAGGAACCGTGCTTTCAATAC
>CAZRRN010000021.1:0-48472 GCA_964602475.1 uncultured Lachnospiraceae bacterium | reverse complement strand
TTTATTTGAAAATGAAATTCCGGTTAGAATCATGACGAAGGATAATGATTATCTTCAATTGATTACCGAAAATACAAGACTTTGGCTGATTCACGGAAATGCAAAAAAGACCGAAGAATTATTTAAAAAATATAATATGGATCCTGCACAAATGCATATTCCTGACCGAACCTTTGAGTTTACTCCGCAGCTTGTTAAAGAAGAATTCGGAATTGAACCGGCTTCTGTACCATCGTTAAAAGGACTGCAGGGGGATTCCTCTGATAATATAAAGGGAGTGCCGGGAGTCGGGGAAAAAGCAGCAGCAGCCTTAATTGGATATTATGGAACTGTGGATAAGCTGTATGATGACATTATAGGTGCCGATGAAGAAAAAAGATCGGAGATTAATGCAAAATGGAAAAAAGAACTTGGATTGTCCAGATCTCCAATGGTATATCTTTTGAAGGAAGACAATGATGCACTGGTCGGCGAAAAAGCGGCACGGTTAAGTACTCAGCTGGCAACAATAAAAAGGGATGTCGAATTACCAAGTAATGATCTTAATGATTACCTGCTTAAGTTCTCCGTGGATGGAGCAAAAAAAATCCTGAATGAGCTTGAATTTAAGTCACTTGTAAACGATCTGCCGGAGCAAAAAGAAATACTGAATATCAGGACAGAATATCAAATGATTACAGATCTGAATGAAGCAGAACAGTTTTTTCGCTCTGTGCTTTCCGATAAAAGTATCAATTATCTTGCAGTATCAAGGATAAAGGAGAGAAGTGCTTTATTCGGATATGCATTTGCCTTCCGACCGGAACAGGCGGTATTTATCCGAACAGAAGGATTTTTAACTGAAGAACTGATTGGTTCCAGACTAAAACAGATGATTCAAAAGAATATAAGAATCACTGCATTTGGAATAAAAGAAATTAGTATGCTTGCTGAGTATTCTTCGCCGGAATTCTGTTTTGATAATGAAATAGCAGCATACCTTCTTAATCCGCTGAAAGCTTCTTACCCTTATGACAGTGTGTCAATGGATTATATTTCTATTGCTCCTGTGGTTAGAACGGATCTGCCAAAGGAATTTAGTCTTTTTGAAGCGGAACAGTTCGGAGAAAAGAATCTTGTGGAATACTGTTGTGCGGAATGTATCACGGCACTACGGGTTCAGCCTGTATTGGAGAAGGAGCTTGCCCGAACAGAAATGCTTAAGCTGTTCAGAGAAATAGAGATGCCACTTGTTTTTACATTATATCGTATGGAGAAAAGCGGTATAAAAGCAGATCCCGAAGAGCTGGTTCTTTTTGGAAAGAGACTGGAAGAAGGAATTCGTCGTCTGGAACAGTCAATTTATAAAGACGCCGGAGAACAGTTCAACATTAATTCACCAAAGCAGTTAGGAGTGATATTATTTGATAAGCTTGGGCTTCCACATGGGAAAAAGACAAAAACAGGATATTCTACATCAGTAGATTTGCTGGAAAAGCTACGGGACGATTATACTATTGTAGATGAAATACTTGAATTTCGCCAGCTTTCGAAATTAAAATCCACGTATACTGACAGTCTGACAGCAAACGTAGGTAAGGATCAACGAATTCGCAGTAAATTTAATCAGACGGTTACCGCAACAGGTCGTCTCAGTTGTTCCGAACCAAATCTTCAGAACATTCCGATAAGAACAGAGCTCGGAAGAAGCGTTCGGAAAGTTTTTATTCCGGAAGAAGGATATGTGTTTGTAGATGCGGATTACTCTCAGATAGAATTACGTATACTGGCAGCAATGTCAGAAGACGAGAATCTGATTAATGCATACAAACAAAAAATGGATATTCACCGGCTGACAGCATCACAGGTATTTCACGTTCCTTTTAATGAAGTTACAGCGGAGCTGCGAAGCAATGCAAAAGCAGTTAATTTTGGAATAGTGTATGGAATTAGTTCTTTTGGCTTGAGTCAAGGACTGGATATTTCAAGAAAGGAAGCAGAACAATATATTAATCGGTATTTTGAAACATATCCGGTGATTAAAAAATACCTGGAAAGCTGTGTTGAGGAAGGAAAACAAAACGGTTTTGTAAGAACTCTGTTCGGCAGAATCCGTCCGATACCGGAGCTTTCCTCAGATAATTATAATCAAAGGTCTTTTGGTGAACGTGTTGCTATGAATTCACCAATTCAGGGAACGGCTGCAGATATTATTAAAATAGCAATGATTCATGTTGAAAAGAGACTTTGCGCTGAAACTAAAAAATCACGCCTGATTCTTCAGATTCATGATGAACTGCTGGTAGAAGCTGCAGAAGAAGAAAAGGAGCAGGTTAAAGCAATATTGCAGGATGAAATGCAGAATGCAGCTAAGCTGTGTGTTCCGCTTGAAGTAGATGTTAAGGAAGGCAGCAACTGGTATGAAGCAAAATAAAAAGACAGACGTTAGGATTCCTGTAATCGGTTTAACCGGAGGTGCAGGATGTGGGAAGACTTATATCAGTGAGTTAATCGGGGGGCTGTGCAGAGTATACCAGATTAATACTGACAGAATTGCAGAAATGCAGATGAAAAGGGGCGGAGTCACGTACTCTGAGGTTGTAAAGCTTTTTGGTACGGAAATACTGGATGAGAAGGGTGAAATAGACAGAAAACGTCTGGGTGGATTTATTTTTGATTGTCCAAAGCAGGTCAATGAGCTGAATCAAATCACGCATCCACCGGTAAATGATGAGGTTTTAAGGCAGATTATGCTGGTAAATAGCAAGAAGGAATATGATATGATTCTGATTGAATCTGCATTACTTATTGAAGCAGGATATGAATCAATATGTGACGAAATATGGTATGTTTATGCAACAAAAAAACAAAGAGCAGAAAGACTTACGAGAACACGGGGGTATTCTGATGAAAAGATAAAAGCTTTAATGAAATGCCAGAATACGGATACTTTTTTTAGAAAACATTCGGATGCAATTATTAAAAATAACGGCGATAACCCGGAAAAATCAATCTTAAGGCTCTTACGTAAAACAGATATACTGCACAGATAGTACGAAAGAAACAAATTATTGGCAGATTTCTTTATTTATGCTATAATAAAATAAATTTTTATATAACTCAAAAAACAACAGAGACTGCAAAGGAACGAAAGATGATGTCTGCAAATGGGCTGCCGGAAAATATGGTATTTGGACTTGATATCGGGACGAGAAGTATCGTAGGAACCGTTGGATACAAGAATAATGAGACTAATTTTACAGTAGTGGCACAATATACAAAATTTCATGATACAAGAGCAATTATTGACGGACAGGTACATGATATAGAAAAAGTTGCCGAGACCATCCTTGCTGTAAAAAAAGAACTTGAAAAGCAGACAGGGAAAAAATTATGTGATGTTTGTATTGCAGCTGCAGGACGTGTTTTAAAAACCATTGAGGTACATACCGAGTATCTTCTGGAAGAAGAAGCCGCGATTACTCAGGAACATATAAGAACCCTGATCGCAGGGGGAATTGAAAAGGCTTACGGTGTAATCGGTGATGAAATAAGAGATCCGAATGTCGTGTTTAGTTGTGTCGGACATACTGTAATTCGTTATTATTTGAACGGATATCTTATGACAAATATAGAATCCCATAAAGGAAAAGCAATAGCAGCAGATATTATTGCAACTTTTCTGCCTCAGGAGGTTGTAGATGGTTTATATGCTTCTGTAGAAAAAGCGGGACTTCAGGTTGCAGATATGACTCTGGAGCCTATTGCAGCAATCAATGTAGCCATACCGGAGAATTTTCGTCTTTTGAATATAGCTCTTGTTGATGTCGGAGCCGGAACTTCAGATATTTCAATTACCAAAGACGGAAGTATTATTGCTTACGGAATGATTCCCTGCGCCGGAGATGCTATTACTGAATGTATCATGAAAGATCATCTGGTTGATTTTAAAACAGCAGAAGAAATAAAGCTTGCTTCCGGAAGAAAAAAAGAAGTTTCATTTAAGGACATTCTAAAAATGAAACACAAGCTTCCTTCAGAAGAGATACGGGAAGAAGTACAGCCTGTAATAAAGAATATGACGGGAAAGATAGCAGAGCGAATAATTGAATTGAATGGCGGTAAACCGGTAAGTGCGGTGTTTGTTGTCGGTGGCGGAGGAAAGTTTAAGACATTTATTCCTGAACTTGCAAAACAGCTGCAAATTCCGAGTGACCGGGTTGCATTACGTGGAGAAGAGGTTCTTGGGCAGGTTGAATTTCTTCAGGAAAAAATAAAAAAGGATTCTACGCTTGTTACTCCTATTGGAATCTGTCTTAATTATTATGAACAGAAAAACAATATTATTTTTATTACAGTAAATGATGAACGTATAAAATTATACGATAACAGTAAGCTGGCAGTGATGGACGCTGCTCTTAAATACGGGTTTCCTAATGAAAAAATGTTTCCTCGCCGCGGTGAAGCACTCGAATATTCGCTGAACGGGGATCGACGTATGGTAAGAGGCCAGCTCGGCGAAGCTGCAGTTATATTGTTGAATGGGAAGCAGGCTTCCATTAATACACCGATTATACAGCATGATCAGATTCAGATTCAGGAGTCAACCATTGGAAAACCAGCGGAAATAAAGCTTTCTGAACTTCCTGAGTTCAAGAAGAATAAAATTCATTTTATTGTAAACGGTAAAAAAATAACCTGTCCAAGAATCATTTCGGTAAATGGTCAGGAGGTTACGGAAGAGTATATTATTCAAAACGGAGATGAGATTCAGTATCTTGATTACTATACTGCCGAACAGCTGTATCGGTATATGGATATCGACACTGTTGGAGAACTCTATATTAACAGAGCACCTGCTTTGCGTGAAGAGAAGATTTATGATAATTTTACAGTTGAAGTCAGACTGAATTCTGTTGTTTTAGAAACGGAGGATCAGGATGAGCCGGCAGAACAAGCGGAAGAGAATGAAAAAGGAAGATTGGTTTCCGATTATAACGAAAGTAACCTAACTGTCAGAGTAAATGATCAGGAGGTTCTGCTGAAAGGAAAAGAGCAGTACCGACTTGTGGATGTTCTGGATTTTTATCCGTTTGATTTATCAGTTATGAAAGGAAGTGCGGTTGCATTAACCATTAATGGAGAAAAGGCAGAATTTGTTCAATTGATCAACGAAAATGATGAGATACGTATTTACTGGGAAAACTAACTGTGAAAAATAATATGAAATAGATTTTGAAAGATGTTTTTACAAGCGAATTAATTCAACTTACAGATATTGTGTATGCGCGTTGCTTGTCACAAAGTCTGTTATGTGAAAAGGCAGCGCAGAGATGAGGAATGAGATGGAGGATTGTATACGAAAGTTTTCAAAGATACATATAATAATTGATGCAATTGTTCTTTCTTATATATTTCTTTATATGCTTAATAATCTGGACGATAAGCAGCAGACAGGGCTGCTTTTATTCCTTTGTTTACTTATAATTGATCTTGCTGTTTTGTTTGCGAAGCTGATTCACAAGAGAACAGGATTAATCATACTTCGATATACGGAGATTCTGTTAACGTCAGCATATTTTGCATTTTCACAAAATGAAAACACTGTTATTTTGGTTGGGTTATACCTTGCAATGCAAATGTTTGAGCTGATTTTTCTATTTGATTATTCCGATGTTTATTCCAGAACAATCACTATTGGTGCAGGAGCATTTCCGCTGGCCTTATTTATTATAATCAATCAGCTTTTCTTCAGTGTAACAGCTGGGAGCAGTGCACTTGAAATGATAAGCACAATTGCTGTTATTATGGTATTTGTTACATATGTCAGTGGCATTTTTGTCGATTGGGTAACTGCATTTGAGAAAAGGGTATTTGAACAGAAGCGTATGACAGAGAACGCTAAAGAAATGAATGAAACGCTACGTCTTCATCAGGAAAAAATAAAAAAAGCAAACGAAGAGCTTGGAATTCAAAAGATAAAGCTTGAGAATGCAAATCGTCAGGTAAATCGTGTTAATGCAGAAACTCTTGCACAGAATGAAATCTTAAAATATATTTCCTCTACAATAGAGATGGATACATTAGCAACAAAGATTACGGAGTCTGTGTGCAAAGCAATGGTTACGAAATTCTGTGCACTGATTTTATTTAAAGATAATGAAACAATGGATAAAATGATCTATCATGCTTCTTTTTCCGATATATCTGAAGATTTCATGAAGGCCTTTAATAATGAGGTGATGAATGGAGGCTTTGCAGAAATAATCGAAAGAGGAGAAGTAGTAATTGAAAAAAAGCTTCGAAGAAAATGTTATGATTCACTTCTTTTATCCGATGAGCTTTCTGTTGTTATTGTAATTCCGGTCATGAAAGATCAAAAAGCGGTTGGAGCTATTTTCTGCGGGCATGAACATCAGGATTTCTTTGATGAAAGCATTAATATGTTTGAAAACATTGCAGCTCAGATTCTCATGGCTCTTGATAACGCAAAGCTGTATTCTGAGGTTCAAAAGCTAGCGGTTCGAGACGGACTGACAGGTCTGTATAATCGACGTTATTTGAATGAGCTTGTTGAACAATACAGTAAAGAAGCAGAAGAGAAAAAGCTTCCCTTATCCGCAGCACTGTTTGATATTGATCATTTTAAAGGGTTTAATGATTCTTATGGACATATCTTTGGCGATAAGGTGCTGAAATGTCTTTCTGACGTGGCAAACAACTTTGCAGTTAAAAATCACGGTATTGCTTCAAGATATGGCGGTGAGGAATTTGTTTTGGTTTTTTTGGGTATTGACTTAAATCAGACAAATGATATTATGATACAGTTAAAAGAAACTATCGATGAACTGAAATACGATAATAAAGAGGTATCCGTCAGAATCAGTGTAGGAGTGACCTCTTATCCCGAAATCTGTTCTTCACCGGAGGAAGTACTGAATCGTGCAGACCTTGCAATGTATTATTCTAAGGAACACGGAAGAAACCGGATTACAGTTGACAGTGAGGAAGTACATGCGTTCTTTCAAAGCCGGCGGGATGAATACAGAAAATAACTTGGAGATAAAATGACACTATACAGTATAGCAAGTGGAAGCAGCGGGAACAGTATTTATGTAGGAAATAACGAGACAGGAATTTTGATTGATGCCGGTGTTTCTGCTAAAAGAATTGAAGAAGGGCTTAACAAAATTGGGATTTCAGGGGATAAGATTTCGGCAGTTCTGATTACACATGAACATATTGATCATGTACGGGGACTTGAGGTATTCTGTAAAAAATATCACACACCGGTTTTTGGAACAAAAGAAACATTACTTGTTTTAAGTCAGGCATCTGCGAAAGGCAAAGCAGCAGAGAGCCTGTTTCATTATGTTCAGCCTGGGATATCGTTTGATATTCAGAATATTCATATTACACCATTTTCCATTTCGCATGATGCACAAAATCCAGTATGTTACAGCTTATCGTCAGAAGGTAAGAAAATAGGAATGGCGACTGATCTTGGAAAATATGACAATACTGTGGTTGAAATGCTCTCTGGATCTGACATTTTATATCTCGAAGCAAATTATGATCTCAATATGCTTATGGCCGGTAGTTATCCTTATCAGACCAAAAGAAGAATAGCAGGAGAACGCGGACATTTGTCAAATGAACTTTCTTCCGAATTAATCAGCAAGGTAATGAACAAAAGATTGAAATATATCATTCTTGCTCACATGAGTAAAGAAAATAATTATGCAGAATTGGCACATGAAACAATCAGACAGACAGTATGTGCCGAATGGAAATGGGAAAACAACATGCCGGATATTTGGATTGCAAACAGGGATATCCCGACAGAACCGGCAGTGGTGGAATAAAAAATCAAGAAGCACTCAGCTTCGGAACGGAGAATCAATGAACAGAACAGTAATAACAGTAGTTGGAAAAGATTGCGTAGGAATCATTGCAAAGGTATGTACCTACCTGTCAAATAACAAGGTGAATATTCTTGATATTTCACAAACCATTGTACAGGATTATTTTACCATGATGATGATAGCAGATACTACAGCTGCACCAAAAGATTTTCTTACACTTGCTCGGGAGCTGCAGCAGGTCGGTGAAGAAATCGGTGTTGAGATTAAGCTGCAGCGGGAAGAAATATTTGACATGATGCATAGAATTTAAAGGAGCTGTTATGATTAATTTATCGGAAGTACAAGAAACAAATGAAATGATTACTAAAGAAAATCTTGATGTCAGAACAATCACGCTCGGAATCAGTCTGCTTGACTGTATCAGCAGTAATCTGGAGGAGACGAACCGGAAAATATACGAAAAGGTGATTTCTTTATCAAAAAATCTTGTGCCGGTTGGTAAGCAGATTGAAAAAATGTATGGAATTCCGATTGTTAATAAACGAATTTCCGTTACTCCGATTTCCATGATTGGTGCTTCTTCCTGTAAGACACCGGAGGATTTTGTTTCTATCGCGATGACTCTTGACCGGATTGCGAAAGAAGTCGGCGTGAATTTTATCGGAGGATATTCTGCTCTTGTATCAAAGGGGATGACAGCTGCGGATCGCCTGCTGATTGAATCAATTCCGATGGCTTTGGCTAAAACTGAGAATATTTGCAGCTCGATTAATGTCGGTTCTTCAAAGACCGGAATTGATATGGATGCTGTTAAGATGCTTGGTGAAGTAATTAAAAAAACCGCAAAAGAAACAGAAGAACGAGACTCCATCGGTTGTGCAAAGCTGGTTATTTTTTGTAATGCTCCGGATGACAATCCTTTTATGGCCGGTGCGTTTCATGGTGTTACAGAAGGAGATGCAGTCATCAATGTCGGCGTAAGCGGACCGGGAGTTGTTAAAAAAGCAGTTGAGAAGGTTCGAGGGAAAGATTTTGGAACATTATGTGAAACAATTAAAAAAACCGCTTTTAAAATAACACGTGTCGGACAGCTTGTTGCTCTTGAAGCTTCAAAGCTTCTGGATGTTCCGTTTGGAATCGTTGACTTATCACTTGCGCCAACTCCGGCAGTTGGTGACAGTGTTGCCGAAATTCTTCAGGAGATCGGACTGGAATATGTGGGAGCTCCCGGAACAACAGCAGCACTGGCACTCCTAAATGATCAAGTAAAAAAAGGCGGAGTAATGGCGTCTTCCTATGTGGGAGGTTTGAGCGGAGCATTCATCCCGGTCAGTGAAGATCAAGGAATGATTGATGCTGTAATCGCAGGAAGTCTGAATCTGGAAAAGCTGGAGGCTATGACTTGTGTGTGCTCTGTAGGATTGGATATGATTGCTATTCCCGGAGACACCTCTGCATCGACAATTTCGGGGATTATTGCAGACGAGATGGCAATCGGTATGGTTAATAACAAGACGACAGCAGTTCGTATTATTCCGGTAAGTGGGAAAAAGCAAGGAGACACCGTTGAATTTGGCGGACTGCTTGGATATGCGCCGATTATGTCTGTAAATCAATTTTCTTGTGAAGCAATGATTTCCCGCGGAGGACGTATTCCGGCACCGATTCATAGCTTCAAGAACTAAGGGAACTGAATGCGGAACGAAATCGTCTAATAAATATGGTGTTTGATACAAAGTCTGTTATGCGCAAAAAAGACGCGCAGAAATGGGGATTAGAATGAACATTAATGAGCTGATAGCTGCAAAAGATTATAAAAATGTACTTCAAAATTTTAGTAATCTATCCGTAATACCGAGAGGATCTGATTATAATCAAAAAATCAGTGACTGGCTGTGCTGCTTTGCAAAGGAGAATCATCTGGAATATGTGCAGGATGAAGCGCTTAATGTAATAATTAAAAAACCGGCATCATCCGGTTATGAAAAAGCACCGGCAGTGATTCTTCAAGGGCACATGGATATGGTATGCGTAAAGCTTCCTGAGATTCAGCATGATTTTGAAAAAGAAGGATTGGAGCTTTTGACAGACGGAACATTTATTTATGCAAATGGAACAACGCTTGGCGGTGATGATGGAATCTCCATTGCATATATGATGTCTGTCTTGACGGATTGTGAACTTCTTCATCCGGAATTAATCTGTATCATTACAACCAATGAAGAAACCGGCATGGAAGGTGCAAAAATTCTAGAAGCAGAAAAGTATCCGGCAGCTTATCTAATTAATATCGATTCTGAGGAAGACGGAACCTGTTGGTGCGGTTGTGCCGGAGGACAACGTGTAGATGCAGAACTCCCATTAAGAAGGATTAATAAAAAAGGAATATCGATTAAAATTATCCTCAGTGGATTGACCGGTGGTCATTCGGGTTCGGAAATTGACAAGTATATTCCAAATGCTGTTACCGTAATGGGAAGATTACTATATGAATTTGGTAATGAATGTAACTTTTCACTAGTATCACTGAACGGAGGAGAAAAGGATAATTCAATTCCTGCGAATTCTGAAGCGGAAATTTTGCTGACAGATTATGAATACAAAAAAGATTTTTTAGTACTGGAGCAGCTCGCAGAGAAACTTCGTAAGAACTACTGTGCCAGTCAGAAGAAAATGTCATTTAGTATTTTATGTAATAGTATAACAGAAAAGAGCTGTATGTCACAGGAAAGCAGAAATCAGTTACTGTTTCTTTTATTACTGGCTCCGGACGGAGTACAGAGGATGAGTACAGAGGTTCCGAATCTTGTTGAGACTTCATTAAATCTGGGTATATTTAAATCTAATGAGAATAAAGCAGACTTTCATTATTCATTACGAAGCTCCGTATCCTCTGAACTGGCTTTTTTAACGGCTAAGCTGCGCCTTCTGATTGAACATTCCGGAGGAAGCAGTATAACAGGTGCTTCTTATCCGGCATGGGAGTATCGTGAAAAATCTAATTTAAGAGAATTATTTCATGTATCATATAAGCAGGTATACGGAACTGAACCGGTTGATAAAGTAATTCATGCTGGGTTGGAATGTGGATTATTCAGTGAAAAAATGCCGGAAACAGATATGATATCAATTGGACCTGATATGTTTGATATTCACACGCCGAAAGAACGGCTCAATAGCGTATCTGCCATACGGCTTTACCAGGTGCTCGAGTTGTTGCTTAATCAACTTTGCAGATTGGAATAAAATAAGTTCCTCTTTTGATAGAGATGGAGTGTATTATATATGGCAAAAAAAAGAGATTATTTATTAGAAGACGAAGAAACAGAAACTGAAGTTGTGAAAAAGAGCCCAAAAAGATGGAAAATCGCTGTTTGTATTATTGCCTGGATTGTTGCTGTTATGTTGTTCTTTCTTTTTACGAAGCCCGGAAGAAGTATTATTATTACTATTGTAAGCAGATATATCAGTTCCAGTGTTCAACATGATCCGGATGATTTTGAATATGTAAAAACTGACGATGGCGTTGGGGATGAAGCTGAGCTGGATATCAAACCGGTAGAACAGGATAAAAAGAAAGAAGACTACGTTACTAACTATTTACTGATAGGAATAGAAAAGATATACAATGCGAGGAATACGGATGCAGTATTGATTGCATCTATCAATACAAGCGATAATACGATTAAGCTGACCTCACTGCTGCGTGATACATTGGTGGAGTTTCCTGGCTACAGTCAGAATAAACTGAATGCTGCGTATGTAAAAGGCGGAGCAGAATATCTGATGCAGGTGGTGGAAGAGAATTTTAAAATTGAATTGGATGGATATGCTTCAGTTGATTTTGATGCATTTGAGAAGCTTATTGATCTGATTGGAGGAATTGAAATTGAACTGACACAGGAAGAGTCGGAGTATCTCAATACTACAAATTATATATCAAATGAAAAATATCGTAAAACGGTTCCTGGTCTTCAGCTGTTGAACGGAAACCAGGTTCTTGGATATTGCAGGGTAAGAAAGGTTCCTACACTTGGCGGACAGAATTATGATTATGGAAGAACAGTTCGGCAACGCAGAGTATTAAGCACAATATTTGAAACATATAAAAAACAAAATATCATAAAACTGTTTACCATTATGGATGACTGTATGCAGTATATTACAACGGATGTTACGCAGGAAGCAATGAAAAAAGAATTGACAAATATAATTGAGCATGGTATTACTACAATGGATATGTACAGAATTCCTGCCGAAGGAGCTTATACGATGAAGAGTGAGGTGGGGAATATAAAGGATGTTCTTGTTCCAGATCTGGAAGCGAATATTGTTCTGCTTCATGATTTTATATACAATCAGGCATCGGAATAAAGAAAGATAAACCCGGAAGGAAAACGGCATGAGTGACGATAAGAAAAAGAATATTACTTCATCTGATGATGAAAACCTGTTTGATTTGGTTGAATCTTTAACGGAAGAACCGGATAATGCAGATATCTCAACAGAATACAACGATGTAAGCAATATTCCAAGAGAACAAAAGGATGAATTATCTGATGAAGAATTTGCAGAATTCGATTCGGCACTTTACGACAATATCAGTATGATTCTTGGTGATCATGATGAGGCTGCTGCAGCAAATGAAGCGGCGGAAGAAGATGAATCAACAGCTTCAGTTTCAGAAAAAAAAGAGGATAATGAAGATTTTGAAGCAGAAGAGTCACATGAAGATGAAGATGACATCATGGAGGATATTAATGCTGCTCTGGCTCTTCAGGTAAATTATGAACTGGAAAAGGAACCTGAAGATAAAGGCGGCTCAAAAAAGTGGCTGTTATCGCTGATTCCGTTTGCCGGAGTTCTTTTAATGTTCTTAAAATACAGAAAGAACACCCCTAAATGGTTTATGGTTCTTCGAACTGCTGTATTCATGATTATATTCAGCTTTACAGTTGCAGTGGCGGCTTCAGGCGGTAAAGTGGTTTATAATTTAATAGGATGGTATTTCGAAGCAAGAACACAAAATGGCACTCAGCCTACTTCAGCAGAACAGCTCACTACGATACCAACCGGAGCAGAACAGATTACGCCCGGAGAAATAACCCCCGGTGTGAATGACAGTACTGCACAGACAAGTCCGACTCCGACTAATATACCAAGAGAAGAGGATTATATTATCAACATTCTTCTGCTTGGGGAAGAAGCAATTGATATGGGAGGAAGCCGCGGTAATACAGATGTTATTATCATTGCTACAATGGATGCGAAAGAAGGGACTGTAAAGCTGACATCCTTAATGCGTGATATGCTGGTTGCAGTTCCAGGGCATTCAGATAATCGAATAAATTCTGTTTACCAACTTGGTGGAATTGATTTATTATATGATACTATAGAGATGAATTTCGAAATAAAACTGGATGGATATATGCTTGTTGGTTTTGAAAGCTTTGAAAAAATAATTGACAGCATGAATGGTGTTACTATCAGTCTTACAAAAGAAGAAGCTGATTACCTGAATACCACGAACTATATTTCCAATCCGATTTACAGAACTGTTGAACCTGGTTCTAACCTGATGAATGGAAATCAGGCGCTCGGGTATGCGCGTATTCGTAAGGTTGCGACGGGAGAAAATATATATGCTGATTTTGGCAGAACGTCAAGACATCGGATTTTGCTGAACGCTATATTTGAAAAAGTAAAAACATTAAATCTTTTTCAGCTGACATCACTTGCGAACGAACTGCTCCCACTTGTAACAACGGATATTACCGGAGAACAGATTTCAGATTATCTTGAAACTGCGGTAAATAACAAAATTACAACTTTTGTACAAATGAGAATTCCAATCAATGGAAGCTACAGCGATACAGTATATAATGGAATGACAGACTTGATACAGGTTAATTTTCCTGAGAATATTAAAGCACTTCATGTATTTATCTTTGGCGATTACAAAGATTGATTGATAAATACCAAAATAAAAAGGCGATTACACATCAGTGTAACCGCTTTTTTTATGCAACTCTGCATATTAAAAAAAACAAAACATATAAATGAATAGCAGGAGGACAAGAACAGAATGAGAGTAAATAAACGAAAAGAAGAATTTATAAAAATATTTTCTTTGTCACTAAGAAAAGCGTTAGATAATGCTGTTGAAGATTTCATGGAATTAAAGGAAATCAGATTACGTGCGGAGTGCCCGATTATTCTACGATACGGCAACAGAGAATGTTCGATTAATGATCAGCAAAAGTTGACAGACTGCATTTCTGACGGATTAATGATATCAGCTTCTGAATTAAAGGAAACAATGGAATATATCAGCAATTATTCGCTTTACGCATATGAGGAAGAATTGAAAAAGGGATTTTTAACAATCGCGGGAGGACATCGGATTGGAGTAGCCGGCAAAGTCGTGTGTGAAGAGCATGAAATTAAATGTATTAAATATATTTCTTTTTTATGCATTCGTTTGGCTCATGAGATCAAAGGATGTTCTGATCCGTTAATGGAATATTTATATGATAAGGAGCATTTTTTAGATACCTTAATTATATCACCACCAGGCTTTGGAAAAACAACCATGCTTCGCGATATTGTGCGAAATCTGTCAAACGGTACAAAATATCATAAAAAAGGTTATCATGTCGGACTAGTGGACGAGCGCTCTGAAATTGCAGCATGCTATATGGGTATTCCACAAAATGAAGTTGGACAATGTACCGATGTTTATGACTGCTGTCCAAAAACTGTCGGAATCACTATGCTCTTAAGATCAATGTCGCCTCAAATCATTGCTTTGGATGAGCTTGCAACAGA
Source organism: uncultured Lachnospiraceae bacterium (assembly GCA_964602475.1). Lineage (GTDB taxonomy): Bacteria > Bacillota > Clostridia > Lachnospirales > Lachnospiraceae > SZUA-448. The sequence goes on along the minus strand of CAZRRN010000021.1, from coordinate 33,800 downwards.
AGAAGATTTGGCTGCAATTAAAAAAGCCTTTGGATGCGGATGCTCAATTCTTGCAACAACTCATGCAGCGTCCTTATCAGAATTAAAAGAGAAAAAGCTATGGGACAGTATTTTTGAAAATCATTATTTTCGAAGATATGTTATTTTAGACGGAGGATTCGGAAGCGGTAAATGGTCTGTGGTAAGTGAAGCGGGGGTAAAACTGAAATGATAAAATTATGCGGAGCACTCATGGTACTTGCGGCATCGTCCGGAATTGGGTTTCTGTATGCATTTGAACTTCGAAAACGTTTGGAGGAAATCAACGAATTGTGCAGAGTATTTAAGGTAATTCTCGGAGATATTCGATATACAAGAGCTTCTCTTCCAGAAGCAATTAAATCTGCATTTGCTCGACATGATGGAAGCTACCACGATTTCCTGCATGATATGACGGAACAGTTGGAGCATTCTCCGGGAATCAGTCTTGGTAATATATGGTCAAATATCTGTCAAAAAACATTGAAAGAAAGTTCCTTATCAAAGCAGGACAAAAAGCAACTGATTGATTTTGGTGAAAGAATCGGATTTACAGATCGAGAACAGCAGATGGGCGAATTTGAGCTATTTATTGGATATTTAGAAGAAGAGGCATCGGCAATCAATGGAATCATTGCAGCAAAAACAAAGCTATATCGAAGTCTTGGAGTTTTAATCGGTGTTTTTATCATAATTATACTTTTATAGTGTAATAAAAGAATAAACTATTTCGTTTTAACGAAAGGATAACCAATGACTACGAACCTCATATTTCGAATTGCGGCAGTCGGAATTCTTGTTGCAGTTCTTAACCAGATACTAAAGCATTCAGGAAGAGATGATCTTGCATATCTGACTGGACTTGCAGGACTTGTGCTTGTATTGTTCTGGATTTTACCGTATATAGCTGAATTGTTTGAAACAATTCAGACATTATTTCAAATATAAGGATGTAATAATGATAAAAATAGCACTGGCCGGTATTGTTACGGTACTGATTGCATTACAGTTTCGTGAACGTAAAAGTGAATATGAAGTTCTTATCTGTCTGGCAGGTGGTCTTCTAATTATGTCATTTGCTGCTGTGAAGCTTAAGTCAATTCTTGGTGGTCTAAAACAGATGGAAAGCTATGTTTCTATGAATGCATCATACTTCGAAATACTGATGAAAATAATTGGTATTACTTATGTCTCAGAGTTTTCATCCAACTTATGTAAGGATACCGGACATGCATCCATAGGTAATTACATAGAACTTGCCGGAAAGCTTTCCATTATGGCAATCAGTATGCCAATACTTCTGGCATTACTGGAGACAATAAAAATCTGACAGGAGAATGTGAATGACAACAGAGTACGAGAACTTTTTTAATTTAATTAAAGAAGAAACTGATTATAGCAGTATTCAGGATATCCTGAATAATTCGTCAGATGGCAGCTCTGTGTTTCATTTTGAGGAATTTATTCAAAACGTGATTCATGGTGAATTATCAATGGATCTGTCAGGAATCCTTGAACTGATAAAAACAGTTGCTTTTGGACAGTTGAAAACTGGGTCAGGAGAATTTATGAAGATCTTGGCTATAACACTGGTGGCGGCAATATTTTCAAATTTTTCGTTTGCTTTTCAAGGCAGTCATGTTGCAGATACAGCATTTTATGTTACATATCTTATACTTTATGGAATTCTGGCTGTCAGCTATTATGCTGCTTATGGGATTGCATATCATACAATTTCTAATTTAACGGAATTCATGAAACTTTTAGTACCATCTTATTGTATGGCAATTGTTCTTGGTACCGGAACCGTAACTTCGGTATACTGGTACGAAGCAACACTTGTTCTTATAACAATTACAGATACCATATTATTAAAAATCATACTTCCGATGATTAATATGTACATGATTATCAGCCTGGCCAGTAATCTGTCAAAAGAAAATCACCTGTCAAGATTTGTTGAATTACTGGAAACAATCATTCGTTGGGGACTAAAGACAATGACAGCAATCGTAATAGGAATTGGTACAATCCAAAGTATGCTGACGCCTTCTATTGATCGGATGAAACGGATTGGAATCGTAAAAACCGCATCGGCTATTCCGGGTATCGGATCAATGCTTAGTGGTGTAACAGAAACAATGCTTGGAGCGGGTGCATTACTAAGAAATGCTATCGGTACTGCGGGAATGCTTTCTATTGTTGTAATCTGTATTATTCCGATTATTAAGCTTTCTATCTATGTTTTACTATTTAAGGCCGGAGCTGCTGTAATTCAGCCGGTTTCAGAAAAAAGAATCACAGACAGCATGAACTCCGGTTCTGTAGCATCCGGTATGCTGGCAAAAACACTTCTGACAGGAGCACTGCTTTTTTTGCTTGCAATTGCGCTTGTGGCATATACAACTTTGTAAAAATACGATTCTGCGGAGCTAATTATGTATGAATGGATACAAAGAATTACAGCATATCTGATCGTTTCAACTGCTGTCAGTAATTTAATCAATGGACAGAGTTATCAGAAATATATTCGTCTTGTTATGGGTGTTATTTTGATTGTATTACTGGCAGAGCCGGTATTTCTGGTAATACAGAAGCTTGATGACTATCAATGGAATCTTGAACAGTATATTGAGCTTGATGAGTTAAATGATAAGACGGAGGAAATGAATGAAGGAGAGAAAATAATTGAAAAAGCGAAGGAAGCTCAAAAAAATGAACTGACAGAGCAATTGAAAACAAGCATTATAAATCAGCTGAATGTTATAGCTTTGGAACAATCAATGATAATAACGGAATATGATATGAAAATCTGTGAGGATCTGTATTCTGAAGATTATGGTAAGTTAACCTTGCTTAATCTTGAGATGAAAATGAAAGAAGAGGGTCAGACAGGTGACACAGTATCGCTTACAAAATTAAGAGATAAAATTTCAAAAGAATTTGAAATAAGTGTTGAGTCTATACGGCTTACACTGCGATAATTATCATAAAAGATGAAAATAACTCTATCATGAGAGGAAACAATGAAAATTAAGTTAAAAGAAATTGGAATTAAAAATCTGATTCTATTATTAATTGCAGGAATTGCACTCTTGGTAATTTCTGTTCCTGATTTATTTTTTGGAAAGGAAAAAAATAATTTGGATCAAAGTGAGGTACAGACTGTTCAGGAGAATTTAAATTATCCAACCCAAAGTGTATTATTAAGTGACGAAGAAAAGCTGAAGCTTATTCTTGAAAAGATCGATGGTGTCGGAGCAGTTGAGGTTATGCTGATTTATGAAACTTCAGAAGAAAAAATAATTTTAAAGGATGGGGAAGAGACGGTTTTGATTACAACAGAAGAAAAGGAAGAGCTGCCTTATGTTTTAAAAACAAAAACCGCATTGGTATCAGGAGCGGTAATTGTTGCTGAAGGCGGAGGCAACGGAGAGATTGCTGTTAATATTTCAAATGCGGTTGAGGCATTATTCGGAGTCCCTAAGCATAAGATAATAGTGCTTCCAATGAAATAAAATAAATGTAATCAAAGGAGTCATAAATGAAGAATTTGTTCAAAAAGAATCAGATCATTATTACAGCTTTGGCCATAATGATCGCAATCGCAGGATATCTTAACCTGACCAAAGATACAGTATCAGAAAAACAGTCAGAGCTCTATGAAGCATATAATGAGAGTAATCTTTCAGAAAATGAAGACAGTAACCTTTTACTTGACATTTCAGAGGTTGATAACCAGACAAATTTAAATACATATGAAGTGACTAGTACAGGAAACGGGGATTTGATTGCTTTAGAAAATGCTGCAGAAGCAGCTGATAATGATCCTGAACAGACAGAACAGACAGAAGCAGCTCCGGGAGAAGCCGTACTTGCCAGTACTACCTTAAGCTCAGACTTTTTTTCTACGACAAAGCTGACAAGAGAACAGACTCGGTCAAGAAATAAAGCAATGCTGATGGAACTGATTGCAGATACCTCAATTTCGGAAGAACAAAAATCTGCAGCAATTGAAAAGATTGTTGATCTGGCAGAAATAGCAGAAATAGAAAATGCAACTGAACTGCTCTTAGAAGCAAAAGGATTTGAAGGAGCAGTGGTCAGCATGGATGATGCAACAGTTGAGGTAGTGGTTAATGCAAGTACGATTACGGAGCAGCAGGTTGCACAGATTGAAGATATTGTCATGAGGAAAACAGGAATGGATGCACAGGCTATCTATATTTCCGCAGTTGTTATTCAGGATTAAATCAGGATAAAAATTAAACATTGCATTATAACTATTTTTTGCTATAATATAGAATAGAAATAAGTAATAAAGCACGATACAGGAGGAACTACCATGGCAAAAGAATACGAGAACAATGCATATACGTCAAATCAGAGTAATACACTCGGTGAGGTACTGATTGCTAATGATGTGATTGCGACGATTGCATGTGTTGCCGCTACGGAAATCAAAGGTGTAGCTGCGATGTCAGGTAATATTACAAATGAAATTATCGGCAGGCTTGGAGTTAAAAATATATCAAAGGGCGCAAAGATTGATCTTGAAGACGGAGTAGTTAAGGTTGATTTGTCACTGACAATGGAGTATGGATTCAGTATTAAGAGTGTTACTTTGGCAGTGCAGGATCGTGTAAGAAGTGCAATTGAAGATATGACCGGACTTAAGGTTGCCGAGGTGAATATTCATATCGTCGGTGTTAATATTAATAAAGAAAAATAACTAAAAATTCCGCCATTTATGGCGGGATTTTTATGCGTCTGAGGGAAAAGCATGGGACAGAAGAAAGAAAGCAAATTTGAATTACGAGAACAAAGAGAACAGCTTTTTCTGATGCTGTTTCAGACAGATTTTTACGAACGTGATGAATTGGAAGAACAGATTGATTTGTATCTTTCCGTGTTAAACGGGGATGATGAAGAGGATTTTGCAGACCGTGAAATATCAGAAGCTTTAAAAAAGAGACTTTTTGATATTATTGAGAAGCTTGGGATTATTGATAATCGTCTTTCTACTGCTATTTCCGGATGGAAACTGAGCCGGATCGGAAAAGTAGACGTTACGATACTTCGAATTGCTGTATATGAAATGAAATATGATGAAACGATTCCGGTGAAGGTATCCATTAACGAGGCAGTTGAGCTGGCTAAAAAATATGGTGGTGATGCTTCTTCCAGCTTTGTAAACGGGGTACTGGCAAGGATGATTGAGGATTAATGGAAAAGGTATATACAGTATCACAGGTTAATTCATATATTAGTTCACTATTTACACACGATAAAATACTGAATAATATAAGTATGAAGGGCGAGATTTCCAATTGTAAATATCATTCCTCCGGACATATTTATTTTACTCTTAAGGATAGTTGTGGGCAGATTTCTTGTATTATGTTTGCCGGGAACGCAATAAAGCTTCGATTTCGTCTTGAAGAAGGTATTGGAGTTATTATTCAGGGAAATATTCGAATTTATGAGCGTGACGGAAAATACCAACTCTATGCAGAGACAATTAAGCCGGACGGAATCGGAGCGCTTTATGAAATGTTTGAACGTATGAAAAAAAAGCTTGATTCGGAAGGGATATTTTCAAAAGAGCATAAGAAACCGATTCCATTTTATAGTCAAAGAGTTGGGATTGTAACAGCAAGTACCGGTGCTGCGATACAGGATATTATTAGTATTTCAAAAAGAAGGAATCCTTTTATTCAATTGATTTTATATCCTGCTCAGGTACAGGGGAATGGTGCCGCCGAATCAATCATTCGTGGAATAAAGGAAATCAGCCGAATCGGTGCAGACGTTATCATCATTGGACGTGGCGGTGGATCGTTTGAGGACTTATGGGCATTCAATGACGAGGTTCTTGCAAGGACCATTTATGAATGCAAGATACCGGTTATTTCTGCTGTAGGACATGAAACAGATTTTACAATTGCTGATTATGCCGCTGATCTTCGTGCGCCAACACCCTCTGCAGCAGCTGAACTTGCTGTATGTGAAATGGGCAGGATAATGTCTTCGCTTGTTGATATGCACAGTGACCTAATTCATGGGATACAGAATCTGTTGATAAAAGAACGTACTTTTCTTGAACAATACAGATTGAGGTTACAGCTTAATTCGCCGGTTGGAAAAGTAGAGCATAAAAAGAAGGATTTAATACTTGCAAATGAACAGCTTCAACAGCTTATGAAACAACGGCTTTCCGAGTCGAGACACAGACTTTCTCTGATGATTGAACGAATAAAGGGAGCATCTCCCGTCGAAAAGCTTCAGTCTGGGTATTCTTATCTTGCAGATCAAGACGGGAAGAATGTTTCTTCTGTTGTGGATGTAAAAACAGGTGACATTATTATGATTAATGTAACTGACGGAAAGATGGAAGCTGAGATTAAAGTGATTTATCCCCTTAAATAAAAAGAATGAAGGTAATTATGGCAAAGGAAAAAAAGACTGAAGTAAGAGAAGCGCAGGATTGTGGACAAGAGAATAAATCACTGGAAACTGCAATGATCGAATTGAATAAAATAATTGAAAATATGGAAAATCCGGAATGCTCTCTCGAAGAATCATTTCGTCTGTATCAGGATGGAATGAAACTGTTGAAATTCTGTAATGAATCAATTGACTGCGTTGAAAAGGAGATTATTCTTCTTGAGGAACAGCAGCGATAAGGAGCAAAATGGAAGAACTTGAACTGTTAAAAAGAAAGACCGAACTGATTAATAAAAAGATTATAACTTATCTGCCAGAGGAGCATCCGGCATATCCGGTTATAACAAAAGCGATGAATTACAGTATTCTGGCAGGCGGAAAGAGACTTCGCCCGTTATTTTTAATTGAAATTTTTAAGCTGTTTTCGCTGGCGGATTGTGAAGACGCTATTATCAGTGCATATTGTTTTGCAACAGCACTGGAAATGATTCATACCTATTCTCTTGTTCATGATGATCTTCCGGCAATGGATAACGATGAGCTGAGAAGAGGAAAGCCAACTACACATGCCAAATTTGGAGAAGCAGTCGGCATACTTGCAGGTGATGCTTTGCTAAATGAAGCTTTTATTCTGACATCGTCAGAACTTGAGCGGCTTTCAATGCTAAATACGCCAAATGGGAATATTCTTGTTAAAAATGCAATCAGAGCACAACGATTTTTGGCTGAATGTGCAGGACATAACGGGATGATAGCCGGACAGATTATTGATCTTGACTCAGAAGGAAAAAATCTGAGTAAGGAGCTTCAGCTTGAAATGTATGAGCTTAAAACGTCCAGACTTCTGGAAGCTGCTTTTTGTATCGGTGTTATACTTGGAGGTGGAAACGAAACACAGGAAAAGGATGCTTTTATGGCAGCCTCCAGATTTGGAAAGGCTTTTCAGCTTCAGGATGATATTTTGGATTTATGCGGTACTGCAGAAAAGATGGGAAAACCAATTAAAAGTGATATAAAAAATGAAAAGAGTACATTAATCTCTATAGAAGGTTTGGAAGAAACAAAAAAAGAAGCAAAGGAATTTACGATAGAGGCGTTGAACAGTCTTTGCAATCTTCCGGGGGATCTTAATTTCCTAAGATGGCTGATGACATGGCTGTTGGAACGTGATAATTAATTATTCTGGAGGGCGTAAAATGACGCCGTTACTAAATCAGATTACAGAGGCAAATGATATTAAAAAAATACAGCCGGAACAGTATGAGCAGCTTGCAGCTGAATTAAGACGGTTTATGCTTGCAAACATATGCAATACCGGAGGACATCTTGCTGCAAATCTTGGTGTTGTAGAGCTTACTATGGCTTTACATCTTTTTCTTGATTTTCCAAAGGACAAGCTGATCTGGGATGTCGGTCATCAATCCTATGTCCATAAGATATTGACCGGACGTAAGGATTGTTTTGATACGTTACGTCAATTTGGCGGTATCAGTGGATTTCCGAAACGATCGGAAAGCGAATGTGATGCATTTGATACCGGACATAGTTCAACATCAATCTCTGCAGCGCTCGGTATGGTAAAAGCAAGAGAATTGTCCGGTGGAAAAGAAAAAATAATTGCAGTAATCGGTGATGGAGCACTTTCCGGCGGTATGGCATTCGAAGCTTTGAACAATGCCGGACGTTTAAAAAGCAATCTGATGATTGTATTAAATGATAATAATATGTCAATTTCTGAGAATGTCGGAGCGATGGCCGGATATCTCGGTAAAATACGAACCAGCCATGCATATATACAGTTCAAAGAAAAACTTGAATTATCGTTAAGCCATGCTGCAAAGCATGGAGAACAGATTACAAAAGTTTTAAAACGCGGGAAGGACTCAATAAAGCATCTCTTTGTTGCGGGAATGCTGTTTGAAAATATGGGACTTACCTATATCGGACCAATTGACGGTCATAATATTGAACAGATGAAGAAAGCCCTTGAAATTGCTTCAAGAAAAGAGAATGCTACATTAATTCATGTGGTAACCAAAAAAGGAAAAGGATATCGCGCCGCAGAGAATAATCCTGTAAAATTTCATGGAATCGATCCGTTTGACAGAGAAACAGGTGAGCTGCTAAGTAGCAAGAAAAAAAGCTTTACCGATTTATTCGGAGAAGTTTTGGTTAAGCTTGCGGTAGATGATCTGGCAATTTGTGCGGTTACTGCTGCAATGAAGAACGGAACAGGGCTTACAGCCTTTTCAGAATATTTTAAAGAACGTTTTTTTGATGTTGGAATTGCAGAAGAACATGCAGTAACCTTTGCTGCGGGACTTGCAGCAGGAGGATATCACCCTGTCGTTGCAGTATATTCAACATTTTTACAGCGTGCATATGATCAGATTATACAGGATGTATGCATGGAGCAGCTTCCTGTTATTTTCGCCGTGGATCGTACCGGAATTGTTGGAAATGACGGAGAAACACATCAGGGTATTTATACTAATTCTTTTCTCGGACATATTCCGGGACTTACGGTAATGCTTCCGAAGGATGATTATGAATTATGTGAAATGATTCGATTTGCATTTATTACAAATAAACCATGCGCAGTCTGCTATCCGAGAAGGTCGTTAATTATTTCGGATAAAAAGACTAATATAGCTGTAGAATACGGTAAAGCGGAGCTCGTTTTAGAAGGAACATCCGGAATAACGATTTTTGCACTTGGTGTAATGAATGAGACGGCCTGTGAAATAGCAAACATTCTGGAAAAAGAAAGAGGGTTGAAGGTGACGGTTGTTAACCTGAGATTTATTAACCCGATTGATAAGGATATGATTCTTACTTATGCTTCAGATGCAAAAATAGTTATATCACTGGAAGAAAATGTGAAACGTGGCGGAATCGGAGAGATGATAGCTGCAATACTTGAAGAAAATCATATTAATCCTGACTGCTATCTGAATCTTGCTCTGCCGGATGATTACTTAAGACAAGGAACGATAACAGAATTAAAAAAATTCACCGGAACCGATACAGAATCAGTTGTAAAAAGAATAACAGAACAGCTTGATAAATAATAATTTTCAGGAAGGAACCTATGAAAGAACGTCTTGATATTCTTTTGATGAAACGTAATCTGGCCGAATCAAGAGAAAAAGCAAAAGCGATTATTATGGCAGGAGAGGTCTTTGTGAATGGACAACGCGAGGACAAGGCAGGAAGCATGTTTCAGGACAGCTGCCTGATTGAACTGCATGGTGCTCCGATGAAATATGTCAGTAGAGGCGGATATAAGCTTGAGAAGATGATTGAGCTCCACAATCTTCGGTTTGACGGTAAAATCTGTATGGATGTCGGATCGTCAACTGGTGGCTTTACAGATTGCATGCTGCAGAACGGTGCAGAGAAGATTTATGCAATTGATGTCGGAACAAATCAGCTTGTCTGGAAGCTTCGTACTGATTCGAGAGTTATCAGTATGGAAAAAACAAATATTAGAAATGTTACACCGGAAATGATACCGGATAAAGCTGATTTTGTTTCAATTGATGTAGCGTTTATTTCACTCAGCAAAGTACTTTCGCCGGTAAAAGAACTGCTTGCAGATAATGCAGAGCTTGTTTGCCTGATTAAGCCGCAATTTGAAGCAGGAAGAGAAAAGGTTGGGAAAAAGGGAATTGTCCGTGAGCCGGAAATACATGAAGAGGTATTACAGACAGTACTTAAATTTACGATGGAAGCAGGTTACTTTATAAAAGATATAACTTGGTCTCCGATTCGCGGAATGGAAGGAAATATTGAGTATCTGATGTACCTTTCCAATAAGGGATCTGGATTTGAGGGAAAAGATCAAACACAGGAAGCTTTAGAAAAATGGATTACTGAAACGGTTGCTGCTGCACATGATACAGAAAAGAATCTTTTCTTGTAAAACAGAATTAATTGTGCTAAACTAATTTGAAGGACGGTCTGTGGAGGGATACGGAGAATGAAAAAATTCTGTATCATAACAAATCTGGACAAAGACAGGGATTTCTGTATTACTGACTTAACAGAAGCCTATCTGAAGAAAAATGGATTTGATGTTGTTCGTGCTGAAAAAAACAATCCGGATAGTGTATTTGGATATACTAATCCCGAAAGTATTCCGGATGATACAGATTGTGCGGTTGTTCTTGGCGGGGATGGAACGATTCTTCATGCTGCGCAGGATTTATCTGAACGTGATATTCCGATTCTTGGAATCAATCTCGGGACTCTCGGGTTTCTTGCAGAGGTTGAACCGGATGAAATCAGTATGGCAATTGATAAAATCCGAAATAAGGAATATTTTACCTCAGAGCATATGATGATGCAGGTAGGCTCCGGGGATAAGAAGATTCAGGCTTTGAATGATACTGTTATTTCAAGAAGCGGTTTTTCAAGACTGATTCGTCTGAAGCTTTCAATTAACGGTACTCCATTACAGATTTATACAGGAGACGGAATAATTATTTCGACTCCAACCGGATCAACAGCTTATAATCTTTCTGCCGGAGGACCTGTTGTTTCACCAAAAGCGGATATGTTCGTGATTACACCGATTTGTCCGCATTCATTAAGCGAAAGAAGTCTTGTCATATCATCTTCAGATACCATTGAGGTTGAGGTTATGAGAAGCAAGAAAACTCAGGAAGATGAAGCAGTGGTTACAACGGACGGACAGCTTTTCGACAATATGCGTGTAGGAGACAAGATTATAATTGAACGTTCCTCCCGTATTACAAGGTTGATTCGTTTTGAAGAAAACGGTTTTTACCGTGTTCTAATATCAAAGCTTGGATGGGGAAGCAATGATAATATATTATAAAATGGGGGCAATATGAAGGTAAGCAGGCAGGCAAAAATTATTGAATTAATTACTGATAACGTAGTTGAAACTCAGGAGGATCTTGCAGAGCTTTTGATGAAAGCAGGTTATCAGGTAACTCAGGCGACTGTTTCTCGAGATATACGTGAACTGAAGCTTACCAAGGTTGCTGTCGACAACGGAAAACAAAAATATATTGAGCTGAAAAAGCAAGAAGATGTTTTGATTGAAAAATATGTTCATATTCTTCAAAACGGGTTTGTTTCCATGGACAAAGCAATGAATATAATTGTTGTCAGAACAGTCAGCGGAATGGCCATGGCAGTTGCAGCAGCCATGGATGCTCTTCATATTGACGGAATTGTCGGATGTATTGCGGGAGATGATACGATTATGTGTGCAGTTCGATCATTAAAGGATACAGATATAGTTATGCACAAACTTAGTAAGATAGCAAAAGCAAAAGAGAAAAAAGAAACAAATGAGGAATAAAAGATTCAGGAGGATTTTATGTCAGGTCATAACAAATTTTCAAACATCAAGCACAAAAAGGAAAAGAATGATGCAGTAAAAGGTAAAATTTACACGAAGCTTGGAAGAGAGATCGCAGTTGCTGTAAAAGAAGGCGGTGCGGATCCGAACAATAACAGCCGGTTAAGTGATGTGATTGCAAAAGCAAAAGCAAATAATATGCCAAATGATACCATTGATCGCAGCATCAAAAAAGCAGCAGGAGACAATGGAAATGTTAATTATGAACATGTAACATATGAAGGATATGGACCGAACGGTACTGCAATTATCGTTGACGGGCTGACTGATAACAAGAACAGAACAGCTGCAAATATAAGAAATGCATTTACAAAAGGTTATGGAAATGTTGGTACTCAGGGCTGTGTATCTTTTATGTTTGATAAAAAGGGACAGATTATCATAGATAAAGAAGAATGCGAAATTGATTCCGATAGTCTTATGATGCTTGCTTTAGATGCAGGGGCAGAGGACTTTAATGAAGAAGATGACAGCTATGAGATTATTACTGACCCGGATTGCTTCAGCGCTGTAAGAGAAGCACTTGAAGCAGCAAAGGTAGAAATGGCTGATGCTGATATTACAATGATCCCTCAGACATGGATTGAGCTGACGGATGATAATGATATCAAAATGATGAATCGAATTCTTGATTTACTTGAAGAAGATGATGATGTTCAGAATGTATATCATAACTGGGATGAATAAACAAAAGAGACTGTGTAAGCAGTAAGAGACTGTGTAAGCAGTCTCTTTTTTATTTTAAATTTGTATAAGGTTTTTTAAGTATTTATCCGATATAAAATATGAATAGTTTTATGAATGAATATGGAAAAATATAACTTTTGTATTAATTCTGTTACAACAAAAGTCAGCGCAGAAATGGGGATTCATATGAAAAGATTATTTCGAATGGTAGCGTTATTCATGACGTTAGTGTTAATGCTGGCAGTCATTATGCCAGAGACGGAAGCAGGTACGCTTAATTCCGAAGGAAGACTGGAAGCGGAAGCTGCAACGCTGACGGATGCAATCGGACAATATGTTCTGAACATAGGTTCAGAGTATTATCGTCAGAATTCCGAGATTGTATTGGATCGTGATATGACAATTCAAATGATGTATGTTGATGAATCAGGAACAGTGCTTCCTATTTCTGTAGCATCAGGAAGTTCAATTACCATTGAATGGAATGTAGTTGACGATAACAATATTGATAATGATACAGTTTTTACTGCAAAGGGAGTTTCAAAGAACGTAAGCGGTCTGCTGAATTATTGTGAGCTGAAAGTAAACGGAGTAGGCTACAGCAATCTGACTGCCAGGGTAACAATAGAAGATACGGTTCTCGGAGAAACACAGTTTATAGATTATTCATGGAAGTTTCAAGTGAAGCTTGCAATTGACAGCAGCAATATTATTAATGATGATGGATATGATTCTGGGGAATACGGACTTCGTTATGCCTTCAGTACTGATAAATCAAGAAGTACACTTCAGATATCAGGACCGGAGGTTCTGACCGATTCGGATACAACAAATGATAAATACAATAAATACCTGCTGCTCTTAAAAAAAGCAAATCTGTTATACAGCTTTACCAATTCAAGCGGAAATACAGTTGTACTTGATAATTTTTCAACGGAGAAGGAAATCGAAGAATCCACGATACTTCGAAACCTGCTTCAAGAGAAGGTGGTTTGGACTACCAGTGACAGCAATGTTGTAACTGTAAAGTATGGTGTAATCACTGGGGTTGGAGCAGGAAAAGCGACAATTACAGCAACTACATCTTCTGAGGACGGTGTTTCTGAGCAGTCAATCAGTATCAATGTTGTTGTGAAACCATCAGGCTATATTGTTGATTCCTCTGTCACTCCTGTATATGAAAATGAATTTAAAAAGACAGTTCAGACGAATAGTTTTACAGTCAATACAAATGCAGTTGATGCGACAAAGCTTGTGTGGACTGTTTATAATAAGAATGAAAATGGAGACGTAATATGGAGCAGTGATTCAAGCAGAACAACAGATAAGTTTAAAATTGATATTTATAATACCAGCGGAAGCGCTTATTTTAGTAAAGTGAAGGCTGGAACCTATTATGTGACGGTTCGTGTCTCTAATGAATATTCAGAAAATAATACAAACATCGGTAAAATGAAATTTACAGTTACAGTTCCTGTGAATGTTGCTTCTGGTCCGATTTATATGAATGTCAGTGACGTTTATGACATTCTTGAGAATTCCTCGATTCCTGTGAAAGGATGGTATAATTATTCCTCAAGTGATTCCGGAGTTGCATCTGTTTTAAATGGAATCATTACCGGCGAAGGAAACGGTACTGCTGTTATTACACTGAACCGGATAGAAGGATCCGGTTATGCGGATGTATTTTCAAGCACTAATATTGATACAAATGTTCCTGTATCAAAGACAATTGAGGTAAGGGTGATTGATTCTATTTACCTCAATTATTCTTCTTCCATTATATATACAAACGCAACATTGAATTTGATTGCATATACTTCCAATAATACTGTTATTCAGTGGACATCTTCAGATGCTTCGATAGCAACGGTAGATGACAGTGGACTTGTTACTGGTGTGAAGGCAGGAACGGCAGTCATCACTGCCACGCAGAATGTAAATGGCGTAAAAAAATCCGCATATTGCCAGATTACGGTTCGACAAAGTGTATCAAGTATTACTTTGGCTCCCTCGCAGAAAGATATTGCACTGGGTGATAATCTGACGATTAATGCAACGGTTTCTCCGTCTCTGAATGGGGTATCCTTAAAATGGGTATCTTCCGATGAGAAAGTTATTAAAATCAGTACTTCCGGAGATTTAAGTACTACAGTAACAGCGGTAGCAGGAGGAACAGCTGTTGTAACAGCAATTAATCAGGAAAATGTTGTTGTAGGTTCTTGCCTGATTAATGTATATGAGCCAATTTCCGGAATTACATTATCACAGACCTCTGTTGTACTTCCTCTTTCAGAAGGATGGTTTCAGCTATATTCAACAATTATGCCTTCCAGTGCGGAGAATCAGGAAGTAATCTGGTCATCAACGGATAAAACGGTAGCAACCGTTGATGCAAACGGAATTGTAACATTAAAAACAGCAGGAAAAACATCCATTATAGCAACTTCAAGAACAGATGCGTCCATATCTGCAATCTGTAATCTTGAGGTTACAAAATCAGTCACAGGAATTAAGCTAGATGCCACGACACATGATATGTATGTTGGAGAAACATTCCGATTGACATTTACCATTTCACCGGTCGGTGCAAGTAACGCTGTTGTAACCTGGACTTCTTCAAATACTTCAGTTGCGAACGTAGATGCCAACGGTCTGGTTACTTCAAAGGGAGTCGGAACTGCAGTGATACTTGCTAAAACCTCTGACGGCGGATATACGGCAACCTGTACTGTAAATGTAGGGCGGGTTGCAACGGCGGTGAAGCTTGACGTTACAAAGCTGACACTGAATGCTGGTGATTATTATTATCTGGATGCAACTTTGACACCTGCAGATACGACGGAGACTACAGTAACCTACGAAACAAGTGATACATCAGTTGCAATTGTAAGTAAAAAAGGAAAGATAACAGCGAAGAAAGCCGGAGCCTGTGTTGTTATGGCTAAGACAAGAAGCGGTTCAATGGCTTATTGTGCAGTAACCGTGTTACAGAGTGTGACAGGAATCGTAATCAGCGAATCAACTTTGGAGCTTTCAGTAGGAGAATCGTACGAGTTGAGTGCGGATATCATCCCAGGTACTGCTTCAAATAATGGAGTTACCTGGTCCTCATCCAATACAGACGTTTTAACAGTGGATGAGAAAGGTGAGGTTGATGCACTTCTCGGAGGGACTGCAATTATTACTTGTAAAAGCGATGAAGGCGGTTTCATGGATTTCTGTGTTGTGACTGTAATTGAAGAGGTTACCGAGCTGGTACTGGATTATAATTATTATAAGCTTGGAATAAACGAAACCTTTAAGTTGACAGCAACGATATCCGGAGAAACAGCAACGAATAAAGAGGTTGAATGGTATTCGAGTGACTCTGACATTGTATCGGTAGACAATAATGGACGAATGCGGGGTATTGCCATGGGTTATGCTACGATTATCTGCGAAGCAACTGACGGTAGCGGAGCGATGGATACCTGTGAAGTACGAGTCTGCAGGCTCGTATCCAACATTGAACTAGATGTAACCTATATTACTTTGATTCAAGGACATTCTTATTCCCTAAATGCAAGAGTTTATCCAAGTGATGCAACCTATGCCGATGCAGTATGGAAATCAGATGATTCGAAGATTGCTCTTGTAGATCAACAGGGTGTGATCACCGCTCTGTCACCTGGAAATACAATTATTCATGCAGAAGCGAATGACAGTAGCGGAGTATCAGCCGTATGCTATGTAAATGTAATAGCACCTGTATCCGCAACGAATATTTCGCTTGCAGAATCTGAAGTGGTTCTTTCTCCGGGAGAAACAAAGACAGTTTCATTTTCTTTAGTACCGAATAATACAACCGAAACAGTAACGTGGTCAAGCGATAATACAGTGGTTGCAACAGTCGATAAGGATACAGGAAAGATAACTGCTGGTGAAATCGGAAGTGCAAATATCACTATTATGACAGAATCAGGACGAAAAGGAACAATCAAAGTATTTGTTGTCGGATTAAGCAGATCCTATGTAGAGCTTCAGCAGTATACCAGTCTTTTATTAAAACTTGAAGTTGACGGATCAGGATCTTCTAATTTTACAGTCCGATGGGATGTAGATAATCAGGACATTGCGACGGTAGCCAACGGAAGAGTTACTGCAAAGGCAGTAGGAACGACAACCGTATATGCTGTTGTCAACGGAAGAAGACTCGCATGTGTTATCAAAGTTATAAAAATAAAATAAAAAGTTCTTGCTATTTGTTATTTGAAATGATATAATTCTTTTGTTGTGATATGTAACTGTAGGAGTGGGCGAAAGTCCACTCCTAGTTTTTGAGAAGAAATAATCTTCGAAAGGAATGCAGCTGAATGGCAAAAAAAGAAGAATATGAAGCACGTACGGAACATTTGATTCTTCCGATTACAGAAGAACATCATGTAGAATTGATTGATATTGAATATATTAAAGAAGGAAGCGATTATATTCTACGTGCTTATATTGACAAACCGAGTGGAGTCACAATTGATGACTGTGAAGCTGTAAGCAGGAAATTAAGCATCCTTCTTGATGAAGCTGACTATATACCGGATGCGTATATTTTGGAAGTCAGTTCTCCGGGTCTTGGAAGGCAGCTTAAGAAAGAAAAGGATTTTATAAGAAGCATAGGGAAAAGCGTAGATGTAAAATTATTTAAAGCAATTAATAAAAGAAAAGAATTTACGGGAATCCTAAAAAATGCAGATGATACAAAGATAACAATTGAAGAAGACGGGAAAGAACTTGAACTAAATAAAAAAGAAATATCACTTATTCGTCTGTCAATTGATTTCTAATATAACAGCAAGTATTTGCGGCATCAGCTATGTTGAAATTTGTGGCTTCTGCAGCAAAATCACCAAAAAGAAACAGGGCTACAGAAAATGATAGAGGAGGAAAATTGGAAAATGGATGCAAATAAGGAATTAATCGAAGCATTAAATCAACTTGAGCGTGAAAAGGATATCAGTAAGGAGGTACTGCTTGAGACAATAGAAAATTCATTACTCGCAGCTTGTAAGAATCATTTCGGAAAATCCGAAAATATAACGGTAAACATAGATCGTGAAACTGGTGCTGTTGTAGTATATGCTGCACATACGATTGTTGAAGAGGTTGAGGATCCTGTTACTGAAATAACAATGGAAGAAGCGAAGAAGCTTCATCCCCGTAAAAAATTCGAATATGGTGATATTATTCAGATTGAAGTAACTCCGAAAAATTTTGGACGAATTGCTGCACAAAAGGCAAAACAGGTTGTTGTGCAAAAAATACGTGAAGAAGAAAGAAAGGTACTGTTTAATCAGTTCTATGGAAAAGAACGTGATGTAGTTACCGGAGTTGTTCAGCGTTATGTAGGAAGAAACGTCAGCATTAATCTTGGAAAGGTTGATGCGATTCTGACTGAAAAGGAACAAATCAAGGGTGAGGTATTCCGACCGACCGAGCGAGTAAAGCTTTATGTTCTTGAAGTTAGCGATACAACAAAGGGACCAAAGATTCTTGTATCAAGAACTCATCCGGAGCTTGTTAAAAGATTATTCGAGGCTGAAGTTACCGAAGTTAAAGACGGTATTGTTGAAATTAAAAGTATTTCAAGAGAAGCCGGAGCAAGGACAAAAATAGCAGTCAGCAGCAATGACCCAAATGTTGATCCTACCGGAGCTTGTGTAGGAATGAACGGAGCAAGAGTAAATGCAATTGTAAATGAGCTTCGCGGTGAAAAGATTGATATCATTAACTGGAGTGAAGATCCGGCAATTCTGATTAAAAATGCTTTAGGACCTGCAAAGGTTTTATCTGTCGATGTATATGATGATGAAAAAGCAGCCAGGGTTATTGTTCCCGATAACCAGCTTTCCCTTGCAATTGGAAAAGAAGGACAGAATGCCAGACTTGCAGCGAAGCTGACAGGTTATAAAATTGATATAAAAAGTGAAACCCAGGCAGGTGATTTTTATTGATGAATAATCGAAAGCAGCCGCTTCGCAAATGCATTGGCTGCAGCGAAATGAAAAACAAAAAAGAAATGCTCAGGGTAATACGAACTCCGGAAGGAGAAATCCTTCTGGATGCGACCGGAAAGAAGAACGGTCGAGGCGCATATTTGTGCCATTCTGCTGAGTGCCTGAAAAAAGCGACTTTTTCAAAAGGTCTGGAACGCGCGTTTCAGACAAAGATTCCGGAAGAAGTATATGAAAGACTGGAAAAGGAGTTGATTCAGATTGACGAAGAAAACTGAAGAACCCATAGCTTCGGTCACTAAAAAAAGTATATTGTCAATGATCGGTCTTTCTATGAGACAAGGTGCAGTTGGCAGTGGTGAATTTCTAACGGAAAAGACAGTAAAAGAAGGAAAAGCGTATCTTGTAATTGTTGCAGAGGATGCGTCAGACAATACAAAGAAGATGTTTCGAAATATGTGTACTTTTTATAATACACCGTTACATATCTTTGGAAATAAAGACGAACTTGGTCATGCCATAGGAAAAGAATTTCGTGCTTCCATGGCACTGACAAATCAGGGACTGTCTGCAATAATTGCAGAAAAGATAGAGAAATTACAGGCAAATCAAGACAGAATCATCCAAGAGGATGCAACGGAGGGGAATAATTAATGTCAAAAATGAAAGTCCATGAGTTAGCAAAAGAATATAATGTTCAAAGTAAGGATATTATCAATTATCTTGCTGACAAAGGAATAGAAAAAAAGGCGGGGAGTAACGTGGAAGATAATGAACTTGGAATGATAAAGGACAAATTTGAGAAAAAAGCATCCGATCATAACAAAGCAAATGTAGCCCCTGCGAAGGAACAGGCAGAAAAGACTACAGCAGATTCTGAAGCAGCGGTAATTCGTCGTCCGGTATCCGTAGATGGAAGACCGATATCAGCTGACGGAAGAAAGGTTATTCTTCCTGATGCAAGAAAAACAACATCACAGGATCGACGTCCTGTATCACAGGATAGAAGACCGGCGACATCACAGGAGCGCCATCCTATAACGGGAAAGGACGGAAAAACGCTGGCGCCACAGGATCGCAGACCAGTTGCAGGCAGAGACGGAAAACCGCTGGCACCACAGGATCGCAGACCAATGAATGCCAGGGACGGAAAAACATATAATTCTCAAGATGGAAGAGTGCGTACCAGTCAGGATCAAAGACCGCAGACAAGAACTGACGGAGCAACAGCTTCTCAAGGAGAGAGACGTCCGAGCAGTTCTTATGTTGCAGATGGATATAAAGGATCGGGAGAGAGACGCCCGAGCAGTTCTTATGTTGCAAACGGTTATCATTCGAATAATATGGATAAAACCGGAAATGAAAAGGTTGAAATACCACAGAACAAAAAGCCAAGTGCATCTTTTCGATTTGATCAGCCGACAAGTACCGTATCTGCTCCTCCGGTAAAAAAAGAACCGATAAAGGAAGCTGTAAAAGAACCTGCCGCCGAATCGGTAAAAGAACAGAATCAGACTGCAGTACAAGAACCGGTTCCGGCAGTTGTTCTTGAAGAAAAAAAGACAGTTACCTTAAACAAAATGGGAAATGTCTATGAAAATATGAGAAATAAAGCGGCTGAGGCTGCAAAGAATAATGAGAAAAAGCCGGTACAAAGTAACGAACGACGCCCTTATAGCGGTAATCAGGGACAAAGCGGAGAACGTCGTCCTTACAATGGCGGTCAAAGCTATAATAATGGAGAAAATCGTCCTTACAGCGGTAATCAGGGACAGAATGGAGAACGCCGTCCTTACAGTGGTGGTCAGGGACAGAATGGAGAACGCCGTCCTTATACCGGTACACAGGGACAGAACGGGGAGCGTCGTCCTTACAGTGGTGGTCAGGGACAGAATGGAGAACGTCGTCCCTACAGTGGCGGTCAGGGCTATAATAATGGAGAACGCCGTCCTTACACCGGCGGTCAGGGACAGAGCGGAGAACGCCGTCCTTACACCGGCGGCCAAGGGCAGAGCGGGGAACGCCGTCCTTACAGTGGTGGTCAGGGCCAGAACGGAGAACGCCGCCCATACAGCGGTGGTCAAGGTCAGAACGGAGAACGCCGTCCTTACTCCGGCGGTCAGGGTTCCTATGGAAATCGTGGAGGTGCTCCGTTTAATAAAGACGGATTTGATAAGGATAAGGATGCTACAACCTTCCAGAGACCGAGAAGAAACGATCCGAAAGCCGGAGAAAAGAGTACAATTAAATCCGAACTCGGAAAGGAAATTTCAAAAGAACAACGCGCAGCTGCATTTAATGACAGAAGCAGAGATAAAAACAGAGACCGCGGACGAATGAATGAATCCGATGATAAAAGCCGTAACGGAAAGAACAAAAAGGATCCGAACCGTAAAGGCGCATTTATCATGCCCAAACCGTTAATAAAAGATGCAGAGCTGGAAGATGATATTAAGTCAATCTTTTTACCGGATACTCTTACTATTAAAGAACTTGCCGATAAAATGAAAAAGGTTCCGTCTGCAATAGTTAAAAAACTGTTTCTTGAAGGAAAAATGGTTTCAATAAACCAGGAAATTTCCTTTGAAGAAGCAGAAGAGATAGCTCTTGGTTATGACTGTATTGCGGAGCATGAAGTTAAAGTAAATGTGGTAGAAGAGTTGATGAAAGAAGATGAGGATGATGCAGTAACTCTGGTGAAACGTCCTCCTGTTGTCTGTGTTATGGGTCATGTAGACCATGGAAAAACATCCCTTCTAGATGCGATTCGTGAGACAAATGTTACAGCAAGAGAAGCTGGCGGAATTACGCAGCATATCGGTGCATATGTAGTAGAAATCAAAGGAGAAAAGATTACATTCCTCGATACACCTGGTCATGAAGCGTTTACATCAATGCGTATGCGTGGTGCAAAATCAACAGATATTGCAATTCTTGTTGTTGCTGCTGACGATGGTGTGATGCCACAGACAATTGAAGCGATAAATCATGCAAAAGCAGCAGAAATACCGATTATTGTTGCAATTAATAAGATTGATAAGCCAAATGCCAATATTGAAAGAGTGAAGCAGGAGCTTACAGAGCAAGGGCTTGTTGCTGAAGACTGGGGTGGAGATACCATCTTTGTTCCGCTTTCCGCAAAGACAAAAGAAGGTATTGAAAAGCTTCTTGAAATGATTCTCTTGACCGCAGAAGTCGGTGAATTGAAAGCAAACCCGAACAGAAAAGCACGTGGTATCGTAATTGAAGCTGAACTTGATAAAGGACGAGGACCGGTTGCAACTATTCTTGTTCAAAAGGGTACTTTAATTGTGGGAGATAATGTTGTAATCGGTTCGTCGTTCGGTAAGGTTCGTGCAATGATGGATGATAAAGGAAAACGTGTAAAATCAGCAACTCCTTCTACACCGGTAGAAATACTTGGTTTGAATGAAGTGCCGGGAGCGGGGGATATCTTTATTGCGACCGATAATGAGAAGGAAGCGAGAACTATATCAAGTGCCTTTATTTCACAAGGAAAAGAACGATTGATTGCTGATACTAAAGCAAAGCTTTCGCTAGACGGTCTTTTCTCACAGATTAAAGCAGGGAATATTAAAGAACTCAACCTCATTATAAAAGCTGATGTTCAGGGCTCTGTAGAAGCAATGAAGCAAAGTCTGTTGAAGCTTTCCAATGAAGAGGTGGCAGTAAGAATCATCCACGGCGGTGTTGGTGCCATCAACGAATCGGATGTAAATCTTGCAAGTGCATCAAACGCAATCATTATTGGATTTAATGTCAAGCCTGATAATACTGCAAAGGATATTGCAGAACACGAAAAGGTTGATGTTAAGCTGTATAGGGTTATTTATAACGCAATTGATGATGTTGAAGCAGCCATGAAGGGTATGCTTGATCCTGTATTTGAAGAGAAGGTGATTGCACACGCTGAAATCCGTCAGGTATTTACAGCATCCGGACTTGGCTCTATTGCAGGTTCTTTTGTCCTTGATGGAAAGATTCAAAGAAATTCTTCTGCAAGAATTACACGTGAAGGCGTTCAGATTTTCGAAGGACCGGTTGCTTCTTTAAAGCGTATGAAAGATGATGTTAAGGAAGTTGCCGCAGGCTATGAATGTGGAATTGTATTTGAAAAATTCAATAATCTTCAGGAATTTGATCTCATAGAGTTTTACATTATGGTGGAGGTTCCAAGATAGTTGATTTCAGGTTAGTTTAAGATGAATTACTCATATGGAGATTATCATGAAAAAAGACAGTATTAAAAATATCAGAATTAATCAGGAAGTACAAAGAGAGCTTAGTACTCTGATTCAAAGAGAAATCAAAGATCCAAGGATTCATATGATGACCTCTGTTACCAGAGTAGAAGTTGCACCGGATCTAAAGACTGCAAAGGTTTATATCAGTGTTCTTGGCTCTGAGGAAGAACTGAATAATACAATACGCGGACTGAAAAGTGCCGCACCGTTTATTCGATCGATGCTTGCGAAAGATATTAATTTAAGAAACACCCCGGAATTAATTTTTATTCCCGATACATCAATTGCATACGGTGTAGATATGACAAAACGGCTTGAAGATTTGGTTGCTCAGATCGATCATAAAGAAGAAACAGAACTGTAAGCTTCTTGTAATTGAAAGGAATAGGATTAAGTAATTGAACGAATTATTACAACAAATCATGAAAGCAGATACAATCTCCATCGCCGGGCATATTCGTCCGGATGGGGATTGTGTTGGTTCATGCACAGCACTTTATAATTATATACAGAAAAATTATAACAATAACGGAACGAAACATATCAATGTATATATGCTGAATATTCCAAACGAATTCTTATTTTTAAAAGGAACAGAGGATTTTACAGAAGAGTGTAAAGAGCTTGAGAACACCGAATTATTTATTGCTCTTGATTCAGGAAGCATTGACAGACTCGGAGAAGCGGAGGATGCATTCAAAAAAGCAAAGCATACGGTTTGCATTGACCATCATATCAGTAATACAAGCTATGCTGACACAACCATACTTCGTGCTGATGCAAGCTCAACCTGTGAGATATTATTTGACTTATTTGACATTAATCAGATTGATCTGGATATTGCAAATTCACTGTATTTAGGTATTATACATGATACAGGTGTATTCAAACACTCAAATACCAAAAAACATACCATGGAAGTTGCCGGATGCCTGTTGGAAAAAGGAGTTTTATCAGAAACTATAATAGACAGTACCTTCTATGAAAAGACCTATTTGCAGAATCAGATTCTTGGACGTTGTCTAATGGAGAGTATTCTGCTGCTGGATGGTAAAATCATCGTATCGTCGATTAGTAAAAGAGTACAGGAATTTTATGGAACCAACCAGTCAGATTACAGTGGAATCATCGACAGTCTTCGCGTAACCAAAGGAGTTGAAGTTGCAATTCTTCTTGTAGAAACCGGTACAATGGAATATAAAGTTAGTATGCGCTCTAACGGAATCGTAAATGTCAGCAAGATTGCTGTATTTTTTGAAGGCGGCGGACATATCAAAGCAGCAGGCTGTACGATGGTTGGAGAGCTTCATGATGTCATCAACAATCTGACTGCAGGAATAGAGAATCAGTTAATGAAAGCGATGCAGGATAAAAGAAATTTGCAGCCATGAATGGATCCTGCATAACTGTCATCGCATGGAGGTTAAAGTGAACGGAATATTGAATATTTATAAAGAACCGGGCTATACCTCACACGATGTAATCAACCGGCTTCGAAGAATCTGCAGTCAAAAAAAAATCGGACATACGGGAACACTCGACCCTAATGCAGAAGGTGTCCTTCCGGTATGCTTTGGTAACGCAACAAAGATTTGCGGACTGCTGACCGATACTGATAAATGCTACAGAGCCGAACTGATTCTTGGAAAAGAAACAGATACCTGTGATATTACTGGAACTGTGATTTCTGAAAAGAATGTATTTGTTAATGAAACTGAGCTAAAATCGGTAATTATGCATTTTATCGGTACGATAAAACAGATTCCTCCTATGTATTCTGCAAGAAAATACAAGGGACAACGACTATATGACCTTGCAAGACAGGGAATTGTTGTTGAGCGTGAAGCAAAAGAAATTAAAATAAGCTCGATTACGCTTCTTGGTATTAATGCAGAACATAATACTGCAGAAATAGAAATTGAATGTTCAAAAGGTACCTATATCAGAAGTCTTTGCTATGATATTGGAAAGAAACTTGGATGCGGAGCCTGTATGGGTAAGCTGGTCAGAATGAGAGTCGGTCAGTTCTCTGTAGATGACAGTCTTACATTGGAACAGGTTGCTGGACTGGTAACAGAGCATCGTCTGGAGGAAACCATGTTGCCGGCAGATGTGATGTTTCCGTACCCTCAAATCTTTGCAGTCAGTGAAGCATTCAATAAATTACTGATGAACGGAAATGTTTTGTCTGTAAAAAATCAAGAAGATTACAGACTGATTGGTGAAATGATTGTAGATACAAAGATTAGAATGTATGAAAGCAGCGGACGTTTTGCGGCAATTTATCAATATAATGCAATCCGAGGAGATCTGCATCCCATAACCATGTTTACGGAAATATGTTAAAGTGTTATGCGCAAAAAACAGCGCAGAAATGGGAAGTCATATGATACTGATTCGAGATAGTAAAAATATATGCATAAAGAACAGCTGTGTTACACTTGGAAAGTTTGACGGAATTCACAGAGGACACCGTCTGCTGTTAACTTCTATGTTTGAATATAAAGAGCTTACTTCTGTCGTTTTTACGTTTGATTTTACTAAAAGCAGTGGATTTACACAATCACCTTTAATTTATAGTGAAAAGGAAAAGGAAATTTTATTTCGCAGCATAAATCCGGATACTGTCATTTTTTATCCATTTACCGATAAAACAGCAGAGATGGAAGCAGAAACATTTATTAAAGAGATTCTGGTTGGTCAATTGGATGTAAAGCAGCTTGTTGTCGGAACTGATTTCAGATTTGGATATCATGGAGCAGGAGATTACCATCTACTGCAAAAGCTAAAAGAAAAATATGGATATCAGTTGAAAGTTATTAAAAAAATGAAATATAAAGGAAAGGAAATTAGCAGTTCAAGAATCAGAAATTGTATTGAAACAGGCGCACTGAAAGAAGCCTGCAAAATGCTTGGAGAGCCATATTTTATATATATTGATGAACAAATCATTAAAAAACAAGAGCTTAGTTTTTCTGTTCCGGAGGAAAAAGCTATATTACCAGAGGGGGAATATCCCTGCAGTATAGAAGAGAATAAGAACGGAGCTTTTATCAGGTTTATTAATCATACTAATGCGGAAGAAGAAATAAGAGTAAATGCGAAGCTGATTTCTGATGGAAGCCGAAATTATCGGCTGAATATCCAGTGAAGTAAAGCCTGGTAAAGGAGTATTATGCTGACCTTGATGATCGATACGGATTCAAAACAATCATATTATGAACAGCTGTACTGCAGACTTCGCGACTTGATTCGAAACGGCGAACTGATATCCGGTACTAAGCTTCCTTCCGGCCGAAACATGGCTGAAAAACTTCAAATCAGCAGAAATACAGTTTCTCTTGCATATGATCAGCTTGTGTCTGAAGGATATATTGAAGCACGTCCAAAAAGTGGTTATTACGTTTGTAAGTTAAGCGGACAGCTTCGGATGAGCCATTCGGAAGAAAGAAAAGAAACAACGGAAAAAAGTGAAACGGTATATAAGTATAATTTTACTCCGTTTTCCATAGATATACATTCATTTCCCTATTCCACATGGAGAAAGTTATATTCAAGAGCATTAAATGATCTTGATGAAAAAATACTGCTGCGTGGGGATAATCAGGGAGATTATGAATTAAGAGCAGCAGTGGCAAGTTATCTGAATACATCAAGAGCTGTAAAGTGCAGCGCTGAACAGATTTTAATCGGAGCAGGAAATGATTATCTTTTACAGCTTTTATGCCAGATATTTTCAAAAGATACCGTTGTTGCTATGGAAAATCCAACTTATCCGAAAGCATATAAAATTATTAAGAAGTTTGGTTTTTCAATTTCTCCGATCCCGGTTAACAAGAATGGCATTGATATCGATGAATTGAAAAAAACCGATGCAAAGCTGGTGTATGTTACACCCTCCCATCAATATCCACTTGGAGTAATCATGCCTATTGTAAAACGCTCAGAGCTTCTTTCCTGGGCGGAAGAAAATAAAGACAGATACATCATTGAGGATGATCATGACAGCGAATTCCGCTATAAAGGGAAACCGATTCCGTCTCTGCAGGGTTTTGATAATTCAGACAGTGTTATTTATATGGGAACGTTTTCAAGAGCCATATCCCCCGGAATTCGTGTCGGGTATCTGGTTCTGCCACAAAGATTACTAAACAGCTGCGGAGAACAGCTTCTGTTCTATTCGTCGACTGTATCAAGAACCGAACAAACGGTTCTGACTTATTTTATCAAGGAAGGGTATTTTGAACGACATTTGAATAAAATGCGAAAGCAGTATAAGGCAAGACATGACAGGATGCTTACTGAACTGAAAATATTCGGTGACAGAATTAAAATCAGTGGTGAATATGCCGGACTTTATCTTGTTGTTACCTTTCAGGATCATATGATTAATGAGGCTGTGCTTTTGAAAGCAGCGGTCACACTGAATATGTGTATAAGAACTCTAAAACCTCATTATATTATTGATACAGAACAATATTCCTCGATTCTGCTTGGATTTGCATGCATTGAAGAAGAAAATATAGCTGAGGGAATAAAGGCGCTGTATCATTTTTTGTACCAGTAAAAACTTTTATTCTTACAGCGTACAAAAGATTGACGATTGTCTATATTGTTAAATAACAGTTTTTCTTTAGAAAAACAGTTTACAAACCTAAAAATATGTGCTAGTATAACTTTCGTTAAAGAAGTTACCAATACTGCGTGTATGGAATTCCAGCCTACACCCGGTATATGGTCTATTAAGAAAAGGAGATATAACATGATTAGTTCTGAAAAGAAGAAAGAAATTATTGCAGCTTACGGAAGAACACCTGGGGATACAGGTTCTCCCGAAGTACAGATTGCGTTACTGTCAGAGCGTATTCAGGAGCTCAATGAGCATCTGAAGAAGAACAACAAAGATCATCATTCCAGAAGAGGTCTTCTGAAGATGGTTGGACAGAGAAGAGGATTACTTGCTTATCTTAAGAAGACCGACATTGAAGCATATCGTGTCTTAATTGAAAAGCTTGGTTTAAGAAAGTAATTTATTTAGTGATTATAAGCAGAGTAGGGTTTCGTGCGTTAAGTGTCTGCCGGACGGGGAGTTGTCGGTGGAACGAAAAGATGATCTTGCGGTACGAGACCCGCATCCCGCTGCTACATATGTAAGGACAGCCTCCTTCGTGTAGCAATCTACTGCGCATTATGAAAGGAGGCTTTTTTATGCCTGAAAATAAAAACAAAACAAAGAAATACATTTATTATTTAGTACTCTCAGGATTAATTATAGCAATCGAAATAATTTTGGAACGGTATCTTGTAATCGAAGTTACAACCACAAGCAGATACAGTCTTGCCTTTATTGCACGTGCAATTTCCGGAGCAATTCTTGGACCGATTGGTGCAGGAATAACAGGAATAATTGCTGATGCGCTTGGAGCTACTATTAAATTCGGTTCTCCAATCTGGCTCTTATGTATTACAGCATTCATTCGTGGGGTGATTTATGGTATCTTCCTTCATAAAAAATGTTCGCCTCTAAGAATTGTTCTTGCTGTTTTGTGCGTGGAGATCTTCTGCAGTGTTTTATTGAACAGTCTGATTCTTCACTATTCATTTCAAACTGATATAAAGCTTTTATTAATTACAAGAAGCATACAGGCAGGTATAATGACAGCAGTACAGATTCCGATTCTTCTTTTGATGAATAAAACCCTTTTTCCGATTCTGAAAAAAATGGCAGCGCAGCAGAACTGAAAATGGAGATTAGTGTGAAAGGTGAACCTTTCACACGCAGTTTTGTGTCTGCGCGGTGCTTGACACAAAGTCTGTTATGCGCAAAAAGCTGCGCAGAAATGAGGCTTAGTATGAATATTAAAGAGTTTCATGAAAAATTGCAGAAGCAGCTGCTGCCGGGAAGTCATCCGGGACTTGAAAGAACCAAGATGTTTTGTAAACAGCTTGGAAACCCGGAGCAAAAGCTTCATTTTATACATGTAGCAGGAACGAACGGAAAAGGTTCTGTAAGTTCCATGTTTGCAGAAATATTCAAAGAATCCGGTTATCATACAGGACTTTTTTCTTCTCCGTTTCTTGAATCACCTGTGGAATATTTTAACATTAACGGGGTCATTGAGAACGAAGAAAAGCTCTGTTTGTTTCTGGAGTCTATGCTTAAGCTTACAAAGGAGCTATCGGAACCTCCTACAGAGTTTGAATTCTATACCTGTGCAGCAATGAAGTATTTTGAAGAGCATAAATGTGATATTGTTATAATGGAAGCAGGAATGGGCGGAAGACTAGATGCGACGAATGTCATTCCTGTACCGGAACTTGCTGTTATTACCAACATTGGTTTTGACCATATGCAGTATCTTGGAAACAGTATAGAGGAAATTACAATTGAAAAAGCCGGAATTATCAAACAGAACGGATCAGTTGCAATCTATCCCTCAGATGAAGCAGTAGTGAAACAATTAATCAAGATTTGTAAAGAAAAAGGCAGTCCGTATGCTGTTGCAGATTTTTCAAGACGAAAAGTTATATCCACCGATCATCTGCAGAATTGCAGCTTCCAATACCGGACAGCTATCGGAAATGACTATGAAATTAATCTGAGGACAGCTGCCGGCTATCAGACACAAAACTGTGCACTTGTTCTGGAGGGAATTGAGCTTTTAAGAAAAAAAGGCTTTCAGCTTTCCACCTCCTCTGTAAAGAAGGGTTTATATTCATTTCAACTACATGCAAGGTTTGAAGTATTATCTAAGGATCCGCTGATTATTGCAGATGGCGGTCACAACCCACAGTGTATACAGGCACTGACAGAAAATATTCGTAATATAGCAGAAGAATACTATATGATTCTTGTAACAGGGGTTATGAGAGATAAAGACTACAATAGAATGTATGAGATACTTGACATCTGCGTCGATGAATATATTACCATATCAAATAACAGCAGCCGCGCCATGAATCCTGAAGAGCTTAAAGAAATATTGATAAAAACAGGAAAGCCTGTTCAGGCGAGCTGTTCAATTAAAGAAGGAATAGATACGGCATATTCTGTTGCAGAAAAGTATATAGAAGGAAAAAAGATAAGCATGAAAAAGAAATGCTGTATTCTTATTTCAGGATCGCTTTATATTATGTCAGAAGCAGAAAAAGCTGTGAAGGAATATCAAAATAAAAAACAAAAAGAATTATAAAAAATATACTTGTGCTTTTTATGTAGTTCCAGTATAATCATCAATTAAGAATTAAGATCAAATGTTGGAGGTGCATATGAGACATATTATCAGTCCCCTGGATCTTTCGGTTTCGGAACTGGATGAGCTTCTTTCCTTGGCAGATGATATTATACGGGATCCTAAAAAGTATTCCGAAATCTGTCACGGTAAAAAACTTGCTACACTTTTTTATGAGCCAAGTACCAGAACAAGATTAAGCTTTGAAGCTGCGATGCTGAACCTTGGCGGCAGTGTTCTTGGATTTTCTTCTGCGGATTCGTCCTCAGCAGCTAAGGGTGAAAGTGTTTCAGATACCATACGTGTTATTTCCGGATATGCAGATATTTGTGCTATGCGTCATCCGAAGGAAGGTGCACCGATGGTTGCATCACAGTATTCCGGAATTCCTGTTATCAATGCCGGTGATGGCGGTCATAATCATCCGACTCAAACCTTAACAGACCTTTTAACAATAAAATCCCTTAAGGGTAGATTAAACAATCTTACAATCGGCTGCTGTGGAGATTTAATGTTCGGCAGAACCGTTCATTCACTGATTAATGCGATGGTACGTTATAATAACGTATCTTTTATTTTTATCTCGCCGGAAGAACTAAAAATACCGGATTATCTTAGGAGAGAAGTACTGGATGCAAAAAAAATCAAATATAAAGAAGTTAAAAATCTGGAAACTGTAATGCCGGAGCTCGATATCCTGTATATGACAAGAGTACAAAAAGAACGATTCTTTAATGAAGCTGATTATATTCGTTTGAAGGACAGTTTCATTCTGGATAAAAAAAAGATGGAATTTGCAGGTCCGGATATGCTGATAATGCATCCGCTTCCGCGTGTAAATGAAATATCTACCGATGTTGATGAAGACCCAAGAGCTGTTTATTTTAAGCAGGCACAGTATGGTGTATATATCAGAATGGCATTGATTCTGAAGCTTTTACAACTGGCGTGAGAGCCATAAAAGGAAAGTGAGGAAAGAGCATGTTAAATATCGGCGGATTAAATCAGGGTGTTGTGATCGATCATATCCAGGCAGGCGGTGCTATGAAAATCTACGAATATCTACAGCTTGAAAAACTGGATGAGAGTGTTGCAATAATTAAAAATGCAAAGAGCAATAAAATGGGGAAAAAAGATATAATAAAAATTGAAGGTCCGTTGACGCTGGATCTTGATATGCTGGCGGTTATGGATCCGAATATAACCATAAATATAATAGAAAATGATAAAATAATTGAAAAAAGAAAGCTTAGAATGCCGGAACGTGTTACAGGAATAATAAAATGCTCCAATCCCCGCTGCATTACATCCATAGAACAGGGACTGGTTCATTCCTTTAAGCTGACGGATGCCGAAAAAGGAATATATCGATGTGTCTACTGTGAACAGGCATTCAGGCAGAACAGATAAGCAGCAGACTTAATAAAAAATAAAAAACGAAGTTACGAAAAACAGGCAGATTACCGATAAATGTTCCGGCAACAGGCAGATTGCCTTGAATATTCATACTTGCTTTTTAAGTATCCCGGTGATATACTTAAACAATATGGATAAATCCGTATGAATACAAGGTATTCCCCGAGACTTCTGAAAAGTTCATCTTTTTTAATGACAGGTATACTTAAGTCATTTCACTAAAGATGTGTTTTTCAGTGGTTTCGGATGCCTTGTATATCTTAATAAAAGGAGAAAAGATATGTACAAGAGTTTTAGCATGGAACTTGCCGGCAGAAAACTTACTGTTGAAGTTGGCAGAGTTGCTGCACAGGCTAACGGAGCTGCATTTATGCATTACGGAGATACTGTAGTTCTTTCTACCGCTACCGCTTCCGAAAAGCCGAGAGAAGGAATAGACTTCTTCCCGTTAAGCGTTGAATATGAAGAGAAGCTTTATGCAGTTGGAAAGGTACCCGGAGGCTTTACCAGAAGAGAAGGAAAGGCAAGTGAAAATGCCGTTCTGACTTCACGTGTTATTGACCGTCCGATGAGACCGTTATTCCCGAAGGATTATCGTAATGATGTAACTCTGAATAACTTGGTAATGTCCGTTGATCCTGACTGCAGTCCTGAGCTTACAGCAATGCTTGGTTCTGCAATTGCTACTGCTATTTCTGACATCCCGTTTGACGGACCGACTTCAACGACACAGGTCGGATTGGTTAACAATGAATTTATCATTAACCCAACCGCTGATCAGAAGGCAGTTTCTGATATGGCATTGACCGTTGCTTCTACAAGAGACAAGGTTATCATGATTGAAGCAGGTGCTAATGAAGTCGAAGAATCAAAAATGATCGA
The DNA here is from genome assembly GCA_964602475.1 of uncultured Lachnospiraceae bacterium. Classification (GTDB taxonomy): domain Bacteria; phylum Bacillota; class Clostridia; order Lachnospirales; family Lachnospiraceae; genus SZUA-448. Next base: position 1,471 of record CAZRRN010000021.1, on the reverse strand, counting down.
AGCCATTTTTGAAGCACATAAGGTAAATCAGCAGATTATTGCTTTTATTGATACTATTGTTGCCGAATGCGGAAAGGAGAAGCACAGCTATACAAGCTGCGCTATTCCTGCTGAATTATTTGATGCTATTAAAGCAATTATCAGTCCCGAAGAAATGGAAACTGCAGTGTTTACCGATGTAAAGCAGATTAGAGAGCAGAATATCCGCGAGATCAAGGATAAGCTTACTGAAGCATTTGCAGATAATGCAGAATGGCTGAGCCTGATTGATGAGGCTGTTTACCAGTATCAGAAGAAGACAGTGCGAAAGATGATTCTGAAAGACCATAAGAGACCGGATGGAAGAAAGATTACAGAAATACGACCACTGGCTGCTGAAATTGATATACTTCCACGAGTTCAGGGCTCGGGTATGTTTACCAGAGGTCAGACTCAGATTCTTACCGCAACGACTCTGGCTCCGCTTTCTGAAGCACAGAGACTTGATGGAATTGATGAAGCAGAGACCTCAAAGCGCTATATGCACCACTATAATTTCCCATCTTACTCTGTCGGAGAAACAAAGCCGTCCAGGGGACCGGGACGTCGTGAAATCGGTCATGGAGCTCTTGCAGAACGTGCACTTGTTCCGGTACTTCCTACAGAAGCAGAGTTCCCGTATGCCATCCGAACTGTATCTGAAACACTGGAATCCAACGGCTCCACTTCTCAGGCAAGTATCTGTGCATCCACACTGTCATTGATGGCTGCCGGCGTTCCGATTAAAACCGGTGTTGCTGGTATTTCCTGTGGACTTGTTACCGGTGAAACAGATGATGATTACCTTGTACTGACGGATATTCAGGGTCTGGAAGATTTCTTTGGAGATATGGATTTTAAAGTAGCAGGTACTCATAAGGGTATCACTGCGATTCAGATGGATATAAAGATTCATGGTCTTACAAGACAGATTATTGAAGAAGCAATTGCAAGAACCAGAGAAGCAAGATTGTACATTCTGGACGAAGTAATGGCTCCGGTTATTGCAGAACCCAGAAAAGAAGTTGGCAAGTACGCTCCTAAAATTGTACAGATTATGATTGATCCCCAAAAGATTGGTGATGTTGTCGGACAGAGAGGAAAGACAATTAATGCAATCATTGAGCAGACCGGTGTAAAGATTGATATTACCGATGAAGGTGCTGTATCCGTATGCGGAACCGATCCTGAAATGATGGATAAAGCAATTAAAATCATCAAAACAATTGTTACTGATTTTGAAGAAGGTCAGATTTTCGAAGGAAAAGTTATCAGCATCAAGGAATTTGGTGCATTTCTTGAATTTGCTCCCGGTAAAGAGGGTATGGTTCATATTTCAAAGATTGCAAAAGAAAGAATTAACCGTGTAGAAGATGTTCTAACCCTTGGTGATGTCGTTAAGGTAGTATGTCTTGGCAAAGATAAGATGGGAAGAATCAGCTTTAGTATCAAG
>CAZRRN010000020.1:30248-50267 GCA_964602475.1 uncultured Lachnospiraceae bacterium | reverse complement strand
CATTTCTATCTGGCGTTCTTTCTTGGTTGTCAGCAGTCTCATAATCGGAGGCTGAATAACCGGAACGAGTGCCATATAGGAATATGCCGCAACCGCGATCGGTCCTAACAGATGCGGAGCCAGCTGAGTTGTAACAAAGATTGCCGTCGGACCATCGGCACCGCCGATGATACCGATGGAGCTTGCCTCAGCAGGAGTAAATCCAAGTGCTCTTGCTCCGATAAAGGTCAGGAATATACCAAGCTGAGCTGCTGCGCCAAGCAGAAGACTCTTCGGATTTGCAATCAGAGGACCAAAGTCCGTCATTGCTCCGACACCTACAAAAATAAGGCAGGGATAAATTCCAAGCTTTACACCAAGATATAAATAATCAACCAGTCCAGGGTTAATTGTACTGCCGGCCAGTTCACTGAAGCCTGCTGCAGAGCTTGCAACAATCGCGCCGTCCGCCGCAACCTTCCAGCCACTGAATAAATCCCAGTGCACATGACCTTCAGCGAACAGTAATTCATGGAAAATGTTCGCTCCGGGGAGATTGGTAAGCAGCATACCAAATGCGATGGTAACAAGAAGCAGCGGTTCAAACTTGAACACGATTGCAAGTACCATCAGTACACAGGCAACTAAAAGCATGATCAGAACCTTCGGATCGTCGGCAATCATACTGAAGCCTGTCTGATTCAAGAAATTCATTATAGTATCCATAGTTTCCTCCATTCACAGTGTTATGAGACAATCTGATTATTTAATCACACAAAGTACGGTTCCTGTCTCTACTGTGCTTCCCTTGGATACATTAAGTGCTGCTACGGTTCCGTCGATCGGAGCAAGAATCTCATTTTCCATCTTCATTGCTTCGAGAATCATCAGTACATCACCCTTCTTAACCTTTGCTCCTACAGCAACGTTAACGCTGAGAATCGGTCCCGGCATGGGAGCCTTAACGCTCTCACCGCCTGCAGGTGCTGTTGCAGCTGCTACAGGTGCTGCTGCGGGTGCTGCAGTAGATTTCGCTTCGTTTTCACTGACAAGTTCGATCTCAATTTCATAGTTGGTGCCATTTACGTTTACTCTATACTTTTTCATTGTAAGAACCCTTTCTTTGTATAATTTTGGCTTTTTGTTTTGTCTCGACGAATACTCTTTCGTCAGGTTGCTTCATATAATACCGGACTTTATCCGGCTTTGTATCCGGCGGACTATACAGCCTTAACAGATACGATGCGAATCGCGGATACCTCTGTTCCGAGTTCCTCTGCAATACATGCAGAAACTGCGGCGATCATTTCCTGACGATTTGCAATCGGTGCTGCTTCCGATACTACGGGAGCTTCTTTCACTGCTTCTGGTTTTTTATTCTTCTCTATTGCGTGGATTACTGCGCTCATGATTACAGTCAGTACTACGATAAATAATAAGCCTGTAAATACAACTCCGAGTCCCAGCAGAACCACAAACCAGTTGTTCATGTCGGCAGGATCACTTGATGCCAATGCGATCAGTGCACTGTTCAATACCATATTATTACCTCCTTCCCAATGAAAACCCAAATTAGTTGAATAGTATCACAAACTGTTTATATTTTCAATGTATTTTTTATATCTCTTTGTTTTTTTATACTTTTCTCTCATACTTCTGTGAAAAAAACGCATCTGTATTTCTTTCACCATCATCTTTCAGGATTATTTCTTACTCTTCTATATGGTTTGCCGTTTCCTGCAGCGGAGGTACTGATCCAGAGCTTTTTCCGGATTCTCTGGATGGCATTGTCGATTGTCTTAACAGAACAATCCAGCTCTTTCCCAATCTGTTCGTAGCTGTAATCCTTTAAATAAAGCAGCAATACCTTTTTCTCAAGTGAGCTTAAGGCTTTCATCAGTCGTTTTTCAACATCTGAAGTATCTTCCCGGTTAATCAGCAATTCCTCGGGATTATTGTCAAGCACTGCCTTATCCTCCAGCCGGATTCCGTCACCGGATGAATTCTCCGTATCATTTACCGCTCCGTCAATCGAAATGTAATTGTTCAGCGGCTGGTTCTTCTTTGTCTGTGACATACTGATTGCACTGTAAATCCTTCGTGCTGTACAAAGCTCTGCAAAAGTGGCAAAGCTTGTTTTCTTTTCCGGATTGAAATCTCTGATTGCTTTATAGAGTCCGATCATCCCTTCCTGAATGAGATCATCTCTGTCTCCTCCGATAATGAATAATGCCTTTGCTTTCCCGCGAACCATGTTTTTGTATTTATTCAAAAGATACTCCATTGCAGCATCATTTCCGGAATGGACTAAATCAATGATTTCTTCATCCTTCTTTCCGTCAAACGTGTTATCCATCTACAGTTTCCCCATTCTCTGACGTACCACTTCATACATCAGAACTCCTGCCGCTACCGAGGCATTAAGGGAATCGATATCTCCCTTCATCGGAATGGACGCTGTCAGATCACAGTGCTCCCGAACAAGTCTACTGACTCCTTCGCCCTCGCTGCCGATAACCAGTCCGATCGGTCCGGTCAGATTCTGCCGGTACATCACTTCTCCGTCCATTGCAGCACAGACAAACCAGATGCCCTTCTTCTTAAGATCTTCTATTACTGCGGACAGATTCGTAACCTTAGCAACCGGTGTATAATTCAATGCTCCGGCAGAGGTTCGTGCAACCGTCGCCGTTAACCCGACGGCTCTTCGTTTCATAATAATGATACCATGTGCTCCGGCCTGATTTGCCGTCCGTATAATTGCTCCCAGATTATGCGGGTCTTCAATCCCATCCAGAAGAATAATAAACGGGGGTTCATTCTTTGCTTCTGCTGCCGCAAGAATCTCCTCCACCTCGGCATATTCATATGCCGCTGCATATGCAATCACGCCTTGGTGTTTTCCTGTTTCAGACATCTGATCCAGCCGTTCTTTTTTTACAAACTGAACAATTGTATCGCCCTTTCTTGCTTCACGGACAATTGTACTGACAGGACCGTCCTTACAGCCATCCAGTACGAACAGGCGGTCAATGGTCTTTCCTGCCCTGAAAGCTTCGATTACGGCATTTCTTCCTTCAATTGTAAGTTCTTCATATCGCATACTTTGTTTTCCACTCTTTCCATCCCGATCCCTGTAAGTTCAAGGATTCTGTTGTATTGTTCCGTCAGATAAAGATATCCCAGCAATGCTTCAAAGCCTGTTGCAATATGATATTCTCTTACCGTTGCATTCTTTGCGGTAGAAAAGGACTTCGCATTCTTTCCCCGCCGCAGAACCGACAGCTCCTCCTCGGTCAGAAGTCCACTGACAGCATCCACCATTTCCTTCTGCGCCGTAGCCCGGACATATTCGCTGGCACGTTTATGAAGCTTATTTACCTGCATATTCCCCTGCTCGACAAGGTATGTCCTTATCACAAGGTCGAAAATGGAGTCTCCGATATACGCAAGCGTAAGCGGCGAATACTCGCGGACTTCATGCTCCGTCAGATTCCATTTTGTCCGAATTGCAGAGACCAGACCAGCTGCTATGCTCTCTTCCATTTTACTCCTTCTCTGGTATCCTCTAAAAGAATTCCCTTGTCTGTAAGCTCCTTACGAATCTCATCCGCACGTGCAAAGTTTTTCGCCTTTCTGGCAGCTGTCCGGTCTTCTATCAGCTGTTCCACTTCGGAGTCAAGAAGCTCTTTTTTTTCTCTTATCTCTATTCCAAGAATATCACCTAATAAAAGCAGTTTGTCAAGTACCTTTTGTATGATTGCTGTACTGTTTTCCGCACTGATCTCTGTATTGGCCAGTCTTGCGATTTCAAACAGAACGGTAATGGCATCCGCTGTATTAAAATCATCATCCATCACCTCATCAAATCTTTGATTCAGCCGTTCAAGTGTAGAAATGACGGATTCCTCCTCCGGAAGAAGCTTCTTCCCTGCTGCCGGGTCAGTTTTTTTATTTTCAAGCAGTTTTTCAAGTCTCCCTGCTGCATTTTGGATTCTCTCCAGTCCTCTTTGGGCAGCTTCTACAATCGTCCGGCTGAAATTAATCGGACTCCGGTAATGAACACTCAACAAGAAGAACCGGATTACCGGCAGAGGATATTCTTCTTTTATTTCTCGAACCGTGAAAAAGTTACCGGTGGATTTCGACATCTTCTTATTATCTATATTAATAAATGCATTATGCATCCAGTAGCGTGCAAATTCCTTTCCGGTGCATGCCTCACTCTGAGCAATTTCGTTTTCATGATGAGGGAAGATAAGATCCACACCGCCGGCATGAATATCAATCTGCTCTCCCAGATATTTTTTGCTCATTACGGAACATTCGATATGCCATCCGGGACGTCCTTCACTCCAAGGAGATTCCCATGCAGGCTCATTCTCCTTCTTTGGCTTCCAGAGTACAAAATCAAGCGGATCCTCTTTTTCATCATTCACAGCAATTCTTGCTCCTGATTCCAGATCATCAATATTCTTTTTGGAAAGTTTTCCGTAGCTCTTAAAGCTTCTTGTACGGTAATAAACGGTTCCGTTCTTCTCATAAGCATATCCCTTGCCAATCAGCTCGGAAATCATGTCAATCATTCCGTTTATTTCCTCAGTTGCCCTGGGATTTGTCGTAGCCGGTTCAATCCCAAGCTCTTTTGTATCTTCACGATACGCTTTAATATAGCGCTCCGTGATTTCCGTCGTAGGAACACCCTCTTCGACCGCTTTAGCGATAATCTTGTCATCCACATCCGTAAAATTCTGTACGAAATTAACTTCGTAGCCTTTGTACTCAAGGTACCGCCGTACCGTGTCAAAAACCACCGCAGGTCTTGCATTTCCGATATGAATATAATTATATACCGTCGGTCCGCATACATACATCCGTACTTTTCCGGGCTCCAATGTTACAAATTCTTCCTTTGTCTGTGTCATTGTGTTATAAATTTTCATGCTGCTTATTTCCTTTCTCAAGAACCTTCATTCGTGCTTCCACGGAATCCAGCAGTTTGCGTAGTTCATTATTCTCCTCCTGCAGACGTGCAAGATCATTCATTACCGGATCCGGCAGATGAACCTGATCCATGTCCTCACAGGGAATCCTTACATTGTCACGTTTAACAACGCGCCCCGGCACTCCGACTACCGTGGAGTTCGGAGGTACCTCCTTTAGAACGACCGAGCCTGCTCCGATTTTGGAGTTTTCACCGACTGTAAAGGATCCGAGAACCTTTGCTCCGGCACTGATCATCACATTGTCTTTGATGGTCGGGTGCCTCTTACCGTGTTCCTTTCCTGTACCGCCAAGCGTCACTCCCTGATAAAGCGTTACATTATTCCCGATAATTGCGGTCTCTCCGATAATGACTCCGCTTCCGTGGTCAATAAACAGACCTTTTCCGATCTGTGCACCTGGATGAATCTCAATACCTGTTTTTCTGGCTGTTCTTTGGGAATACCAACGTGCAAGAAAATAATGCTTGTGACAATACAGCCAGTGTGCCACCTTGTGCCTTGTTACCGCTTTGAAACTCGGATAAAGAAATACTTCCGCAGGAGTCTTTATTGCAGCATCCCGATCCCTGATGATTTCCATTTCTTCCCTGATATAATGAATCAGTCCCATACACGCCTCCAAGACGAATAAAAATAATAAAAAAAGAACCCCTCAACAATAAGAGGCGGTTCTCCGCGGTTCCACTCTTCTTGACGAAGCTTTGCTTCGTCCTCTCGATACAGATAACGGCTGCTACCGGATCGGACTACCTGTCGCCCGATCAGCTCCCGGATGCACTTCCATAACGATTCAATGCGAATGCTTTCAGCCGGTGGCATTCTTCTCTGTCATCTATCGATTACGTACTCTTTCCGTTCTCTGCTTTTACTGTATATCATACAGACATACTGTATTGCCGGGTTCTGTAGTCCGGCTGTTTGCTACATTTTATGCGAGAATACTTCTTTTGTCAACTGTTTATTTCCATATAGAGGCGCTTTCCAGGTAGAGACTCTTTCCAATGAAAAGGCTCGTTCCCATGTAGAGACTCTTTTATTATAGAAGTTCCTTTATGATTTTCTTTTGCCGGATGCCGCGTCATGGAATCAGTCTGTTCAGATATTGTTCAGAATCTGCTCCATTATCATCCTGCAATGTCGGCCTTCTTCTGTTAACCTTACCGCCGCTGCTGTAACATCATAATCGGTCTGACCGACGGATTCCAGCAGTTCCTTCCTTGATATGATATTGCGTTCCAGACTAAAGTCCTCCGCAAGCGTAAGCAGGCGTTCCGTGCTGTCTCCTGTCGGAACCAGCAATAGCTTTTTCCCGTACATCAGAGAAAAAAGTGCCGCATCCATTGAATTTGTAATAACATAGGCAGCCTTTTTTATCAGCTTCGGTATCGCTTCCGGTGAAAGACCAAAGCAGTTTCCACTCTGACCTGTAAGCTTCATTTTCGGAATATTATGAATACAGGGAAGCCCGGTCATATTCACAAGTTTTTCTGTAACCCTTCTCGGAATATATTCCCCCTTTTCCGTTATCAGTAAAATATAAGGCCGGCTGACTGCTTTCTTCAGACCGAAAGGAAGACGGTTTTTGTTCTCTGTATATGTTTCTGTCTGCTTTAGCAGTAACAAGCTCCTCATAGTTTCGACGGTCAGACCGGTGCATTCCTGCAGCCGTTCCCGTATCACGTGATCGCAGGCTGACACTGCCAAAAATCCGTTTAGATGCTTTCGGAAAAAATCCGTTTCATATACTGCTGCTCTGCCCGCTGCAATTCTGACTGCACAAGCAGCCTTCGGTACCTTTGGCGCAAACTCCAGAAAATACCCCGGTTTCAGTCCACGGCACGCAGCTCCATCGAAGACTCCCTCTCCTGCCGTAATAAGAAGATCATAGTCCGGCAGTTCTTTCAGTTCTGAAAGATTCGTACAGGATTCCGTCAGATGAAGCCTTTTCCGGTAAAAGTCACCGTAAAGCTTTGTATGTTTCTTCTCTCCTGCCGATATCCTGCTTTTTTCCATTACTGCCGGACAACGGTAGTTTATCACCTCCACTGTATGACCCAGCTGTTCCAGAAAATGCTGTAAAGCTTCGGTCTGCAGTGCAATTCCGAAGCGGTATTTTGCATGTAATGTTAAAATTCCTATTCTCATCTTCTCTCCATACCGAAGCGATTTTTGCGCAGGCACGCGAGCAGAATGTCAGATTCTGCTCTGCGATCATTCAAGTTTGTGCTCCGTTACAAACTTGCTGAGCGAAAGAAAACCGCATCAGCGTTTTCTTTCACTCTTCTCTCCATACCGAAGCGATTTTTGCGCAGGCACGCGAGCAGAATGTCAGATTCTGCTCTGCGATCATTCAAGTTTGTGCTCCGTTACAAACCTCTATAGCTGCCTCGTCAAATAAATGGTTGAAACGGTCTGCAATCGCTGTATTATATTCCCGGAAGGATATTCCGAGCGGATGTACCCTGCCCTCATGAAATGCAAGCATTCCCTGATACAATCCCTCCACACTGTTGTCTACTGTAAAGCCGTTATATTTCTTCATAAAGTCACCGGGTCCCGGGATGTCCGTCGTAATCGCAGGAACACCCAGTGTCTCTGCTTCCAAAAGCACCAGTCCAAGTGCTTCATAATCCGAAGAAAGAAGAAACAGCTGACAGCATTTCACAACCGGAAACGGATTAGACAGTGCACGAATCAGTATAATCGCATCTGCACAGGGAAGAGATGCCGCATACTGCTGTATTTCATCATAAAAAATGCCATTTCCTCCGATAATAATCAGTACCGTTTCGGGAAACTGTTCATGGTATCTGCAGAATGCCTCCATCAGCTTTTTCTGCCCTTTTTCCGGTGAAAACCGTCCGACATTAATAAACCGCGTGAGATTATCATCTGCAAGAATGCCTCGCAGCTTTTCCTCCGAAAGATTCATTACCGTATCCGGATCAATAACCAGTTTAAGAGTTGCCTTACGTGCAACACCCTCCTCATCATGAGCATTTTCAAGTACCGTAATTTTCTCCGGTGCACAAAGCCCGGACAAAGATTTTCTTACTCCATCACTGATTGCAATTACTTTGTCATATTCTGAATATGCATGCCGCAGTGTCGGAAGATGCTGGTTCCCACGGGTAGCAATTTCTCGTTTCATGTCGCTGTGCACAAAAATTACCCGTTCACAGGGTGCAGTTGACAACATCGTCGTGATTTCCTTCGAATATCCGGTAAAGTGGATTACTCCGTCAAACGCAAGTCCGCAGAAATGCTTTCTGTACTCTCTCGCATAAAGACGGCGGATAAAATAATACACGGGCGGAAGATCAATCTTAAATTTATAAAAAAGCTTAAATGCAATCAGCTCCATCGGTGTGTGATCCGTCACTGTCCCGTTGATCGGCAGGAAACCTATTCCCTCCGGAATGAGTCCAATCCGCTGCGGTGCGTTCTTCATACTGCTCTGGAAAAAGGTAAAGTAATACCGGATGTTCGTTCGGTCAGCAAACTGCATCAGATTAAGGAGTGATGCTGTCAGTCCATTTTGATCAAGTCCCGAGGAAAATACCAGAATACGTTTTGGCTGTGCTGTTTCGTTTTTAACCGTTCCTTCACGTTCCGGTATCTTTCGGAATTCAGCTTCTGCAAGACGTTCCGGTACCTTTCGGAATACAGCTTCTGCAAGACGTTCCGCTGCTCCCGGACTATCGTAAGGACAGTATTTCGTTCGAAATTCCGTATCGTCGTATTCCTTTTTGCGTTTGAGTTCTGCTGCCAGCTCCTGTGCAGTATATACCTTCGGAAACGGCATACTGTCCAGCGACGAATACAATCCCCGTGCTCCGATGTAATCATCGAAGTCATATGGAAACAGAATGATTTTCTTTCCGGTATTTGCAAAATCAAATAACACACTCGAATAATCGGTAACCAGTACATCCGCTGCATTCAGAACTTCATATGGTTCATAACCGGACGGAAACGGTCTAATATGACGATAGTCCTCAAACGGAAATGTTTTCGCAGCAAACAGGTGAAACTTGACAAAAAATATCTGACTGTCATCAAGAAGATCATCAAGCAGATCAAAATAACATGCCGCTGCTTCCTCCATCAGGGTATTATCAGCTGTCATCTGTCCACGCCAGGTCGGCATGTATACAACTGCCTGTTTTCCTTCCGGATTAATTTCCCGTCTTACCTTCTCCTCCTGCTCCCGATTAAAAAACACGCTGTTTCTCGGGTATCCCTCGTAAAGCACCTTCCCGCTAAACAGCCCTTCCAGCATATATGCGGAAAACATGATTTCCTGCATATATCTGCTCGGATAAAGCAAATAGTCGGCACAAAGAAAATTCTTCTGAACATTTCCAATCGCATATGCTCCACTCTCTTCATCACGGCCCATCATTTTCCATGGAGTTCCATGCCAGGTATTCAGATAAACCTGATCACCACGCTTTATGAATTTGGCAGGGAAAGAGGTATCCTCAACCAGATACTTTGCGGTACCAAGCAGTCGATAGTAGGGAAAGCTCTCACAGTACACCATTCTGAAGTGATTAATTCCGTACCGTCCTGTCATTGCCCGTATGACTGCCTCGCTGTTTTTTTGAACCGCAAGAAACACTTTAAAATCACTAAATTCATCTCTCACAAGAACCTGCAGGAGACGAAAAATATTGCCGGCAAGATCCTTTCCATTCTTGGATTCCAGCAGAATCGTTTTTTCTTTTAGTTTTCCATGATTTACAGAGTTAACATAATATCCTGTTTTAATGGTACGTAACAGGGACTTGATATATTTTACCGGATTAAGCTTCATAATCTACCGTTTCTGTGTTAATACACATTTATTCTTTGCCTTCCGGCGGAAAAATCTGATAAAGTACACAGTTCTCTTCTTTCCTTCTTACCCATGCACAATCTGCTGCCATCTGGCTCTGTGCATATACAGAAGGATCTTTTGCTTCTTCTGCTTCTGTTATCCTCTGCAGCAGATTGTCCGGCTGGGAGCTGATTTTGTACAGAATCAGTTTTAATATTCCCTGCTTTACTTCGGAATAGTCTCTCTTTCCAAGACGTTTTTCTGCCTTCGTGTAGCCTAGTCCGGAATAAAGCCTGATTTGATAAGCACTGTCCGCAATCGTCAGCTTGATGCAGGGAATATGATAATCTCCGGACAGATTGAAATAAATGTTTGAATTAATCAGAATAATCCCACAGCCATTCTCAACATAATTCTTCATTCCTTCTTTTTCCATAAAAATCAGGTCCTTGTCATCCGCCCAGTAAATGTCTGTACTTGGTGTACGAAACTCAGCTGCTCTTCGAATCCTCCGTCCGTTAAACAGTGTAAAATACTCCGGCTGAACATATTCCGGTACCTTCTTCTCTGGTTCTTTCTTCTCTGGTTCTGTCTTCTTTACTTCTCTATTTTCTGGTTCTGTCTTTTCCGAGTCTGTCTTTTCGGGTTCGTTTGATTTCTGTTCTTCTGTACCTTCGTTCACCCATGATGGCTCAAAGCTTGTGTCTTTCGCTCCGGATGTCTGTTCTGCTGTGCCGGAACTGTCTTCTGTCTTCCCGTTTTTCTCAGCTTTGTTTTTATCTTCCGGTTCTTCTATGTATTGCCCGGTCAGTTCTTCCCTAAACTGCCCGATCGGTTCTGCTCCGGCCGGTTCGGACCAGCGTTCTTCCTCCTGTACCTCTTCCTGTTCCAGATTTTGTTCTTTCGAATAGGTCACCCATACCTTTGGTGTACGGTTCTGTTTAACCTTAACCTCAAATGGTTCCCCTGATTCTGAAACAACCGAGCCTATGGACGGCAATCCCTGAACCTGACCGATCATCGAAAAGATATACAGTATCGTGTAACCATAATCAGCGTAAGCACTTCTCTTTACCCGTCCGCCATCATAGCATTTAAAGTAACATAGTGTTCTAAGACTGTTCGGTGCAATAAACAGCGCTTTTTCGGCTTTTGAATAATACGGAATAAACTGCATACTACGCTTGGTTTCATTACCATTCAGCATATAGTTGTATTCCTGATGACCGATTGTGTACTCATTATATCTTAGATCTGACTTTTTTATCTTCCATGTTCTTCCCTCCTGCGCAAGCTCCAGCTCAAGAGCTCTGCAGATTTCATTTGCATTCAGATGATAATGACCAAACTTCTGACTGTCAAACACATTCTCACTGCACGCTGTCCAAATCCCCTTTTCGCGTTCAACCAGGACCAATCCTCCCTGTTGTTTTTCGGATGCCACCATCTGCTGTACTGACCGGTTTACGTTTTTATTATTAAATAACGCCATTGCATTCCCTCCCCATCTAGGAATAGCGAACATTCCAATACATAGTATAACATATTGAAAAATGTTCCACAATAAAAAAACTGCTTGAAACAGGATAAAATGACAATACTATAGAAAGAAGAAATAAAAGGAGCTCCTATGAATTCAATTGACCTTAGTATTATTCTTCCTGTCTATAATGGCGGCGAATTTCTGGATCGCTGTCTGGTCAGTCTGCTCCGGCAGACGGTTTGTAATTTCGAAATAATTGTGGTTAACGATGGCTCTATCGACAACTCCAGAGACATCATTTTGTCTTATATTTCCCGATTTCCCAATCGTTTCATTTTTCTCGACCAGAAAAACGGCGGTCCGTCTAAAGCCAGAAATGCCGGACTGGTTGCAGCTCATGGTGAATATATTGGTTTTATTGATTCGGATGACTGGGTCGATGCAGATTATTATTTACGATTAATTCTGGCTGCCAGACAAGAACAGGCGGATTTAGTCGTCAGCGGTCGTTGTGATGTTCTGACCGATACTGTGCCTCCCCGCTTCGTTCGTAGAATTCCTGCAGATTCTTATCCCTGTGCCTCTATCTTTGAAGCTCCTGGTCTTCTTTCAGAAACCACACAGTTTATCTGGGACAAGCTTTTCCGTCGCGATATTATTGAAAAAAACGGTCTTCTGTTTGATGAACGCTTCCGCTATACTGAGGATGTTCTTTTTCTGTGTAAGTATAAATTTTATTGTCAATGCATCTATACAACGCCCCTAACAATGTATTATCATTTCCAGCACGATAATAATCCGGCTGCAAAATATGGCTCCAGTCTGCTTGATGTTCCGGAGGTTCTTCGGGAAATTTTTGAATTCTATAGAGAAAAGAACAGTTTTACTCCTCTTTATGATGCTTTCTTTGATTTGGCTGCCAAACGTTTGCTATTCAGAATTGACCGCTATCCTTATATGAATAATAAACCGCTGCAATATGCATTTTATAAGCAAACCGTTCAGGTTCTGAAGGATTATTTTCCGGATTGGCGGAAACGTTTGATTCATTATGGATCGAATGGCGGAGGTGTAGAGTCTCTCTACCGTGTAAATTCCTTTCTCATGAAGATTTATATTAACCTTCCCGGCTCGTATGTATTACGCAGGAGACAGGCTCTTCGTCTTAAGAAAGAAAAAAGTGAACAGCGAAACATCAACAGGAAAGCTCTTGCAAACCGGCTAATGCGATACTTCGGTTTGTTTCGTACTGCGTATTACCGGTTTTGTCTCAATCACTTATCGCTACGTAACGACACTGTCTTTATTGAATCAAAAGGCGGCAGAGATCTTGCCGGTAATATGCTTACACTGCTGCGTGAAAGCCTTCGGCAAAGAAAAAAAGTTCAGCTGTCAATCAGAAGTGAATACTCCTCCCGGTTTACTTCTCTTTGCAGACGGTATGGCATTGCAACTACCGGGATTTCAGTGGTTCGTCCGGACACTTTTTCTTATTATCGCAGCCTTGCAACCAGCAAGTATCTTTTTCATGACAGTGCTTTGCCGCATTGGTTTATAAAACGTAAGAACCAATGCTATCTGAATACCTGGCACGGAGTTCCGTTGAAGCAGATGGGCATCGATGTTCCAGGGCGGGCTTATGCCATCCGTGATGTACAGCATAACCTTCTGTTTGCAGATTATCTCCTTTTTCCAAACCGATTCATGCAGGAAAAAATGTTTCAGGCCTATATGCTGAACGGTTTATATTCCGGAAGGATTATTACCGAATCGTATCCACGCGTTTCGGTTCTTCTTGATGAACAGCGAAGAACCGAGCTAAGGAACGACCTTGGGCTTCAGAATTATAAAGTGGTTTGTTATCTTCCTACCTGGCGCGGAATTCTTACTAAAAAAGAAAATGCTAAACAGCATGCAGACTGTCTTTATTATCTAAGACACTTGGATCGTTTGCTTGATGACGATATGCTTTTTTATGTCAAGTTACATCCGTATTCCCAGAAGGGCTTCCACCCGGGATCCTACAAGCATATAAGGATGTTTCCGGAGGACTATGAAACCTATGATTTTCTTTCTGTCTGTGATACTTTAGTCACTGATTACTCAAGTGTTTTCTTTGATTTTGCTTTCACCGGGAGAAAAATAATTCTATTTGCATATGATTACGAGGAATATCTTCAGGTAAGAGGGCTGTATCTGAGTCTTAATGATCTTCCTTTTCCGCTGGTAACCACCGTACACGCACTGTATCGCGAGCTTTGTGAGCCAAAAAGCTATGACGATTCTTTATTTATTGAAGAATATTGCCCGTATGATGCACATAATACTGCATCTGCAATATGTAGTATGTTATTCGAAAAACCTTCCGTCACAGCCTGCCGGACTGCTTTTCCTGAATTTACGAAACTGCCGGTTTTATTTTACGGCGGACTGCTCACACCCGATACAGCAACTGCGGAAATGTATCGCCTCCTGACTCTGCAGCAGGAATCTGTTCCCATACGGTTCGGTGTCTTAAGTCCTGCAATGCAGTCGTTCGCCAACCGCCTTGATAAAGCACTGGTCTTAGCAGACTATATTTCGATTGATCCTGATTTATTCTATACTCCGCTTGAGGCACTTGCTTATCTTCTTGTATTGAAAAAAAGGATAAAAATAAAACTGTTATCCAGCTATCTTGAACGCTTATTTTTACGGGAATACTATAGGAATTTCGGTACTTTACAATTTGCAGCCGTTGTTATATTCGACCGATCCGACCAACGTCTGACGAATGTTTTGTCTGCCGCTCCGAACACCAAGGTGCTGTTTTATGAAGACAATCTTCCTCAAATAGCAGAACAGCTGAAAAACCATCATGATCCGTACAAGAAAAATTAAATGTGGAAGAAAAGAGGAAATAATGAAAGTTGGAATCATTACCTTTCATAATGCTCATAACTGCGGCGCAGCACTGCAGGTCTATGCCATGCAGACACTGTTGTCCCGTTACGGACATGACTGCGAAGTAATCAATTACAGGGTAAGCCGGATAGACCGTTCTTATGAAGTCTGTTCAAACAAACGTAAACAGCGTTTCGAAGACTTTATGAGTACAAAGCTGAAGCTTAGCAGACGTTTTAACAGTCTTAATGAGCTGCAGCAGTTTGATCACCCTTATGACGTCATACTGTCAGGCAGCGACCAGATCTGGAACTCGTCCATCCTTGGAGGCTTGAACTCTGCATATTTCTGCAATTTTGGACGGAAGGATGCCAAAAGAATTATTTACGGAGCCAGCCTCGGAACATCCTTGCTGAATTCGACCGATGAATTTCTTCTGCGTTATTATCTGCGTTATCCGGATTCAATATCCGTGCGGGAGGCTTCGGCACTTCCTCTTCTACGCCCGCTGACAGACAAAAAAATAGAAACTGTCCTTGACCCAACCCTGCTTCTTTCGTCAGAGGATTACCGTCCTCTGATTGCTTCTTCACCGCTTCACGATCCATACATTTATCTTCATTATGTACATCATACCGGAGAAAATCCCGCGCTTGACCGGGCTGCCAGAGAGCTTTCCGTTCTTACCGGTCTTCCGATTCTTAAGAACCGGGCATTTTCGCGTTTTGAGCATGAGCTTTCTTCTTGTCAGGATAACGGACCGGAAGAATTCCTTGGAACCTTAGATCATGCTTCTTATGTTGTAACTGATTCGTTTCATGCAACCGTATTTTCGATTTTATTTAATAAGAAATTTCTGACTGTTGCACCGGTTAAACGCCCCGAACGGCTGATTGAACTGCTTGATCTTCTGAAGCTCTCTTCTCATCTGTTTGGCGATCAATTTAATATGGAACAATTTCTCACTTCAGAATATTCAGAAGTTTCTACTGTCTCTTTTCTGTCCGGCTTGCGGAAAGCTTCTACAGACTATCTAGAGAGTGCTTTCTTGGCCGCTCCCTCCTCCGGCAATCTTCCGTTCTGCTATGGCTGTGGTGCCTGTCTTAAAAAAGGGACGGGAATGAAGCGTTGTTCTGATGGATTTCTTTATCCTGAACAGCTTTCTGATAAGATGTCCTGCAACGGTTATACCGATAAAAATCTGTGTATACTGTCTGCCCCCCCCAAAGGAGGATACACAAAAGGAATCTTCTTCCTTCTATCTTGCATATAACAAAGACCTATACAGCCGGATGACCACCTGGGAAAGCGGGATTCTTCCTGCTCTTTTCCGTTCTATTTTTCATCTTAATGGAGCAGTGGTTGCACCGGCATATGATCCCACGACCGGACAGCACCGTTATCTTTATGCTTCAAATGAATCAGAGTGTACTGTTTTTCAGACCTTACAGCCGGGAGAAGCAGATCCGGAGGATTTGTATCGTCTTGCCAAGTTAAATCCAGATATAACTTTATTTATTATTGCTTCTCCATGCCATCTTGTAGGACTTCATTCCCGCTTTCCTAACCTTAAAAGAAACTGGATTCTGTTTTGCTGTTCCTGCAACGGCGTTCTCTCCCCCATTGCCCTACAAACATACTTTAATGTTCTCTCAAACGACCGCGGCATTCCAGTAATTAATTATAATCTAGCCGCCAAACATTACGGGGCGTCTGTTTCCCGTGTGGAATTCCAACACAAAGACAGGACGCTGACGGCGCAGTACGATAGTCTTTCGCCCTTTAAAAAAGCGTATCGTACCGGAGCGCTTCAGCGTCCCTCCTGTTATTTCTGCGATTATCGTTATTACAACCCGTGGCTTTCTGACTTAACTTTGTTTCCGGTTAGTTTTAGCCAATACCCCAACTTTGCTCCCGAAGATAAAAGCGTTTCTCTGCTCTGTGTTAATTCTATCACTGGTCAAAGACTGTTCGAGCAGTCGAAGGATTTCCTGATATGGAAGGAGCTCTCAAAAGAAGAAGTGGCCAACAGCCTTCCAACAGCAGCTATACCACTGACCGCAGCGCGTCCTTCCTTGTTCGAACGTCTTCGTACAGCTCCGCCGGAAGCCGTATATGCTCCGTTTAATAAGAAGTAGTTCAGTCAAAAAAGTCACCTTCAAAGGTAGTTACAGCAGGACCGGTCATGAATATATGACCGTTATTGCGGTCATATCGTATCCGCAGTGTGCCTCCGCGCATTTCGACTTCTGCTTCTTCTCCGATCAGCCCATTCAGCATGCTGACATATGCGCATGCACAGGCTCCCGTTCCGCATGCCCAGGTCTCACCTGAGCCTCGTTCCCATACTCTCATACGCAGTTTATTTTTGCTAATCACCTGAACAAATTCGGTATTTACTCTCTTCGGGAATACCGGATGATGTTCAAACAGCGGTCCGATTGTCTCTATATCAATCTTCTCCGTATCTTCCACATAAACCGTTGCATGAGGATTTCCCATAGAGGCACAGGAAATCTGATACTCTTTGTCTCCGACTGTAATCCCATAGCCAAGAACCGGACTTTTTGCAGCAGTGACAGGAATACTCTCTGCTTCCGTCACCGGTATTCCCATATCCACTGTCACAGCATTGACCAGACGGGTTCGCCCTATATAAGAAAACATAAGCGTCAGATATTTTATTCCTGCAGGTGTTTCCACCGAAAGCGAGGTTTGATCCGTCAGTCCATGATCATAGACATATTTTCCAAAGCAGCGAATTCCGTTCCCGCACATTTCCGCCATGGAACCATCTGCATTATACATCACCATACGAAAATCTGCTTTTTCGGACCTGCATATCATGATCAGTCCGTCGGAACCGATTCCGTAATGACGGTCACTCACTCTGATTGCAAGCGAAGCCGGATCGGCAGGCTCCCTGTCGATACAGTTAAGATATACATAATCATTTCCGCAGCCCTGCATTTTAGTAAATTTCATTCGCTTTACCATCTTTTCTTTTATTTTCATTGTTAGTTCCCGTAAGCGTTTTCTTACTGTTAACCTTCATCTTTTCTCTTTGTCGTTCCATAATATACTGTGAAAGCTTAGGTACAATATCGGTAAATTTACATCCG
Source organism: uncultured Lachnospiraceae bacterium (assembly GCA_964602475.1). GTDB lineage: Bacteria > Bacillota > Clostridia > Lachnospirales > Lachnospiraceae > SZUA-448. The sequence continues at coordinate 32,972 of CAZRRN010000020.1, read as the reverse complement.
TACAGCATACTTCTGGCACTTTCCTCATATCTGCTTCTAAGGATTCTTGCATTCAGATTCATCACATATTCTTTTGTTTTAATCCGAACACGAACCAAGTCTCCTTCCTTTAGTTCCTTATTTGTCAGAAAGCCGATTCCGGTCTCACTGATATCACGAACCAGTACCATTATTGTTTCCTTGGAATCCTCGCTCTGCAGTGTTATAGCCATCTCTTCACCGATAAACAGACGGAATGCCTGCCTCCGGTTCTCATATGTTCCGGTACCCTCCAGCTCTACCATATGACAGGGATTCCCGTCATACTTTACAAATCTGACTGTCGGATTTTCCCAAATATACGGTTTGCCTTCAACTTTACATACAAATCGTTTTCTCAGATCATCCGGAAAACCGACTATTTTTTCGTTTACCATAATTGTGGTAATTAGGACGCTGTTATCGACAATCTGTAATACGGTCGACTCAAACTGGAGCTTCTGCCCCTGCTGACGTATTTCTATTTCTACCTAATCGCCTTCTGTTATCTGCCTGATTTCAAGCCGCTCCATCACCCTGACACTCCATATATTCCCGAAATTTACCACCACATAATTTGATAATATCATATTGAATTATCATTTACAAGCGTCAGAACAAAAAAGCAAGATTTGACTAGGCATATTACAATATAGTTTCATTTATTTTTTGTATTATTTGCACAAATATTCTCGTGTCTGTCTGTGTATTATTGACGAAAAAAACAAATGATGATATATTATCAATGTAATATCAGAGAAACAAAGCTTTTATTGATTAATCAAAATAACAGCTTCGTTTTTCTACACACTTGTGTAATAATGAGGAGGATTATTATGAAAAAGAAAGTATTGGCACTTGTGCTTGTATGTGCACTTGTTCTGGCATCTTTTGCTGCCTGCGGTGAAGCCAAGGTTGAACAGGAGCCAACCGCTACCACTGCTCCGACTGCCACAACTGCTCCGACTGCTACCACTGCTCCAACTGTTACTCCGGAGCCGACCGCTACTCCGGAACCGACTGCTACCCCCATACCGGACGGTGAAGCAGCCGCTCAGATTCCTGACGGTTCCGAACTGATGTATTTTTATGATGGTTTTGAGCGTTCACAGACGCTGTATTTCTCAAACCGCGGTGACGGAAGTGCTTCTTGGGGAAAGATTGGTTATGAAAGCGATCACAGTATTCTTGTTACTACCCGTTCTTCGAACTGGCACGGTGTATCCTTAAACATTAAGGATTCTGATGCAAACGGTGGATTTAATGTAATCGGCAAAGAGCTTTATGTATCCTACTGGGCATATCAGGAAAGCGGCGCTGATACCACTATTTCTGCAACTCTTCAGGTGAATAAACCTGATGGTGGTTCCGACTGGCCGGCAGATACAAGATCATCCGGAACCGTTCCTTCCGGTGTCTGGACCTTTATTGAAGGCTACATTGCAATTCCTTCCGACATTACAGAACCACTCCTTTATTGGGAAGAAACAAATACCATTGATTTCTATATTGATAATGTAACGGTTGCATATATGACCGACAGTACCGTTGGACCCCGTTATGAACCGGTTGTTGCTGTTGATGCTTTCGAATATGATTTTAACGACGGCAGCAATGATTTAACCGGAAGAGCAGGTTCCGAAGTCCTTGAAATTATTGACAGTACTCACGATGGAAAAGCTCTTTCCGTGTCCGGACGTACCGCTACATGGAATGGTGTGCAGTTGACACTTGCTGCTTCTGTATATGCAGGAAAGTCCGTCGAAGTATCTTTCTATGTTTTACATAATGAAGCAACTCCGATTTCCCTCAAATCATCTCTTGAGCAGAGCATCGGAGGCTCTTCAACCTATACCAATATCGGAATCAATTCTGCTGTTCCCGCCGGCGAATGGACTTATATTACCGGAACCATTACAATTGATGCTTCTACCACCAAAGCGGTTATTTCTTTTGAATCTGAAGATTCTGCAACCGCAGGTTATATCCTAGATGACGTTCAGATTCTGTTTGACGGTGCCGAAGGAACCTTAGGCGGTGCACCTGCTGAGAATACCTCCTCTGCTGATGCTTCACAGTATTCCTTAACCACAGGTGCGAACGAAGCAGCCGGTGCCGCTTTTGAAGCCGGCAGTGTAGTATTTTACAACAGTTTCGAGAACGCACTGGGCAACTATCTTGATGGTGCCAATTCCTTCAACTACGCAGTAAACAGCAATGCAACCGACGAGGCTAAGGTCGGAAGTGAATCTGTTTATGTCAGTTCCCGTGAATATGATTCGGCAGGCTGCGGTCTTCGCCTTTCTTCAACAAACAGTGTTCCTGCTTCCCAGCTTGTCGGCAAGAAGGTTGAATTCTCTGTATGGGTAATGTATAAGGATAGTGAGTACGTAACCATGCCGGACACCGTTGATTTTGTCATCTGGAACAGACAGAATAAAATCAATGCTGCTGGGGAAACACAGGAAGATATGTATGAAAAGGCACTGATTCAAACCGTTGCCAAGGGAGAATGGGTTCATCTTGTTGCTGAATTAACAATCGTTGACGGCGTAGATAACGGAATGCTTCTGATCGGAACGACCGGAGAAACAAAAAATCCGATTTATTTAACCCCTTATTACATGGATGAAATGATGCTGAAAATCATCGAATAATCAAATCGTCTTCTGACTTTTCTGACAGGCTCCGGTTCACGGAGCCTGT
>CAZRRN010000020.1:0-30238 GCA_964602475.1 uncultured Lachnospiraceae bacterium | reverse complement strand
AATCCATGTGTTCTTCTGTACAATCCAAGTTGCAACACTGTTTGCCTTAACGGCTTGTGGTTTTCTTCTTACCATGATTATATTCTTCACCTTCTCATATCTCATTGTTTTGTATAAACTGATTTCATCGTTCATATAGTAGTAAAAAGCCGGCTGCTTTTCTGTAACGCAGCAATGGAGACCATTATGACCCTTTCGCACAACCCGCAGTCTGACCGTCTGATTTCTATTTTCCGAGCTGCTGCGTTTCCTTTATCAGTACTACTATTAACCGCAATCATAACCTGTATCGTTTCAGGAATGATTTATGGTCACGCCGAAACCCGGCTTCTTCCGATTTATTGCGTCGACCGCTCTTCGGACACGGAAACACCCAAGGTATCATTAACCTTTGATGCTGCCTGGGGAAATGCCGATACCGCCAGAATCTTGGAAATTCTGGAACGCAATCAGGTTAAGGTGACTTTTTTTATGACCGGCGGATGGATTGAAAAATATCCGGAGGATGTTAAGTCTATTGCAGCTGCCGGACATGACCTTGGAAATCACAGCGAAAACCACAAACAGATGTCACAACTTTCCGCAGCCGACTGCATAACCGAGCTTATGACCCCTCACGAGAAGGTAAAACAGCTGACCGGTCTTAGCATGACACTGTTTCGCCCGCCTTACGGTGATTACAATAATACACTGATTAAAACAGCTACGGAGGAATGCAATTACCGAGTTATTCAGTGGGATGTTGACTCACTCGATTGGAAGGATTACGGAGCTGACGCTATTGTCAGCCGCGTTCTGAATCACAAGCATCTTGGAAACGGTTCTATTATCCTGATGCACAACGGTGCAAAATATACGGCAGATGCATTAGAAGACGTTATTCTCGGACTCCGGGAGAAAGGTTACGAAATTGTTCCTCTCTCTTTCCTGCTGCTGGAGGGCGAATATACAACCGACCATGAAGGCCGACAGCTTCCCTGTCATTAGCATATTGTATTCGCAATACTTAAAAATAACTTCACTTATACACAAAAAAAGAAAGACAAATCATATAATTCGTGCTAAGATAAGGATAGATTTTCCATAGATAAGAGGAGGGTGTATGAAAAAGCTTAAGAAATTAATCTTATTACATTCAAATGACCTGCATGGTGATTTTTTTTCGGAAAAAATTGAAGACTGTAATGTCGGCGGACTTTCTCTTCTTTCCGGTTATATCAACCGAACCCGTTCTGAAGAGAACAATGTACTTTACACAATTGCCGGCGATATGTTCCGGGGTTCTGTCATTGATTCGGAATATAAAGGAATGTCAACCATTGAAATCATGAATCTTCTGGCTCCGGATGTTGTAACAATCGGCAATCACGAGGTAGACTACGGAATCGCTCACCTGCTATTTATTGAAAAATGTGCACGCTTTCCGATTATAAATGCAAATCTTTACGTCAAGACCACCGGGACCCGGCTGTTTACTCCCTATCAGATACTAACAGTCGACGGAATGAAGATTCTATTTATTGGAATCATTACAGAGGAGGTTCTGGCACAGGCCAAACAGGATTCACTGGTTGGATCCTTTATTGATACCGAAGAGGCAGCCTGTGAAATCCGTAAAATCTGCAATGCTTATCGTTCCATTGACGTTGACTTTACCGTTTTGCTTACCCATATCGGAATTGAAGCCGATAAAAAACTTGCAGCTCTTCTGGATCCGTCTCTTGGTGTCGATCTGATTATCGGCGGACATTCCCATACCTATATGGAACAGCCTATCACTGAAAATGGAATCGTCATAGCTCATGCCGGAACCGGCAGTAATGACATCGGCCGATTTGACATTACCGTGGATACTGAGCGAAACTGCATTGATTCTTATACCTGGAAGCTTGTACCTATAAATGATAAAACCTCGGTACATGATGAAACGCTTGAAAAACTGATTAAGAAATACAAGGACATAACCGATCTGAAATATGAACGTATCATTACGCGGTTCAGCCACATTCTTGAACATCCGCAGCGAAATAAGGAAACCGCACTCGGTAATCTTTTCGCAGACATTTTCAAAGAAAGCCTTGGAGTTGATATTATGCTGCTCGGCTCCGGCAGTATCCGTTGTCCGAAGCTCGGACCAGTCGTAGAATTCAAAAACCTTCTGGAAAGTTTCCCTTACGATGACGGCATTTATATGTTTAAGGTAAGCGGTGACATGCTGCGTCATATGGTATTATTCATGCTGCGAGATGAAGCATTTCTCGGTTCCACAGAATTCTACCAGTTTTCTAAAGGGTTAAAGGTCTCTTATTCCCGCAGTGAACATGCACTAAAGGCCTTTACATATAATGATAAAGAGATTACATCCGATGATATTTTTACCATTGGCATACAGAATTTTCATTATGCAAATATCGAAGATTTTCTGGATATTAAATATACCGAGCTGATGAAGCTGCAGGTTCCCCGAATCGTATCCACTTCCTGTATTGATATTCTAGAAGAATATCTCGCCTCTCACCCTATGCTGGATCGAAGCATTGAGGGACGAATTCTGATACTTGATTAGCTGTTGAAAAAAGACATCCCCGGATTAACACTTGGGGATGTCTTTTTAATTACAATAATCAATTATCCAGTACTGTTACATTGGCTGTATCCGCACTCTTTCCAGATGCTTCCTCAGCTCTTCGCATTGTTTCCTGTGCTTCATACATTGCCTTTTTCATCGTTTTCTCAGCTTCTTTAATCGCTTCCTCAGCCTCACGCACCGCATCCTGCATAGATTCCTGGGCTTCCTTCATTGCCTGTTCAGCATCCTTAACGGTATCTTTCACATCCTCCACAGCTTCCCTGACATCAGTCTTCGCATCATCCATGGCTTCCCTGACATCTTTGCTGTCCTCTTCTGTCCATTCACAGTTATAGAAGCTGTCCGATTTCTCTGATTCTCCGTCTTCCTCTTTACTTCCGTGATTCATGCGGCTGCGGACTTTCTCGTACATTCGTTTTCCGAAGTCCTCCATGTCTTTTCCGAAATCTTTCATGCTTTCGCCAAAGTTTTCTGTTCCACGTTTGAAGTCTTCAGAAAAACGTTTGGAACCATCTTTCCGCTTTTTAAGCTGCTCTGTCGCATACCAGCGGTCTGCCGGCCAGCCTTCCTCAAATACAATATTATGTCGCTGAGGGCGCTGCTGTTCAAATTCATCCGGTTCATTCTGCAAATCAGTATAGCTTTCTATACTGTCGGCATGCATGATTGAAGTATAGGCGCCTTTTACCGCAAACTGAAGCTGTGTGGTTTCGTTCTCGCCTGTGGTAAACGGGATATTGTACAGATACCAGCCTTTGTAGCTTTTTACTGCTGAGATGAACTTCCGGTTCAGTTTGAAAATATCCTTATTACCCGAATCTTTGTCATATACAATCTGCAGCTGGCAGATTTCATCCCTGCGGTCATTTTCTCCGCCATTCAGCCAGAAAACAAAATGATAAGCGGTACATTTATCAAGATGATATTCCGGTGAAAAAAGCTCCGTATAGCTGCCTGTCATATTCCAGTTCCCAAGCATATAGATTTCTCTCAGATTACCGAATGTGCTGTTGATAAAGGTTCTTTCCGCTACATTCTGTTCACATTCAGGATTGGGTTTCCATTCCTTTGCATTAAAATATAACTCATTCATTTGATTGTCCTCCGATATATCATTGCCGGACGGACAGTGAGAAGCTGCCTTCTCTGTCTTTAGACGAATCTCAGAAGCATTAATCCACACTGCCCGACCCTTTTTTACGAGTCCGGCTGCCCTTTTTGGGTAAGTCGTTCCCAGTTGTCGTTGATCTTCGTCTGTCACAATTACGTTTTTTTCGATGGGTATCTCCCCCTTTGCAACATATGATTTTGTTTTTTCTTATGGGTATCTTCCCCTCGCATCTGTCTTATCCGTATATGTTTCTCGTACAGCTTCGGCAGTTATCTGCGACAAGATTACTATATCGGAAGAAGGCTGTTTATTCAAGTGATTTTCCCTTTTCTAATAAAAAATTAATCTTAAACACCTAATTAAAATACTTTTTCTCTACCCGTAGGTACATCATTTTAATAGAAAAAGACCTCCGAAACAGGAAGTTTCTGTTCCGAAGATCTTTTCAGTCTGTCGCTCAAGTTTTTGTTATTCTTCTGTAGCAGCTGCCTGCTGCGCTGCTTCTATCGTCGTTTGTTCTGCAACAGCCGCTGTTTTCTCTGTAACAGCCGCTGTTTTCTCTGCAGGACGGGTTCCTGCTCCGGCAAGCTTACCGCCGATCAGACCTGCCAGTATACTGGTCGGATCGATGCCGGTGGAATGCTTCAGCCCTTCTGTAACCTGCGTTACTGTTTCCATCACGGTTCCGACAAGATCCTTGCTGTTGTCTTTCCCATAAATATAAATCCCGTCAACAGCCGACAGCGGTTCTGCTGCATTCTTTATCATTGCAGGCAGTGCATCGAAATACATCTCAAGAATCGCTGCTTCTCCGTATTTCTTCATTGCTTCTGCTTTTTTATCAATACCTTCTGCTTCTGCTAATGCTTTTGCACGGATTGCATCTGCTTCCGCTTCACCTTTTGCTCGAATCGCTGCTGCTTCCGCTTCACCGGTTGCTGCAATGGCTTCTGCTCTTCGTGCAGCTTCGTATTTTTCAGCTTCCGCTTTCCGTTCACGTTGGAACAGCTCTGCCTGTGCGCGCTGTTCAAAAGCGTACTTTTCTGCTTCGGCTTGTTTTCTTACCTCTGCATCCAGTGCTTGTTCTTTTACCTCAACCTCTTTCCGCTTCAGTTCAATCTCCCGTTCTCTTTGTGCGATATCTGCATTGGTACGGGAAGTCTCGATTGTTTTTCTCTGTTCTTCCTCCTGAATACGGTAAGCAGCATTCGCTCTTGCGTTCTTAACATCAGCTTCTGCTTTCAGTTCTGCCTTTTTAATCTCCAGTTCGTTCTGCTTGACCGCAATTGCCTGCTGTGATTCAACATCCGCATCATTTGATTCTTTTCTCGCCATCGCCTGCGCAACCGCAATGTCTCTTTCACTCTCGGCGCGGCTGATCGCTGCTGACTTTGAAATACGGACTATATTATCAACACCAAGGTTATCGATTACACCTTCGCCATCCTTGAAATTCTGAACATTAAAGGATACAATTTCGAGTCCCATACCGGCAAGATCCGGTTCTGCATTTGCTTTCACCTGAGTTGCAAACTTCTGGCGGTCGCTGACCATTTCTTCAAGCTTCATTTGTCCGACAATTTCACGCATATTACCTTCGAGAACTTCTCTGGCAACCTGTGCTATGTACTCGGTTCCCTTGTTCAGAAAGTTCTGTGCTGCAAGTGCGAGAAGCTCCTCATTTGTAGAAATCTTCACATTCACCGCCGCATCAACCGTAATATTGATGTAGTCCGCTGTCGGTACACTGCTTGAAGTCTTCACATCAATTGAGATCAATTGAAGCTTCAGCTCATCCTTCTTCTCAAAAAAAGGAATTTTAATTCCTGCTTTACCAATCAGAATTTTTGGTTTTTTCCGTAACCCAGAAATGATAAATGCAGTATCCGGTGATGCTTTCACGTAACCGGCAGTGATAATGATCATCAGCACAATAACTATTGCGATAACCAAAAGAACCGGTAAAATCTTTTCCATCTTTCTTCCTCCTGTTATATTGATATATTATCTATACCATGAAACCGAAATAATTACAATGATTCGCCGGTCCTTTTGTCATGAATCTACAGTTTTCTGTCACAATTTATGTTGCGTGTTTATTTCCTGCGAAATTGTACATACTACTGTTATAAATTAACGGAGGGTGCTTTCATGATACCTCAAAAACGCCTTGCAAATCCGGCAGCTTTCTATCTTCTCAGTAACTCCGGTTTTGGATTTTTTTGTAACGCTGTTGTAATCGGAGTTCTCGGCTGGCTGCTTGAAACTTTTATCTACTACCTTGAATATCACAGGCTCTATGACTGTGGTTTTCTTATTATGCCATGGTGTCCGATCTATGCAATGGGAATTCTTCTTGTCCTTTTGTTTCTCCGTTATATTCCGGAGCGAAGACATACATTTCCTATGATTTCCCTTGTCTCTGCCGTCTGCGCTACTGTTCTTGAAGGGAGCAGCGGTATTCTTTTTTATCACTTTCACCTAACCCTATGGAATTACTCCGTCTGGCCGCTCAGTAACCGTTACATTTCGCTTCCCGCCAGTATTGGCTGGGGAATCGGAGGTGCTGTTTATCTTCTTTTTGTCTATCCATGGATAGATAAAAAAGCAGCAGGTATTTTACCTGCTGCACGAAAAACATTACTTTTTACCTTTTTATCTCTCGTTATCCTTGATTATCTGATCACCTTTGCAATTATTTTTCATAACGGAGGCTATTCGCCCTTATACTAACCGTTACGGAAAAAATCAAAAAAACTTCTGAATTACCTTTCTTCCTGCAGTCCAAGAATTCTCTTTGCATTTTCTCCCAGAATCAAAGCCTTTTCTGTATCAGACAACGTCGTTGCTTTCAAAGCAGTTATTTCTTCTTTTGCATTGCTCCAGGGTGAATCCGATGCAAATAAAACTCTGTCTGCTCCATGCGCCCGAACGATTCTTTCAAACTGATCCGCCGGATAATAGGAAAAGCCCATAGAAGTATCCAGATAGATTCCCGTACCGACCAAATAGCGTTCCACATCATCCCATTGCGCATGTCCGCCAAAATGAGCAGCTATGATAACTCCGCCTCTCATCTCCTTCGCAATATGTGCAAACTGCTGCGGTGTGCTTTTATATGGCGGTTTCATTGCAGGATCGGCACCCCCGTGATGAAGAATTATCAATCCTTTGCTCAGTGCATAATCATAAATACGGAGCATTTCCGGAGCATCCACAATAAAGTCCTGATACTCTGCATGAAATTTCAAACCTTTCAGCCCCAAAGAACAAACATAGTCAATATCATCTTTATAATTCTCTGTATGAGGGTAAATCCCTCCGAACGGAACAATACGATTGGAAGCGGAGGCTGCCGCCCAGTCATTTGTACTTTTGAACTGACTCGCCTTGGTTATTACCGGCTGCGTGACAGATACATCAATCCCCCATTCATCCATTCTCTGAAGAAGTCCATTAAGCGTCATATCATGAACGGCTTCGTAAATATAATTTATATTCTGAAGAAGTATCTGCCGCGCTCTTGGCGCCAGTTTATCCGGAAATACATGGGTATGAAAATCTATAATCATTCCTACTGTCTCGCATTCTCATCTTTCAATTTCTTCATAAATATGACGGAGTACACTCTCAATCTGATCATTTTCATAGGGTTTTGAAATGAATTCTGAAGCTCCAAGCTTTACTGCTTCTACAATCTTGGTGTTCTGTGCAGCAGCTGTGATCATAATTACCTTAGCATCCGGTCTGATCTTTTTGATTTCTTTCAATGCCGCAATCCCGTCCATAACCGGCATGGTAATGTCTAACGTCACAACATCCGGAAAATTCTCTTTAAATTTATTAACGGCATCCTGTCCGTCAACCGCTTCAATAATCTCTGAAAATCCAATCGGCTTAACAATATCAGCCAACATTCTTCTTGATATTCTTGAATCATCTGCAATCAGTATCTTAGCCATAGTTTCCTCCTGTTCTTTTCTCAGCCGAATTTAACAATCAGTGTGATTGCTTTGTTATTTATACGGATTGGAAGCAAATAAAGCTCTCCATGCAAAGACGATGCTTCCTTAAATATCGGCGGGTGAAGTTCCAGTTCCCGATCCGGCATGCTGTGCGTTCTTGCAAATAATCCGTTGATACAGTTGATAAATTCACAGACCGAATCATATGCGTCTGCATCCAGTTCTGCAAACTCTTCCTTCGCATAGGAGGATGCAACCGTCAGTAATTCATCTGACCCGCTTGCAAATCCGAGAACGATTGGAAATGCACCGGTAATTGCTTGATATGCAAGATGCTCTGCAAAAAAGCTGTCGCTCTGAGTAATTCTGTCAATAAAAATGTCACTGCTGATAAAACGAATGATATTCTTTACTGCAAGCTTCAACAGTTCTTCAGCGAAACGGTTCTCTGCATGAAGCATTACATCAAGCACTTCGTCAAATACACCGTTTTTAATTATCTCAAGTTCGCTGTCATTCATATCGTTTGCTTTACGATATTCTTCAAGCTGCATGCAAAGATCGTCTCTTGTCATGTATCCCTTTTCTGTAACTGCCTGTAAAAAAAGTACATATGGATTCCCCTGCTTTTGAAGCATGTTCTCCATATCTTCCTCAGTAAGATAGCCCTTCTCAATTGCTATTTCACCAAAGCGTTTGTCCGCCAGTGCCTGAAGGCGGTTGACCTCATCTGATTGAGCCGGTGTCATAAGCTTCTGTTCTACTGCCAGAACCCCCAGCTTCACACGATTCTTCGTACGATACTCCATCAGCTCGTCAAGCTGGCTCTCGTTCAGTACTTTCTGTTCCACCAGATAATTTCCAAATAATCGAAATAACATAGTACACCCCCGTTTATCTATTAGTCAATCGGATATAACATCCGTTTTGCCTCATTCCAAATAACACTATCTTTCCTGTTCTGTATCCGTCAGAAACTGTTTCCGGTAGTTCAGCGGAGACACTCCATAATACTTTTTAAAGAGCTTACTGAAGTGGTAGACATCCTCATACCCGACTTCATTCGCGATATTTTTCACACTTCCGCTGCCCTTTTGTTCAAGTATCCCCTTTGCTTTATCAAGCCGGATTCGAATCAGATAGTTAATCGGTGACTCTCCTGTCTCCTCTTTAAAAATCTTTGACACATAAACCGGACTCAGATACATATTATGAGCAATCTGATCCAGCGATATCTTATGCTCATAATTATCGTTCATATAATTAATGATTCGTTTCACTGCATAACTTTTGCCATAGGTTTCGAAGTTACAGCCATGCTGGTGGCAGCCCTTATATTCGTCCATTTCCCGGACCATAAGAAGCAGAACCTGCATCAGATATGCCTTCAGCATAAAATACTTTCCGACCTGCCCGGTTTCGTTTTCTGCAATCATTTCATAGCATAGTCTTCTGACTTCCCTTTTGGAGTCTGCCGAAAGTCGCAAAAGACAGTTTCCGTCACGAAGCGGCAGTGTATTCGGTGCCAAATTCAAAAAATGAAAATCAAGAAAACCAGTAAAAAATTCTACTGTAGGTTCATCGCCTTCATGAATTATATTACGGTGGTGCATTCCTGGGTTACAGATAATAATATCTCCCGCTTCCACCGGATAGGTTTCACCTTCCACATAGTAGGTCGTTTTCCCTGACAGAATAATCGTGAGTTCTGTAAAATCATTGTGTGCATGATACACAGCTTCCTTTGTCATTTTCATTTTGCTGACAAACAGAACTGTTGGGTTAAAATCTGTATAGGTCAAATCGAACTGCTGCTGGGGCATACTCATCTCCATGCGGTGTCATAATAGATATTCCATAACTTTCAAAGATCTGCACCGTACAAATCCATTTACAATAATTATATCATTTCTATGTCAAATGTGAACCCCTTTTCAACAATTTTTTATTTATTTGTAATTCATTTCTACATAAATCAACATCACTTTCATGATAAAAGACATTTTATTTTTTTATCTTATTCTGTATGATGATGTGACATTCATAAGAAAGACACATCATACAAAATATTTAAGCTGCGGTAATCCAGTGAACGGATGTTATTGCACCGCACAAAGTCTGTTTTGCACAAAAAGTGCGCAGAAAAGGGGATTAATATGACTGCTATGCAATGGTTCTTTTCATTCTTGAAAAAGTACCGACCCAAACTGGTACTCGCTCTGTTCTTCGTCACTGTCTCTGCTTTGCTTACCATTGTCGGACCCAAAATATCAAAAATTATCGTAGATGATGTCATACGCGGAGGACAGTATGAGCTGCTCTGGAAACTGCTGCTGATTCTGGCAGCCACAACTCTGGTTCGCGCAGTTTCCCGGTATATTTATCTGTATCTGTTCGAGGACTCCTCCCAGAAGATGCTCTATACCCTACGCGACTATGTGTATCGAAAAATTCTCGCAGAAGATTTTAATTTCTATAATAAAAACCGCACCGGTGACCTGATGTCACGCCAGACAGGCGATATGGATGCGCTCCGGCATTTTATTGCCTATGTAATTTATAATATCTATGAGAACATTCTTCTCTTTCTGATTGCGATTACAATGATCTTTATCGTTGATTTCCGGATTGCTCTTTGTATCGTAGCCATAATCCCGCTGACTGTACTTACAACAAAACTGCAGCTTAAAATGATTAAGCCTGCGTTTACAAAAATCAGAAACCAGTTTTCTCATCTCAATGCTTTTGTTCAGGAAAATGTCAGCGGTTACCGTGTTGTCCGTGCTTTTGCAAAAGAAGACTATGAGATTGCAAAGTTCAACAAAGAAAATGATGCTTACCGTGATGCACAGCTGGAAGCTACTGCCTTATGGCGTAAGTATATTCCGATTTTTGAATTTCTTGCAAGCATCATGACGGTTTCTCTCTATATCATCGGTGGAATCCGTGTTATAAATGGAAATATCACCCTTGGAGATATGATTCAGATCAGCGGATATCTCTGGATGATTAACCAGCCCCTCCGCATGGCAGGCTGGCTGGCAAATGATTACCAGCACTTTGTTACTTCAGTGGAAAAAATCTATTCAACCATATCGGTGGAACCGGAGATTAAAGAACCAAATTATCCGATAGAGAAAAAACGTCTCCACGGAGATATTGTTTTCGACCATGTATGCTATGCGCTTGATGACGACATCATTCTGCGTGACATCAGCTTTCATATTAAGCCGGGACAGACGGTCGGTATCATCGGAGCCACCGGATCCGGTAAATCAACACTGATGAATCTGCTCTGCCGATTTTATGACGTCACCGACGGAACGATAAAAATAGACGGTACCGACGTCCGCAACTATGATCTTTTTTGTCTTCGGAACAATATCGGTATGGCAATGCAGGATGTTTTTCTTTTTTCGGACACAATTGAAGGAAATATTGCCTATGGCAGACCAGATTGCCCTTTTGCAGATGTAAAGCATGCCGCAGAGCTTGCCGATGCCGATACATTTATTATGGATATGCCGGAGCAGTATGATACCATTGTCGGCGAACGCGGTATGGGACTGTCCGGCGGTCAGAAGCAGCGAATCTCTCTGGCACGTGCGCTGCTCAAGGATCCGACTATAGTCATACTGGATGATACAACTTCAGCAGTTGACATGGAGACCGAAACCCACATTCAGGAATCTCTTTCAGGATTCCGCTCCTGGGCTGACCGGCGGGAGAAGGACCGGCATACTGTTTTTCTGATAGCACACCGTATTTCATCGATTAAGGATGCCGATCAGATTCTCGTTCTGGATGACGGGCACATCATCGAAAACGGAACCCATGATGAGCTTCTTGCAAATAAAGGCTACTATGCAACCGTTTTTTATCACCAGTACGGCGAATTTGACGCAATCCAAAAAATATGGAATTCCGAATCTGAGCAAAGAGCGGAGGTGAATCATTATGTCCAGAAATAAATACGATGTTGATGAAACACTAAAGACAGAATTCAACATGAAGCATTTGAAAAGACTCTATTCGTATATCAAGCCGCATCGCCGGGATATGCTGCTTACGATTCTTGTTATGCTGGTTTCAAGTGCTCTCAGTATGCTGACACCAATCCTGCTTCAGCGCATAATTGACGAGTGTCTCCCAAACAGCTCCAATGGTTATGCCGGAGATATTCCCCACTTGATTTTAATCTGTATTCTTTTATTATTAACAACACTGATTATTGTAATGATTCTTCGCTACAAAATAAAAGTCACTGCAAGGCTTGGTCAGAATATGATCCATGAGATACGTTCCGACATTTTTAATCATATTCAGGAACTTCCTTTCTCCTATTTTGATGAACGTCCGCATGGTAAGATTCAGGTTCGTGTCGTGAATTATGTGAACTCCTTAAGCGATCTTCTCAGCAATGGTATTGTTAACACCATAACGGATTTATGCAGTCTGTTTTTCATTGTCGGATTCATGATGACATTAAGCGTTCGGCTGGCACTTGTCTGCCTGGCTGGAATTCCGCTTCTATTTACACTTGTTTTTATTATCAAGAAAAAGCAGCGTATTGCGTGGCAGATCTCCAGTAATAAGTCTTCCAACCTGAATGCCTATATTGCCGAAAGCATCAACGGAATACGTGTAACCCAGAGCTTTGTCCGTGAAGACGAAAATATACGTATCTTTAATACGCTTAGCTCCGGCTACAGCTCTGCATGGATGAACGCAGTAAAGCTTAACTTTCTGCTCTGGCCCGCAATTGACAATATTTCAACCTGGACTACCTGCGCGATCTATGCTCTCGGCGTATACTGGATTTCCAATGCTGTCGAAGGTATTACTGTCGGCGTGGTAATTGCAATGACCGGGTACATCAGCCGGTTCTGGGCACCAATCAATACACTTGCCGGGTTTTATAATTCTCTGCTGACCGCGATGTCCTATCTTGAACGCATTTTCGAAACGATTGATGAACCGGTTCTTATTAAAGACCGCATCGATGCGGGTGAAATGCCGCCGATTCACGGTGAAGTTGAATTCCGGAATGTCAGCTTCTCTTATGAGGAAGGAGTTCCCGTTCTGAAAGGTGTAAGCTTCCATGTTTCTCCGGGTGAGTCCTATGCAATTGTCGGTCCGACCGGCGCCGGAAAATCAACCATTATTAATCTTATCAGCCGTTTCTATAACCTGAATTCCGGCGAAATTCTAATCGACGGTATAGACATAAACAGCGTTACCATCCGATCCCTTCGTGCGCAGATGGGGGTTATGCTGCAGGACAGCTTCATCTTTTCCGGAACAATTATGGACAATATACGCTACGGTAATATGACAGCAACCGATGATCAGGTAATTGCCGCTGCACAGGCAGTCTGTGCACATGATTTTATTGTCCGGCTTGAAAATGGATATCTTACCGAAGTAAACGAACGCGGAAGCAGGCTTTCTGCCGGACAGCGCCAGTTGATTTCTTTTGCCCGTGCGCTGTTAGCCGACCCGAAAATTCTGATTCTTGATGAAGCAACCTCAAGCATTGACACTGAAACAGAAATTCTGCTTCAGCAGGGACTGGCAACCCTTTTGCAAAACCGCACCTCTTTCATTATTGCACACCGCCTTTCAACCATCAAAAATGCCGATTGCATCATGTACGTTGATGACGGACAGATTCAGGAAAAAGGCAGTCATGATGAGCTGATGGAGCAAAAGGGTGCATACTACCGACTTTTTATGTCTCAATATGATTTCTTAAATAAAAAACAGTAATGGGAGCAAAGGATACGTAAGATAAAGACCCGCAGGAGAAAACTCCTGCGGGTCTTTTTCTTACGCCGTTACAATTTTATTGGCAGCCTGAAGATTCAGTTTTTCGACAGCAGCTTCGCGCATCTTGAATTTAAGAATTTTTCCGGCGGCATTCATCGGAAATTCAGTTACAAAATCAACGTAACGCGGAACCTTATGCTTCGCCATGTTTTTCATGACATACTCTTTGATTTCTTCCTCAGAAGAGTTTTCGCCCTCCTTCAGAATAACACATGCCATGATTTCCTCTCCGTACTGCTTGTCCGGAACTCCGATGACCTGAACATCACTGACCTTAGGGTGGGTATAGATGAAATCCTCGATTTCCTTCGGATAAATATTCTCACCGCCGCGAATAATCATATCTTTGATTCTTCCGGTAATTTTATAGTATCCATCGGGAAGACGTCTTGCAAGATCACCGGTATGAAGCCAGCCGTCTTCATCAATTGCAGCCTTGGTAGCTTCCTCCATCTTATAATAACCCTTCATGATGTTATAACCACGAGCCACGAATTCACCGTCCATATTGTCCGGAAGATCCTCTCCTGTCTCAGGATCAACAATTTTGCATTCAACACCGAACATTGCACTTCCTACTGTATTAACGCGTGCTTCAATAGAATCGGTCGTCTTGCTCATCGTACAACCCGGCGAAGCCTCGGTCTGTCCATAAGTAATGACGATTTCACTCATATGCATCTTGTTGATTACTTCTTCCATGACCTTAATCGGGCAGGGGCTTCCTGCCATGATTCCGGTACGCATATGAGAAAAATCCGTCTTTTCAAAATCCTCATGTGCAAGCATTGCAATAAACATTGTCGGTACACCGTGGAATGCAGTGATTTTCTCTTTATTAATACAGTTCAGACCCTTTTTCGGTGAAAATGCCGGAATCGGTGACATTGTCGTTCCATGTGTCATCGAAGCCGTCATTGCAAGTACCATACCGAAGCAATGGAACATCGGTACCTGAATCATCATGCGGTCTGCTGTGGATAAATCCATGCAGTCTCCGATTGCTTTGCCATTATTGACTACATTGTAATGAGTCAGCATGACCCCTTTGGGGAAACCTGTTGTTCCCGAGGTATACTGCATATTGCAGACATCATTGCGGTTGATCTTTTTTCTTCGTTCTTCCACTTCAGAGGCCGGTACCTCATATGCTCTCGCCATTGCTTCATCCCAAGTATAGCAGCCCGGACGTCTGCTTTCCACAGTGATGACATTTTTCAGCACAGGAAGACGTTTGGCTTCCAATTCCCCGGGAGCACATTCGGCGAGTTCCGGACACAGCTCTTCAATAATTGCGTTGTAATTGGAATCCTTACAGCCGTCAATCATTACCAGAGTATGCGTGTCGGATTGTCTGAGCAGATACTCTGCTTCATGGATTTTATATGCGGTATTTACCGTAACCAATACCGCTCCGATTTTTGTTGTTGCCCAGAAGGTAATGTACCATGCCGGAACATTCGTTGCCCAGATTGCCACATGATCGCCCTTTTTAACTCCCATTGCAATAAGTGCACGCGCAAAAAGATCAACATCCTCACGGAATTCCGGATAAGTTCTCGTATAATCAAGCTCTGTATACCGGAATGCATACTGATTTGGAAACTCCTTGCAGACACGATCCAGAACATCAGGAAAGGTCATATCAATCAGCATGTTTTTCTTCCAGATATATTTACCTGTCTTTGCGTTGTTATCCTGCAGTTCATAGTTGTAAATCTTCTGGTATTTTTCCATGTAATGTGCAAACTGCGGAAATACAATTCCTGCATCGCTCAGATGACTTGCCCAGCGTTTTACCCATTCAAGTGAAATATAACCGTTATATCCGCGGTCGGCAAGAAGCTTAAGCATCTCAGGAAGAGGCATGTCTCCTTCACCCATCAGCTTATACTCCACCTTACCGTCCACTATAACACTATCCTTTACATGGACATAACGTATATAATCACCGAGATTAGCAACTGTTTCCTCCGGGCTTTCATGAAAATACCGGAACGGATGATGAACATCCCAAAGTGCTGCAACATGCGGATGATTCACCTTATCAAGCAGTCTGCGAAGCACTCTGGTATCCGCATAGACACCGTTCGATTCAACAAGCAGTGTTACTTCATACTGCTCTGCAAAACCGGCAAGAAGGCGCAGGGTATCCGCAATATATTCCTGATCGATGTCCCCGTGTGGTTCCGGTTCCAGATCTGCAAGAACGCGGATATACGGAGTCCCGAGCTTACTTGCAAGCATACAGTACTGTGTAATTTCATAAACTACCTGCTCATAATTTTCCTTGTACTTCAGGCAGCACCCGGAAGATAAGCACGGAATTTCAAGTCCCAGCGAATCAAGCTTTGCTTTGGTTTTTTCGACCTGTCCCTCGGTAAACGGCTTGGCGTTCACTGCATAAATGTCTTCTCCGAGACCACGGATTTCGATACCGTCAAAGTTAAGATCCTTTGCCATGGAATAAATGTCCTGCCAGGAAAAGTCAGGACAGGCAAGCGTTGAAAAACATAATTTCATTTCTTTCACTCCATTCTGTGTCTATCATTATGTTCCACCGACACAATTATTTACTCAGGTAAAAAAAATATATAACAGTATGAGTACAATCTGAATAATTAAGATCGCCGGCATACCAATTACAAAACTCATATGCTTTGTTTTATGGCGGAACAGCTGCATTCCAAGTATAGAACCAATGCTTCCGCCGATCGCTGCAACAAGAAAGAGAGTAGCCTCCTTAATTCGCCATGCACCTCTCTTTGCCCGTTCCTTATCGATATACATCAGAACAAGACCGATTATATTGACAATCACCAGATAACCTAAAAATATGAGCAGTAGTATTTCATTTCCTTTTTCCATTGTTTCTCCTTTTAATTTAAAATAAAAAACCTTCGTCTTCCAAATCGGGAGACGAAGGATAAGATACAATCCTGCGCGGTACCACTCCGCATTTATGCATTCACTGCATACACTCACAAACGACCTCTGTCCGGATCAATAAATCACGCTCCTACAGTATCATTGTCCCCTATAACGGTGGGCTTCCGTCTGCTCCTACTTCGTATTGTAACTTTCAGGCAGCTGCTCCAAGGCGAGTTCAGAATGTCTTGTCTGCTGCCTCGCATCAACCGGCAGCTTTCTGGAATCAAAAACGTTCTTACTACTCCTTATCATTGCTTTCTCAATCAGATTATTGCAAAGTATATCAGATGACTTTCGGTCTGTCAATACTTTAATTGAGATTTTCTCTTTAAATTAATTGAGATTTTTCACCTTAAAATCACGTTCAGCTTCACGCCGCTGATCCTTCTTCATAATGTCCTCACGCTTATCGTACAGCTTCTTTCCACGTGCCAGACCAATCTCAACCTTAACCAGACTTCCCTTCAGATAAACTGCAAGGGGCATGATCGTATACCCCTTCTGTTCTGCCTTTCCAAACAGCCGGCTGATTTCATCACGATGCATCAGAAGCTTTCTGGTACGGAGCGGGTCTTTATTAAAAATATTTCCTTTCTCATACGGACTGATATGCATATTGTAAATATACATTTCTCTGTTCTCAATTGCAATAAAGGATTCCTTCACACTGCATTTTCCCATACGAATGGACTTTACCTCGGTTCCCGCCAGTGAAATACCGGCTTCGAATTTTTCCTCAATAAAGTATTCATGATATGCTTTTTTATTATTTGCTATCAGCTTTGTATTATCCTTTTCCTTCGCCATGACCTTCCTCATTTCTGACATCAGACGCTGTCTTTATTATTGATTCATGCCTTTTCCCGTGGCTTATACTCTGCCGGCAGAAAATCAACGGTATGAATCAACGGATCTACCCGGACTACAAGAATCTCAAGCTTCTGTCCGAGTTTATATTCCTTTCCGTTATGCTCACCTACCATACGATAATGTGCTTCGTCAAAAATGTAATAATCGTCGGCAAGCTCGGACATCCGAATCATTCCTTCAACGGTATTCTGAAGTTCAACATAAATTCCCCAGGAACTGACTCCTGAGATGACCCCGGTAAACTGTTCGCCGACAAACTGCAGCATATACTCTGCTTTTTTCAGCTTTTCGGTCTCGCGTTCCGCTTCCTCCGCACGCCGTTCCATCCGGCTGCTCTGTCCCGCCACCTCCGGTAAAATGCTGTTATAATGAGCAATTCTCTTTTCGCCGAGCTGTCCGTGTAGATTTTCTTTAATAATTCTGTGAATCTGTAAATCCGGATATCTGCGGATTGGTGAAGTAAAATGGCAGTAATACTTTGCTGCCAGTCCAAAATGCCCGTCACAGGTAGTAGTGTATTTTGCCTGTTTCATGGATCTGAGTGCCAGTCGGCTGATCAGTGTTTCTTCCGGAGTTCCTTCGATTCTGGTTAGAAGCTTCTGCAGTTCCTTTGGATGAATCTCATCATTGGCAAAATGCACCGAATATCCAAAGTTATTTATAAAAACATTCAGCTTCTGAATTCGTTCTTCATCCGGGTTTTCATGTGTACGATACAGGAACGGCAGTTCCATCCAAAAATATTCTTCCGCAACTGTTTCATTTGCCACCAGCATAAAATCCTCAATAATCATATGCGCACGGTTCCGCTCATACGGGCTGATAAAAAGAGGATGTCCTTCTTCGTCCAGTTCAATCTTCGTCTCGGGCAGATCGAAATCCAGAGAACCGCGTTTGCGTCGTTTATCGCGCAGTATATCCGAAAGAAGCAGCATCTTTTGAAACATTTCAATATACTTTGATCCATACTGCGCAAGTTCCTCAGCGTGATCCTGCTCCTTATAGGTATATCTGACCGAAGCTTCTCCGTCTCCTTCAGGATGCTGTTCTTCAGGACAATTAAGAAGCTCAAAAACCTTATTATATGACATTCTTCGGTCAACCCGAATAACACTTTCTGCAATTCGATGTGATAATACCGTACCGCTTAAGTCAATCTCCATGATACAGCTTAGTGCCAGTCGGTCTGTTTCTGCATTCAGAGAACAAATTCCGTTTGATAGTATGTGCGGAAGCATCGGAATGACACGATCCACCAGATAGACACTTGTCCCTCTCTTTTGAGCTTCACGATCCAAAGCAGAATTCTCCCGCACATAATGACTGACATCCGCAATATGAACACCCAGCCTGTAGCCGTTCTCAATTGATTCAATCGTTACCGCATCATCCAGATCCTTCGCATCCTCTCCGTCAATGGTAACGGTCAGGATATCTCTTAGATCCAGTCTTCCCAGCATTGCCTCTTCTTCTGCCTCAGAGGGGAGCTGTTCGGTCATTCGAAGCACCTCTGGCGGAAATTCTACCGGTAGTCCGTTTCCTCTGATGACAGACATAATATCAACACCCGGATCATCTATATGAC
This sequence comes from uncultured Lachnospiraceae bacterium, assembly GCA_964602475.1. GTDB lineage: Bacteria > Bacillota > Clostridia > Lachnospirales > Lachnospiraceae > SZUA-448. Next base: position 11,357 of record CAZRRN010000020.1, on the reverse strand, counting down.
CCAGTATTTCGATAACACGTCCTTGTGGGAGCTTGCTTTCACTTCCATAATCACGAATGGCCACCACCACCTTATGACCGTTCACGGCTCCTTTGGTATGTTCTCTTGCGATATATATTTCACTGCCGAATTTCTGGTTATCAGGTGTAACATAGCCGTTATTTCCATTGATTCGAAAAGTTCCGACTACGGTATCATTTCCGCGTTCCAGTATTTTCAGCACACATCCTTCTCGTTTTTTTTGAACAGCTGACCTTCCCCTGAATTCTTCCTTTACAGAAATCATGACCTTATCCTTGTCCCTTGCGCCATGAACATCATCCTCAGAGATAAAGACATCCGGTTCTCCCTCCAGCAGAACAAAACCAAATCCACGCAATGTTCCCTGAAAAACCCCGGTCTTAATATCAGCATTTGCTGCTCTGTACCGACCGGCCTGATCAAGCTCTACCGTTCCTTCTTCCATCAGTTTTTCAAGAACCTGACGCAATTCATCACGTTCTTCTTTCGGTACCTGAAGAAGTCCTGCCAGTTCTTTGAATTTCATCGGGCGGTAGGTTCTGTCCTGAAGCAGCTGTTGAATCAGTTCCTTTTTTTCTTCTAATACGTTTTGTTCCATGAGATATCCTGCCTTCCCGAAAATCTTTTATCATAAGATAAAAAAGCACTCTGTCGCCAGAGTGCTTTTCATACGTTAATTAACCCCAGAAGCCCATGTTCAGAACAACAGAAATGATTATGAACAATGCGGCAAACAGAACCGTAAGTTTTCCGAGTGTTCCTTCAATGGAACGACCCTTGTTCTTCCCCCAGTAGGTCTCAGCGGCTCCGCTGATTGCTCCGGAGAGTCCTGCGGATTTACTTTCCTGCATTAATACTACCACCACAAGCGCGATACATATTAAAATATAAACCACCGTTAAGATTATCTTGAAAACTGCCATTACGCACCTCCTAAAAAATCACACTGCTCATTGTAACACAATATTTTACACAATACAAGCTTTTTTTAGAAGTTTACAATCTTTCCGAAATCCGGTTTCAGACTTGCTCCGCCAACCAGACCTCCATCGATATCCGGCATGGAAAAGAGCTCTGCAGCACTGGATGCTGATACGCTTCCGCCATACTGGATACGAATTTCATCTGCAGTTGCCTGATCATACAGTTCTGCTACACATACACGGATTGCTGCACAAACTTCCTGAGCCTGAGCGGAGGTCGCAACCTTACCGGTTCCGATTGCCCAGATCGGTTCATATGCTATTACCATGGTCTTTGCCTGATCGGCTGTAACATTTAACAGACCGATTTTAATCTGCTGGCGAATCCAGTCCAGTGTAATTCCCTGTTCTCTTTGTGTTAAGGATTCTCCGCAGCACATAATCGGTATCAGACCATGTTCAAATGCTTTCAGAACCTTTTTATTCACAGTCTCGTTCGTCTCTGCAAAATACTCACGACGCTCCGAATGTCCGATGATGACGTATTTTACTCCGGCATCCGTCAGCATATTAGGGGAAATTTCACCGGTGTATGCACCGCTTTCCTCAAAGTACATATTTTCTGCTCCGATTGCAATGTTGGTTCCCTTTACAGCTTCTACTGCAGGAATCAGATCAATTGCCGGAACACAGAATACAACATCAACCTTATCACTCTTTACAAGTGGTTTTAAATCTTCAATCAGCTTTACTGCTTCACTGGGAGTCTTATTCATCTTCCAGTTTCCTGCTACGATTATTCTACGCATAATTATCTCCATACGGCGACTGATTTATCGGAGCCGCAGCCGGCAGCAGATCTGGCACCGCACAAACCTGCCGGGTAAATTAATTTTACCCTTATCCGAATTACTTTTCTGGTTTACATGAATTATTTGTCGTTTGCTGCTGCAACACCCGGAAGCTCTTTGCCCTCAAGGAATTCAAGAGATGCTCCACCACCGGTTGATATATGGGTCATCTTGTCCCCGAATCCAAGCTGATTTACTGCTGCTGCCGAATCTCCGCCACCGATAATTGTTGTTGCATCAATCTCAGCCATTGCTTTTGCTACGGCAATAGTACCTTTGGCAAAATTCGACATTTCAAATACACCCATTGGTCCATTCCATACAACAGTCTTTGCACCCTTGATTGCATCTGCATACAGCTTGCAGGTCTTCTCTCCGATATCAAGACCCTGCTCATCAGCAGCAATCTGTCCACGTTCAACTGTGTGGAACGGTACATCATTAGAGAATTCCTTTGCTACTACAGTATCAATCGGAATTAAAAGCTTAACGCCCTTTTCTTTTGCCTTATCCATCATTTCTTTTGCGTACTCAATATAATCAGGCTCAAGAAGAGACTGTCCGACTTCTTCGCCGAGAGCCTTCATAAAGGTGTATGCCATTCCGCCGCCGATAATTAATGTGTCTACCTTATCAAGCAGATTGTTGATAACAGAAATCTTTGTAGAAACCTTGGAGCCGCCAAGAATTGCAACAAATGGGCGCTTCGGATTATCAACTGCGTTTCCAAGAAAATCAATTTCCTTCTGCATCAGATATCCAACAACAGCCGTATCAACAAACTGTGTTACGCCTACATTGGAGCAGTGTGCTCTGTGTGCAGTACCAAATGCGTCGTTTACAAATATATCACAGATAGAAGCAAGATCCTTGCTGAATGCCTCGCCGTTCTTGGACTCTTCCGGACGGAATCTGGTATTCTCAAGAAGGATAATGTCTCCATCTTTCATTGCTGCAACAGCTGCTTTGGCATTTTCTCCGACAACGATATCGTCCGGAGCAAATTTAACTTCCTGTCCGAGAAGCTTTGTAAGAGCAGCTGCAACCGGTGCCAGAGTTGCACTTGCATCCGGTCCCTTCGGTTTTCCGAGATGTGAGCAGAGAATAATCTTTCCTCCGTCAGCAACGAGTTTCTTGATTGTAGGAAGTGCTGCTACCAGACGGGTATCATCCGTAATTTTTCCATCCTGTAACGGAACATTAAAATCACAGCGAACCAGAACTCTCTTGCCTTTTACATTGATATCGTCAACTGATTTTTTGTTTAACATTATGAATTACCTCCATTAGCTTGATTGTTTTTGGAAGAACAAGGAGTGAACCTGTACACTCTTCGCGTTGATTATCTTATAGGTGTACTTTCCTATAAAATAATAAAGGGTCCGGTCCATAAGACCGGACCCTTATAGGATCGTGTTATTAGATTTCTGCGAAATACTTGATTGTTCTTACCATCTGGCTGGTGTAAGAATTCTCATTGTCATACCACGAAACAACCTGTACCTGATACAGATCATCGGTGATCTTGGTAACCATTGTCTGGGTTGCATCAAACAGAGAACCGAATTTCATACCGATAACATCGGATGAAACAACCGGATCCTCTTCATAACCAAAGGATGCAGAAGCAGCAGCTTTCATAGCAGCGTTGATGCCTTCCTTGGTTACATCGGTACCCTTAACTACAGCAACAAGAATTGTGGTGGATCCTGTCGGAACCGGAACTCTCTGTGCGGAGCCGATCAGTTTGCCGTTCAGTTCAGGAATAACAAGACCGATTGCTTTTGCAGCGCCGGTGCTGTTCGGAACGATATTCGCAGCGCCTGCTCTTGCTCTTCTTAAATCGCCTTTTCTATGCGGTCCGTCAAGAATCATCTGATCACCGGTATAAGCGTGGATGGTTGACATGATACCACTCTGGATTGCTGCATACTTGTTAAGAGTATCAGCCATCGGAGCAAGGCAGTTTGTTGTACAGGAAGCTGCAGAAATAATTGTATCATCCTTTGTAAGTGTCTTCTCATTTACAGAATAAACGATGGTAGGAAGATCATTTCCTGCCGGAGCGGAAATAACAACCTTCTTAGCACCTGCATCGATATGTGCCTGTGCTTTTTCTTTTGAGCAGTAAAAACCGGTACATTCAAGAACAACATCAACACCAATTTCACCCCAAGGAAGCTCTGCTGCCTTAGCCTGTGCATAAATCGTGATTTTCTTTCCATCAACTACGATATAGCCTTCGCCTGCTTCTACAGTATGAAGGTTCTCGCCGATCTTGCCACAATATCCGCCCTGTGCGGTATCATACTTTAACAGATGAGCAAGCATCTTAGGGTCGGTCAGATCATTGATTGCTACGATCTCATAACCTTCTGCTCCGAACATCTGTCTGAAAGCAAGACGTCCGATTCTTCCAAAACCATTAATCGCTACTTTTACAGCCATTTTATTATCCTCCTGAATATATTTTTTAGTTGAATGTGCTGCATTGACAAAATTTTATCAATACGGGCTCCACTAAAAATCCTTTATCATTTTAACCGCTTCTACCCACAATTTCAAGTCTATTTTCTAACAATTTATTAATTTAACACTTTTTACATATTTCGATTCACAAATGCGGATGTTGTGGTAATTATGACGAAAAAATCTCCATGAATACGAATAATACTGTGACTCCTGTTACTTCACTGTTCCGAAATCCGACAGCGGCCAGAATATGAGAACCAGACGTCCTTCGATATTTTCTTTTTTGACATTTCCGACATCACGGTATCTGCTGTCATTGCTGATATACCTGTTATCCCCCAGAACAAAATACTCATCTTCGGCAAGCTTTATTTCTTCACCGGCAAGTCCCGGATAAAGCGGACTTTTATCCAGAGCAAACTGTTCCTCAAGTGGTTCTCCGTTAATTAAAATCTTGTTGTCCATAATCATAACCGTCTCACCAGGAAGTCCGATAATCCGTTTGATGTACTGTTCTGTACTGACCTCTCGTCCATATGGATAAAATACAATCACATCAAAACGTTCCAGCCTGTCTGTCTGCTTTGACAGCATTTCAAGAATCACCTTCTCTTTGTCATAGAGACAGGGCATCATGGAATCACCGTCAACAATCGTTGTGTGGGCGAGATACTTTGGAGTAATAAAAACAACAATAAAAAAGAGCACAAGATAGACCGAAATCTCAACAACCGTCCTTGTAACCGACTGCTGCTTTCCGGTCTCCTGTTCTCTTTTAGAATTATCCATATGTTTATTCTTCGTTGTTCTCTGCTGATTCTTCATCGCTGATAATTTTAACCTTCGATCGGTACAATTCCTCAATGGCGGTAGAAAGCGGCTTATTACTCTCAACCTCAACATATGGCTCAGCACCGTCGATCAACTGCCTTGCACGCTTTGCTGTAGCAAGTACGATGGAATATCTGCTGTTGACTACCGGATGCTCATCTTCGGAGCCCTCATTAACAACCTGCATCAAATCTGTATAAGATGGATGTAACATATCAAAATCCCTCCTTCATTACTCTATGTTCTGAATCTGTTCTCTGACTTTTTCAATTTCTGTTTTTAGATCGATTGCAACATTTGCCGCTAATAAATCGTTCGCCTTGGAAAGTATGGTATTGGCTTCCCGGTTCATCTCCTGTGCTATAAAATCCAGCTTTCGTCCGATATTCTCGCCGGTTTCGAGTGTATCCTTCATATGATTGATATGAGCTCTCAATCGTACCGTCTCCTCATCGACACAGATTCGATCCGCAAAAAGCGCAATCTCCGTAGCTACCATGCTTTCATCAAGCTTCTTATCCCCGAGAAGCTCCGTAACCTTCTCTGTCAGCTTTCTTCGGTACTCGGCAACCACATCCGGCATCCGCTTCTCGACCTCATCAACGAGCAGCAGCATTTTGTCCAGCTTAGTAATAAGATCCTGTTCCAAATGCGAGCCTTCTGTAATTCGTGTCTCAACAAACTGTGCTGCAGCCTGATCGATTGCTTCTGTCAGCAGGGACTCCATTGCACTGTCATCTGCCGCCTGCTCTTCCAAAACAAGAACCTCCGGAAATCTTGCCAGAGTAGTCGTTCGTATATCATCATCAATTGCAAATTCATCCCGTATCAGGTACAGATTCTTCAGATATTCCCGCGCCAGATCTTCATTATAAGTAACACGCGCCTTTCCTTCGGTTGAATCGGTATAACTGATAAATACATCTACTTTGCCGCGGCTGATGTATTTCTTCAGCTGATTGCGGATTGTTGCATCATAAAAGCTCAGACGCTTCGGCATCTTCAAGGATATCTCACAATATCTGTGATTCACTGCCTTCATCTCAACGGTTATCTTTTGTATTTCGGTTCCTACCTCACTTCGACCGAATCCTGTCATACTTTTTATCATTCTGTCAGACCTCACCGGGGACATCTCCATGTCCGGCTGAATCCTTTCTTATCATCATACATCAGATATTTCTTCAACATATCTGATTAATTATAATAGAAATCGTTTCGTTCGTCAAGCACGGAATATCTTGGTCAGTTTATTGATCTTTCTCACAACATCGTCACCGTTTCTTGGAATCAGGCGCTCTCTTGATCCGCGGTTATAAAGGGTGGCTGCATAGCGGAAGTATTCGGCATCATCATATCCCTGCTTAAATACGGTTTTTAGAACCTGCTCTGTATACTTTTCTCCCTGATCGATCATGAACTGCGTAGATTCTTTATCCAAAGAAAAAGAGTTTTTGATAAAATGGTCATCCTTAAATACTACCTCGATCACCGTACTCTCCTTATGTATCATCGAGTAATCCTCCACTGAATGATCAAACCGGAGTACCAGGATTACATCACAGGCTTCCGCCTGCAGAGCACAGACCGGAGTGTTGTCCAGCATTGCTCCGTCAAGGTATTTTTTTCCTGCAACTTCAACCGGAGACATTACGGTCGGAATAGAAATACAGGCCTTCAGCATTTCCTTCTGACGGCTGACCTGCATTTTGGAAATATCAATATAACGAAGCTTTACTGACGGAATCTGAATACAATTAACAATCAGAGGAAAAGGTATCTCTGTAATGTCATCTTTAAACCGGTCAATATAATTCAAAATGACCGGCCGTTTTATCAGATTACTGTAAAATTCTTTCATACTCCGATAATCGGCACTTTTCCAGATTTCTTCGACTGTCTCCAACTGTCCGGTGGAAAAAGCATATCCGTTAATACAACCAATAGAGGAGCAGGAAACTGCATTTACGTGCTCGAACGGAACCAGTGCATTAAATGCCCTGCAGAATCCGACTTCATATGCGCCTTTCCCGATTCCTCCCGAAAAAACAATTCCGATTTTTCCCATCCGTCTCCTCTTACGTTAACTGAAATAAACAACTTCTGCTTCCGGTGCCGCTGCCGGCTCTATCTCTTTTGCCGTCAGTACCGGACCCTCGGCACGGTATTCCTGACGATATTCATACTGAACCTCAGCCGTTACCTTAACCCATTTTTTTTGTTTCGGCACAAACTGAACCAACGATTCAAAAGCTGCATTCACATGGCAGAGAAATCCAATAAAGCTCATATCATTTGCGCAACATGCCATAGCCATCCGACCGGGAATAAAGCTGCCTTTTTTACAACTGCGGTCACGGTATACCATACCCTTAAAGCACACAAGTTTTCCCTTGTAATGATCCGGATGCTCCAATGCATCCATGTACCAGATACCAAAGTCATCATCCTCAATAACAATGGGGGTTCCGCTGATATCAAACGGCGGCATTTCATCTTCGGCTCCCAGCTCTTCTCCCGGAAGAGGTTCATACATAATGGAAGCTTTTCGGTTGAGCGGTTTGACAGCACGTCGAATCATTCCTTTATCTGTAGCCGCCGTACAGCGGTTAACAATGACTGTATCGGAATATCTCAGCTGTTCTCCCATTACAGACCGCATGTTGTTCCAGTAATTATTAAACGTCTGTGCATCAACAAGAGTAAGAATCTGTACTGTTTCCCATCCACCCGGCATCGGTGTCTGCAGAAAGCTGCCAAGCTGCCAGGTTCCGTTGAACTCAATCAATACACGATCCGGATTGTTCACTTTTCTGCAGTGCTCCAGGAACTCAGCGTTAAGCTGTTCCTGTGTTTCCGGCACCAGAATTTCAGTCTGAATTTTCCGCATTTCCTCGGGATCATACTCTACTTCCCCTTCTTCACAGAGAACAATCAGCGTCTTTCCACCGTTCATAAATTCTTTGTCATACAGCGTTTCCTGAATCAGCGTTGATTTCCCGCTTTCCAGAAATCCGTTTATTATAAATACAGGTACTTCTTTCATGTATCTTCCTCATTCCTGCACACGTTATCACCATCGTACTGTGCAATGCAGATTAGCCGCTTTTCTTTACCGAAAAAGCTCTTCCAGTGCGTCTTTCTTTAGATTACTGCCGATTACGCAGAATCGTCCGGTATAGTCTGCTGCTCCGGGACGAACTTCATATTCACCCGGAACATAGTCAAACTGAAGCCACATTCCTGCGGTTCCTGCAACAATTCCCTTTGCACGCAACACAGTTCCATACTTCTCCGAATGATTCAGCATGGCCAGAATACCACGAAGTCCCTCTTCGGAATAATGCTTCGGAGTCTCAGCTCCCCATGTTTCAAATACCTCATCCGCGTGATGATGGTGCTCACCCTCATGACAGCAGTGTCCGTCATGATGATGGTGCTCATGTTCTTTGTCCTCTTCATCATGATGATGTCCGCAGTGGTCATGTTCATCATCATCATCGTCATCGTCATCATCGTCATGGTGATGATGCTCATGCTTCCCTTCCTCTTCATCATGATGATGTCTGCAGTGGTCATGTTCGTCATCATCATCGTCGTCATCGTCGTCATGATGATGGTGCTCCTTTTGAGCGGTCTCTTTCAGCATATCTTCCAGCAGAGAGTTCTTTCTTTCTACCGCTTCCATAATCTGTGCACCGGTCAGCAGATTCCATGAGGTTGTCAGAATAACCGCTTTTGGATTAATAGTTTTCAGAAGTTCCGTACAGACTGTCAGTTTTTCTTCTGACAGATTCTGAGTTCGTGACAGCACCAGTGTCTGTGCATATTCAATCTGGTTATTGAAAAATTCACCAAAGTTTTTCGCATACATTTTACACTTTGTCGCATCTACAACCGTAACACAGCCGCCGATTTCAAGATCATGGTCGGCTGCAACCCGCTGTACTGCCTTGATGACATCGGAAAGCTTTCCGACTCCGGACGGTTCAATGATAATATGGTCAGGTGCATAGGTTGTAACCACTTCTCCCAGTGCCTTTCCAAAGTCTCCGACTAGGGAACAGCAGATGCAGCCCGAATTCATCTCGGTAATCTGAACTCCGGAATCCTTCAGAAAGCTGCCGTCCACACCGATTTCCCCGAATTCATTTTCAATCAGCACCAGCTTTGTTCCATGAAACACTTCCGCAATCAGCTTTTTAATTAATGTTGTCTTTCCCGCTCCTAAAAAGCCGGAAATAATATCTACCTTTGTCATAGTACTCCTTCTTTCTTATCCATAACTTGCTTTTCTGCGTTCTGTAATACGCAGCTTCTCATTACCGGGCAAAAGGAAGCTTCACCCCAAATCCCGTACATTATACTTCCCTTTTTTAAAATATGCAAGCAAACACTTTACAGAATCAGCTTCGCTCCAAAGGAAGGGTATCATATCCAAGAAGCTGAAGCTGGTTATCCGCCTCAATCCATTCGTTTTTATTAAGAAATGGTCCAACCTGGACAGCATAAAGATTCCCGCTTTCTTTCATTTCAACCGGAAATCCAAGTGCTTCAAGTTCATATGCAATATTCATCGCATTACGATACTCCCGGTATAGACCAACCTGAACACGGTACTCCGTTGCCGGGTTCTTCACCGGTTCCGTATCCGCAGGCATTTTTTCTGATGATTTGTCCTCGGTTTCTTCTGTAATATTTTCTGTAAGATTCAGGTCTTTGTTCAGTGTATTATATATTCCGGATGCAATTGCTTTTGCTGTTTCGTCAAAAGACTCATCCAGCAGTTTATTATCGGCATCGGTATTGAGGAATCCAACCTCCACAAGAAGTGCCGGCATATCGGTTTTCCGAAGTACCGCAAGATCCTGCCGGATCTTCAGACCCAGATTCTTGAAGCCAACCTCAGAAAGCTCTTCGTTAATTGCATTTGCCATATCCGCCTTGATTCCGTCTTCATCATAGACAAGTGTCTCGACTCCGGAATAAGTATTTGGATTCGGGCTGGAATTACGATGAACGGAAATGAACACATCAGATCCCTGTTCATTCGCAATCTGTGCCTTTGCTGCCGGTGAATCATAGACATCCGTGACGCGTGTGTATTCCACCTCTACGCCCTTCTGTTCAAGTATTTCACCAACGGCAAGAGCAATTTCCAGATTATCATCCTTTTCTTTTCGTCCGTTGTAGGTTGCTCCGCTGTCATATCCGCCGTGTCCTGCATCAATCGTTACCTTTGCCATGAAAAACCTCAAAATCAGCTTTCTTTATTATATGCAGCACGCGTCATGACGATACAGGTTAATATCAGCCGTCTACATCAAAGTTCTCCAGTCTGTCGGCTTTCTTAATCGGTTTGGAATCGCCGTGCTTTACGAACAGCATCGTTACAAAGGCGATTGCCGAGAAGATAACCGCATACGGAAACAGTGTCCTGTAGGACACATGCTCCAGGAAGAATCCGGATAGAATCGGTGTCATTGTCTGTGCTGCCATGGAAAAGGTATAATACATTCCGGTGTATTTTCCGACATTGCTGCCCTTGCTCATTTCAACTACCATCGGATAAGAGTTTACATTGATAGCTGCCCAGGCGAATCCGGTCAGTGCAAATACAACGTTGATCGACCAATGTGCTTCCGTATATAATGCTCCTGCAAAAAAGCAAAGTGTCAACAGTAGAACTCCTCCGAGAATTGTCTTTTTTCTTCCGATCTTTCCGGAAATGAACCCGATTGGAATGTAGCTGATGATTGCTGCTCCGGTTGCCACCAGAAGGCAATCCGCGAACCCGCCGCCGGTAACTCCCAGGACTTCCTCGGTATAGCGTGAAAAAGCTGTTGTGACAGCATTATATGCGGTAAACCAGAAGAAAATTGATGCAAACAGAAAGCACATGCTCTTAAATACATCCTTCGGCATTTTTTCCTTTGCTGCATCCTCCGTTTTTGTTTCCCCTTCAGCAGTTTTTATCTCCCCGTCCACAGTTTTTTCTGGTGTTCTGTTCTCTGTTTCTTTTATATCGACATTTCCGGTCTTTAAATACCGTTCAAATTCCTCTTCCTGTTTCTTTGCTTCTTCAGCAAATTTATTTTCTTTAATTGTAAAGAACAGGATTGATACCGCTACCACCATCAATACTCCGACAGTAATAAAAAGTACTGTATAATCAGGGTTTACATTGACTTCAGTAGAAGGAACCATCACTTTAATAAGAAGCAGCGTAATAATACCACCCACAGCTCCCATCAGATTA
>CAZRRN010000019.1:39866-53409 GCA_964602475.1 uncultured Lachnospiraceae bacterium | reverse complement strand
TGACGAATCAGGTTCACCGCAAGATCCAGAATCTTAACCGGTTCCCCCATATCGAGAACAAAGATCTCGCCGCCTTTTGCGTAGGCTCCCGCCTGAAGCACCAGAGATACTGCTTCCGGAATGGTCATAAAGTATCGTATAATATCGGGATGTGTGACAGTAATCGGACCGCCTGCTTCCAACTGCTTTGTAAACAGCGGAACCACACTCCCGTTACTTCCGAGTACATTTCCAAACCGTACTGCAACATATTTTGTCTTTGAACACTTCTCCCAGGTCTGGATAATCATTTCACAGATTCTCTTGGTCGCCCCCATAATGTTGGTCGGATTAACCGCTTTGTCTGTAGATATCATGACAAATCGTTTTACACCGTATCTGTCTGCAGTTCTTACGGCAGTCAGCGTTCCGAAGACGTTGTTCTCTACCGCTTCATTTGGACTGTCCTCCATCAGCGGAACATGCTTGTGCGCAGCTGCATGATACACAATATCCGGATGGTATTCTTCGAAAATCGCGTTCATACGATCCTGGTTACAGACAGAAGCAATCAGAACCTTCAGATTAAGCTCCGGATGTTTTGCTTTTAATTCCTGTTGAATATCGTATGCACAGTTTTCATAAATATCCAAAATAATCAGCTGCTTCGGATGATGCTCTGCAATCTGACGACATAATTCACTTCCAATTGAGCCTCCGCCGCCGGTAATCAAAACGACCTGATTCTCCACATATTCCATAATAGAAGCCATATTGACGTGAACCGGATCGCGTCCGAGCAAATCTTCTATCTGAACCTTACGCAGTGCACTGGTGCTGACCTCTCCGTTTACCAGCTGATATACTCCCGGAAGCACCTTAACCTCGCAGCCCGTTGTCTGACAGATTACCAGGATGTCACGAACAATTTTTCTGGAGACGGAAGGCATTGCAACCAGAATTGTATTGATTTTATATTTCTTAGCGTAGACCGGAATGGAAGCACGGTTTCCTACGACCCTGACACCCTGAATATATTTACCGATTTTGTCTGAATTATCATCAATAAAACACTTCACCTCCTGAGACAGAAAGGTGCTGGTTGAAATCTCCCGAAGAAGAACATTTCCCGATGCTCCGGCTCCGACAATCATAATCTTTTCTTTTTTATCGGACTTGATAAAGCGCTTTCTTTCCTGCCGGAAGACCCGGACAGAAAGCCTGCTGATTCCTACCAGAAAAAGTAATACCATTCCGAACAGCGGATAAAAGCTTCTCGGAAACGTAATCTGCAGCAAAAACATCAATGTTGCCTGTGCGCAGGCCGCCATTACACAGGCAATCAGAATATTTTCCAACTCTTTGATTCCTGCATAGCTCCAGACAATCTGATAGAGTCTCAGAATAATAAAAATCAGAATGGTTAGCGGAATTGTGTATTTCAGAATATCCCAGGCACGATCCCAGTATACCTCGTCAATTTGTTCATAGCTTAGATTAAAACGAAGCATCAATGCCAGAAATGTCGCTGCCGCTACCGAAACGGCATCCGCAATCATAAACAAAAGCATCTTTGCATATTTATGCATATTAAATGGTTTCATCTCAAAATCCTCCGCAATCAGTCTAGCAAAACAGCCGATTTATGTCAATACGAATTTCGACCTGAACCGTTATATTTCGATATAGAACCTCATACATCAGTATGCTGTCACTGCTCGTTCCGGGCTTTTTCTTTTCTCTGTCTGAGAAGCTTTGTCATCAGAAGAAGAAGCTGCAGCAGGATATCCCGATCCTCCTCATCACATTCACCGAAGACCTTTGCCATCATACGAAAATCCTCCGATCTCAGCATGTCCTCCGGAATAGGATAATCTAAAGAAGAAATCAGCATCGCATCAAATGAAATCTGCAATGCATCCGCAATACGAAGCATCAGCTCATTGCTTGGCATCGCAGTTCCCCGTTCGATATTTCCGATATGACCAACGGAACTTCCGATTTTCTCTGCCAGCTGGGCAAGCGTCATTCCCTGTAGTTCCCTGTTATATCGAATATACCTGGATATCGTGTTCTTTTCTCTCATGCTCTCCTCCTGTGTATGCATACTTGTAACTACCATCATAGTAAGTTACTGCGCAGTAATAAATAATCACCGGCAAGCATATGTAACGCATGAGAATATCTTATGTTAACTATTTACTTTTTTGAGCTTTTAATTTTCCTGCAGCATGACCCAACGGCATTCTTCCTTAAAGAAAACCAACTTAACCTGTTTCTTCTCTCCATGATAAACTATGTCGCAGCAGTACTCAACCGAGGAGACTCCTGCATAATTCTTCTGTTCGATGTAAGACACATGAATATCCCGTATTGTCTGTATTTCTCCGTTTTCTTCGTATTTGAACAGACGAGGCAGCGTCTGTCCTCTGCTGTCAAACCAGCATTCACAGGCAATCGCAGTCTGTCTGCCGCGTAGTCTGCCTTCCGTCGGCCGTTCTGTATTGATTCCGATTCCAAATGCCATAATAAGCCTCATGCTACGACTGTATTGTAGGAGCAGCTAATGGTTTCAGGTTTGGCGTAGCACAAACTTGCCGAGCAAGACATGTCAGTCTTTAACTCTTATAGCTTCCCATCATCGGATACGATCTGTCTACTGAATCTTAAGCTTACTGTAATCAATCGTTCTCTTCTCTCTTGAAATTCCTCCGGACATATGATCAATCTTTTTTTCTGTCACAAAAGCGGCACGTTTGACAGCATCAATCCCATAGACCCGGCGGATATTGTCCACTGTAGCGTCCATCCTCTCCAGTTTATCGTAATCGGTTGAATCAAACAGCGTCAGCTGGCGTACCGATGTTTCTTCCCTCATTCGCCCGGTATGGATTCCAAGCTGCCGGATCGGAGTTCCATCCCACAGCTCATCGAACAGCTGCTCTGCAAAATGGTACAGCTCTGTTGTGATGTTTGTTGGGGATTCCAAAACCCGCTGGTGGGACACGGAATGCAGATCGCTTGCCCGGATTCCGACGGAAACCACCTCGGCTTTCACACGGTTCTGACGCAGACGCGCCGAAACCGTCTCTGCCAGTCCAAGCAGAACAATCTTCGCAGTACCGGCATCCGTCACATCAAAGGCAATCGTTGTACTGTTTCCGTAACCTTTATTCGCAGGCGGCTCCGATTCTACAACCGAACAGTCGATGCCGTTCGCCAGACCCCAGATAATCTCTCCCTGTTTTTTCAGATGAAACCTAAGGATGTTCGGGTCGGCAGCGGCAAGCTCCCCTATCGTTCTGATTCCGAGCTTGAACAGTTCCTTTACCGTCGCCCGACCGACAAAAAAAAGCTCTGATACCGGAAGCGGCCACATTTTCTCCGGTATCTCTTCCGGGAAGAGCGTATGAACCATATCCGGCTTTTTAAAATCAGAGGCCATCTTTGCAAGCAGTTTATTGGCTGATACGCCGATATTCACAGTGAACCCAAGCTCCTCACGGATCCGGTTTCGAATCTCTTCCGCTGCCTGTACCGGCGGACCGAACAAGGATGTCGTTCCCGTCATATCCAGAAAGGCTTCGTCAATGCTGTACTGCTCTACATCCGGTGTATACTCCCGAAGAATTGCTATAAATGCAGCAGAGGCACGCTCAAATAACCCGTAGTTCGGAGGAACAATTATAAGCTCCGGGCACTTTCTCTTTGCTTCGCTGATGCTTTCTCCGGTCTTGATTCCGTATTGCTTCGCAGGAATGGATTTGGCAAAATGATTCCCCGTCTCATCGCCATGTCTCCGCCGACTGCGGATGGTATCCGGCGCAGATCCACATTACCCCCAAGATGCTTTAGGCGGTATACCGCTTCCCAGGACAAAAATGCTGAATTGACATCGATATGAAAAATTATCTTCTCCATCCGGCACCTCCCGCTTTCCCTAATCCTTTCTGTTGGTGAAAACGATTATACCAGAACATTTGTTCGATGTCAAGAGCCTCAGGGTTCTTTTCCGATGTCCCGGCAAAGAAGCTCCCCGCATAAAAAAGGATTGTAATTCAGTTCAAAGAAAAGGTCATCTGCTCATAATCTGACAGACGCTCCAACTTCACATTTTTTTCTTTCATCAGCTTCACTGCTGCTTTCTCATCCTGAACCCACTCTCTCATATCCCCCTCACGAAGCAATACCGGCATCCGGTCATGAACCGGCTGCATGATTTCGTCTGCTTCCGCCGTCAGGATCACAAAGCGTCCCTGTTCCCCGTAGCAGCGGTAAATTCCGGCCATGTAGAGTGGTTTCCCATCCTTCGGTACAAAACGATATTTTGTACGATCCTTCCCCCACTCATAAAATCCCCGAGCAGGAACTACGATTCTCCGCTGTGCCAGACTTTCCCGGAACATCGGCTTCTCCGCTGCCGTTTCCGACCGTGCGTTAAAGATAATCCCGCTCTTTTCCGCTGCAGGGAACCCCCAGTACTGTCTGTCGGAAGTAAGCCAAAGCTCCCGCCTGTCCGCTTTTCCCCGAAGTGTCTCTTCCGCCGCACGAAGCACGATTGCCGGATCAGTCGGATGAATATCTGTCTTCTTCCGCTGTCCGGCAAGCTTTTCATCCACTTCCTTTACAAGCTTTTCAATTTCTCTTGCTGTCTCGTCATCTACATAGTATCGTCCGCACATCTTTCTGCCTCCGTTCAGGAATCCTGCTGTTCTGCAGATTCCGTGTGATTTTACGGTTCTTTCTGTTGACAAATACCCTAAATAAGTTACAATATACGCTATAAAATGAAAGAGAGGCGCTCCCCCCATGTGTAAAAAAATAATTTCAGGCAAAGTTCGCGAAGTATACGAAGTCAGCGACAGCAGGCTGGTCATTGTTACCACCGACCGTATTTCGGCATTTGATGTTATTCTGAAAAGTGAGGTTCCTGGTAAAGGAATTGCACTGAATATGATTTCAAATTTCTGGTTCGACTACACAAAACAGCTAATTCCAAATCACCTGGTCTCTGATTCTCTTGATGACATGCCGGAGCTTTTTCGTTCCGACAGGGAACATTATGCCGACCGCACCATCCTTGTTAAAAAACTGAAGATGCTGCCTTATGAGATTATTGTCCGCGGTTATATGTTCGGAAGCATGTGGGAAGCATATAAAGCAGGACAGCCGTTCTGTGGCGCCGTAATTCAGGGAGACTACAAACAGGCAGAAAAGCTTTCCACACCGATCGTAACTCCTTCCTCAAAAAGTTCAACGGGACACGATGTTTATATTTCCCGTGAAGAAATGGCAAAGGAAATCGGTCAGGAGCTTGCCGACCGCATCTGTGACACCAGTCTTCTGCTGTACCGCCGCTGTTACGAATATGCTGCAAAACATGGCATCCTGATTGCAGACACAAAATTCGAATTTGGTCTGGACGAGAACGGTGCTCTTGTTCTTGCTGATGAGATTTTCACTCCGGATTCAAGCCGTTTCTGGGATGCCTGTGAATACCGCGTCGGAGAGTCCCCGAAGTCCTTTGATAAACAGTTTGTCCGCGACTGGCTGATCAGCAACAAACAAAATGGTGTATCTCCGGCTCCGGAGCTTCCGGCTGATGTAATCAAAAAGACTGCCGCCCTGTATCAGGAGTGCTACAAAAAGCTTACAAACTGATTCATCGGCGGACTTCAATCATCAGAAAAATTTCAAGCTTTGGCAGAAAAATTCTTGTAAGGACAGTCCCATCTGTATCAGTTCTGCATTCTGTCTGAAGTCCGGTTTCGGTTCCCGCAAGAACCGCGCCGGTAATTTTGTAGGGAAGATCAATATATAATTCATACATCGGAGCCACCGGAGATTCCTCCTGTTCATTCAGAACAGCGAAGAAGGTGGCTCCGTTCTTTTTCCATCCGAGCACTTCAACAAATTTCGGTGCATTGGACGCAAACGACCAGTTCTTCTGTCCTGTGCACTGCAGCAGATGCTTCATTAACCGGCATACTACCTGTCTGCTCATATACGGACGAAGCATTTCGATAGGTGCCGAAGTCCACAAAAGCGTACCAGCCCCGACTTTATTTTCCAAAATAGCAGGAAAGCAGCTTCGGATTCCCGGTGGATTGGAATGAATTGCTGCAAACTGCGGACCATCCTGCATCGTATAAGGATAGGTAATCGTCGCAAGAATCCTAGGCGCAGCAGATGCCATACAGCTCACACGGAACTGTGCCATCGGTACGCTGAGCGGACACTGCTCCGTAAAGCCCTCCAAATATTCGGCGCCTTCCTCTGTCGGGCAGATATAGGTAAAGCTCTGCTCCGTTTTTTCCATCTCATTCAATTCTACGCCAAGCAGCTTTGCCAGACGCGGATGACCAATCGGTCCGCTGACGTAAACACTGCCTCCGTTCTTTAAGAATTTCTCTATTTCGTTGATTTCTTCCTCCCGAACGTCAAAAATATGCGGCAGAATCAGAAGCTTTGTCTTCAGCCCGGACAGATTCCGGCTGCCAACCACGGTGAACGGAATGTTATTTGCACGCAGAATCTGCGCCATACCGACCGGAGCTTCCTGATAATACCCCGGTCCAAAGCTCTTGTCTGCAACACTGCCTGTTTCTGCCGGATCATACTTAGCAAAGGAAGAAAACCAGATTGCTGCATCGGCGATTTCTTCCCCTCCGACGTACTTTTCGTAGGGTGCAGAAATGCTGTAAACCCGCTTCATCAATTTATGATAGACCTCCGGCACGATCGTTCCGTCCGGATTGATTGCATCCACCAGCAGAAACGCACCATCATGTACAAGTGCCGTTATCACATGAAGAAGCAGCTGTTCCTCTGTCTTCGTTGTGGTGTGCTGGTTAAGCTCCGGGTCGCAGCGCGAGGTATGGTATGCAAACGGCAGCTGTTTGGAGATATTTCTGTAGTATTTGTTGATAAAGGACTGCTGCAGGTAACCGCCGTAATAGTCGCCGCTTGCATAGTCTGCTGCATCCATCAGAAGCTCGGTGCTGGCATGAATCCAGGGAGACATCACCATAGAAAACTGGTGTTCCACCATTACCTGCGGCTTTATTTTTTTGATACAGTTCGTCGAAAATGCCGCGAATTCTGCAAGCCACTGCTCACGGCGGCTCTGGAACTCCCGAAATTCCGGAGCATGCCAGTCCATATTACGCGGAAGCTCACGTCCGGTTTCCTCGTAATATCGTTTTCTGCAGCTCGCACAGTAGCAGACGTCCGGCCAGAAGGTCATATCAAGGAACATCGCCTCAAACTCATAGGTTTCGTTCAACTCCGTCAAATGGTTTTTTACGTATTCACGGTATTCCACATTATTCGGGCAGACAATTCCGTAGCGTCCGTTGCGGAAGCAGTCCTGCCCGGAAAAATCCTTATGATTCTTTCCGTCAACCGTTACCGTACGCCATTCGGGATGCTTTTCATAGGCATAATTATCAAATACCTGACTGAAATAGGCAATTACAGAAATACCATTCTTATGGCACAGCTCGACCATTTTCCCGAAATAGTCTGTTCCGTGTAGTCCACGGTGCATCGGCCCGTATGCAGAAGGGTAGGTACAAAGACCCGTATGCGGCATGGACTTTACCATGGCTGCCTGAATGCCCGCATCCTTCAGTGCCTCAACATATTCCTCTGCGTTGATTTTGCTTAGAAACACACTGTTCCAGTCATCAATATGCATATCCAGCAGGTTTCTCCGGTAATTTTCTTCTATCCACATAATCTATCTCCGTTCTCTGATCGTTTCTGTTCTGGTTTCTGTCTCGACGCTTGTCTCACTAGCTGGTCTGCTACCCTGCTTTTCTTTTATGACCGACTGTCAGCTTCGGTACAGCTTCGCGTAAAAACCGCCTTTCGCCATCAGCCGATCATGATTCCCCTGTTCTACAACCTGTCCGTTGTTCATAACCAGGATGACGTCCGCTTCCTTGATTGTAGACAGCCTGTGCGCCACGATAAAGCTGGTTCTTCCCTCCATCATCCTCGCAAAGGCACTCTGAATCCTCTGTTCCGTTCTAGTATCAATGGAGCTGGTTGCCTCATCCAGAATCAACATCGGCGGCAGGCACAGCATGACACGTGCGATACATAGAAGCTGCTTCTGTCCCTGGCTTAAGTTTCCCCCGTCTTCGGCAATCACTGTATCATACCCATTGGGGAGCCTTCGGATAAAGCTGTGTGCATGTGCATTTTTAGCTGCTTCAATCACCTCATCAAGCTCCGCCTCCGGATTTCCATAGGCAATGTTCTCGCGAACAGTTCCACCCATCAGCCAGGTGTCCTGCAGCACCATGCCAAAGCTGCCTCGCAGCGATGCCCGCGTCACATCCCGGATGTCCTTCCCGGAAATGGCAATCGATCCCTGATCCACATCATAAAACCGCATCAGCAGATTAATCAGTGTTGTCTTTCCGCATCCGGTCGGACCGACAATGGCAATCCGCTGTCCCGGTAGGACAGACAAGTTAAAATTCTCAATCAGCGGACGATCCTTAAGATATCGGAAAGATACATCGGAAATACAGATCGTTCCGTCAGGATGAAGCACTTCTTCCGGTTCTGCATCCGGCAGTTCATTCTCCGCATCCAGCAGTTCAAAGACACGCGATGCACAGGCAAGCGCATTCTGCAGCTCAGTGACGACTCCTGAAATCTCATTGAACGGCTTAGTGTACTGGTTTGCATATCCAAGAAAAATACTCAATTGTCCGACCGTCAGTGTTCCGCGTACAACAAACAATGCCCCGGTCAGACCGACTCCGGCATAGACCAGCGAATTGACAAACCGGGTCGTCGGATTGGTCAGGCTGGAGAAAAAGACGGCTCTCCGGCTGACCGTATTTAAGCGGTCATTGATTTCATCGAATTCCTTCAGACATTTTTCTTCCCTGCCGAACGCATGAACAACACGCTGTCCCTCCATCATCTCATTGATCAATGCCGTCTGTTCTCCGCGTGTACTGCTCTGTTCTCGAAAGTACCGAAAGCTCCGTCTGGCAATAAAAGCAGCAATAATCAGACTGACCGGGGTCAGCAGCACAACAACCAGCGTAATCGGAAGATTTACCGCAAACATAAATACCAGAGTTCCGATAATTGTAAGCACTCCGGTGAACAACTGCGTGAAACCCATCAGCAGCCCGTCGGAGAAGGTATCCACGTCCGCAATAACCCGGCTGACAAGATCTCCTGAGGAGGTTGTATCAAGATATTTCAGGGGAAGGTGCTGAATCTTTTCGATAGCTTTATTCCGCAGGTCACGTGAGACCGAGTAGGTAATCCGATTATTGCAGAAGCTCTGCAGTCCTTGAAAAAGAGCTGAGATACCTGCGGTAATCAGAATCGTAAGAGCAGTCACTGCAACAGCAGAGAATTCCACTGTTCCGGGTCCAAGCATGTAATCAATGGCATTTCCGCAGAGAATCGGAATATACAGCTGGGAAAGAACACAGATAACAGAAAAGACCAGACTGCTGATTACAATCGGCCAATAGGGTGCAATATAATGAAGTACTCGCCGCAGGTTTTTGTTTTGCATTTTATTCCTCATTTCTGCGTGGCTTTTTGCGCATAACAGACTTTGTGTCAAGCACCGCGCAGGCACAAATCTGTGTGTGAAAATTCATCTTTCACACTATTCCCATTTCTGCACTGCTTTTCAGTGCGTAACTGCTCAGACGGTGAATATATAATCATGTATCCTATCCCGTTCCTGTTACCGTTCTATGTCTCAGAAGCCTGTGCCGTGCGAAACTGGCTTTCGTAGATTTCACGATAGACCGCACAGCTATTCAACAGCTCCTCCGGTGTCCCGTTCCCGACAAGTTTTCCGTCCTCAAGCACAAGAATACGATCGCAGCCAAGCAGACTGGAGGTTCTCTGACTGACCAGAAAGACAGTCATTTCCCCGGAAAGGGCAGCAATCGATTTTCGAAGTGCTGCGTCCGTGGCATAATCAAGCGCGCTGGAGCTGTCGTCCAGAATCAGAATCCCGGGGTGCCGGATCAGCGCTCGGGCAATGGTGAGACGCTGCCGCTGACCGCCGGAAAGATTCCGTCCTCCCTGTCTGACCGGCTCCTCCAGACCGAGTGGTTTGTCCTTTACAAAACCATCTGCCTGAGCGGCCGTCAAGGCTTCCCATTGCTCCTCCTCGGTGGCAGTTTCATTGCCCCAGAGCAGGTTAGACCGGATTGTTCCCGAAAAAAGCTGTGCTTTCTGGGGAACCATTCCGATCATACCACGCACTTCTTCCTTTGTATACGCATTCACAGGCTGTCCGAACAGTTCAACTGTTCCCTCCCCCGCATCATAGAAACGCGGAATCAGATGAACAAGGCTTGACTTTCCGCTTCCGGTTCCGCCGATAATTCCGATGGTTTCTCCGCGGTTCGCAGTAAAATTAATGCCGGTCAGGCTTTCCTCGGATGCCCCACCGTATTTTAAGGAAACATTGATAAATCGTACGGCAGGCACGGAAGAATCCATTTCTCTAACGATTCCTTTCTCAGGGAACAGCAGCTCCGGTTCCGTGTCGAGCACATTTTTAAGCCGGCCAAGACCCGCATATGCTTTGGTTACCTGAACAATCAGATTTGCAAGCTTCACCAGCTCCACAAGAATCTGACTCATATAGTTTACCAATGCGATTACATCACCCTGCTTGAGCGTTCCAAGATTCACCTCAACCGCTCCGGTATTAAGTATCGCAATAATGGCTAGATTTATTACCACATAGGTGAGCGGGTTCATCAGCGCAGACAGAGAGCCGACCTTTGTCTGCAAAGAGGAAAGACGGTGATTTACCTCTTCAAAGCGGGAAACCTCCTCCTTCTCCTTATGAAATGCACGAACAACACGGACTCCTGTCAGATTTTCTCTGGTAATTCCAAGTACCCGGTCAAGTCCTGTCTGCGCTTTTCGGTACAGCGGAGCAGTAACCGCCATGATTCCGAATACAATGACCGCAAGAACCGGAATCGCAACCACAAAAATCAGAGCAGCACGAATGTTAACCGTAAAGGCCATAATCATTGCTCCGAACACGACAAACGGGCTCCGAAGAAACAGCCGCAGAAAAAGATTCAGACCATTCTGAACCAGATTGATATCGCTTGTCATCCGGGTAATCAGAGTGCTTGTGCCGAACCGGTCCAGCTCGGAGAACCCAAGAGACTGAACATGGGCAAATACCGCATGGCGGAGCTCCGATGCATAACCGACAGCAGCCTTTGCTGCAAAATACTGTGCAGTAATGCTGCAGAGCAGTCCCACCAGTGCAAGAATCACAAGAAGCCCGCAGCGAAGTAAAATGTAGCGGGCATCCTTAGTTTCAATTCCGATATTAATTATATCTGCCATAACCAAAGGAACAAAGAGGTCGAACAGCGCTTCCAGCATTTTAAAGAGCGGCGCAGTGACGCTTTCCTTCCGATAACCGGCAAGATAGGAGAACATTTTTTTCAACGGCAGCCTCCAGTCACGAATTATCTATGCAGCTTTGATTTTACTCTGCTGCTTTGTTTTTTACTCTGCAGCTTCGTTACTTATTCTGCTGCTTCAGTTTTTACTCTGCAAACATCGGAGTCGACAGGTACCGGTCACCGGTATCCGGCAGAAGAACAACAATTGTCTTTCCTGCATTTTCCGGCCGCTTTGCCAACGTGATTGCCGCATATGCCGCCGCCCCTGAGGAAATTCCGACCAGAATGCCCTCCTTCGTTCCGAGCTTTCTTCCGGTTTCATACGCTTCCTCGTCACTTACCGTAAGAACTTCGTCATAAATCTTCGTATTCAGAATCTCCGGAACGAACCCCGCTCCGATTCCCTGAAGACCATGATGTCCGGGAATCCCTCCGGACAAAACGGGTGAACCCACAGGTTCCACTGCAACAATCCGAATTGCAGAATTCTTTGATTTCAGATATTCACCGATTCCCGTAATCGTCCCACCGGTTCCGACACCTGCAACAAACATGTCTACCGTTCCGTCCGTATCTGCATAAATCTCCGGTCCGGTGGTTTCAAAATGCGCCTTTGGATTTGCGGGATTTACGAACTGTCCGGCAATCATGCTGTTCGGAATTTCTCCGGCAAGCTCCTCTGCCTTTGCAATCGCTGCCGGCATCCCTCCTGCGCCGTCACTTAATACAAGCTCTGCGCCGTAAGCCTTCATCAGCTGCCTGCGTTCTAAAGACATTGTCTCCGGCATTACAATAATCAGACGATATCCTCTGGCTGCCGCCACCGAGGCAAGTCCGATTCCTGTGTTGCCCGAAGTTGGTTCGATGATTACCGTATCCGGAGTTAATTTTCCGGAGGCCTCCGCCTCGTCCAGCATGGCTTTTGCCACCCTGTCTTTCGCGGAGCCTGCCGGATTCAGGTATTCCAGCTTTGCAAGAAGTCTCGCTTTCAGTCCATATTCTTTTTCCAAATGAGTCAGTTCCAGAAGCGGCGTATTGCCGATCAGCTGGTCAACCGATGTATAAACCTTCGACATGATGATTCCCATTCCTCTCCCGGAATATATCACGGGCTGCGATTGCTCGCAGCCCGGTATAGCTCGTTATACCCAGAGATTACTGCTCTCCGGCTGCCGGATTTCTTCCGGAAGATATTGTTCCCACAAATACCATTTTCCATCCTTTTCCTGACGAAAAATCCGCTGCTGTCTATATATTGTAATACATCTTCCATGCTACAGTCAAGACATTGGAATCATTTTGTTTCACCGTGGCATTTTCCTGCCATCGGACAGGAAGAGCAGCCGCAGGAAGAGCTTCCTTTCCTGCTGTCCAACAGTTGGCCAGCGCTAACTGTCACCTTTAATAAATAGGTAGTGCTTGCTAACCAGACGCAAATTAGCACCGGCTAACCAAAATGTCAAGACTTTTTTAAACCATTCCTGTTCTGCTTTGTGGCAAAGTCTCTTCTGTCCGGCAAAATGACTATCTTGCAATATGGGCAGCCAAAGTTTCATACATCATCTGTGCATCGACCGGTTTACTAAGATGAGCATTCATTCCGGCATCAAGGCTCTTCTGAACATCCTCCGCAAAAGCATTCGCGCTCATTGCAATAATCGGAACAGAATCTGCATCCGTCCGGTTCAGAGCCCGAATTGCTCTTGCTGCCTCCAGACCATTCATCACGGGCATCCGGATATCCATCAGGATTGCGGCATATTGTCCCGGAGCCGAAGCTGAGAACAGCTCAACACCACGCTGTCCGTTCTCGGCAATTGTCAGCGTACAGCCCTTTTTCTCAAGCAGCTTTCGAACAACCAGTGAATTTATCTGATTGTCTTCACACAGCAGTATTTGACAATCAGCAATTACTTCGTCCGGCAAAACCGACAAGCTTGTTTCGGTTTCCTGTACTTCTCCCGGTTTCCTGTCTAGTTCAATGATAAATGTCGTGCCTTCGCTTACTTTGCTTTCCACCCGGATGGTGCCGCCCATCAGGGAGACAAGACTTTTCACAATGGTAAGACCAAGACCGGTTCCGACCGCATCGGCATCCTGACTTTCCTGTTCAAACGGATCAAACA
>CAZRRN010000019.1:0-39856 GCA_964602475.1 uncultured Lachnospiraceae bacterium | reverse complement strand
TCTTAATGAATTTTTCGCTCAGTCCCCGTCCCTGATCGCTAATGGAACAGGTCATGTGTATCATCCCCGAAGCAGTGGCTGCTGCATGCAGTGTCCAGAGTATTCTTGTACCATCGCCGGAAAACTTTACAGCATTGCTAAGAAGATTTGAGTAAATCTGGCGCATACGTAATTCGTCCATAAAAATCCAAGTGGTTTCTCCCAGAGAGAAATCAGTCACCAGTTCAATATTTTTTTCTTGTGCCTGTGCCCGGAAGATTTCCGCTATTCCGTTCAAAAATCTCTGCCAGTGTACACTTTTCTCCCGTAGCTCGAGCTTCCCGCTTTCTATCTTAGACATATCAAGAATATCATTGACGAGACCAATCAGGTATTTTCCGGAAACATTTATCTTGTCAAGATAGTCTCTGACCTTCTTCGGTACGTCAGGTTCGTTCTGAGCAAGCAGCGCAAACCCCAGAACAGCATTCAGCGGAGTTCTGATGTCATGACTCATACGAGAGAGAAAATCGCTTTTGGCTTCGTTGGAAAGCTTTGCCTTGAGTGCCTTCTGTTCCGCTTTTTGTATTTTCTCCTGCTCGGTGCTGTCCATAATTACCGTATAATATATACTTTTTCCATCCTTATCGGTATAACCCCATACTGCCGCCATCGAAACCCATACCGTTGTTCCGTCCTTATGCAGCAGATGATAGTGCTGATACACTGTTTTTTTACTATTAATATTGTCTTCTATATTGTGAAGTACCTGTGAAACTTCGTTTTTCGGAACTGCAGTCTTGAAAAAGTTATTTTTCGTCAGCTGAATGAATTCCTCCATTGTATATCCGGTCAGCTTCGCAATTCCCTCGCTGCAGTACATCATATCAATCTGCTCCACATTAGCGGAAGCAAGCCGAAAAACGGCCAGTCCCCCAGGAAGATTGTCAAGCAGACTGTCAAGCTGCAGGTTCTTGTCCTCGAGCTGCTTTACTACCTTCTTTTTGCTGCGAAGAACAAGAAAACAAAAAGCAGAAAAGACCATAAGGAGAATAATTATCAAACAGGACGGAAGCAAAACACTCCGGTGTTTCTGAAAAAAGGAAAGCTCGTCATTAATATACTGAATTTCACCATCATATACCGAAGAAAGCTCCTTTTTCGTAATATGATACCGATCCATGACTTCCTTATCAAAAGAGCAGTATGTTCCGGTTTTTTGAACCTTGATTTCTTCGATATCAGAGCCCTGCTCCACGGCAAGAACCATCGCCGCAGCATCTGCCCCCATAGCATAGTAGGAAACAACGACTCCTCCGAGAATTCCGTTCCCGATTCCAAGCTCATCCGCTTTATAAACCGGAATATCCGCACAGGCAGTTACATATTCCGCCGCTTCGGTGTTGGTATACTGGTTTCCGTCTGCGTCTTCCGTCATCATAAGAAAGATGAGAATTGTATCCTCCCGGCATTCCGATAAAGCAGTTCCGATTTCACGAAATGTCAGCTTTGAGGTATTTATCGTAGAAAACTCCAGACCGGAGAACGAGGTTCTGCAGTCCATAAACTGTCTCGTGGAACCTTTCCCTGATACGCTGTCATCGGTAATCGCAACTACCCGTACCGCTTTAGGATGAACAGCAAGTGCCAGCTGAATCGTTTCCTCCAGCGGAAAGGTTTCTACGATCCCGGTAATCAAAGAATTCTGGGCAGCCTCAGCCGCAGAAGCTTCGTTGTTGATTCCCTCGAAGATGATCGGAATTCCCGAAAAAAGCTCATCACGATATTCCATTACGAATTGAAGCGCTGCATCATCTCCGGCAATCACATAATCATACGGTTCCTTCTCAATACGATTCAAAAGATAGGAATACACATGTTCCTTTACTTCCTCGTATTTTAAGCGCTTTGTGTGCATAAATACATAATCTGTCTTTGCATAACCATTCAGAGTATCGGTAATTCCGTCCAGCTGCTTCGGAATACTTTCCCATTCATAGCTGTATGAGCTTAAGATTAGGACATTGGAATTCTGTGAAATATTCATGGTCTCTTGCGCAGAAGCATAAAACGGCCGTAATGCCCCAAATATAAGAAGCGTTAAGCAAAATAAAACTTTGCAGACTCGTTCCCGCATTGCATTTTCCTCCTCTGTTTCGTAACCCTAATTCTGACCCCTTCTTCAGTTTAATGATTGTTCTGCTAATTGTCAAATTTTTATAAATAAATTACATATTTTTGGTTAATCAGCGATTCGTAATGATAATCACTTAACTAAATGATTATTCTGTTATAATATTGTGTTGCTTATATCGAATTATTTAAATTATTATTCATTTTTCTGATGACATAATATACAAATTGTGTTATACTTGCATAAAAATTGATTAAATGATGTTTTTATCTGTGCATTAGCGGTCGTAATTTCTTGTGTACACGATACGTAACTTTGACAACCCATCTGCATACAGGTGGAAATAGGAGGCATAACATGAAGCTAAGAACAAAAATTCAACTGATTTTCGGAGTAACTGTCATTGTACTGTTAGCTATACTTGGTACAATATCCTGTATGCTAAATTATAATACCACTACAAAGCAGGTCAATGACAGCATGACATCCTCCGCACGACTGGCCGCCGATGATATATCCAAACAGCTTAAGGATTACAGGAACATAGTAACTGCCATGGGGCACAATTTGGCGATCAGTACCTCCTGCACCGATCAGGAACGAATTGCTTCCATTAATGAAGCCGTTTCCTACTATGGCTTTACCAGCGGAAACATTCTGGATCTGAACGGTGTCAGTATCAAGGATGGAACCGACTTTAGCGACCGTGAATATGTTATCCTTGCAATGGCCGGAACCGTAAATATTTCTGATATGACCTTAAGCAGATATACCGGTAAATACGGTGTCAGCATTGCTTCACCGATTTACGGAAGCGACGGTTCGATTCAGGGTGTTGTTTATTTTAGAATCGATGATGATTTTATGACACAGATTCTCAGCAGTATTGAGGTCAGTACAAACAGCTATGCATATATCATTGATGACAGCGGCAATGTCATAGCACATGACAACACTGAGCTTGTCCAACAAATCAATGTATTAGACAATGAAAATGAAGCGCTTGCAAAGCTGGCAGAGGATATGGTTGACGGAAATACCGGAACGGGAAGCTATTCCTTCGAAGGCAACCGGCTGGTTTGCGGCTATAGTGCAATTGATAACGCAGACGGATGGTGCCTCGTCATCGCCGCTCCTGAAAATGACTTTTATGAAGCAATGACGCACATGATTGTTCTGGTAATTATTTTTACAGTAATTGCTGCCGTCATTGCTCTGATTATTTCCTGCCTGTTTGCAGCCTCAATCAGCCGTTCGGTAATCAGAAGCCAGCAGACCCTTGTTGCCCTGTCAAAGGGACAGTTTGAAAATTCTCTGACGGAAACAAAAAGAAAGGATGAAATCGGTTCTCTGCAAAATGCTACTGTTTCCTTATGCAGAACGCTTTCAAATATTATCGGTGAGACAAATTCTGCACTGACCGCAATTACAAATCACAGTCTGGTGTTTGATAATATAAAGGAATATCCCGGTGACTTTAATGCACTGGCAGGTTCCGTTAATTCTATTAAAAAAATTCTCGGCTTCCTGATTGAAACTATTCAACAGTCCTCCAATGAGGTTGCAAATGGCTCCTTGCAGCTTTCCAGAGCGGCAACCGACCTCTCCAGAGGAAGCACAATGCAGGCCGAATCCATTCAGGGGCTTGTAGATGATGTAAACTCCATCAGTGCCGGCATTCGTCAGACCTCGGAAAACGGTGAAGTAATTAATACAAAGCTGTCAAATCTCGATGAAGAGATTAAAGGTAGTAATGAACAGATGGATGGACTGGTAAAGACCATCCAAATCGTAGAAGAGATGTCTTCCGATATAAAGAAAATCGTATCGACAATTGATTCTATTGCATTTCAGACCAATATTCTTGCTCTCAACGCTTCCGTAGAAGCAGCAAGACTCGGAACCGACGGCAAAGGCTTTGCGGTTGTCGCTGCAGAGGTCGGAGAGCTTGCCAAGAAATCTGCCGATGCTTCTACAAAAACAGCTGAGCTGATCGAACAATGTCTGCGGGCAATCGGACACGCAAAGGAAAGTGCTGATTTTACTTTCGATTCATTAAAGAAGATTGTTTCAAATTCATCTGAGATTTCCAGCGCATTTCAGGATATTTCACAGGCTGCCACCCATCAGGCCGACAGTGCAAACGCAATTCAGAACAAGATCCGGGAAATTTCCGATGTTGTTCAGTCCAATACCGCTACTGCACAGGAAACGGCTGCCTCCACAGAGGAGCTTTCTGCTCAGGCAGAGACTATGAGCGGATTAATCAATGATTTTAAAATCTGATCTCTTAACAATCGAGACAGAAAAACCGGCAGCCGGAATATCCATCCGCACTGCCGGTTTTTTATCTTGACTTGTCTTTATCCTTATACATGAACGCATCTGCTGCTTTTATCAGCTTGTCAATACTGTTGATTCCGTTCTCTCCGTATAAAGCATATCCGATACTGACAGAAAGCTGAAATGCCAGATTTTCCGAAGCTACACGCTCCGCAAGAACTGTATTAACCTCCTTGCAGCAGCTGCGTACCGACTCTTCGCAGGTATCTTCCAGAAGAACAGCAAATTCATCACCGCCGTATCTGCTAAGAAAGCAGTTCTTATTCTGAAATACCTGCTTCAGGCTTTCTGCAACAATACGAAGCGCATGGTCTCCGGCAAGATGTCCGTAGGTATCGTTGACCGCTTTGAACCGGTTAATATCAATCAGAAGAAAATAAATAGGATTGTCCGGTTCCTCTTCCACGAAGATCCGATCCATATAATTGTCAAGCTGTCCCCGGTTATTCAGCTTGGTAAGATCATCAATTGACTGCTGCCGGTTAAGTACGCTCATATAAATCAGCAGTGTTGACAGAGAAAGACAGGGAAGCACCGCATTAATTCCAAAATGAGCCACCTGACTGATTCCTCCGATTAACGGTAGAACTACATACGAAGCAATAACTACACACTCCCTGCGTTCCAGTCTGGTTACCTTCCTGCGCCGCAGCAGCAAAGCGACTACTGCCATTGCCAGAGGAAGACCGAGCGCAAAAATTGCATAAACCGGATACCAGTATCCCCGAATATATTCATTGTTCGGAGTAATATAGATAACCGCAGAGGTCCACGGCGAAGATAAAATCAAAGTATAATAGCTGCAGCAGAAACAGCTCCCCAACGAAGCCGTTTCAGAAGATTTTCCGAAACTCCCACAATTCGTAGCATGGCATAACAGAACCATGAGTATGACAGGATTGTCATCACGCTGAGACAAAGGAGGTTGACAATCCACGAATAAATCACAAGCGACGGCAGCGTCCACACGAGAAAAAGCCAGGTTGCGGTATCTGTAACAGAATAAAATACGGATATCAGAAGAAAAAGCCGAAAGGTTGATTCAACCACCGAATTACTCTTAAGCCGGCGAGCATCCAGATAGATAATCAGATAAAGGATAATTCCAAAAAGACCAATTATTACATTCGATACAAACATTATTCCTCCAGATGAATGTTTTATTTAATCTCATCGCATTACATACACTCAGTCCCGCCTTTGTTCCTTTGCTTCATAAAGTGCTTGATCTGCTTATAAAACTATTATACACAATGTTCGCTTTTCTGACAATCAATTCTTAAAAAACTAGTCTACAACAACTGCTGTACCGCTTGCCGTAACCATCAGCATTCCGTTGTTGCTGCCAAGTACTTCATAATCAATGTCCACTCCGACCACAGCATTGGCTCCAAGCACCTGCGCTCTCTGTTCCATTTCACGGACTGCATCTTCTCTTGCTTTAATCAGTTCTTCCTCATAGCTTCCGGAACGTCCTCCGAAAATATTGCTGAAGGATGCTGCAAAATCCTTTACAATATCTACGCCGGAAACTATCTCTCCAAATACAATTCCTTTGTAAGCAGTAATCTTTTTTCCTTCTATGGAAGGCGTCGTTGTTGAAATCATTTTCTCCTCCAAATCAATTTTTTTGTTTCAGCTTCATGCGTGACCCAACACATCCCAAATTGCAGAGCATCCTGTCTGAAACAATTTATAGTTTCATTTTATCACACAAAACATAAAAGAAAACCTTGTTTTTTATATTCCTTCCGCCTTACACCACAAATCCGGTGTCTGTATGCATAATAGACATTTCCCGCACAAATTCCCTGACAGCGTGTCAGCAGCGGCTTCCGTTACACACAAGATATATGATCTGCCTCTGCTGTGAAAGCTTTTCCAACAGCTGCAGTGCGCGCTCTGTATGCTTCTCGTCAAGATTTACAAACGGATCGTCCAGTATAATAAACGGAGGTTCCTTCTGAAATAATGCATCAATCAGTGCCAGTCTCATACAGAGCATCATCGTGTCCGTATATCCGGCACTGAAATAAGCCAGTTCTCTTGCCTCTCCGTACCGTTCCAGCTGTATTTCCAGATCCGGGCTGATCAATATTCCTCCCGGCTCATCGCAAAGCAGTGTCTTAAGATAGGCGTGAAATCCATTCTGCACGGTTCCGAGATAACTGCTTGAAAGCCGGTCCTTCGCAGTCTGGAGCAGTTCCATTGTCACATCAAGAATCCGGCAGTTTCTTTCATCGGTATCCAGCTGTTCTTTTAGCTGCGCCTCTTTGTCCTGTTTCCCCGGAAGCTCCTCAGCAAGGCGTTGTCGTTGCAGAATCTCCTGCTGCAGAAAAAGTCTTTTTTCATCCAGTACTTTCATGTCTTCAATCAGCATGTTTTCTTTCCGGCTCAGAGACTCCGGTTCTATATCCTGTTCGGGAATTTCGATTGCCGAAAAATCCCCGTATTCATCTATAAATCTCTGCAGCTCCTGTTTGTTCTGCTCAAGTTCTGCACCGACTGTCTTAACAGCTGTACAATCCTCACGAATCTTTTTTAGCATATCCTGATAGGTTCCGGTCATTTTGATTCCGCCGGTCTTTAGAAAGCTGTCCAGCCGGTACTTTATCCTGTTCTTCTTTTCTTCGCGTTCAGCCGCCATTTCCCGGCTTTTGCGGCGGGCTGCTTGTGCCAGCAGATAGGCTGTCCAGCTGCTTTGCAGATCAGATAACAATTTCGTGAAATCCTCTGTCCGGATTCTACAGGAATAGAACTGTCCAAGATATGAGAGCAATTCGTCAGCCAGTTTATTTATTTTATTCTCCAGCATTTCGATTTTCTGCAGCTGCTCCTGATTTTTCCTGTCCAGCTCCAGGTATCTGCGTTTATTCTCAGCCAGAGTTTCAACAGCACGCTCCACATCTCCCATATCTTCACAAAAAGGGCTGAGTGCCTGTCGTATTCCTGTTTGTAGAGCCTCACAGCGGGCATCAATTTTCTCTGCGGTTCTTTGCAGTTCTTCTTCCCGGTGACGCAGCCGTAAAAGCTCCTCCTGTTTTGTTCTAAGCTCGATAGCTTCTTCGTCTGTCCGAACAATACCGGTCTGCTGTTCTCCGACTCTGGACGCAATTTCCTTCCTGATTATACCTGTCATACTTTTATACAGCACCACAATAAGCAGAAAAGCTCCGGCAGACAGACTGACTGCACCGGGGACCGTATTCTGCAAAGATAACAGGACAATACCGGTTACCGTCATGAGAAGTCCCACAACCGCAAGCAGCGGGATAACAAACCGGAAGATTGATCTTTCCGGAGCCTTTTGTCTCCGGCCGGCATGTTTGTCCTGCAGCGCATTTGTTTTCTGTTCCGTGCCGCCGTTGTCTGAGTTCTTATACTCCCGAAAATGTTCCAGTTCCCGCAGCCGATTTTCATCTTCTTCAGAAAGAACCTGACATTCCCGTCTGGCCGCCAGCTGTTTCAGCTCGTCGACGGCTTCCTGCTGTTCCGTAATGAGTTCATCCTCCGGCAAGCCTTTTGCAAAAAAGTTATCCAGTACTGCCAGCTCAGATTGCTCCTCTACAGAAAGACCCAGAAGCTCCCGGGAGGACTGTGCCGATATATACTGCTCATTGATTCTGCGGTACCTGTCAAAATCATCCTCTGCAGGCTGTATGGTACAAAAAAGGTCTTCATTTCCAAAACCTGTTTCCTCTGCAAACCCTTCCTGTTCATTCTGTTCCAATGCATCCAGTTCACGGGCCGCCTGTTCTGCTGTCTGTATTTCTTCCGCTTCCGGGAAGCCCTGTGGGTACTGCCCGGACAGCTTTTTCATCTGGGACGTACTTTCATCTTCCTCTTTTTTCAGTCTTTTCCATTCCTTTAAATGTGCCCGGGTTGCTTCTGCCTTTGCAGCTGTCGCCATCTCGTGACGTACCCCGTCCATTTCTGCTTTTTTGCGGTTACAATCCTCCTCTGCTGTCTGCAGATCAAGATACAGTCCTGCAAGTGTCTCCTTTTGTTTGTAAAGCTTTTCTATCTGTTCATCAAGCTCGGCAAGCTGCCTCTGTGCTTCTTCAATACTGCCGCAGGAGCCCTTATATGCTCTCAGCGCACTGCGTTTCTTTTTCAGTGCTGCAACCGCTCTGTCAAAATTGTTCACATCATTCGTGTCTTCGACAAGATTGCTCAGCTTTGCCTGAATACTTCCGGTCATAAATTCCGTTTCCTGATACATCTGGGGCATAAAGGTGCTTCGCTCAAAGGATACGGAGTCAAGTTCAAACAGCTCTGTACCGATATTTTCAGAAAACCTGTGGCTTTCCCTGTTGGTACCAAGGTCAATCAGTCTGTACACATCCTGACCCGGAGCTTCACCAAAGCTGCGTTCAATTCGAAAGCATCCCTCGTTCGTCTCAAATACCAGATTTCCGCCGTATTTTCCACCCTGCCATGGTTTATAACGCTTCCGGTCATTCTTTTTCAGATTCTTTGCCGCTCTTGGCATTCCGTAAAACATTATACGAAGAAAAGAAGCCAGGGTAGTTTTTCCAAAACCGTTTTTTTCTTTTATTACAGTAAGATTATCTGAAAAATCAATTGAATATTTTGACAATTTGCCAAAGTTTTCGATATAACAGCTGATCAGCCTCATAGCGTTACTTCCTCCCCGCTGAGTGCCCGGATTCCACAGTCAATTATTCTGGATTTTTCGTCGTCACTATAAGCGGATTCCATGACCAGCCGGATAAATTCTCCTTTCAGGGATACGTCATACCGGTAGTCCTCCGAATGCAGCTCCAATCTGCTTTCATCCGTTATCTTCATAAAATAAAACCGTTCCCGGCATCTTGACAGGATAAACGGAAGGTTTTTCTGAGTATCCAGAAGATAGGTTCCACACAGAACGACATTAACCAGACTCTCAGACGAAAGTGCTTCGGCTGCTTCATTTACGGCATTACACAGCTCTAAGACAGTCTTACGACCAGTAATGTCAACCGGGACTTCATACAGATTTCTGAAAGCAAACGGAACAAATTCATATGTCAGCCGTGTTCCGTCCGTATTAATCAGAACAAAGCCCTTCTGTCCGCACTCATCAAACCCACGTCCTTCCAGACAGCCACTGTAGCAATAGCTTCCTCGATAATCCAGCTTTTCCTTTTTATAACCATGCAGATGCCCGAGCGCAAGATAATCAATGCTTTGATTCTTCAGTTCCGGAAGCGCAATAAGTTCTTCTCCTTCAGAGGCAGCCTCTTGTCCGTGCAGCATTACAATGTTCAGGTCGTCTGCCTGCAGCCGAAGTGAATGATACAGTTCATAGCAGTTTCTGCGGTTCATTTCAATTCCGGATATCACAACCGAACCGTACCGGTATGACGTCCATTCTTCTGAGAAGAGCTTCAGGTTGGCAGGAAGCTCTTTTTGAAAGAGCATCGTCTGTTCATCATGGTTCCCTCTCAGATACAGAAAATCAATCTCCGGCGCAGAACCGACCGTGTCCAAAACATAATCGAGCGTGCTCTTCCTGCACCGTTCGGTATCAAACAGATCACCTGCAATCAGAACAACCGTAACTCCATGTTTCATTGCGTATTCCACCATCCTTGAGAAGGTGATACAAATCTCATGGTTTCTTTCGGAAGCCTGTTTCGGTGACAGATTTGTCTCCATTCTGGAATCCAGATGTAAATCCGAACAATGAATCAGTTTCATACGGCAGTTCTCCTGTCTGGTGACGCTGCTTTGTTCTCCCGCGCCTGTTTCATTACTTTTTCTTTGATACACATTTTCCTTAATTATAACTGAAAAAAAGCGGAAATCAATCTTGAAATAAGCTCCGTGAAAAATATTTGACAAATGAGCATCCTTCAAATAAAATATACAGATACCCATGAGGGAGTAGCAAGCGTATTACGTAGCAAGTCAACATACTGGCCGCTGTGCCTGGCTTGTTTTAAATTGCGAGACTCATGTATAGTCAAAGCTATACATGGAGTCTGCTTTATATAACCCCGTATATAGTCGTAAGACTGTATGCGGGATTATCTTGTTTATGGAGGATTTTTATGGAATGGGGATTACTTTTTTTTCTTAATAGTGTTTTACTTGGGATTGGACTTGCAATGGATGCTTTTTCTGTTTCTCTGGCTAACGGGCTGAACGAGCCGTCCATGAGCAGCAGAAAAATGTGCGGAATTGCTGGGGTATTTGTTTTATTTCAGGCTCTGATGCCAATGACCGGCTGGGTCTGTGTACATACCGTGCTTCAGCTTTTTCAGACCTTTGGGAAATTTATTCCCTGGATTGCCTTTCTTCTTTTGCTCTTTATCGGAGGGAAAATGCTTCTGGAGGGAATCAGGAACAAAACCGATGATGGAAAAAAAGCCGGAGTCGGAATTGCTGCGCTTCTGGTTCAGGGAATTGCAACCTCCATTGATGCTTTATCAGTGGGATTTACCATTGCCGAGTACCCTTTGGCTAACGCTCTGGTCTGTTCCCTGATTATTGCAGTTCTAACCTTTATCATCTGTATATCAGGTCTTGCAATCGGCAGGAAATTCGGAACCAGATTTTCCAATAAAGCGACAATCCTCGGCGGTATGATACTGGTTGCAATCGGGATTGAAATTCTGCTTTCTGGGATATTCTGACCTGTCCTTTCTCAGCGCACTTCTGCCACATTATGATTTAATATCAAACAGATTAAAAGCTTCATTTGACATTGATCCTATACCAAACTATAATTATAGTATGTTTTTTATACTCTGTACTTTAAAAGGTTTTACCAAAAGAAAGGCATACAATGGAAGTCCTGACAGTAAAGAATCTTTCGAAAAAATATCCATCCTTTCAGCTGAATCAGGTCTGTTTTACTCTGGAGCCGGGGAAAATCACCGGCTTTATCGGACGAAACGGAGCCGGAAAATCCACAACATTGAACTCACTGCTTAACTTTGTCCACCCGGATCAGGGAGAAATTTCTTTTTTTGGTTTGAATTTCATTGAAAATGAAAGTGAAATTAAAGAAAGAATCGGGTTTGTTTCCAGTGGAATTAATTATTATCCAAAGAAAAAGCTCAGGAAAATCACTTCCGTTACAAGGATGTTCTACCGTCATTGGGATGATACCGCATATCAGAACTATATGAAACGTTTCAAACTGGATGACAGCAAAAACCCATCCCAGTTATCTTCCGGTATGAAGGTAAAATATGCCCTTACTCTTGCATTATCCCACAATGCTGACCTTCTGATTCTCGATGAGCCAACCAGCGGTCTTGATCCGGTTTCCCGGGATGATCTTCTTGAAGTATTTATGAAGCTGTGTGATGAAGAGAAAACCATTCTTTTCTCAACACATATCACTTCTGATCTCGATCAATGTGCCGATAATATTATTTATATTAAAGATGGAACGATTATTGCAGAGAAAACCGTCCGCGACTTCGAAGCTTCCTACCGGCTTGTATCCTTTGATGATAAAGAAGCCGCCGGAGAATACCGAAACTATCTGCTCGGTATCAAGCGAAACAAGAATGGTTATACAGGACTAATTGA
This sequence comes from uncultured Lachnospiraceae bacterium, assembly GCA_964602475.1. Taxonomy (GTDB): domain Bacteria; phylum Bacillota; class Clostridia; order Lachnospirales; family Lachnospiraceae; genus SZUA-448. The sequence goes on along the minus strand of CAZRRN010000019.1, from coordinate 27,849 downwards.
AAGCAGCAGTGCAGATTTCATCAACTGTCCTGTCCAACCCGCAGATTTGGAAGCGATTATGGTGCACATGGAAAAGGAGCCTGAAATCAATGACTAAGCTGATCAAAAAAGAATTTGTTCTTGCAATGCATCCCACGGTTCCGATGATGCTGGCGCTTTCTGCCATGGTATTAATTCCGAGCTATCCTTATGTTGTCATCTTCTTTTATATTTCCATGGCAATATTTTTCACCTGCCTTTCCGGTCGGGAGAACAACGACATCACCTACTCCCTTAATCTCCCGGTTTCAAAGAAAGACATCGTAAGGGCAAGACTCAGCTTTACTGTCATTCTGCAGCTGCTGCAGCTACTGCTCATGATTCCGTTCGTAATACTGAGCAGGCAAATTAATACGCTCGGAAATCCAGCCGGAATGGACGCAAATCTTTCTCTCTTTGCGGTTGCTTTTCTTGTCTACGGAATATTTAATTATGTTTTTTTCGGCAGCTATTATAAAAATGTGTCAAAAGTAGGCGCTGCATTCGCCAAATCAAGTATTATCTTGTTCCTTATCGCTGTATTGGATGCTGTTACATCCTATACCGTTCCATTCATACGTGACATTCTGGATACTCCGGATTCTGAATATCTTCCGCAAAAAATAACCTTTCTTTTTGCCGGAATACTTATTTATTCTATACTGACCGCAGTCACCTGCCATAGAAGCATCAAAAATTTTGAAAAACAAGATTTGAATTAGCTGAAAGCAAACTAATGCATCTTTTCATTTCACATCTGCTATGTGGTATTTTAGTTATGCTGTTTCCATTATAAACTGCATCAAAGCAATCCAGGTATAGACCGAATAAAACAGTCCGTTCTCATCCGTTCCTGCCTTCAGAAGCTTCACTGCCTGCTCCCGGTTTATAAAATAAAAACCGTCGAAGCACTCTCCTCCTACAGCACCCTCCTGAGTCATAACCGGCATGGTATCGCGGGAAAGCACTACACGTACCACTGCATTGCTTTCGTCCGTCATTCCGGGGGAAGAAAACAGCAAAGGACTGATGAATTCAATTGTGTCTTCTTCTCCGAAGGTCACTCCGGTTTCCTCAAAGAGCTCTCTTTTTGCAGCACAGAATGCCGGTTGTTCTTCTTCCTTATCAGCTTCATCCAACAGTCCGGCAGGTACGCTCAGCAGATATTGTCCGGCAGGGAACCGGTATTCACGGGTCAGACAAAGCAGCGGTTCCTGCCCCTTCACCTTTAGAATCAGAATACAGCTTACTGCATCCGGCAGCATTTTCTTAAATTCTTCGCAGGTTTTCACCGCAGCAAGATCACAGGCAGAGCGTCTGGTTGCAGCATAATAATGCTTTCCGGGTTCATACTGCAGATCGAATACCTTTATAAACTTACTGTCGAAAAGTGGTTTTACGCAGTCTCTTCCAATTACAGGGGTTTCTTTTGATTTCACACTATCCTCCATTCCCGCGCGGATTTTTGCATATAACAGACTTTGTGTCAATCACCGCGCATAACCATATATAGTTTCATTTTAGCAGAAACTCTTCTGTCGTTAAAGTAATTATTATTGTTATGTGTTAATTTACTACTTGAAATTCGTACAGAATACGCGGATAATAGAACCGTACCTGATATCATATAAACTCAGATTGGAGCAGACATGGAATACTTAAAATCCGAAAATAAATACATTGTAAGAATCGATCGAGGCGAGGAAATTCTTGAAAAGCTTAACGAGCTGTGTAAAAAAGAGGACATAACTCTTGCGGGCATTTACGGCATCGGTGCATGCGATTATGTCAAAATCGGGTTGTTTAATGTGGAAACACAGAATTATACCTGTACGGAGCTGCACGGAATGATGGAGATTACTTCGCTGACCGGTAATGTAACAACAAAAGACGGGGAAATATATCTGCACCTTCATATCAATGTTGCAGATGAAGAACTCAAGGTACGCGGAGGACATCTGAATGCCTGCCGTATTGCTGCAACCTGTGAAATTATACTGACAACGGTAAAGGGAAGCGTAACCAGAAAAGTTGACCCGGTAATCGGACTTAATGTATTTGATTTTCAATAAACCACAACGGGATTATTTCCATTCCTTCCAAATGTTTGGCTGAAAGCCAACGGTGGCCTGCTTTCCGTTTCTCACCAGCGGAGTTTTTAGTATCTGTTGGTTTGTAAGAATTTTCTCCTGTCTGTCTTCTTGCGACAGATAACGAAATAATGCCAAAGTATCCTGGTCCCTGCATTCCGGGTTAATCAGAGCATCCAGACCGCCGTTTGCTCCGGCAACAGACATCAGTTCTCCCTTACTTAAGCCCTTTTCCTGCATATCAATAAACTGAACTTTAATACCACGTTCCTTAAAGTACCGTTCAGCTTTTTTTGTATCATTGCATTTTCTTGTACCAAAAATCTGAATGTTCATATTTGCTCCTGGCGTGTTCTTATCTTTCTTAGCTTATATCTGTCCGACATTTATCACATTACTTTACATAGCTTCTGATTTTTGCGAAGCATTCATTCAGCATCACACAGTCCACTTTGCCCTCTGCGTCGAATGCAGTCGCTTCCACCGTATAAGTATCATGATACCCTGTCTGCTTCACGAAGGCAAAGAAGCGGTCGAAGTCAATGTTTCCTTTTCCGATCGGCAGTGTCTTCAGCATACCCCAGTCCATATATCCGCCTGCATAATCGTTCACATGGTAATGCCGGATATGGTCTTCCTGCCAAAGCCAGCGGTATTCTTCCCGGTACAGAAGCTCAAGCTGATTATGAAATGCCGCCATCTTTGTATCATATACAAAATGAATCTTTGGATAGACACTTACCAGCTCACACCAGTGTTTCATCGGATCTTTCTGATTACAGACCACATTTTCCACTAAAAGATCAACCTGATGTTCTTCCGCAATCGACTGCAGTTCTCCAAACATTTTCAGATTATTTGAAAAATGAGAATCGGAAATCGTACCGTCCCATAGATGAATAACAATCTTTTCTGCGCCAAGCTCTGCCGCCATACCACAGTTTATGGTGAACAGCCGAAGTGCCTCTTCGTAATCTCCGTCTTCTCCCCGGCTGATTATCTGACCAATATGTTTTTCACAGTGCATTACAGGAATTTCCCGCTTCATTGCCTTCAGTTCTGAAATTATTTCGTTTACCTCATTATACCATGTACTGTACATCATAAATTCAAAGCCGTCGCAATTTAATTGTCCCGATAAGAACTTCAGTAAATGATAGTCCCTGTTATTCGGTCTTCCGATGAGAGCACCGGTGGAACACAGAATTTTACTCACCTTTTCTCCTTATGCCGGAGCATGTTTTGTGCATGCACGCGATCAGAATTTCTGATTCTGATCTACAATCACAAGTTTGTGCTCCGTCACATACTTGTGGTGAAGAATGCTTTATCGTTCACCTTTTTACTTCCGAATGCTGATAAAATGTTCTGGTAAACAGGATCGTTCCCGCCATCATAATCAGCAGAATTCCGGAAACAACCATTAACCCTCTCATGGAAACCACATCTGCCAGCGGTCCGAATACCACCATGCCAAGTCAATCCGCGTTTTATAACCACCTTACGCATCGGTTTTCGAATTACCTGAATAAAAACATTTTTTACATTTTCCATGTGAATAGTTTCCTTTCGCAGCTCTTTGAATTTTACGCCGTAAGGAATAAAAAGTGTAATCGGAACCGGAGAAAGTGCGTATTCCTTAGGATTACAGCCAAATTCCCGGTGGAATGCTCTTGTATAACCGTCAACACTGCCAAACCCAAGATCAAGCGCTGCATCGATAACCCGGCACCCTTCGTTTTTCAGACGCAGTGCGGATTTGGCCAGACGCAGCCGGCGGATATAATCCGCCGGCGTCAGTCCGGTGTACTCCCGAAACAGTCTGTGAGAATGAAAGGGAGAGAACAATGATACCTCTGCCAGTTCTGACAGCGTGATCTCCCGTTGTAAATTCTCTGAAATATAATCCTGCATTCGCTGCACGGCCATAATCTGTTCCTTCACCTTATTTACCTCCCGGCAGCTATTATCATACAGATTCCAGACAAAAATTTCTCGACGTTTCTTGCTGATCGGTCTCCTCTTTGCTTTTGTCTGAAAGCAAGTGAACTACTCACGACTAAAGTCACGAGAATGCACCGGCTATTTTTCAAAGATTCAGACCAAGAAGCTTAAGCTTCATCGACATCTACAATACATACAATGCAATCAAACTAAGTATGAGTATATGAGCCGGGTAAAAGAAGTAAGAAAAGTATTTGAATACCCGGTCGGCTGTTCCGGACAGCTTTTTTTTACCATTATACAGCCAGATAAACACCAGACTGCAAAGAGCAAGACCCTGCTCCGGAAATTCGAACCCGTTTGGCAGGATAATAACCATCCCTCCAAGCAGCTCCCAGTTGATAACCCATAACCCGATTGCCTGAACTATCATTTCCAGATATCTTTTTGGCATAAGTCTTGCAATATAGAAAATTAAAACAGTAAGTACCCCAAATCCAAGATAATCCACAAGAGTCAGCGTTCCGGCCACAAATCCGAGCAAACAGACTGCTGCGATTAACAGAATTTTTAAAAACAAATGCATTTTACCGGATACTATTTTATCAATCAGCATCAGAAGCAGCAACGCAATCAGAAAGGTAAACATGACGTTCTGATGAAATGGTCCGATGATTTCTCCTCCCATCATCAGATTATACGGGATTTCCGATATCAATGCAAAAACCAGCATGGTCAATGTATACTTCTTTTTATTCGAGGTATGAATATATCCTTCCGTAATCTGAAATGCAAAAATAGGAAATGCAATTCTCCCGAGCCGTGTCATCCACTGATAACCCGGCACTCTTACAACTGTCATATACGCATGATCCAACACCATAAATAAAATTGCAAGAATTTTCAGTCCTTCTCTGCTGATGATCTGATACTTGTACACCTTATTTGTTCTCACTCAAACCTCCATACCGGAGCTACTATAAAGCTGGGGGATTTCATCTGCAATTCATCTCCGTTTTTATTACGTCTGTCTTTTTTAATTACATCCGTTCTGCTTTAATTACATCCGCTCTGCTTCGATTACATCCGTTCTGCTTCAATTACATCCGCTCTGCTTTTAATCGCATCCGTTCTGCTTTTAATCGCATCCGCTCTGCTGTCCATGGTTGCAACAATATTACTTCCAAAAATGTCTTCCGCCAGTACCTGACCGATTTTAACCGGTGTCTTCGCAACAATCCCGTTGATTACCTTCATACAGTCAAAAACTTTTTCTTTCGGAATTGCTGTGCTTGTTTTTACGGAAATCATCTCACCGTTGTCACCTCTGACGGTTGAGGTAACTGTGCGTTTCGGAGCGGTACATTCCGAACGGGCATACTGTTCTCCCCTTTTGCAGGTATTTCCAGTGATGCTTATAACGTTTTCCCCATCGGTTATTACCTTAATGCTACATCCCATGGGACAAACAATGCAGGTTAACTCTCGTTCCATTATTCCGCCACCTCCAGCCTGAATGAAATTTTCCTTCTGCCGATAAGAAGCTCTTTTTTTAATTCAAGACTCTCCATCTCGCCCGGCGCAACCTTTCCCTTCTTTTTCGAGCAGAGTAGTTCCTCGCCGTCGTATACACAGATTGTTACATTTCGATACACATCGGATACACGAAAATACACCTTGACATCCTCGACCGCCGTAATTCTTTGAGGAACCGTATATCGTATTTTACCGTCAGTTTCAAGAACAATGGAGGTTGTTGCTTTTCCTGTACCCCGAATGTATTCAGCTGCACTTTTTCCTGCCGTCTCTGCTTCTTCCGAAACAAAATCAACCAGATCATGTACATGCAGAACATTTCCGCAGGCAAAGATTCCTTCTGCCGAAGTCTGTCTGTCCTGATCAACAACTGCACCCTGGGTGATTCTGTCAAGTAAAATGTCTGCACCTTTGGTCAGTTCGTTTTCCGGAAGCAGACCAACCGACAGAAGCAGTGTATCACAGGGAATATACTCCATTGTGGATGATATCGGCTTTCTGTTTTGATCGACCTCTGCAATTGTAACGCCTTCCACTCTTTCTTTTCCGTGAATTTTTACAACCGTATGACTAAGCATCAGCGGAATGTTAAAATCCTTCAGGCACTGCTGGATATTTCGTGCCAGTCCTCCCGAGTAAGGCATCAGCTCACATACCGCATGAACCTTCGCACCCTCCAAAGTCATACGTCTTGCCATAATAAGCCCAATATCACCTGACCCAAGTATGACAACATCCTTGCCGGGCAAATAGCCCTTTTGATTAACGTATTTCTGAGCTGTTCCCGCACTGTAAATACCAGCCGGTCTGGTTCCCGCAATATTAAGCGCTCCTCTGGACCGTTCACGGCATCCCATCGCAAGAATGACTGCCTTTGCTTCTATTACAAACACGCCGTCTACTTCGTTTGTAGCAGTAATTACTCTGTCCTTGGTAATCTCAAGAACCATTGTGTTCAGTTTATACGGGATCTGATATTCCAGAACCTTCTTAACATATCGTGCTGCGTATTCCGGACCCGTAAGCTCTTCTCCGAATTTGTGAAGTCCGAATCCGTTGTGAATACATTGACGCAGGATTCCTCCAAGACTGTTATCGCGTTCCAGAATAAGAATGTCTCTTATCCCGCTTTCATACGCCGCAGCTGCTGCACTCATTCCGGCAGGACCGCCGCCGATAATCACCAGGTCTTTCATGTTATTCCTCCATTCCGAAGCCTTCATTGCTTAAGAATCACACCGCAGAAGCCCGTTAATACGCTTTCTTCTGTCACATCAAGGGTGTCTTGTGAAGCTTCGGCAAAAGTGCTGTAAATTAATTATTTATTTTGTCTTTTCCAGATTGATAAAAGAAGCTCCTCCGAATTTTGTTACCTGTTCATACGGAATTTTCAGCTCCTCCGCAATCAGTTCTACAATCTGCGGAGAGCAGAACCCGCCCTGGCATCTCCCCATCTGTGCTCTTGTACGTCGTTTGACGCCGTCAAGATCTCTTGCCTTCGGATTTGTTCTCAGCGCTTCAAGAATCTCTCCTTCTGTTATCGTCTCACAACGGCAGACTACCCTGCCAAATGCAGGATTTTCTTTGATGATTCTGTTTTTCTCTTCTATTCCTGCTTCTCTGAATGCATGGGAGGGCTTGCGGTCAGGATTGTAATCCTTCTTTCTTTCAAAGAAAATGCCCTGCTCCTTCAGAAGCTCCACAACATATTCTGCTATCGCAGGTGCGGCTGACAGTCCCGGAGACTCGATTCCTGCTACATTAATAAAACCTTTTACCGGTGAATTAATAATAAAATCACCGGTGCTTCCTACCGCACGCAGTCCACAGAACGATGTTATGATCTTGTTGAACCGGACTCCATTAATATGTCCGGCAGTTTCTTTTATTATTTTTGCAATTCCTTCGCTTGTGGTCGATTTATCTTCCTTATCAGTAATATTCTGCGAAGTAGGTCCTGCAAGAAGATTGCCGTCAACGGTCTTCGTTATCAGAATTCCCTTTCCCATCCTGGTAGGGGTACTGAATACCGTATGGCTAATATGATTCCCACATTCCCTGTCAAAGAGAATATACTCCCCACGTCTTGGAAAAATGGAAAAAGACTCATCCCCTGCAAGCTTGGCAATCCGGTCGGCATAAAGTCCGGCTGCATTAATCACATAGTTTGCGGAAATTTCTTCCGTGTCTGACTTTACAATATAATGACCGTCCTTTGCTTCGATCTCCTGCACACTGAAATTGAGCTTCAGCTCGGCACCGTTATCCATTGCATTTCCAATCGCTGCAATAGTAAGTTCATAAGGGCAGATGATAGAACTTGTGGGGGCATACAGTGCACAGATTGCGTTCTCCGATACATTGGGTTCCAGCTCATGAAGTTCCTTTTCTTCAATCAGCCTCAGATTTCTGACTCCGTTGGTGATTCCTCGCCGATACAGCTTCTCAAGCTCCGGGCGGTCTTCTTCATTGAACCCGATAACCAGAGCTCCGTTATTCTGATATTTTACGCCAAGCTCAGCAGCAATCTGTCTCATCATTTCCGAGCCCCGGACATTCAGCTTTGCCTTCAGTGTTCCCTCAGCAGCGTCAAAGCCTGCATGTACAATTGCTGAATTCGCACACGTAGTTCCCATTGCAACATCGTTGTTCTTTTCAAGTATACATATTCTAAGATTGTACTCTGTCAAAGCACGCGCTATCATTGCTCCCGTCACACCTGCTCCGATTATGGCAACATCAAACATCATGATCCTCCGTTTCCGCAATTAAGTCTGCCCATAATCATAAAATCATTTCGATTATCTATCGCTTTACTCCATTTTCAGAAATCCTTCCTGTACCAGAAGCTCCAGAATCCGGTTTTCTCTCTTCAGCATAATCTGATCTGCATCCTTCTCGTGACATGCCTGATTCGTATCAATAATTTTCTTTGCTGTCACATATTCCAAAGTAAAACGCTCGTCTTCTTCATAATCATCTAAATTCTGCTTTCCCACAGTATCCTCGGTATCGCAGAAATAATAGTAATTGTCCTGAATAAACACATCCTCGTAGTCACCCTTCTGGATGCGGTGTACCATTCCGTACTCTCTCACTGTCTCCGGAATGACGGTAAGTCCGGTTTCTTCCAGAACCTCCCTTTGAAGTGCAATTTTTTTGTCCTCGCCCTTCTTAATCCCGCCGCCCGGAAATTTGTAATAGTTGTATTTCAGACTGTGAATCATCGCAGCTTTTCCGTCTCTTATAATGATTCCTCTTGCCGACGGACGGCTAAATACCGTTCCGTTCATGTTGTAATCTGCGGTATCGATGCAAAATAACATCCGCATACAGACCGGATTGTCCTGTATAATTTCACTTTCCAATGCAGGCTCTCCCGGTTCAAGCACCTCAGTCTCTTCCTTCACACGTTCCTCCCCTTCCGTAAAGCCAGTTCAGCTTCTGGTAAATATTCTTCTGTCAGACGGCGAACCTCAGTTCTCACACGTTCGGTTACATTTTCCGGTCCGATAATTCTGACACCCTGTCCGAGAGCTATCACCCATGCCAGGAACTGATTGCTCACCGCAACCCTTACACTGACAGTAAAATGCCCCTCGTCCTTTGGAATCATCATAACTTCTTTTCCAAACCGGTCAATCATCACTCCGGCTAACCGGTTCTCGCACTCAATCTTTACGGTCTGTTCCTCTCCGTTGAACATACCGAACATCTTCTTGGCATAGAGCGCCATATCAAAATTGTCGAACTCGGCTTTCCCTTGCCGCTGCTCCGGTATCATTGATATTACACGCATCTTATCCACACGAAAATGCTTGATTATCTGCTCCTCCGAATCATATGCAATCAGATAGTAGTTCTCGTCATCCCAGGTTAGTGCCCAGGGACTCACATTGTAGAGATTACCATCCTTTTTCAAAACCTGTTCTTTCTTTACATTCCAGTTAAAATACTGAAACGTGATTTTCTGTTTTGCAGCAATTGCAGAATGCAGGATGTCAATATTGTACAGGATGTCTTCATTCATTGTCTTGACACGTTCCGCTACATAGACCTGGCGGTGCAGCTGAACTGCCTCGGATTTACTGGTCAGTGACTCAATTTTTTTTATTAGGGCACTGGATTTCTTCGCAGTAATGAATTTTGCTGCCTGAACCGAATCAACCAGGAGCTTTAGCTCCGCCAGTTCGAAGCTTCGGCTTCCGATATGATAACCATAGAACTTATTGCTGCCCTCTCCAATAATATCAATTCCATAAATCCGGAGACTCTCAATATCGTCATAAATGCTTTTTCGCTCTGCCCGAATCCCATATGTCTGAAGCTTAGAGATGATTTCTGCCATCGTAAGATTGTGGGTCTCATCCGTTTCTTCGTTTAGGATTTTGAGCAGATACATAATCTTCAGCTTCTGGTTGTTCCGGGATTCCATTGCCGTCCTCCTTTATTGTACGTTATCGTTCTGTATTGATCGTGTATAAGATGAAACTTTCGCACACAGATTTAATTTATTATACTACATAAAACTCTCATATTCTATCTAAAATTATCAGCAGGTTAAACGACGAACCAGAAGACGGGAGTTTCTTGTTCTAAAGGGATAAAGGAAGTTTCATTTTTCTTTATATCTTAAGAAAATACATCTTTTTAACGGAATTGATGAACATAATCCGTTGACGCAGACAAAAATGCATTGTATTATTTTTATCGGATAGATTTAATTTATATCATTGGAGGATTATTATGGAGTTTATCGTTGAAACAAACGCCCTGATTTTCTATCATCAGGGTGAAAAGATCTGTATTGAAGCATGGGGACAGGATTCCCTTCGTGTACGTTCGACGATGCTTCAGAATTTCACAGGAAATGAATGGGCGCTAACTGAGAAAATCAATCCGGGACATGCTGTAATCAGCATCGGGGAAGAGGATTTCTGGAACGGCGACGGAACCACCAGCAGACAAAAAATTGCGACAATTGTCAACGGACATATTAAAGCAGTTGTCAACTTTGTCGGTATCATCACCTTCTACCGGGATGACAAGCTGATTCTTCGTGAATACTACCGTTCTTACGGCGGAACACTTTCCAAAGAGAGCCGATGCCTGAAGGTTATTAACCGTGAATGGAAGGGAATGATCGGCGGAAGTGAATTTTCCCTTAATCTGAAATTCGAGAGCAACAAAGGTGAAAAAATATACGGAATGGGACAATACCAGCAGCAGGATATGGATCTGAAGGGCTGTGTTCTTGAGCTTGCGCAGCGCAATTCGCAGATTTCCGTACCGTTTGCCGTATCTTCTCTCGGATATGGTTTCCTATGGAACAATCCGGCAGTCGGCCGCGTAACCTTCGGAAAGAATTATACGGAATGGATTGCCCGTTCAACAAAGGAAATGGATTACTGGATTACGGCAGCAGATACTCCGAAGCAGCTTCTTACCAACTATTCGGCTGTAACCGGACATGCCGATATGTTTCCTGAGAACCTGATGGGTCTGTGGCAGTGCAAGCTGCGTTACCGGACACAGGAGGAAGTATTAAGTGTTGCAAGACAATACAAGGCGGAAGGAATCAAAATCGATCAGATTGTAATCGACTTCTTCCACTGGACCGTACAAGGTGACTGGAAATTCGATACGCAGTACTGGCCGGATCCGAAAGCTATGGTTGATGAACTGCATTCTATGGGCATCAAGGTAATCGTGTCCGTATGGCCGTCTGTTGACCGCAAGAGTGAGAACTTTGGACCGATGATGGAACGCGGACTACTGATCCGTACAGAGCGTGGCGCGGCACAGACCTATGATTATCAGGGGGACTGTGTTGAAATCGATCCTTTTAATCCCGAAACAAGAAAATACGTGTGGGATATATGCAAAAAGAACTACTACGAATTAGGAATTGATGCTTTCTGGCTGGATAATTCAGAACCTGATTACGGAGTATATGATTTTGAAAACTACCGCTATTGTACCGGTCCGGCACTATCTGTCAGCAATCTGTATCCGCAGATGTACAGCCGCGTATTCTATGACGAGATGAAGAAGACCGGAACGGATGTTGTAAACCTTCTTCGCTGTGCCTGGGCGGGTTCACAGAAATACGGCAATGTCGTATGGTCTGGGGATGTTCCGAGTACCTTTGAAGCATTTGCTGACCAGATACAGTGCGGTCTGAATATGGGCCTTGCAGGAATTCCCTGGTGGACCACGGATATCGGCGGTTTCATGACTGATGATGTAAATGATCCTGATTTCCGCCAGTTACTGATCCGCTGGTATCAGTTTGCTGTTTATTCTGCTGTCTTCCGTATGCACGGCGACCGCGGACCGTATAATATTCCTCCGATGGATAACAGAGACTGGGGCGGCGGATATCTCCACACCGGTCAGCCGAACGAGCTCTGGAGCTACGGCGAGGATAACTACGCCATTATGAAAAAATACTACGACGTCCGTATTTCCATGCATGATTATATCAAAAAACTGTATGAAGAAGCACACACCAACGGTTCCCCGCTGATTCGCGCCATGTTCTACGAATTCCCTGCAGACGAAAAATGCTGGGAGCTTCAGGATCAGTATATGTTCGGTGAGAAATACCTGGTTGCACCGGTTCTTCATCTGAACGAGTTCCGTCGTGAGGTTTATCTTCCGGCTGGAACCTGGAAGCTCACCTCTACCGGCGAAACCTTTACCGGAAGCTGTACCGTTCAGGTTGATGCGCCAATCGACTACATGCCAGTATTCGAAAGACTGTAAGCACTTGCTTTTTAGCATATAATGAAATGATTTATCATGAAGGAAAGCCCCGGAGCCATCTGCACAAGCAGAATTGTCTCCGGGGCTTTCCACACCGCTATTTCTTTTATTATTTGGAAGCCATTCATCCTTTAGCGCCTCCTGTTATAAGTCCAGTCAGCCAGCAAATCCCGAATGCTGCAATGTCGACAGCTACAATCGTAGAGCCGACCGGTGTTCCGGCTATGATTGAAATAAGAATTCCAAGTGCTGCACAAAATACTGAAAAGCAGGCGGAAAAGATGATAACCGATTTAAAATTCTTAAAAATCCGCATTGCTGACAGCGCCGGGAAGATTACCAGTGCCGAAATGAGGAGTGAACCGACAAGATTCATTGCGAGCACAATAATAAATGCTGTAATGACAGCAATCAGCAGATTATATGCTCCTGCTTTTATTCCGGTCGCCTTTGCAAAGTTCTCATCAAAGGTAACTGCAAAAATTTTGTGATAGAACAACAAGAACACAAGAATCACAAGCACCGATATGGCAAGGCAAACCCATACCTCGGTCTTCGTAAGTGTCAGGATGGAGGTTGAACCAAACAGCGTGCTGCACACATCTCCGCTCAGATTAGTGGAGGTTGAAAAGATATTCATCAGAAGATATCCGACCGCAAGCGCTCCGACCGATATCATTGCAACAGCAGCATCCCCTTTGATTTTTGCATTTTGTCCGGTGCGAAGGAGAATAATCGCACAGATAACCGTAACAGGAAGAATCAGAATCATATTATCCGTCAGTCCCAGAACTGCAGCAACCGCCATTGCTCCGAATGCCACATGGGAAAGTCCGTCACCAATATAGGAAAAGCGTTTTAGAACCAGTGTTACCCCGAGCAGTGAAGAACAAAGTGCGATCAGCACTCCGACAATCATTGCATATCTAACAAAGGGAAATGTAAAATAAAGTCTAAGTGTCTCTATCATTCTTCACCTCCGGTGAGTGCCAAAAAACGTTTTCCAACTTCGGAGAGAACGTACTCCTCTTTTGTTCCGAAGAAAAGCGGCGATCCAATGTGAAGAATATTGGTTGCGTATCTAAGTGCTGCACTTACATCATGCGAAATCATTATCACCGTAATTCCGGTTCTGTTCAGACCATCAATTAACCCGTACATCTCGCTTGTGGCCTTGGGATCAAGCCCTGCAACAGGTTCGTCAAGAAGCAGCATCCTGCCGGCTGCGCATAAGGCCCGTGCAAGCAGAACCCGCTGCTGCTGCCCGCCGGATAACTCACGATAACAGCATTTTGCCAGATTTGAAATTCCCATCTTCTCCATATTCGTCCCGGCAATACGTTTGTCTTCCCGGTTATAATATGGACGAATTCCGCTCCGGTTCAGGCAGCCGGACAAGACGATTTCTCTTACCGAAGCTGGGAAGTCCCTTTGTACAACCGTCTGCTGCGGCAAATATCCGATTTCTGTCGGTTTCAGTCCATCTCCTGTAACAATACAGCCCGACAGAGGCTCATGCAGATGTAGTATCGCCTTCATCAACGTGGTCTTTCCGGAACCGTTCTCTCCGACAATACAAAGATAGTCTCCCTCCTCTACCTGAAAGGAAAGATTTTCTACAACCTGTTTTCCTTCATAACCGAGTGTGACATTTTTGCAGGTTAACTGAGCCAAAATAACTTCTCCCTTCTTGTCCGCCTTTACTGTAATGCGGATTTTAATATATCAAGGTTTGCTTTCATAATCGATAGATAGGTTGTTCCCGATTCAACATCCTTTGAAGTCGTGGACTGCATGGAATCCATGGAAAGAATCTGCGCGTTCTTGTTCACTGTATTATTTACAATCGTCTCAGCAATGGTGTGTCGGGGATTCTCGATCGTCAATACGGCATTCAGTCCCAATTCATCTACCTTGCCGGAGAGAAATGTAATCATTGCGAAGCTTGCTTCTGTTTCTGCAGAGCATCCGACAAATGCAGCATAATAATCCAGTCCGTAATCATCCACTAAATAGCGGAACGGAAACCGGTCACCAAAAAGTACGGTTTTAACTGGTGCTGCATCTACGACAGTCTGATATTCACTGTCAAGAGCATTCAACTCTGCAATATAGGCAGCGGCATTTGCCTGATAGGAATCTGCATTCTGTGAATCAATGCTGCCAAGCGTATCTGCAATTGTCCGGCAGAAAATCTCGGCATTTTTAAGAGACAGCCAGACATGTTCGTCATATTCTTCCTCTTCTTCCTCATGATCAGAATCTTCTCCCTCTTCATGATCATGAGTACTTTCCTGCATCCCCTCGACCATCTCTTCCGTCTTGGCACTGTCACCAAGCACTTCGAGCAGGTTGATTACCTTAAGTTCCCCGTTGGTGGATTCGGCAAGCGCATTTTCAACCCATCCCTCCGACTCCCCTCCGACATAAATAAACAGATCGCAGGTTGAAATCCTTGCAATATCCTGTACTGTAGGCTGATAGCTGTGAAGATCAACTCCGTTGTCAAGCAGCATTGTAAGTTCCACATTTTTATTACCGGTGCCGATAATTTTCCCAACCCAGTCGTATTCCGGGAATATCGTGGTAACAATACTTAACTTGCCGGTATCTGTTTTAGGTGCTGCACAACCGGTCATTTCTCCGATAACCAATAGCACCGATACCAGTAACACCAATAGCTTTTTCATTAAATTAACCCTCCAAAAAGATCATTTACAGTCTTTACAGATTCCATAAATAACTGTCTTTGCGGTACTAATCTGAAATTCTTCAGTCTGCTCGGTCGAATCAATCAGACGATCTGAAACACTGTGATCCAGATGAACTGTCTTCCCACATTTTGTACAGGTCAGGTGAATGCAGTCCCGGCAATCCTCCGATATAAGGCATCTGTAATACTTGTCGCGGCAGCCCTCGCGAAGAATACCGATAATCGTCCCGCTTTCTTCGAGTGCGGCAAGATTACGGTAAAGTGAACTGATACTGATTTCTTCACTGTCCAGACTGCCGGCAATCTCTTTTACCGAAAACTGTCTGTCAGGGTGAGCCTCCAAGAACGCAATCAACATCTTCCTCTGCAAAGTCATATACGGTTTCATTCCGATACTCCTTTCTGATTTGAGAATGATTCGCAAAGTATTTTAGCACCACGTACTGTGGATTGTCAATACAATATGAGAATTATTCGCAAATATTTCAACTGTCCTGTCTTTACGAATCCGTTTTTTATAAAGAAAGCACAGCAAGGATCTGCATTGACTCCTTACTGTGCTGATACTTTTTTTCGTTCATCCTGATTTTGTTAAAAATAGCAGTGCATTCCGCTGTTATCAAACCCCACTGTTGTGCAGAAGTAGCATAATTGCAATAGAGTGACCGCTTTACCGAGAAGATACTGCCCGGCTTGACACGCTTTGGTATATCACTGATAGAAACATATGCAGACAAATCAAAAAACAGTGCCTCTCTCTTATTCCCGCAGGCATTCATTAACCTCATCGATCACTTTGTCTTCCGGCAGCCTTAGCTCAGGATTACGCAAGACACTATAAATCAGAGGAATCACCATGATCGTCCATACGATCGGTTCGGATACGATCACTCCCAGATATCCGATTTGCGGAATAAGTAAAAATGCAATCAGTACTTTCCCTGTCAGCTCAATAAAGCTTGAAAATAAAGGAGTCCTTGTATCACCAAACCCCTGCATGCTGTTTCTTAGGATACAGATGACTGCCGGCAATATATAGAATAACGAATTAATGCGAAGATATTTCACTGCGTTATTTATGACTTCAGGGTCTGTACTCGCCGTTATGGTACTGACCAACAACGGTGCCAGGGTAAATACAATGACTATCACAACTGCACACCATCCTCCTGCAATCAGGATGGCATCCACAATTCCCTTTTTTATTCTTGAAAATTGTTTCGCACCAAGATTCTGTCCGCAATAGGTTGCAAGTGCCGTACCAAGTGAAAAAAACGGAATCAAAAAGAACAGGGTCGCTTTTCTCGCTCCGGTATGCCCGACTATAATGCTGTTTCCGAGCGTATTAATTCCTGTCTGCAGTGCAAGTGATCCAAATGTTACAAATGAAATCATGAATCCCATGGAAAATCCATTTTTCAACAGCTTCTTATAAATGGATTGATCCGGTACCAGGTCGCTTTTCCTCAGAATCAGGTTCGGGCATTTTCTATACATATACAGCAGACAGAAAATCACAGAAACTGCCTGTGCTGCGATAGTCGCAAGTGCCGCTCCTGCTACTCCCATCCCCAGTCCCTTGATGCAAAGATAGTCCAAAGCAATGTTGATAATATTTGATAAAATCAGTATAAGCAGCGGAGTAAAAGAGTCACCGATTGCCCGAAGGATTGCAGAGCAGAGATTATAAACCGTCGTAACAGCCAATCCTGCAATAATAATACCGATGTATACAGATGCTTCCTCAAAAAGCTCTTCTGATACATTCAACAATCCGAGAATTCCAGGCAGAAACACCAGGCAGGCTACACTCAAAACAAGCGTAATTCCAATTCCAAGAATCAGAGAACCTCCGATTGCTTTTCTTAGGCTATGTTCATCTTTTTTACCAAAACAGACTGACATGATGATGCCAAATCCACAGATTATTCCATTAATAAATTCAATCAGCAGATCGCTTAACGCTGCCGTTGCTCCCACAGCTGCCAGAGAGTTATCTCCAAGAACGCTTCCGATGATGCGAATATCAACCAAGCCGTAACAAAGCTGGAACATCTGTCCTATGTATAACGGAAGTGCAAATATTAACAGTGTTTTAATGGTCTTTCTTTTACCAGTTGATTCATCTCTTCTCCCATTTGGTGACTGTATTATGAGTGTTGTCAGCAGCCGCAGGTTTGTACTGCAAATTTTAAAAATACCTTTTGACTTTTTTCTTCGGCATGTATATACTAGTCCGTATGCGCAAATTAAGGCAGACTGAGTAACGTATTCCGGAGGCTGGCATGGAGGCTGTAATAGCAATTGCAGTATTGACCTGCATTTCATTGGCCGTATTGGTTTTATTTAAACCTAATATAGAGTTCTGCGGCAAAAGCATCGGTATTTACTGGATTGTTGCAGTCCTCGGTGCAACCGTCTTAATTGCTTCTCGATTGATTTCCTTGAAGGAAGTACTCGAAGGACTTACGGCGGACAGCTCGATTAATCCGATTAAAATACTTATTCTTTTTCTTTCTATGACCACCATGTCCATTTTTTTAGACGAGGTAGGATTTTTCAGATATCTGGCAAATGCCGTACTAAGGAAGGCAAACTCAAGCCAGAAGATTCTATTTTTGTTTATTTATTTACTGGTGTCAGTCTTAACGATATTTACCTCCAACGATATTATCATACTGACCTTTACTCCATTTATCTGTTACTTTGCAAAAAATGCAAAAATCAATCCGGTTCCTTATCTGTTCGGAGAATTTGTTGCCGCAAATACCTGGAGCATGGCACTTGTCATAGGGAATCCAACCAATGTCTATCTGGCAGCCTCCAATCATATCAGCTTCATGAAATACATGTCCGTCATGTCTCTTCCGACACTGGTCGGCGGAACAACAGCTTTCCTTATTCTGTATTGGATTTTTAGAAGACCTCTTTCCAAACCGATTAAGGTACATGCCGAAGATTACAAAATACCGAACCTTGGACTGCTTTGGATCGGAATCATTCATCTTCTGGTATGTATTCTCCTTCTTGTCTTCTCCTCCTATATCGGATTGGAGCTCTGGCTGATTACCTTATGCCTGACGGTAAGTCTGTTTACTTTTGCATTGTTCTATCAGATTATCACAAAGAATAAGAGCAGAAAGCTTCTTCGCTGCCTGAAACGAACTCCATGGGAGCTGGTACCCTTTGTGACCGCCATGTTTATTCTGGTATTAGCTCTTGATAAGTACGGTGCAACGACCCTGCTCGGACAGTTCTTTGGAAATAAAAACCCCATTTATAAATATGGCTTTGCATCCTTTATCTGTGCTAATTTTATGAACAACATTCCGATGAGTGTTTTGTTCAGCTCCGTTGTCCGAACTCTTGATCCCGCAGTCCGGCTGCAAGGGGTATATGCGACCATTGCAGGTTCCAACATCGGTGCTTTCTTTACTCCCATCGGAGCCTTAGCCGGAATCATGTGGGTCGGAATACTTAAGAAGCAGGATGTAAAATTCAGCTTCTTAACCTATATAAAATACGGGTTTGTTGTCTCGCTGCCGACGTTAACCGCAACGCTTTTCATCTTACAGCTTGTAATGGCATGATATCAAAATCAGATACCTGCCTCTATATGTGGACAGCTTTGTAGAAACATTTCAGTTATCTTTATAATACAGAATTTATCATATTATATAATAACGCAATATAAGGAAAATAATTTCATAGCAGCCTGTTCAGTATCTCAATCGGCTGTGACAAAATCGTTGCTGCGCCTGCCTGTATCAGTTCTGTGCGGCTGCGAAACCCCCAGTCCACCGAGATACAATCCATCGCAGCATTTCTCGCCGTTTCAATGTCAACCTCTGAATCACCGATATACACTGCTTCCCGGCAATTGATCTTCAACCGCTGCAGCACCTCGTTTACGGTATCCGGAGCCGGCTTTCTCCTCACTCCCTGTTTTTCTCCGACCACGACATCAAATAGACCGTAGAAGTATTTCCTGCATAAGGACTGAACAGCATCATCTGCCTTGTTCGACACCACTGCCGTCAGATAACCTGCTTCTCTCAGGGAAGTGATCAGTTCTTTAATTCCGTCGTACGGCTTCGTATTATCAGAACAGTGCAGCTTATAATGTCCCGTGAAGTCGAAAAAGACCTTTTCGGCTGCTTCCTTAGCGGTTTCTTCCGGTAGTCCACGTTCAACAAGCTTCCTTATTCCATTGCCGACAAAGCTGCGCACTTCATCAAGACTTCTTCGCGGAAATCCTGATTTATCAAGTGCAGTATTCAGACTATTTGCCAAATCCTCCAGAGTATTCAGCGTTGTCCCATCCAGATCAAATATAACAAGCCTGTATTTATTTGCCCGATGAAGCTGCCATTGTGCTCCCGCTTCAATCGGAACAGACTCTTTTACTTTTGGTTTTTTCGTCAGATGCAGACTTACACGCGAAAGCAGCGGTGTATCCCAGCTGCGCAGAATTTCAATACGGACACGGTCGGTGGTAACCACCGGAAAGCGGCAGATTGTTTTGTAGCCTATCGTCTTTTTTTCGGCAATCGTCCTCCAGGTTCCGTTTACCCATACTTGTGCACGCCAATAAGCCACACGCTGTCCCTCATAAACCGCTTCCTGTATCAGCAGGTTATCAAAGGTTTCAGGAGATGGCAGACGGAGCTCCAGAAATGCCGTGGAACGGTCAACGTCCCAATTCTCCGCATCAGGCGACCAATACTGCATATTGTCGTTGTTCAGCACATGCCCGGCAGCTGCACCGGCAAGCTGCGAGCTGGCGGTAACCACAGCTTCACTGCCCAGTTCTGTCCCAAAGGTATCATCCATAAACTGCCTAAATTCCATCAAACGGGTAATCTGACTTTCCTCAATCACTCCATGGCGATCCGGACTGATATTAAGAAGCAGTACCCCGTTGTTGCCGATAGAATGATAGAAAATGTCGATCAGCTCATCGAGTGAACGTACATGGCTTGTTTCCTCATTCCAGAACCACTGGTTCAGAAGATGTGTATTGACTTCATTTGGATACCATACGGCGCCGACAGCACCGGTGTAGTAGCTTTCCTCTCCAAGGTCACCAATCGTAGCTTCGCTTCCCATTGTACGGCAAAATACCGGCTGTACCGACCATTCATCCCTGCGGCCTGTGCCATCCTCGTTACCGACCCAGCGTACCGCTTTCCCTCGCCATTTCAGCTCGCCCTGTCCATGAAGCAATGCTTCCCATTCATCTACATCCGCAAATTCAAACGGATCATAGCGGCGAACGACACAGGATGGCTGCTCTTTTTCCATCAGGTCATACCAGGTCTCAGGTTCATAGTCCGGCACTGCCTTCCAGACGGGATAGTCTCCACAGGCGCCATCCACCCACAATTCACTGATTTCGCCGTATTGCGTCATCAGCTCCTGCAGCTGACGCAGATACACTGTCTGATAAGCGGGTGTGTTCCATACCCCAAGCCCGCGTTGATGCATATCCCACGGTGACAGGTACACGCCAAGATCAATGTTAAGGCGCCGGCATTCCTCACTCACTGCACCTGCGATATCCTGCTTCACGGGACAGTACTCCACCGAAAAATCGGTTGTCTTCGTTGGCCATTGACAAAAGCCGTCATGATGCTTCAGTGTCGGTATGACCTGACGCATTCCCGCCGCTTTACAGACACGCACCCACTGTTCGGGAGCCTGTTGATCCGGACAGAAATCAGCGCTTGTTTCGGAACCGCTGCCCCATTGACGATTGGTAAATGTATTAGGCGAATAATGAATAAATCCAATATACCCACGTTCCATAAAGCGCAGCTGTGCCGGACTGGGTTTGACATGTGCAGCCTTCTTCAGGCGTTGGTTTAAGGTCTCCGATGGCAGAAATGTAGTGCACCAGGAATCCATAATAGCTCCTTTCAAAACACTTGGTTAACGATGGTTCAGACTGACATGGTCGTTCTGTCATTGCCAGGGTCTGTCCTGTCACTGTCAGGGTTCGTTCTGTCACTGCCATTGTACCAATCGGCAAATGTAACGGTCAAGGACTATTTATTTGTCAGATAACTGTACAGCTCCGCTTCTACCGTAAGGAGTTCCTCCGGAAGCTCTGTACTGCCCGCAACATTCAAAAGCGGAAAGCCTGATTTTGAGATATGAACCCGATGGAATGCCGAGCAGCGTTTGAAATACTTATCTCTCTCCTGTCCGTGATAGGCAATCATCAGTGTACCGGTTTCATCCCGGAAGAAGGAATTATGTCCCGGACCTTGTATTCCTTCCACAGAACCGGAGTGCATCACCGGTGCGGGCAGCTTTTCCCAGACATTTATATCCAGAAGATTTTCCTTGCCGGAGGCTGTCAGATAACCGATGGCATAGTAATAACCACAGGCATCTCCTCCGGAATAAGCCAGATAAACTTTATCTCCCAACAGTAATGCATAGGGACCTTCATTGTTGATGGTTCCGCTGTTGTTCTCCCAGCCAAACAACGGACGGGAGAGAAGCACCGGCTCCGAGGTCAGCATAAAGGGACAGGCTTCCTCTGTCGTCGCAAGGTAAAGCATGGAACCGGTGTCTTTGGATGTTCCGATTCCATAACGATAGGACCAGCAAAGATAAGATTTCCCTCCTGTCTTAAAGTATGTCATATCCAAAGTAATTCCATCCTCCGCCAGCCAGGTACCGTCTGCTCTTTTGACTCTTATCGGCTCCTCCCAGTCAGAAGCACAGGTAATATCTCCGTTCTGTTTCAGACGCATCATATGGCACTGGGGACCCCACTGTGTTTTGCTGACTGCAAACAGGATATACAGTCTTCCGCCAATTTCATGAAATTCCGGCGCCCAGAAGGTCTGGCAAAAACCCATTTTAATATCATAATCCAGAATACAGTATTCTTTCGTATCCGCGCTAAAAAGCTCCCGGACACTATTCGCTTTTCTTACAAATAAACCAATATCATTCAAATTATCATTCGTCGCAAGAAAATACCAGAAGCCCTGCCACTGATAAATCACAGGATCGGCATAGCCGACTGCAAGAGGAAATCCGGTAGTACTCTGTTCCACTCTTCCTTTTATCTTACAGGATTTCTTCTTCTCGCCGTTCAGCACAGAGGTGTCCCAGTTGATCTTTTTTTCACACACGGAACCGTCGGAATATGTGACTAGCGCCTTAACCGCTTCCAGCTCTTCGATACTGTTTACCTTGTTCGGAATACACTCTGTCTTTACCCCGCAAAGCGGATACCAGCGTTCCATAATTGCATCCGTCAGAGCATCCGGTATCTCCATGAACTCTGATGCATTCCGGAGCTGTTCGCCAAGATCCATGAGATCTGATGCATTCAGAAGAAATTCCCCGGAAACCACATTCTGTTGTTCGTCAAAGTTCACAAAGTCTTTGGTTCTCCAGACAATCCGGTACGGCGCAGGCAGAGGTTCACCATTTGCATCTACTGCTTCTGCAGCAATTAGATAATCCTCACCCTTCCTTATGATTAGCGGATTTGCAATCTGGCGCTCCTCCAGTGTATTATCCGGTCTGATGACTGCCTTGGCATATAGGATTCCGTAGTTCTGGTTTAACGGAATCACTCGATCTTTATCAGATCCATAAGCAAAGTGCACGCTGTTCGCCATAGAATTCGGATATCTGTCTTTCACACTCTCTCTTGTATAAGCTTTTATATAACCCATATTAATTCCTTTGTCTCCTTTTGTCTGCATTTATCTCTGTTTATTTTATCTCTGTTTATTTTATCTCTGTCTGTTTATCTTTGCCTGCTTCTATCTTTGCCTGCTTCTATCTTTGTCTGCATTTATCTCTGTCCGTTTTTCAGGCAGTCTTCAAATACTTTGCATACATCGCTCTCCGGTTTTACAAATGCAATGAATTTCTCTATGGGTGCCTCACATTCCACAAAGCAACCGCCTTCGTATTGCTTTCCGCTGTTTATATCCGTCCAGTTCCCCTTCGGCAGATATACCTTTCGTTTCTTACAGCCCTGCTCCAAAATCGGTCCAAATAAGATATCCTCACCAAACATATACTGGTCTTCCAGCTCATAACAAAGTGCATCCTTGTAATAATCAAAGAACATCGGACGCATCAACGGCTTCCCTTCCTTCGATGCAATATCCATGTAATGGCAGATATAGGGCTTCAGATGCTCACGAAGTTCAATAAGACCACGCAGTATCTCATAATCTCTTTCTCCGAAGCTCCAGATTTCGTTGTCTCCTCCGCTTCTTTCCTTTACCCCGGGATGACGCTCCGGCTGGTTTGGTGTGCGGATTCTGGAGCCATGCAGTCTCATGACGGGGCAAAACAGTCCGAACTGTGCCCAGCGTACAATCAGCTCCTTAAAGTAATCGCTTTGAATATCTGCCGAATGAAACCCTCCTATATCGCTGTTCCACCAGGGAATCCCGCTCATGGACATGGACAAGCCGGTTTTAACACTCATCCTTAAGGCATCAAAATTGGATATAATATCACCGTTCCACACCAGAGAACCAAATCTCTGACTTCCCGGATAAGCGGCTCTGGTAAGCAGGATAATATCCTCTTCTCCGGCCTTTTTCAGACCGTCATAAAACAATTTGCTGTAATAATAAGGATACAGCATTGCTGTCTGCGCTCCGTTTCCGGAGTACAGCTTCAGATTCCCGTACTGCTGAGGATGTACCTCCGGCTCTGCCTCATCCAGCCAGAAGTTATGAACACCACGGTCATAGTAATTTGTCTGTATCTTATCCCAGACAAAGTCTCTTGTCTTCGGATTCGTCACATCAATAAAGGTCTGCTGACCATAAAAGTCAAATGTCCCGTACTGTCCGTTCTCTGTACGCACCAGAAGATTTGCATCATTCATCTTCCGGTAATTTTCACTGGCCGGATTAATGGTCGGCCAGACGGAAACCACAGGCTGAACTCCCATCTCCTTCAGTTCTCTGCACATTTTCTCCGGATCAGGCCAGTATTTGGGATCGAACTTCCACTCTCCCTGCTCCGTCCAGTGGAAATAATCAATAACAATAGCGGCAAGAGGAATGCCTCTTCTTTTATATTCCCGCGCTGTCAAAAGCACCTCGTCCTGACTTTCATAACGCAGCTTGCTTTGCCAGAAGCCTGCTGCCCACTCAGGAAAATGCGGCGCATATCCGGTCAGATCACAATACTTTTTCAGCACATCAGCAGGTGTTTCTCCCGCATAGACCAGATAATCCGCCTGATAAGCACTGTCAGCCACCCACATAGTATGGTTTTTCGTCGTCTCACAGCGTCCGGGAGCAGGATTGTTCCATAAAAATCCGTAACCCATGGAAGAGTATACCACCGGAATTGCCGATTTTGTATTATAATGCTGCAGATTACAAGTACTTCCCTTTCTGTCAAAGACATCCTCCTGTTCCTGTCCCAAGCCATAGAAATGTTCTCCCGGATTGGCATCAAAGATGGCCTTTATCTGATAGTGATCCCCCTCTGTATGTACATTTCTTCCTGTATAATCCCCTTCAAATTTGGTATGTAGAATCTGTACATCATCACGGAAAAAAGTAATCACACCCCCATACCAAGGATTGCCGGCATCCACCTTCACAGAGACTCTTCCGTTTCTAAGAACAGCCTGCCTTTCATCCCCTTCAACGACGCATTCCGGCTCCTCCTTCGGAGGCAGCAATGTCCAGTTCTCCTCAGACAGCCGATTGTTCTTGGTAGAACGGCACCTGATGCAATCCGTCCCGTATGCCTCTACCACCGTAAGCTCATCCCGTCTCTCAAAAGTAATCTTATTCTTCTCAATAATGATTCCCATCTATAAACTCCCTTCTGCAGGAAATGCATCCCGTCTTGCTTCTAGTTAAGGACATTATATTGCTTAAAATATAATTAATCTTGTATTTTACTGCTATTTACTGATACAATATTGACATGACCGTATAAAACACAGACAGACTGCTGATTTAGGAGAGCATTTAGGAGGAAACTATGAGTTCTATCGTCAAGCCTGCGGTAACCATCCGTGAAGCACCCTGGGAAAATATTATACACCGGACAGGGTCAAGACCCTTTTCCATGCATCGTACCATTGTCAGAGAAGAAGATGACAGTGCTCTGTACCTTCACTGCCACCCGGAAGCGGAAATATTTTATCTGGCAGAGGGGCAGGTCCGCTTTCAGACAGAGAATCAGGTCTGTACCCTGAAGGAGGGGGAGGGTATCTTCATCCCGCCCCGACTGATTCACAGCGCAGTCAGAGACTGCGCCGGACCCTGCAGTTTCTATGCCATGGTTTTTTCTGTAGACATGCTGGAGGACAGCCTGCCGCCCTATTGCCATGATTATTTTGCTGCTCTCCGTGACAGAAGGCTTGACTGCATTTGTCCTCTCCCAAAGGATGCCGGTCACAAAGCTCTGTTAATGCTTCTTCCGCAGCTTTTCTACTATTACTCACAGGAGCTGGCTGGCTGTGAGCTGGCTGTTAACGGGCTTCTCCTGCAAATCTGGCAGGAGCTTTATAATCTGCATTTCAGTAAACTGCCCGGAGAAACTGCTTTCTCTGTGATCCGGTCAGAGCTGCAGTCCGGCATGGAATTTATGCAGGAGCATTACCAGGAGTCTCTGACGCTCTCCGGAATCGCTTCTCACACAGGCTTAAGTAAGGAATATTTCTGCCGAAGCTTCAAAGCATACACCGGGATTCCTCCATTCACCTATCTAAACAGAATTCGTATTATCAAAAGCTGCGAAGCTTTGGCCATCACAAATAAAAAAATAACCGATATTGCTGTTCTGTGCGGTTTTAACAATATCAGCTATTTTAATCGTATCTTTTACAGAGTTATGAATGTCACGCCCTCCAATTACCGGAGAAATTGCTCCTCCGGACTTTCTTAAGGATTACCGCGAATGATCCGCATTACCGCCTTTGTTTATTTAAACTGTCTCCGCATTCACTTTACCAAGGGGTTATCTGCCGTTTATACTGAACTGCTGTGCAGCCGGTACTCACCCGGTGTCATCTTTTCCTGTTTTTGAAATGCCCTGCAGAAATAATTGGTATTTTCAAAGCCGCTCCAATAGGATATTTCACCAACCGAATATGCCGTATTGGACAGCAGACGCTTGGCATCATGGCTGCGGGAAGAAGAAACTTGGCACCGCTTGTACTTTCTATATAAGTGGAAAAGCCGCATAAAACAGCAATATAAAAAACAACCAGAACCTCACTGCGATCCATCTTCTTATGCATTCTGACCGTGGATACAATCAGCATAAGCATATAAATGGCACTAATCGCATGCGGAAGGTAACCAAGAATTCCACGGTGAAATTGATTATCCGTGTCAAACCAAAATGTCAGGTGAGTAAAATAGCTGGTAATCTCCAGAAGAAAAATGAAAGCAATCGGTATCCATAATATATATTTTACAGATTTACGCCGATGCAGGATTGCCAGCACAATAGCCAGAGTAGTCGGCCGTAGAGTATACCCTATAGAGGAAGATACATATCGAAGTGTATTAACTGTAGGAAGCTGCTCAAGACTATAATCAACCATATCAGCAATATCAAGTACTACGATCAAAACAATCAACAAGAGAAAACAACGATTGATTCGGGGTTCAAAAGAAGTACTGCTCAAAACAAAGAAGCACAAGCCTACTGCAAGCGAAATCGTAAAAAAATTATCTATCAGCATTTCGTGCATATTCTTAATCTCCTTCGTTGTACGCAAATAATTAGTTTATTTCACTTCATTGCTCAGTTTACCGGGTTGTTCTATATAGGACTGAATTCTGTTTTATATTATATTTAAGCACAGCTTCACCATTTTGTCGAACGGTATTTCCATGTATTTATGAACAATTTATTGCAATCGGATATGATACTTTGGTTTTGCAAATAGATTACCTCAAAGGATTCAGCTAATGCATTCGCCCGTCTCTATTTCATACACAAATCCACCTCCACGTTTTACTCAGATAACATTTGTCAAGGATGATTTTCGTGATGTGAGCAGTTTTCATATAAATCAGAGAGGGAGCATCGAAAATGATACCCCCTCTCTGTGCCTGTAATAAGGCTGCATTATGATGCTGGCTCGTTGAATACGCTGTCCCACCGCATAGAAAAAAGTGTGATATATGTACCGCTTTCATTCCCCAAGGTATCGCGGATGATGCTTTCCGCATGATCTATAAAAGATAGTATACGCCTCATAGTCTGTCCTCCAATCAGTTCATGTGCCGCTGATATATTTCCATCAGCTCCGGCAGATAGGAATAACGGCTGTTCAGCACCGTATACTCTGCGTCCGTGCGGCGGTAATCATCCACACCGCTAAATTTCACATACGCCAAGGCGACCTCGTAATTTATCAGCGGTCCGAAATCATCGGCGGGTGGTTCCGTGGATTTTTCGGCTCCGTGCTGGGTGTCGTTGTTGGCTCCGTGTTTGCCCCCGGCTCACCCGCCGGTGCACCGCAGGCGGCGAGGGAAAGCAATATGACAAAAGCCAATAGTAATGCAGTTATCTTCTTCATGACGATACTCCTTTTTACACAGTAGACATAATTCTCCCATGATAATTTTCAAATAAATTATAGCAAAACAAAAAGCGCTATAGGTATGGTGCTGCCATACTTTGACGCTTTTTTGAATATTTATTTTGTTTTTATGCCGATTCATACAGACGCAGCACCGCCTGCGCAGCCTCTCGCAGCGTGAACGTCCTATCAAAACGCCTGTCATAAACATAACGGCGGCA
>CAZRRN010000018.1:0-55133 GCA_964602475.1 uncultured Lachnospiraceae bacterium | reverse complement strand
CATAAAGGAAGCCGGATTTCTTGCAGAAAAGATACCGATAATAATTCCCATTGCGGTTACTCTGATTGCACTTAGTGCTCCGCTTGGTATTATATTATCCTATGGACACTTTCTCAGTGCGAAAAAGGTTTCACTGGTTGTAATCGGAAATATTCTGGTTCCGTTTATGCTTTGTGATGTTCTGTCGACCAATACCTATATGCCGTATGTTGTTTTTGCTCCGATTCTGGTATGCTCCATGTACTATGACAGGAAGAGAATCGAAATCCCTACAGTTATTGTATTTGTTTTCAGTGTTGCTACCAATATTTTTGATATAACCACGATTGCAAAAACTCCGGAGGAACGAGTAGCATATCTGTTTAATATTGTATTTGTGTTAGCGTTTACGATAACCGCATTTGCGCTTTCAGTTCTGTCTGCCAAATACAATGCAGACATTTTCGGAACACTGGAAGATGACAAATGCCGTCAGCGTGAGATTATGGATAAAATGTCTGAGGTATCGCTGACCGTACAGACCGAGACGACCGAAATCAATGGGCAGCTGAATGAGCTTGGTGAATCCTCGGGTCATATTGTTGAAAGTATACGGAATATTTCAGAGGGAACAAAGGTTACCTGTGAATCAGTGGAACAGCAGACTACCATGACAAAAGACATCCAGCAGATGATTCAGGGAACAGCGGAGAAGGCAAATCAGATTGTTAGTATTACCGAGCAGGTAAAGGCAACGGTATCGGATGGAAATGCAATCGCCGATAATCTGACCGGACTTTCTAAGAATCTTGGACGAACGAATCAGACCGTTACCGACACGATGAGTAACCTGAAACAGCGGACAACCGCAATGCAGAATGTAATAGATACCATCTCAGCGATTTCGAACAGAACATCACTGTTGGCGTTGAACGCATCGATTGAAGCGGCGAGAGCCGGAGAAGCAGGAAAAGGCTTTTCCGTTGTGGCCGACGAAATCCGGCTGCTGTCTGAACAGACAAAGGGGTCTACAGAGAATATCCGAACCCTGATAGATGAGCTGAACAGCGATACTGTACTTGCGGCAGAAGCAGTAAAGGCTTCCGTTACTGCGACGGAACAGCAGACAGTTTATATATCGAAGGTTGACGAACAGTTTAATGGTATTAACCGTCAGATGGAGGAGCTTGGAAACAGTACCGGAGAAATCAGCTATAACATGAACCGGCTTGTGGACGCCAATAATGCAATTGTGGATTCGATTTCCCAGCTGTCAGCAATTAGTGAAGAAGTAACAGCGAGTACAGGTGAGGTACTTAATTTTGCAGAGCGCAATGAGGAAAGTGTTAAAAATGCAATGATATCGGTTGAATCGGTTCTGGAAACTTCCAAAAAGCTGACGATATCGGAGAGTAATGAATAAACAGTGAAATAAAGAAGAAATAGCAAAACGGGAAAATAGTGTGAAAGCTGAACCTTTCACATGCAGCTTTGTGTCTGCGCGGTGCTTGACACAAAGTCTGCTATGCGCAAAAGCCGCGCAGAATAGGGGATGAAATGGAACAGAGAATAGAAGAACTGATTGCTCATATGACGCTGGAAGAGAAAGCAGCACAGATGGTACAGGTGCCCTATAATCAGGTGACGAGAGAAGAAGCGTTGGAATGGGCAAAAAAAGGCGCCGGTTCTTTTTTGCATGTCCTTGGAGATGAGGCAAGAGAACTACAGGCGGCAGCGGTAAAGTCAAGACTCGGGGTTCCGGTACTGTTCGGAATTGATGCGATTCACGGTCACGGGCTGAATGATCATGCTACTATATTTCCGTCCCAGCTGGCTCTGGCGTGCTCCTGGGATCTGGAGCTTTGTACGGAAATGGGACATGTGACAGCAAGAGAGGTGGCGACAGACGGTCTGCATTGGACGTTTTCTCCGGTACTTTGTCTTGCGCGGGATCTTCGCTGGGGAAGGGTTGATGAGACCTTCGGAGAAGATGCCGTCTTGTCAGGAGAACTTGGAGCAGCGGTAATAAAAGGATATCAGGGAGATGATTTGTCTGCTCCGGACAGTATTCTGGCATGTGCAAAGCATTACATCGGTTACGGGGAAGCGGTCGGGGCAAGAGATGCCTGCGATACGGAAATTACATTTCGAAAGCTGAAGGATATTTTTGTGATTCCGTTCAGAAAAGCGGTCGAAGCTGGATGTGCAACGGTGATGACAGCCTACGGTTCCGTAGATGGAACCCCTTTTACAATCAGCAGGAAAGCAATGAAAGAGCTTCTTAGAGAGGAACTTGGATTTCAGGGATTTGTCGTTACGGATTGGGACAATGTTGCTTCTCTGGTTACAAAACAATATGTCTGTGAGAATCTAGCCGAAGCTTCTAAAAAATCAGCAGAAGCCGGAAATGATATGATTATGACGACCACTGCATTCTTTGAGGAAGTAATCCGGCTGGTACGTGACGGTAAGCTGAAGGAAAAGGTAATCGATGATGCCGTGCGGCATATTCTTACGGTTAAATTGCGTATGGGACTGTTCGAACAGCCGGAGAAGAAAGGAATTCCGGGCTGTATCGGCTGCGAAGAGCATCTTGAAACAGCAAAAGAAGCAGCTAGAGAGAGTATTGTGTTACTGAAAAATAACGGAATTCTGCCTTTGCGTAACAGAAAGAGGATTGCGGTAATCGGTCCGAATGCAGATGACATCAAAGCTCAGTATGGAGACTGGACTTATTTTACCCATCCCAATTTCCATGAGAAGAAAATTCCGGTTCGTCCGTATGTTACGGTTCTTGAAGGAATTCGTAGAATTGCCGAAGTGGAAGATACAGAGATTTCATATATTAAGGGATGCGGAGTTTTGTCAGAGAGGGATGATGCAGTGGAACAGGCGGTTGCACTTGCAAAAGAGTGTGACACTATCGTGTTTGTACCGGGAGACAATGTTGCATTGCACGGTGAATTTCATGACCGTGCAAATCTTGAATTATCCGGAAAGCAGGAGGAACTGTATCTTGCACTGCGTAAGACAGGAATACCGTTAGTCACGCTTCTGGTAACTTCAAAGCCGCTTTGCATTCCAAAAGAAGCGGAATCTGATGCATTGGTCATCGCCTTTAACGGAGGTATGTTCGGCGGACAGGCAGCAGCTGAGGTGCTTTTTGGCCGTTATAATCCCTGCGGTAGGCTTCCGGTCTCTTTCCCGTATCACAGCGGACAGCTTCCGGTTTATTATAACTGTTTGCCAGGCTGGCATGGAGGAAAGTATGTTGACTTTCCGGCGGAGCCGCTATTTTCCTTTGGAGAAGGTCTTTCCTATACAAAGTTTCATTATGAGAATCTGCGCTTTTCGGCAGACAGTCTGCTCGCAGAGATTGATTTGACCAATGCAGGAGACAGGACAGGCAGTGAAGTGGTACAGGTGTATTTCAGGGATGTAGTAAGCTCTGTAATGACACCGGTTAAGAAGCTGATTGCTTTTCGCAGAGTCACCCTTGCACCGGGAGAAACGAGAACAATCGGATTTCAGCTGCGGCGGGAGGATTTTGCACTTGTGGATGAACAGGAAAGGACAGTGACCGAACCCGGAGAATTTATTCTTATGGTCGGGCACAGCTCTAAAACGGAAGATTTGATTCAGACAGGTTTTTATCTGAATGATCAGTCTGATAAATCTGATCTGTAAGATATGACTTCGAAACCTTTTTGCAGATTCCGGGAAAATGATCCGGGTCAAGTGCCAGTCCTCCGATTCGAAGCCGTTCCAGAGTGAGAACCTCCATGCCGACACTTTCAAACATTCGTTTGACTTGATGGTAGCGACCCTCATAGATTGTAAGCTCAATCTTAGAGACTTCATCGGAGAGAAGAATTTTCAGCTCTGAAGGCAGGGTTGGCTTTTCGTCATGTATATCCAGACCCTGCCGGAACAGGAGAACCTCTTTTTCCGTAACACGTCCCTTTATACGAGCGTAATAGGTCTTGGAAACATGCTTCTTTGGAGACATCAGTTCATGAAGAAACTGTCCGTCATTGGTAACCAGAAGAATTCCGGTGGTGTCCTTATCAAGCCGGCCGACCAGAGAGAGGTCTTTTCGCCGGTCGGGAACAAGACTCATTGCGGTAGGACACTGACGGTCTTCCGTTGCCGAAATGACGCCGGCAGGCTTATTCAGGATATAGTATACAAATTCTTCATAGACAACCGGTGTTCCGTTGTAACAGAGGCGGTCATGCTCCGGAGATATCCGGTAATCAGCCGACTTAACAGGAACATCATTGACTGATATTTTACCATTTTTCAATTCTTTTTTAATTTCACTTCTTGAAAGAATACCAAGCTCTGAAAAAAGTTTGTCAAGTCGCATCACTTAGGAGCTCCTTTGTTCAGTTAATATACAAAATGTATCATATACGGAATGCTACCGCAAGTAAAGCATTTTATCCTTTTTGTAAAAATATGAAAAGTGGATGAAAATAAATATTCATTTTATAGACATTTTAAACAGTTTTTGGTATGATGGATACGCTATCGGATATTGCGGAAAGGAGAAGACGTATGACTGCTATATTATATCTGCTTGCATTTGTTATGTCGATTCTTCCGATTTATATACTGGTAACCTCGGAGAAAGGAAATAACATCAGATATTATATACTGATGTTTGTTTCTATCACGGTAAGCAATGCAGGGTATCTTGCCTTAGTTACTGCTGAAAATATCGAAGAAGCAGTGTTGGCAAACCAGATATCTTATCTAGGAGGCTGCTTTCTTCCGCTTTTTATGCTTCAGGTGATCTGTGAACTCTGCGATGTTAAGATGAACAAAATCATGGTGGTTATATCCTGTCTTTACAGCATCGTGATTCTGGGACTTTCCATGACCATCGGTTACAGTTCAATTTATTACGAAGATGTACATATTGAACAGTATCTTGGTGCAACAAGGCTGGTGAAGGAGTACGGAACATTTCATGTACTGTACACCATTTTATTAGCCGGTTATCTTATTGCATGTCTGATTGTAATCATCTACTCCTTTTTTAAGAAAAGAAATGTGTCTTATCGGAGTACTGTCACTATTTTTCTTGCAGAGATTTTTGTCCTTTGTACTTATACATTCGAACGTGTTTTTCACAGCGAATTCGAATGGCTTGCTTTTGCTTATATCATTTTTGAGGTTGTGGTGCTGATGCTGTTTCGGCATACCACCATGTATGACATTATGGGCAATATAGTAAATGCCCAGAATCACGAAGAAAGCTTTGCTTATATTGTATTTGACCTAAATCATCACTACATCGGGAATAATGCGCTTGCAGAAAGGTTTTTTCCGGAGCTTAAGGATATCCGAGTTGATTCATCTATATCAAAGGACAAGCAGGAGTACCTGTATGAGAATTTTATCCGCTGGATCGATGTCTGTGCCCAGAACAAACAAAATAATGTTAATGAAGCTACGGAACAGGTCATTCTGCGAAATGGAAATGTATTAAAATGCAATCTTCGCAATTTGTACTACGGAAGAAAGAATCGCATAATCGGTTATCTTGTAGAAATCACTGATGATACCAGACAGCAGGAGTATATTCATCTGATAAATAATTATAATAACGAGCTGGAAGCTTCGGTATTGGAGAAAACCGAACATATCCGTAATATGCAGGATAAGATGATTCTTGGAATGGCAAACATTGTTGAAAGCCGGGATGATGATACCGGAGGACATATTCGCAGAACAAGAGAGGTTGTCCGGATTCTGATACAGCAGCTTCACTATAACAAGGCATATGAGCAGGTAAATGATGCAGGCTATTGCGAGTATGTGGTAAAAGCAGCTCCAATGCATGATCTTGGCAAGATTGTCGTTGCGGACAGCATTCTGAAAAAGCCCGGCCGGTATATTCCGGAAGAGTATAAAATGATGCAGCTGCATGCTGCAAAGGGCTCAGATATAGTTGAGACGGTTCTGAAGGATGTTGAGGATGACCGATTTGTAGAAATCAGTAAGAACATTGCACATTACCATCATGAAAAATGGGATGGCACGGGATATCCTGAGGGTCTTGCCGGTACCGATATTCCGCTGGAAGCCAGAATTATGGCAGTAGCTGATGTATTTGATGCACTGGTAAGCAAACGCTGCTACAAAGAAAAGACTCCTTATCAGGATGCAATCCGGATTATTAAAGAAGCAGGAGGAACCCAGTTTGACCCGGTTGTTGTAGAGGCATTTTTACAATGCAGCGACCGCGTAGTTGGATTTTATAAAATAACAGAGGGATGACCTCTGTTATTTTTTTGGTATTGACATTATACGGCAGTTAGCATAAACTAACAGTACATCAGGATAATAAAAAGTATTACATAACGGATATAGGAGCAGGAGGATGACGCATGACGTTACAGGAATTACCTGTTAAAAAGACGGCAACAATTACAGCGGTGACGGGCGAAGGAGCATTACGACAGCATTTTCTTGACATGGGAGTAATCCCGAATGCGGATATTACACTGGTTAAGTTTGCGCCGATGGGAGATCCGATGGAATTTCGGATTCATGGTTATGAACTGACCCTCCGGGTTGCAGATGCGGCTAAGATTGAGATTACCAATGTGCGTGAAGACGATATAGCAGCATCTCCTGAGAAGAAAAAAGAAATTTGTATCGAACACCCGGGCTTTGGCGAGAACGGAAAATACCATAAAAAAGAAGGAGAGAATCCGCTGCCGGAGGATACCGTTCTTACATTTGCACTTGCCGGAAATCAGAACTGCGGAAAAACAACACTGTTTAATCAGCTGACCGGTTCGAACCAGCATGTCGGTAATTTTCCGGGAGTGACGGTGGACCGAAAGGACGGAAAAATAAAAGGTCATGAGAATACTCTGATTACGGATTTGCCGGGGATTTATTCCATGTCGCCATATTCAAAAGAAGAAATTGTGACCCGTGAATTCATTCTCAAGGAACACCCGAAGGGAATTATTAATATTGTGGATGCGTCCAACATCGAGAGAAATCTGTATCTGACGATGCAACTTCTTGAACTGGATGTTCCGATGGTTTTGGCACTGAATATGATGGATGAGGTTCGCGAAAACGGGGGATCCATTCTGGTAAATGAGATGGAAAGCATGTTCGGAATCCCGGTTATACCGATTTCTGCCGCCAAGAACGAAGGAATCGGGGAGCTTGTAAGGCATGCTGTTCATGTTGCCAAGTATCAGGAATGTCCTGGGAAGGTGGATTTCTGCAGCGCAGATAAGAATGGAGGAGCGGTTCACCGCTGTCTGCATGGAATCATGCATCTGATTGAGGATCATGCCAAAAAAGCAGACATACCGGTTCGATTTGCAGCAAGCAAGGTCGCCGAAGGCGATACTGTAATGCTGGAGGCACTGAATCTTGATACCAATGAAAAGGAAATGCTGGAACATATCATTGTTCAGATGGAGACCGAGAACGGAAGAGACCGTGCTGCTGCGATTGCAAATATGCGTTTTACCTTTATAGAGGAGGTTTGCGACAAGACGGTAATAAAACCAAGAGAAAGTAAAGAACATGCAAGAAGCTCCAAAATTGACCGGATTCTGACCGGAAAGTATACGGCAATTCCATCCTTTATCGGTATATTGCTGCTTGTATTCTGGCTGACCTTTAACGTAATCGGTGCCGGGCTGCAGGGACTGCTGGAGAGCGGAATTCAATGGCTCTCGGAACTGACTGACCGTGCGATGACAGCGGTTAATGTTAATGAAGCGGTGCATTCGCTGGTGATTGACGGAATTTTTAACGGAGTGGGAAGTGTTTTAAGCTTTCTTCCGATTATCGTAACATTGTTCTTTTTTCTGTCGCTGATGGAGGACAGCGGTTATATTGCGCGTGTTGCCTTCGTGATGGATAAGCTGCTCCGAAAAATTGGATTGTCCGGACGGAGTATTGTTCCGATGCTGATTGGGTTTGGATGCTCGGTTCCCGGAATCATGGCAACACGAACGCTTCCTTCGGAGCGCGACAGAAAGCTAACTATACTGCTGACTCCGTTTATGAGCTGTTCTGCCAAGCTCCCGATTTATGTGTTTTTTACGTCAGCATTTTTCCCGGGAAAAGGTGCGTTGGTCATGGCTGTCCTGTATGTTACGGGGATAATAACGGGAATTCTTCTGGCACTGCTTTTGAAGGGGACGCTGTTCAAGGGCGAAGCGGTACCGTTTGTGATGGAATTACCCAATTACCGTGTACCTGGGGCTAAAAATGTATGTCATCTTCTTTGGGATAAGGCAAAAGACTTTCTGCAAAGAGCCTTTACAATCATTTTTATCGCGACGATTGTGATATGGTTTCTTCAGACCTTTGATCTTCATATGAACATTGTATCAGATTCGCAGAACAGTATTCTTGCGGTTCTCTCCGGATGGATTGCTCCGGTCTTTCGCCCGCTTGGATTTGGGGATTGGCGAATTTCCACCGCATTGATTACCGGTTTCATTGCAAAAGAAAGCGTTGTGTCAACGATATCCGTTTTATTCGGTGCAACAGAAAACCTGCTTACCGTCATCACACCGCTTGCGGCGGTATGTCTGCTGCTGTTCTGTCTGCTGTATACCCCATGCGTTGCAGCGATTGCATCCGTAAAACGGGAGCTTGGCGGAAGATGGGCGGCAACTATGGTTGCGGGACAATGTATCATTGCCTGGGTCGTAGCCTTTCTGGTTCATTCTGTCGGGCTGCTGTTTTGATTATTCTGCTGTGTACCTAAGTGATTCTTCAGTGCGTCAAAGGTTGTATCGCTGATGTCATGTTCAATCTTACAGGCATCTTCGGCGGCAATCTTTTCAGGAACTCCGAGACGAACAAAGAGCTGCGTCAATAACGTATGTCTTTCATAGGTTTTTGACGCAATTTTTTTGCCGGCATCGGTGAGTATCAGATAGCCGTCTTTATCAACAGTAAGCAGACCGCCGTTTTTCAGAAGACCTACAGCGCGGCTGACACTTGGCTTGGAAAAATTCATATACTCTGCAACATCAAGCGAACGAACCGCAGGGAGAGTCTGTGATAAAATATGGATTGTTTCTAGGTACATTTCACCGGATTCCTGTATATGCATGGCCTGCTCCTTTTCTGTTGGTGCATCATAATTCTGTATACTTTAAAAAGTTGATTTCATCGGATTTGCCAGAGGGTAGTATTTCGTATGATGCAGAATAATTATTATTAATGACTTGATTGAATTACTTTGATTATAATATAGTGTAATAATTTATTCAAGATTCTTCTGCCATGATATCCTCTGATTTTATGATTTACAGAAGACCGGCGAAACCGTATAATAGAAACAAGAAACAAGAAACAAGAAACAAGAAACAAGAAACAAGAAGCGGAGTAAAGAGAATATGGTTTCGTTTATTATAGAGAATACCGGGACAATTATTGTATGCTTGGTTATTGCTGTACTGGTATGCGCAGCAGTAGTAAAAATAATTCGTGACAGGAAGAAAGGGAGATCCTCCTGCAGCTGTGGCTGTACAGAGTGCTCCCTGTCGGAAAGCTGTAAGAAGAACAAGACAGAAGCTTCCAATCAACAGAAAAGTAAACCTACGGAGGATGGTGACGGGGTATGAAACAACCGGAGCACAGAATAGAAACAGTAGCGGCCGGATCGATTGCAGAGGAAATGGAAATCGAAGCGGGTGATTTATTGCTGAAGATTAACGGACAGGAAATCGAGGATGTATTCGATTACAGATATATTATCAAAAGTGAATATATTGAAGTACTTGTCCGTAAAAAAAACGGAGAAGAATGGCTGCTTGAGATCGAGAAAGAAGAGGATGACGACCTTGGAATTGAATTTGAAAATGCACTGATGAGCGATTACAGATCCTGCAGTAACCGGTGTATTTTCTGCTTTATTGACCAGATGCCGCCCGGTATGCGGGAAACCCTGTATTTTAAGGATGATGATTCACGGCTTTCTTTTCTACAGGGAAACTATATCACCCTGACCAATATGAAAGAAAAGGATATTGACCGGATCATCAGGATGCAGCTTGCACCGATTAATATCTCTGTCCAGACGACCAATCCTAAGCTTCGCTGTAAAATGCTGAATAACCGGTTTGCCGGCGAGAAGCTGAAGTATTTGAAAAAACTGTATGACGGTCATGTTGAAATGAATGGCCAGATTGTATGCTGTAAAAATGTCAATGATGGTGCCGTACTGGAACAAAGCATACGCGATCTTGGCCGGTATCTTCCGTTTATGAGAAGCGTGTCGGTTGTACCGGCGGGAGTGACAAAATACAGAGACGGATTATATCCGCTGGAACAGTTTACCAGGGAAGATGCGGAACAGATAATTGATCTTATCGAACAGCTTCAGCCGGCTTTCTATGACGAATACGGACTGCACTTTATTCATGCAAGTGATGAATGGTATATCATTGCAGGACGTGAATTTCCGTCCGAAGAGGTCTATGACGGTTATATTCAGCTGGAGAACGGGGTCGGAATGATGCGTCTTCTGATAGATGAGTTTGAAGAAGAGCTGACGAAATGTACCGGGAGTGAGGCGTATTATTTGCAAAAGGATACTCTGAGGCGTACGGTTACAATTGCAACGGGAAAGCTTGCTTGTCCGACCGTACAACGTCTTGCAGGACGGCTGGCGGAAAGTTATCCTGGGCTTACTGTCCATGTGTATGCAATACGAAATGATTTCTTCGGAGAAACCATTACGGTATCGGGACTGATTACCGGACAGGATCTGGTTAAGCAGGTTCAGGAATATCAAAAGACCACAAAGCTTGGAGATACCCTCCTGATACCGTGTAATATGCTGCGGGCAGGCGATCCGGTCTTTCTGGATGACATGACGCTTAAGGAAGTATCGAAAGCTGTTCATATGCGGGTGGTTCCTGTGGCTTCCGGCGGTTCTGACTTTGTGAAGTCCTTATTAGACGAAGAGTATCAGATCGGCGGAAATTCCAGAGTATCATCCGCATACGAGAACAGCACCCTGTAGATGACGATACGATCGTAATCAAACGTCGTATTTTTTCAACAGAATATCGAGCGCTTCACGAAGCAGAATAGCTTCACCGATTCCT
Organism: uncultured Lachnospiraceae bacterium; assembly: GCA_964602475.1. GTDB lineage: Bacteria > Bacillota > Clostridia > Lachnospirales > Lachnospiraceae > SZUA-448. The sequence goes on along the minus strand of CAZRRN010000018.1, from coordinate 44,037 downwards.
TCCCGTTTGGAAAGCTTCGTCAGACGCTGAAGCTGGTCTGTAGTGTAATGCGAAGTTTTTGTTACCATCTTTTCTTCTTTGGCAAGGCATACCTTACTCCTTCCGGAGAATTTACCGCGGAACATTGCTCCATCGGCCTTGCGTACCAGTTCGTGGTAAGAGGCTCCGTCGTCGAACGCTGCGGCGATTCCGATTGTGATGGTAACAGCAGCTCCGTTTGGATCTGTCAGTGCCAGTTCAGAACGCAGTTTCTCTGCCCATAGAAACACATCTTCTTTTTCCATATCATTTTTGAAAATGATTCCAAATTCATCCCCGCCGATGCGATACAGCTTAGCGCAGTCGGGGAGAGCATCCCGAATATAGGAAGCGAGCGAAATCAGCAATTCGTCACCGAACTCAAACCCAAATGCTTCATTAATGTGCAGAAAATGATCCAGATCCAGAACGGCAAGGACAAGCGGAACAAAGCTGTCCTCACAGTCCATTGCCTCACGAAGATCCGCTTCAAATTCCGGTGCCAGCGGAAGCTGTAGAACTTCATTTACCCTGTTTCCTTTATGGTGAACAGGGTTCTTTTTCTTTGTGTCTTGTTCTTTTTTAATCTCAGACATAAAATACCTCCTAATGTTTAATTAAATTAATAAGATTAATGAGCATCACTGATAATACGTTAAAAATAATATATCATAAATAATACTTATAATGTATTTTATAATACACATAATAAAATTTGTCAAGTATTATTTTGATAATAATACTTGACAAATGTGACTTGCCAATATTAACTTTGGCTTATAGACAGTCAGATACCGGAACATTTCAGCGTTCTTAAGTAGTCTTTATGTTCTGCAGTGACCCGGTAGCTTTCCAGCGCTTTCTGAATTGATTTATTATGTACAAAGGGCGTAAGCCGATTTTCTTCAATGTAGAGAATTGTCTGGTCATAATTTTTAGCAAGTGCAGTAGCAAAATACCAGGCAATCATCATATTAACATAGTATTCAGAGGACTGAACGGCGGAAACCAGATCGGCATAATCGGAACGAAAGCCCTCACCAAGATAATAATTCATCAGCATTTCAATACCGAAGCGTACCGTATAGGGGTGAGAATCATTCAGCCATTCAGGAATCTTCTGAATCAGTTCCGGAAGATGCTTTCGAAAGACCTTCGGTTTCATGGAATCACAGGTAGACCAGTTATCCACATATGGAAGAAAGGCATCCAGTGAACGGATACATTCATTATAGTCAGGAAGCTGCTCCAGCAAAAAAGCATGCAGATTATTTTCATCATAATACCGGTGTGGAAGCATCTGAAGAAAAGCAAGTGATCCGGACTCCTTAAACATTGTCTTTGCATAGGAACGGAGAACGGGAATCCGGATTCCTATGATCAGATCGGCTGGAACCGTAGGGATAAGTCTGCATTGAAATTCACGGTAGTGAGGATCCTGTAGTGTGAGCAGTTGGTTGCGGATGGATTGTTCAAGATCTGTCATTATGTAACCTCCTAAATATCGCTATTATATAGCAGATTATATGCTTAAGCAATATAATTTGTTTGACAACGGAGAATAAATCAATATACAGTCTGAAAATATCATTGCAGTGATTTGATGCCTAACGTATACTGTAAAGGATGAAATGGGGTATAGTGTGAAAGATAATCCTTTTACACGCAGATTTGTGCTTGCGCGGTGATTGACACAAAGTCTGTTAACACAAAAAGCCGCGCAGAAATGGGAATTAGTATGGCTGAGCAAAGAATCAATATATTTTCTGACAGAGCAGTGGAATTTAATAACCGAACCGATTACTGTATCGGTACAGGACGAATGGGACTGGCGCTGACAGAGGAATATAGGAAACAATTGGAATTGGTTCAAAAGGAGATTGGTTTCCAGTACATTCGCGGGCATGGATTATTCTCTGATGATATGGGAATATACCGTGAATACAAGGATGAAAGCGGAGCTGTAAAATCCGAATACTGTTTTACTTATCTGGACAGAGTGATGGATATGTACCTGAGTCTTAATATTCGTCCGTTTCTGGAGCTTGGGTTTATGCCGGAGAAGCTTGCATCCGGAACGCAGACGGTATTCTACTGGAAAGGGAATACAACACCGCCGCGCGATTATGACGAATGGTGCAGACTGGTAACAGCAACGCTGGAGCATCTGGTTACAAGGTACGGAGATGAGGTATTTCACTGGCCGATAGAAGTATGGAATGAACCGAATCTTCCGGGCTTTTGGGAACATGCCGACAAGGATGAATATTTTAAGCTATTCAATAAAACTTTTACTGCAATTAAAAAACTGAATTCGAAGTTTCGGGTTGGCGGACCGGCAATCTGCGGAGTGATGGACCGCGAATGGCTGACGGCATTTCTGGATTATTGCAAAGAAGAAGGGCTGATGCCGGATTTTATAACCAGGCATCATTATACCAGTGAACAACCGGTACGAAACGGACATTATTCGTATATTAAACTGGTACATCCGGACTTCGGGCTCGGGGAACTACATAACAGCAGACAGCTGATTGACAGCTATTCTGAATTTTGCGGACTGCCGATGCATATTACCGAATTCAATACATCGTATGTTCCTGATGCGCCGATTCATGATACTAATATGAACGCAGCTTTTATTGCCTATCTGCTTTCGAAACTGGGTGACGATAATGAATCCTATTCCTACTGGACCTTCGGAGACGTCTTTGAAGAAGCGGGGGTACCGTTTACTCCATTTCACGGAGGCTTTGGACTGACCGCAAACGGGCAGATTCCTAAGCCAACCTTCTGGACATTTTCTTTCTTTAAGAAGCTGAAGGGAGTCTGTGTTCACAGATCCAGAAATGCAGTTGTTGTTTTAAAAGAAAAAGATTCCTACTGCGGAGTGGTCTGGAATGATGTTTTTTCAAATCAGATGAATGAGAAAAGCGGTGAAACACGCGAAAACGACGAACTCAAGATGCATGTAAGTTTTGAAGGGTTAAGCAAAGGAAGCTATTGTCTGATGAGTAAAACAGTCGATGAAGAGGTCTGTAATCCTTTGAAAACTTGGCATGATCTGGGAGAACCGTCAAGCCTGACCGCTTATCAGACGGAGCTGTTGAAGCAGAGCGCTGCTCCAAGCCTGACAACGGAACGTCTTGAAGTATCGGATACTGCTGTGGCAGAAGAATTTTCTTTGAAAAGAAATGCTGTGATTTATTTCGAGCTTTATAAAATACCTGACCAAAGTGACCGTGGTTATGATTACAACAGGGCGGTAAATCAGGGATGAACAGCAGTTTTCGAAGGTGAAGGATTAGCTCAGAAGTTTACTTAAAATTAATTGCCGGTAATCGGTAGGACTGTAATTTTCACTGAGCTTAAACACACGGTTAAAGGTGGAGAGGCTTTGAAAACCGGATTTTTTGGCAACTGCATTAATAGACAAGGTATCATTTGCAAGAAGCTGCTTGGCATACTGCATACGGAGTGTTGTAAGGTACGTAAAGTACGATATTCCGATCATTTGTTTGAAGATACGCATAAAATGAAATTTGCTGTATCCTGTTACTGAAACGAGAGTATCACTGTTGATATTCTCGGTAAAGTGGTCGATTGTGTAGACACAGAGCTTCATAACAATATCAGCATATTCCTGCTGCCTGTACTCTGTGTAGCAGGTCGGAGTCTCAATGCATTGCAGCAGAGTCCGTTCCAGATGGACAAAGAAATTAACCAGCAGACAATTAAGAACGACATCCTTTAATGACTGATTGTGATTGCTCTCAGCAATAATACTGTCCATAATGGAACGAAAAACGGAATAAGAGTCCGGAAGAGAAGAAGGCGAGATAATAAAACATGGATGCAGCATCGGAATAATTGAATCAAACACGTGAGCATTGTGAAAGGTTTGACGATCAAACTGGATAATGATTCGTTTCCCTCCAATGGGTCCGAGAACCTCATGAAGCTCTCCGGTTGGAAGTATCATGATTTCACCGGGATGCAGAGTGTACTGCTGATCACTTACGGTCAGCGTGTAGTTCTGCTCCAGGGGCATAATGAGTTCACCGGCGGTATGCCAGTGCTTTGGATAACTCTTCTCGATAGTACGGTCAGAGAAAACAAACGATGCGGTATTGTCCGGTACTCTGCTTTTGGCATAATCTGATAATACGGGAAATGAACGAGCCATAAGCTGCCTCCTTATATATTTCAGTAATGTGATAAGTAAAATAACCTATTTTTGATATTTTATCAATCATTTTTTGCTAAGACAGCAAGAAATGATAAGTAATGACATTTATTCAAGAAGCAGCAAAGCGTAGAAAAAAGTAAAATAGTGTTGCAAATGATGATAGAAATGTTAAACTATTTATGAGAATATAGATGGGGCAGACTGTATGAGTAAACTGGTTTTAGAAAATCCAATAATCTGGGCTGATGTTCCGGATGTCGATGTTTTACGAGACGGAGAGAATTTTTATCTGATCAGTACGAGTATGCATTCAATGCCGGGCTGTCCGATTATGAAATCAACCGATCTCGTTCACTGGTGCATTGTAACTTATGTTTTTGATATCATCGGAGATGCTGACGAATATAATCTGGTGAACGGACGTAATATTTACGGTCAGGGAAGCTGGGCACCGAGTATTCGGTATCATAACGGAATGTACTACGTTATGTTCAACTGCCACGATATGGGAATTGCATTTATTTACAGCACGAATGATATTGAGAACGGCGTATGGAGAAGAGTAAACCTGGGTGGAATGTATTTTGATCCGTCACTGCTTTTCGTTGGTGACACTCCATATATAATTAACGGATGCGGAGAAATATACATTAACCGGTTAAAGGATGATCTGTCCGGAATTGCTGAAGATCCAAAAAACGGTCTGCTGTTCGTAACTCCGAGGGAGAGTCTTTCCCTAAGATGTGAAGGCTGTCATGCATATTTTATTAACGGATGGTTTTATCTGCTGTTTATTGAATGGACATCAGTCGGAAATAAACGGCGAAGGGTGAAATGTTATCGTTCAAAAGAATTATATGGACCCTATGAATCAAAAGTAGTTCTCGATGATGATATGGGTTATCATAATTGTGGGATTGCACACGGAGCTTTGTTCGATACACCGGACGGACGATGGTTTGCAATGATGGGTCAGGATCACGGAGCAGTAGGAAGAACCCCCTGTGTGATACCGGTAACCTGGATAGAGGAATGGCCGATACTCGGGGTTGACGGTGCGGTTCCGAAACACATCGAACTTCCTTTTGAGGCAGGAAAAGGAGAACCGGTAACAAGAAGCGATGAGTTTGATTATACGGAGAATCAGCTTCTGCCGCAGTGGCAATGGAATCACAATCCCGATCATGAGCACTGGTCTTTTACGGAACATCCGGGGTACCTTCGCCTGACGAACGGAACCATCTGCGAAGACGGAGTTATTCAGGCCAGAAATACACTGACACAGAGAACAGAGGGACCTCAGTGTTCCGGAGAAACGCACATTCTGCTTCAAGGACTGAAACCGGGTGACTGTGCAGGGCTCATGGCTCTTCAGGGACATTTTGGAATGATAGGAGTCCGGATAGCGGCAAACGGGAAGAAGCAAATTGTTGTATGCGTGAACGGCGGTGAGTATTGCGAGCGTGAGGATGCAGCAGTTGATTTTGAAGGAGACGAAATATATCTGAAAGTTAAATTTGATTTTAGAGATAATAAAGATACCGCAGATTTTTATTATTCGGCAGATAATATGATTTGGACTCGTCTGGGTGAACGTCTGCAGCTGATTTATGATCTTGATCACTTTATGGGCTGCCGGTTCGGGCTGTTCTGTTATGCAGCGGCAGTCACTGACGGATATGCAGACTTTGATTATTTCAGATATCAGAAAGAAATAAAAGAATAGCCTGATATGCAGGAACAAAGAAGACCGGGGATATAACCGCTGAAAATCGGTAGTTATATCCCCGGTCTTTTTTTGTATAAAAACCCCATAAGGAACAGAGGGTTTATGTGCATTGTCTCCGGTATTCGCAGGGTGAGATTCCTGTCTGCTGGCGGAACTGCCGGCTGAAATGTTCCACATTATTGTATCCGCAGGCAGAGGATATTTCTGCAACTGTAAAGTTGGTATATTGCAGAAGCCGTTTTGCATGCTGGATACGGCTGTTGATGACATCATTGATGCATGAAACGTTGAATTCTTCCTTGTACGCGGAATGCAGGAAGCGAGGACTCATATTAATCAGGGAAGACATCATTGCAATGTTCCAGTCTTCTTCCGGATGAAGATAAATCTCATCATGCAGACGGATCAAATCGGCATGTACGGGAGAAACCACGCATTCATAGGCTGAGTCATGAAGCTTGTGAAAAAGAACCTGCATCAGCTGCGAGAGACAGAAGTCACGGCTTTGCCCGCCGTACATATTTTCAAATGCAATTATGCGAAAGAGGTCAAGAATCTGATAACGATGATTCAGGCTGATTGGAACACCAAAGGGGATAAACGAATTGTTCAGGTAGGTTTCGTTGCACTCGAACCTGATCCAGTCGTCTGAATAATGATGATCTATGGAATGCACCAGACAACGGTGTCCCGGTTCAAAAAGCAGCGCAGTATCCTTGCCGCACGCCTGCAGGGTGCCCTGAATTTCCACCAGAGCCGGCGTGTTTAATATAATCAATCCCCAAAAGGGAACGGAAGGTATATCATAAACAATATCGTTTGATGTTTCTGCATTTGTAACAACATAATAAATGTTGATCATATGGTCCTCTCCTGTCGAAGTGGATGATAACACCAGTATAATAGAAATAAAATAAAAATGCAAGAAATGTATTATGCGGAGAATATATCAATAATCATTCACAATAAATCATTCACTTGTGCCGGCTGATTATATATAATTTGTATAAATCATTTGGAACATACGAATATCCATTTGTTGATATTGTATAGAGAGGCAGCACAGGGGGAGCAATTGTATAATATTACACGGCAGGAGAGTGTTGGGACACTGTCTGTCCGGGGTAGTATATATCCTTACAGCTTATAGAAACGATAAGCTGATTTTTCCTGTTTTGGCTTCGAGAACGAAGCTTTTTTTTTCTGCCCTCCGAAAGAAACAGACCTGAAATGCAGACAAAGGGGAAGCCACATGAAGAAGAGTATTGTATTTGCGATTATATTTATTGCAATCGTTGCCGCCATCATTTATGTTAACACGGATCACTTGACGAGCTATACGGTGAAATACGAGGGGACTGACCTGACGCATGAGGTGGAGGGGGTTTCCAAGGATAACACTTACAATGGTTACCTGCTTGAACATTCCGAAAAAGGAACTGCATCCTGCGATGTTGAGATTCTGCTGGATTCGTATACAGGCTCGGGAGACATCAGCGTTCTTTCGGAGTTCGAAGGGCGGAGCGGGTGTATTTATACCGGAGATGAATCAGAAGTAACCTTTACTGTTGAAGTTCCGGAGAGCGGTTTTTACAACCTGTATCTTGATTATTATGCCGTAGAGGCGCGAGGCGTTGACGTGGAACGGCAGGTTCTGATCAACGGAGAGGTTCCCTACAGCGATGCAGATAATCTTGTATTTACAAGAATGTGGAAGGACAACGGAGAATCTGTTTTTGATAATCAGGGAAATGAAATCCGTCCGGAGCAAAGCGAAGTATTTGGATGGCAAAGCTCGTATTTTAAGGACTCGATGGGTTATCAAAGAAGCCCGTTGCTTTTTTACTTTGAATGCGGAAGCAATACCGTCAGCCTGACTGCGGTCAGCGAACCGATGGTAATCGGGGCACTGAAGCTTGCAGCCGTGAAGGACAGTACGGGTTATACGGAATATCTTGCGTCACAGCCAAAGGTAGCCGAATCTGATACAGCAGAGGAATATATTCAGGTTATTCAGGGGGAAGCCGCGACTCTTCGCTCCAGCGCTTCTCTTTATGCCAGATATGACCGGGCGTCTGCCATAACAGAACCGTATGATGTGTATCATACAATCTTAAACTGCATCGGCGGGACTGCATGGAATCAGTCGGGACAATGGATTGAGTGGGAATTTACAGTTCCGGAGGACGGATATTACAATATATCGGTGAAGGGACGACAGAACTTTCAGCGCGGCAACATTTCGAGCCGGCTGGTCTATATCGATGGAGAGATTCCGTTTACAGAAGGAGAAAAAATCGACTTCGAATACGGGAATGAGTGGACGACCAAGACTATCAGCGATGAAGATGGTAATCCATACAATTATTATCTGACTGCCGGGACACATACCATTCGTCTGGAAGCAAATCTTGGTGATATGGGTGCAATTCTTGAGGAAATCAGTAACAGCATTTTCCGACTGAATACGATTTACCGGACTATACTCGTATTAACCGGAGCATCCCCGGACGAATTTCGTACATATCACATTGACACTGTTTACCCGCAGGTTATGGATGCAATGCTTCTTGAATCAAAACGGCTCTATAAAATACTGGATGATACCATTTCATACACCGGACAAAAATCAGATAAGATAGCATCGGCGCTGACGCTTGCAACGCAGCTGGAGGATTTCTGCGACGATCCGGATGAGATTACAAAACGATTTGTAGCATTTCGAGATAACATCACTGCGCTCAGCACCTCACTGCAGAGCTTAAGCGAGACAAAGCTTGATATTGATCTTCTTGTAATCAGCGGAACCAAAGCGGAGATTCCGGCAGAGAGCAACAACTTTATCAAAAAGGCTGTACATGAGATACGTTCGTTTATTGCATCATATACGGTAGATTACAATTCTCTTGGTGATGTGTACGATGAGGATGAAGCAATAACTGTCTGGATTTCTACCGGACGTGATCAAAGCAATGTACTTAAGAGACTGGTGGATGATAGCTTTACGTCAGCAAGCGGAATCGGAATCAATCTAAAGCTTGTAAACCAGAATGCACTTCTAAGTGCCGTAACAGCAGGGAACGGACCGGACGTCGTCTTGTCCATCGACTCGGTTCTTCCGGTAGATTATGCTCTTCGTAATGCAGTGGAGGATCTGACGCAGTTTGATGATCTTGATGAAGTGCTCGGAAGCTTTAAGGAAAGCGCGTATTCCGCTTTTAAGTTCAATAACGGATTATATGCATTACCGGAGACACAGACCTACAATCTGCTCTTTTATCGCAAGGATATTATGGAAGAGCTGGGGCTTGAGGTTCCTACAACCTGGGAAGATGTCATCAATATCATGCCGACGATACAGGGAAAGAACATGATGGTCGGAATTCATAATACGAACATCGGAGTTCTGTATTCCATGATATATCAGAACGGAGGCACCATTTATAATGAGTCCGGAAGCAGAACAGCACTTGATTCAGAAGCGGGGATCAAAGCGTTTGAGACATTTACAAGCTTTTATAACGATTATGGAATACCGATTGTATTTGACTTTGTGAGTCGGTTCCGTTCCGGAGAAATGCCAATCGGAGTAGCAGATTACACAACCTTTAATACACTTGCTGTATCAGCTCCTGAAATTCGTGGACTTTGGGATTTTACAGTGATACCGGGAACAGCTGTCTACGGTGAAGACGGAACAGCGACTATCGATCATTCCGTTCATACAACGGGAGTGTGCTGTATCATGCTGAAGAATGAAGATGAAGCGGTAAGAAATAAAGCATGGGAATTCATGAAGTGGTGGGTGAGTGCTGATACACAGGTCAGCTTCGGACGTGAAATGGAATGTATTCTTGGATCCTCCGCTCGATATGCGACAGCAAATCTGGAAGCATTCAGTCAGCTGTCCTGGAGCAGCCACCAGATTAAGGTCCTTACGGAACAGCTTAACTGGTCTGTCGGATATCATGAGGTTGCCGGCGGTTATTATACATCAAGACATGTTAACAATGCGATACGAAAAGTAATTAACGAAAAGGAAAATGCAAGAGAAACTCTGATTGATTACGCACGTACGATTAATGAAGAATTGACTAAAAAAAGACAAGAGTTCGGATTGCCGGTGGATGAATAACAATAGTGAATCATCGGATAAATCGTACTGTTAATAAACAGAAGGCACAATGTGCGGAAATGGAGTGTTTCAATGTCAAAATTTTTATCAAATTATGCGGCAATGAGAAAGATGCAGACAAGGAATGCGTTAAAAAGTGCAAAACTGCATTATCGCTGTTATCTGTTCCTTCTGCCCTATGCCGTTCTCTTCATCACCTTTTACATTCTGCCGATGGTAACCTCAATCTGGTACAGCTTTACGGATTATAATATTTTGGAAAAAGCAAATTTTGTCGGTTTTAAGAATTATATTAATCTGGTGCTGCAGGATGATATCTTCTTGATTTCGGTGAAAAACACACTGATGATTGCGCTGATTACCGGACCGGTTGGCTATATATTATCATTTGTATTCGCCTGGTTCATCAATGAGCTTCCAAGGTGGATCAGGACTCTGGCAGTTGTTATCTTCTATGCACCTTCCATTGCCGGTAATATTTATGTCATATTTACAATCTTATTCCAGGGAGATTCATATGGTTTTGTTAATTCATGGCTGATGAAGCTCGGAATCATTAACTCTCCAATTCTGTTTTTCATTAATCCGACCTACATGCTTCCGCTCTGTATCGGAATCATCCTGTGGATGAGTCTTGGAACCGGTTTCCTTTCTTTTGTAGCCGGTCTTCAGGGAATGGATCCTGCACTGTATGAAGCGGGATACGTTGACGGAATAAGAAACCGCTGGCAGGAGCTCTGGTATATTACACTTCCAAGCATGAAGCCGATGCTGATGCTGGGAGCCGTGCTTGCGATTACAGGAGCCTTCGGGGTTTGTGATGTTACAATGCAGCTGTGCGGCTATCCGAGTACAGATTATGCAGCGCGGACAATTGTAACACATCTGTTTGACTATGGATACCAGAGATATGAAATGGGTTATGCCTCTGCAATTGCAACTATATTATTCTTCACCATGATACTATGCAACAAGGTTATTCAGAGCGCACTCAGGAGGTTGGGAAGATAATGAAGGAAGAACGTATGAAATATAAAAGCTCCTCAACAAAGCTGATTAAAAGACGAAAACCAAACCGGTCGGTCGGCGGCGATTTCTTTATCTACTTTTCTCTGACAATTGTTGCAATCATAATGATGATTCCGATGGTATTCGCAATAAACAGTGCTTTGAAACCGCTGGATGAATTATTCCGTTTCCCTCCGAGTCTGTTTGCTGAGAATCCGACACTTGATAATTTCTCAGATTTATTTGTAACCTTAAGCCAGTCATGGGTTCCGTTTTCAAGATACTTCTCGAACACACTGCTGATTACGGCAGTCGGAACTGCAGGACATCTACTGCTTGCTTCTATGGCTGCATTTGTTCTTTCCAAGTATGAATTTCCGGGAAGCAAATTATTTTTCCGAATTGTTGTTGTAGCATTAATGTTTACCGGTTATGTTACCGCTATTCCGAACTACATCACCATGAGTCGGTTACATATAGTAGATACCTACTGGGCAATTATTCTCCCTGCCTTTGCAGCTCCGCTCGGACTTTTCCTGATGAAGCAGTTCTGTGAAGGAATTCCGCAGTCACTGATTGAAGCAGCCAAAATTGACGGGGCAAGTGAGTGGGGAGTATTTACCAAAATTGTAATGCCAAATGTTAAACCGGCATGGCTGACCTTGATGATTTTCTCGATACGAGATCTTTGGAATAACGGCGCAACAACCGTCATCTATTCCGAAGAAAAAAAGCCTCTGACATATGCGCTGTCGCAGGTACTCGCAGGAGGTGTTGCCAGAACAGGGCAGGCTTCGGCAGTAACGGTCATTGTAATGATTGTTCCGATTATCTGTTTTATTCTTTCGGAAAGTCAGGTTATGCAGACAATGGCAACCTCCGGTATTAAGGAATAACCGAACGGAGTTTGGAAGCATTGATAGATTGAATTATTTATCCATGATGTTTTTCCTGTTAGAAACTGGAAGAACGGGAGCATGTTCTGAATTCTGCATACGGAGGTTGTTTTAATGAAACGGTTACTTATTTTTCTGATTACATTATCCCTTCTGCTTTGTCCGGCGGTAGAAGCAAAGGCAGCGGAAGGATATACCTATAACTATGATTACTGGGGACTTACCATGTATTCACCGGATTCCTACGAGGTAAAGGAAGTATTAACCTTTAAGGAACTGGGTCTTGATATCCCGCTAAAGGCACCGCAGGGATTATTTATACAGGGAAATCTGGTATATATCTGCGATACCGGTAATAATCGGATTGTCGAGATTAAGTATGAGAACGATACCTATTCTGTACTGAGGGTAATTGATTCCTTCACAGGAGACTGTGAGATTACAACCTTCAATACTCCGTCAGATATCTATGTGACAGAATCCGGAACAATGTTCATTGCAGACACCAATAACAACCGGGTTGTGAAAATTGATAAAGACTTAAATTTTTTACTGGAATTTACACGTCCGACGGATGAAACATTTGACCAGAACCTTACGTTTTTTCCGGTAAAGGTGGTTGTTGATGATGTGGAACGTGTTTATATTCTCGGAACCAATATCAACAAAGGACTGATAAAGTTTGAAGCAGACGGTTCCTTTAAAGGGTTTATTGGTGCATCCAAAGTATCCTATACCACTTATGAATATTTCAAACGAAAGCTTCAGACGAAGGAACAACGTGCTCGTTCAGAATCATTTGTTCCGACAGAATATGAAAATATATACATGGATGAGGAAGGCTTTATCTATGCAGTGACCACAGTCTTTGAAGAAGATGATTTAATTGCTGATAAAGCAATGCCTATTCGAAAGCTGAATGCACTTGGAACCGATATTCTGATAAAGAATGATTGGTATCCGCCAATCGGCGATCTTGACTGGACAAGTTACGGCAGTTATGTCGGACCTTCCCTGATTACTGATCTTACCGCAATGAGTAATGGTATTTATTTTGCACTGGACAGAAACCGCGGTCGAATCTTTGCTTACAACGAACAGGGACAGATGCTGTACGTATTTGGAGGAAACGGAAATATTGATGGGTATTTTAGAAAGCCCGTTGCAATTGAACATATTGGAAGAACCCTGTTTGTTCTGGACAGTCTGGATAACAGCGTAACGGTATTTACACCAACCACTTATGGGACACTGATTTACGATGCAATTGACTGTTATGAAAGCGGAGATTATTATCAGTCCTCCGATTATTGGAACCGGGTATTAGCGTTGAACGGGAATTATACGATGGCTTATGTCGGAATCGGAAGAGTACTGCTTCGGGAAAACCGCTACAAAGAAGCAATGGATTATTTTGAAGTTGCTTATAATGATATGAATTATTCGAAAGCTTTCAAGCTATACCGAAAAGAAGTTATCGAAAATAATATACTTTATGTTTTTGTAGGGATAATCGTAGTGGTTGCGATTTGGATTATCATATCCAGAATCAGAAAAGTACGCGGGGAGGTTGCGGAATATGAGTTCAAATTCTCGAAGCATTAATACACAGAAAATGAAGCAGAATCTGTCTCATTTCTGGAAAACCTTTCGCTATGCCTTTTATGTAATCCGCAGACCGCTTGATGGTTTCTGGGATTTGACACATGAGAATCGGGGGTCAATTGCAGCGGCGAATGTTATTTTGTTAATCACAGCAATGACACAGATCTGGTGGATGCAGTATGGCGGTTATCTGTTTGTACGAGTGCAGTGGGAGTATGTCAATGTGTTTATGCGTCTCGCTGGAATTCTTTTTCCGGTAGCAATCTGGTGTGTCGCAAACTGGGGGCTGACGACTTTGTTCGACGGAAAAGGAAAGCTGTCACAGATCTATATGGCAACCTGCTATGCGTTAACTCCTTATCCGCTGATTCAGATTCCTTTGATTATTCTGTCTAATTGTGTTACGGAAGAGGAAGGCGATTTTGTAAGTGCATTGTCTGTTATATCGATTTTATGGGCAGCCATGCTGATTTTCTGTGCCATGATGATGATTCATGATTACAGCCTCGGGAAAAACATTTTATTTACAATAGCTTCGTTGTTTGCAATGGCGGTTATTACATTTATTTTATTATTATTTTTCAGCTTAATCAGTGACGGAATTGCTTATTTTATTTCAATTTACAAAGAACTTGCATTCCGCTGGTTCTGAAAACAAGGAGGATCGGCCGAAAATGGAAAAGAAAAAGAAATCCTTTACACAATGGATTGTACCGGTGTTGACCTGTCTTGTCATCGGAGCCTTTGTCCTGGTGATTGTGTTCTCCAATCAGGAACCGGAACCGGAGGAGGAATTTATCCCTTACGGATATGTGGAAGAGGAAGAGAGCTATTCACTTGAAAATGATGAGCTGATTTTTACAATGGATGCGCTTACGACTCAGTTTACATTAACCAAGAAGTCTACAGGCGTCATATGGAAATCAAATCCTGACGGAATTGATGCGGATACACTGGCACTCTCAGTGGAGAAGAAAAAGCTGAAAGCCACCATGAGTATCAAATATATGACAGTAAACGGTGTTGTAAATACCTATGATAATTATGAATACAGCATCTCTCGCGGACTATATGAGATTGAAGCAGGCGAGGATTATATCCGGGTAAATTATTCTGTCGGCGATTTGCAAAGAGAATATGTGATTCCTCCGTTCTGCTTTGCGGAACGTTTTGAAGAAATGCTGAGCCGGATGGATGCAGCTGATGCCAAAAAGATAAAGAACAACTATAAGCTGTATGATCTTGAGAATCTTGGAAAGAAAGACAACAAAGAAGAGCTGTTGGAACTCTATCCGATGCTTTCCGAGGGCCCCGCATATATCATGCGTGAGAACACGAAGGAATTTATGCTCGGAATCATGGAGTCCGCATTTGAAGGAATCGGATATACCTATGAGGAATATGAAGCAGATCTTGAAAACTTTACTTCAACGTCCAGCAGCAACAAACCTTCGTTTAACGTATCGGTTATTTACCGGCTGGAAGGAAATGATTTGGTTGCTGAGGTTCCTATGGAAGCAGTTGAATACCGTAAGGATTATCCGATTGTCGGTATAACAATTCTTCCTTATTATGCAGCAGCCGGCATAAGTGATAATGGGTTTATTATGGTTCCGGAAGGCGGCGGAGCGCTGATTAACTTTAATAGCGGAAAGCTTTCACAGAACAGCTATTATACAAATCTCTATGGTTGGAATTATGCAATGGAGCGAACTTCAGTGGTAGGAGAAACACATGCGGAATTTAGCATGTTCGGTATGTGTTATACCGATACCTCGTCCTCTGTTCTGTGCCTTATAGATCAGGGGGCAGAAGATGCCAGTATTTCTGCCGACATTGCAGGTCGTAATCACAGCTTTAATTATGCGAACTGTGAATTTACGATTCTGCACAGCAAAGGTTATGCAGTATCAACAAAAACAATTGTTCCGGTTTATGTATTTGAAAGTGAGATGCCAACGGGCAGTGTGACAATGAGATACCGTCATATAGATACCTGTGACTATGTCGAGATTGCAGAAAGCTATCGGGAATTTATTATTCAAAAGGGAACGAATCTTGAGAAAACAGACTCTGATTCAGTTCCGGTAGTGGTTGAGATTCTTGGAGCCGTTGATAAGACACAACAGGTATTCGGAGTGCCAAAATCGGTTCCGCTTGCATTAACTACATATAAGGAAGCTGAACAGATTTTATCAGAATTATATGAGAGCGGATTTTCGAATCTGTCGGTAAAGCTGTCCGGCTGGGTGAACGGAGGAATTCGTCAGCAATTGCTTACTCGAATCAAACCGATTAGTAGTCTGGGCGGAGAAAAGGCTCTTTCTTCCATGACCAAGACAGCAAAAGCCCTTGGAATCAATCTTTATCTGGATGGCTACATAGATTTTACGTTTAACAACAAATTGTTTGACGGATTCAATATGTTTCAGGATTCTGCACGGTTTACAGATGATACGCGAGTTAAGCTGTACAGCTATTCGACAGTATGGTATGGACAGGAAACCTATAACGATCCTTATTTCCTGCTGAATCAGAATAATCGAACCGTTAATCTTGTACAGTTGATTAATGCAGCTGTGAAATACGATACAGCAGGGATTTCACTTCGTGACGAAGGAAAGTATCTTTCTGCTGATTACAATGAAGAATCGATACTGACCAGAGCGGATTCGGCAAAACTGCTACAGAGCGAGTTCCAGGAGCTTAAGGAACAGGGAATCAGTACGATGATTTCCAGAGGAAATGATTATGCTGCCTGGTATGCAGATGTAATTACAGATATGAATCTGGAAGGAAATCGTTACACAATACTGGATAACACTGTACCGATTTATCAGATGGCACTTCACGGATACGTTGATTACACCGGAGAATCTCTGAATCTGGAGAAGGATTACCAGAGGGCATTACTGAATGCAGCCGAGACCGGAGCAGGACTTAAGTTTACTTTTATGAAGGAGCCCATGTCAACACTTCAGGATACCTTATATTCACAGTATTACGGAGCAGATTATGACCAGTGGTTTCCGATTGCACAGGAAATCTACGACCGTTATAACAGGGAGATGAGCGATATATTTACTTCGGAGATCACCGGATACAGGAACCTGACGAACTTTGTTAAAGAAACGACCTATAGTAACGGAACGGTAGTTTATGTAAATTACGGAGAAGATGATTACACAGACGGAACACTTACTGTACCTGCGAAGGATTACACAGTAAAGAAGGGAAATGAGCAATGAAGAAGGTGAAGAATTATTCCGGTATAAAAAAGAAACGTGCGGTATACGGATATCTGTTCATTTTGCCGTTTGTCATCGGTTTCATCTGTTTTATGCTGGTTCCGTTGATTAAATCACTGTATATGAGCTTTTGTGATGTAGAACTTTCCGGTCTGGGTTTTCAGATGATATTTGTCAATCTAAAGAATTATAACCGTGCACTTGCGGTTGATCCGGATTTTACAGAGATGCTTTTAACTGAAGCACAGAAGATGTTTACCAACTCACTTGCAATTATGGTATTCAGCCTGTTTGTCGCGTTGATTCTGAATCAGAAATTTCATGGACGTGCCTTTGCGCGTGCGGTATTTTTTCTTCCGGTCATTCTGTCCTCCGGCGTTCTGGTAAAGCTTGAGACTGATAATGCACTGATGTCTGCAATTGCAGATTATATTGCTGAAAACAGCAACACAGGTATTACCGATACTCTGAAGGAAATACTTCGTTCCACCAGTATAGGTACACGTGCATTCGAGACGGTATTTGACCTTGTGGAATCAATCGAGGATATTGCACTGGCCTCCGGAATTCAGATTATTATCTTCCTTTCCGGACTGCAGTCAATCAATAAGAGTATGTATGAAGCCGCAGACATTGAGGGCTGTACTGCATGGGAGAAGCTGTGGAAGATTACCTTCCCCGCAGTCTGTCCGCTGATTATCGTAAACTGGGTATACACTGTGGTAGATTTCTTTATGAAGACAGATAATGAAGTAATTACACGCATTAAAGATGAAATGGTTACAAACCTGAAGTACGGGTATGCATCGGCAATGTCTTGGTGTTATTTTGTCGTCTGTATTGTCCTGGTGGCGGTGACCTCACTGATTATCATTAAGCTGACAAAGGGAGTGGCAAGCGATGAATAAAGTAAAAGAAGCATTACCGAAGGAGCTTGGGTTCTGGGAACGCAACAGACGATCGCACAATTATCTGATTCGCCGTGAAACAAAGAAGATCTTCATCTCAGTCGCGAGAGCACTGCTTCTGTTTGGCTTGATTTTTCTGATTCTTCAGCCGATTGCGACCAAAATCGGAGTCAGCCTGATGGAAGAAGGAGATTTGTATGATTCCTCTATCGTGGTTATTCCAAAGCATTTTACAACGGAGAATTACAAGCTGGATGTATATCTAATGGATTATTGGAATGCACTGGCAAAAACCTTTGGTATTTCATTTACCGTTGCATTGATACAGCTGATTTCCAGTGCATTGGTGGCATATGGCTTCGCAAGGTTTGATTTTCCGCTTAAGAAGCTATGGTTTACGCTTGTAATTCTTGTCATAATTATTCCGCCGCAGACGATATCAACTTCGCTGTTTTTGCATTTCAGATATTTTGACATATTGGGTATCTTTAAGCTGTTGACCGGAGATACACTGAACATCAGAGGAAGCGCTATTCCTTACTACATGATGTGTGCGGGCTGTATGGGCTTGAAGCAGGGGTTGTACATATTCCTTCTGCGTCAGATGTTTCAGGGAATTCCGAAGGAGCTTGAGGAAGCAGCCTGTGTGGATGGCTGCGGTCCGTTCCGTACATTTGTCCGTGTCATGCTGCCGAATGCGGTTCCGACACTGCTGTCCTGCTTCTTATTTTCCTTTGTATGGCAGTGGACAGATAACTTCTATAACCAGATGTTCCTTGGAAATGCAAATGTACTTGCAAAGAAACTTGTTTCTCTGCTGGATGATTTGGGACACTATATATCCGGAAACAATTCCACCTCGGTTGCAGCGACGATTACAGTCGGCTACGGACAGATGATGATATCAACCGGTATTCTTATGGCAGTAGTACCATTAATTATTCTTTATCTGTTTGCGCAGAAGGGCTTTATTGAAAACCTAAGTGCAACAGGAATTAAGATGTAGAATTGATAATTTCTGTGTAAAGAAGATTATAGGAAGCTGAAAGCTTCTTATGATAAATTAAAACAATTATAAGGAGGAAGTTATGAAAAAGTTACAAAGACTTTTCGCTATTGTTTTGGTAGTAGCGATGATTGCAGGTCTTGCAGCATGCGGCAACAATGGATCGGGTAATCCGACCAGCGCACCGGGACCAACTGCAACAACAGCACCGAAGGCAACAACAGCACCGGATGCAACAGCAACACCCACCGATGCAGCAACCCCTACACCGACCGAGGCTCTCGGATACGGCGGAATCAAGATTCTGAAAGATGCAGACGGTAATGTATATGATCTTGGCGGAGTTCACGTAATCATCGGCGACTATTGGTATTCACCGGTAGCAGATGAGAATAAGACCGCACAGGATGAAGCTACAGAAGAATACCTTGACTGGTGCATGGAAACCTACAATTTTACCATCGAGCGTAAGGCTGTCAGCAGCTGGGGTGAATGTGGTAATTTCTTCACCGAGATTGCAACCTCAGGCTCTGAGGATCTGTATCTTATGGCTGTTAAGCACGGTTCAGCATGTGCTCCGATCCTAAGCGGACTGGCATATGACTATGCTTCTCTAGATTGTATTGACCTGACAGCAGACAAATGGGTTAACAGTATGATCGAGGATACCACCTTTGCAGGAAAAACCTATGGTCTGCTTTGGGGTGCAACAGAACCGAGAAACGGTGTCTGGTTTAACAAGCGTCTCCTTGAAGAAGCAGGAGTAGATCCGCAGTCTCTGTATGATATGCAGGAAAGCATGACCTGGGACTGGGCTGCTTTTGAAGATCTTTGCAAGAAGACAACAAGAGATATTGATAATGATGGTGAATATGATACTTATGCACTTGCAGACAGTAATACAGGACTCTATACTTCAGCTATTGCATCCAACGGTTCCTTTATGTTTGGTAAGGATGCTAACGGTAAGTTTTATAACAACACCCTTTCAGATGATTACTTAAATGCAATTAACTGGGCAATCGGTCTGGAGAAGCTTTACAAGAAACCGGCTGAGGAAGGTGCAAACTGGGATTGGTTCTATGCTGCATTTATCAATGGAGAGATCGCTTTCCAGGTAGATAATGAGTATAGATGTTCTAATTTACAGAGCGGTGGAATGGCAGATGAATACGGATTTGTATGTTTCCCGATGGGACCTAACATGACAGATTATACGAATGTTGTATCTGATAATGTCTGGATGATTCCTGCATGCTATGATGCGCAGACCGCTTGGAAGATCGCTTTTGCATTTAACCTGTATACTGATACTACACCGGGTTACAGTGATGATCCGCTGGAAGCATTGATTGAAAACCGTTATCAGAAATACTGTGATACCGAAGCACTTGACCTTACCTACAGACGTCTTGTAGCAAATGCAACTACATGGAACAACGACTGGATCGCTGGTCTTGATCTTGGACCGCAGTACTGGTGGACACTCGGCGGCCAGACTCCTGCTGAAGCAGCAGAAGCTATGAAGGATACTTGGGATGCTTTGATCAACGAAGCAAACAACAACTGATAGGAACTGTTCAGATGAATCAGTTCATAAACAAAGCAACATGTGAATAAAGGCATTCTGGCAGAAACTGGCGGTTTGCCATGGAGAGAATCCCGAAAGCGTGGCTTTTGGGATTCTTTCCATAAAATCAGATAGAAGAACATCCATAACCATATGGAAATAGGGGATGAAATGAAACATTGGAATTACAGAACAACTAATTTTTTTACGCTGATGCTGTTCATAATAACAGCAGTTTTTTTTGCAGGCTGTGGATTACTGCCCGGAGAAGAGGAATTCCGTTCTGTTCCGGTATTTACAGAGGACGAGACGGAGGATTTTATCTATACATCAGTAAAACGCGGTGATTTATATACCAGCGTTTCGGTGACTGCGCAGTATGAACCTGCTGCTGAAGAAACCTACAGTTTCTCTATCAGTAATCTTTCCTACGGAACGGTATATGTTGAAATCGGTGACACAGTACAAAAGGGTGATCTGTTGGCAGAACTCGACATGGGCAGCATTGATGAAGATATCTATGATTGTGACCTGAATCTGATTACAGCTTATGCAGAACAGGATTATCTGAACAAAATGATAGAGATTGCGTACAGAAGATGTATTTTGAACGGAATGGATGAAGAGAAGGCTAAGGAAACAGCGAAAGAGGAGTATCACCTTGAACTTGAAAAAAATCAGCTGACGATCAATCTTCTGGAGGAAATGAAGAGCGAGCTGGAAAATCAGCGAGAAAACCGTCGGATTTATTCGAAAATTGACGGGGTTGTAAGCTATTTGCTTGAAGTGAATGAAGATGACCGCTCAAGACGCGGAAGTGACTTCATAACAATCGTTGATCCGACAATGACCTTTACCTCATTAACAAATAAGTGGATGTATTATGTTGAAGGAGAAGAGGTTACATTGGAAATCAAAGGGAAAGCTTATTCAGGAACGATAACCAGTATTATGGATGAAGGAAAAAGCAATATCGGACAAATGAAAATTCAGATGGTATTAAATACCTCAGTTGCAGGACTAAAGCAGGGAGATCGTGCAGAAGCAATTGTTCAGACAGGAAGCCGTTACAATGTTCTTTATCTTCCGAAGAAAGCGGTGACGAAAGCAGGAGGAAGTCAGATCGTTTATGTTGAAAAAGACGGTATAAAAACAATTCAGAAAATTCGAACCGGATTTGTCGGTGATGATAATATAGAAATAACAAATGGTTTAGAAGAAAACGCATTGATTGTACTTCGCTGATCGATAGGAACAATGCGTAGGATGGAGGTTTTATGCTGCATAATAAAAAAAAGTTATTTTGTATTATTCTGACCGCAGTACTGCTAACCGCATGTGGAGACGCTAAGGAGCAGGAAGTACCGGAATTGCTGATGCCGATTGAAGCAAAACAGGAGATGCAGAAGGTTGTTATTACTGATATATATGATTGTTCTTATTTTGACAGTGAGGTTACAGCGGTTACGGTAACAGCCGGGTTTAAACGTTCCGGTTATATTGAACAGATCTATGTTCGGATCGGAGATTCAGTAAAGAAAGGGGATCTGCTTGGAGTGCTTGATTCAAAAGCTGATATGACGGCAATAGAAGAACAAAATAATTCAATTGCTGATGCGTATCTGGAATATGATAATCAGATTGAGGAACTCGAAGCGAGAATCGATAAAATAAAGATTGAACTAATCGATACAGAAGGAAAGGAACAGAAGCTTAAAAAGCTGGAGCTTGAAGAATTTGAAACCTCCTTAGAATACAATAGAGTTTTATTTGAACAGAAACTGGCAGCAATGAATCAGGAACTGGAAAAGCTTAAGGAAAATGCAGTCGGTTATGAACTGTATTCGCCTGCAGAAGGAACGGTTACCTGCATTGGAGGTCTTTCTGCCGGTTCCCGTGTCAGTGCGGGACAGGATCAGTTTGTCATAGCGGATACCAATTCACCCTGTATCATAACGACAAAGCTGACCGAAGATAACTTAGCCGACTATGACAAAATACAGGCAAGAATCGGTGCAGAGATTTACGATCTGGAGCTGTTTGATTATTCAACAGAAGAGAAAAACTCCTATGTCTACAGCGGAAAAACCATTCCGGTCAGATTTAAGATTACGACAACAGATCTGAAAGATAAAATCGGTTTATATTGTGCAATTATTCTATATCAGAATAGGAAGGAACAGGTACTTGCAATTCCTTCGGGTGCAATTCTGACAGGGGAAAGCGGCGAATATGTCTATGTGAACCGGAATGGAGAAAAGGAATACAGAAAAATAACGACCGGAATTAAAACAGTAATTTTCACGGAAATAACGGAAGGTCTTACAGAAGGAGAAGAAGTATTTCTCCATGGAACAGCACTTACTGTTTCAGATAATTATTCCGTAACTGAGGTTATGTATGACAGTTTAACCTCTACAAAACAATTTACCGGAGCATCCCTTGGATATACAGGTCGTGTTTCAATCGATTATCGTGAATACGGAACGGTGGGAGAGGTGTTCGTAAAAACAGGAGATTATGTTGAAAAAGGTACTGCTTTGATGACCATCTCGAAGAGTCAGGATCGGATGCAGCTTTTAAATGCAGAAATCAGCCTGAAGACAGCAGAAAATGAGTATCAGGCAGAGATTGCCAGGCGCGAATCCGAAATTGACACACTGGAAAAGAAAGCAGAAACAGAAAAGACAGAGCAGTTGAAAAAAATTGCAGCTTGTGAAGCTAAAATACAAACGGCAGAGCTTGCCGGCTATATTTATGAAAATGAAGCAAAGCTTCAAAGTCAAAGAAAGGAATACCTTGAGCTTGTTAATTCAGCCAGTGTTACACTGACGGCCTCCTGCAGCGGGTACATTGAATATATTGCCACAAAAGGAAGCATGAGTGGATATTGGTCGAACCTTGGAAGTATCATCAGTTCCGAAATACCGGTTTTGCTGATTGATGACAGCAGTAAAATTCTGAAATTTAATCAAAAGGTAAAGATCACCCAATCAATGGATAAGGAAAAAACTTATGAAGGAACAGTAATTTATGCCTCGAATATTGTTCCGAACTCTCTGTGGAGCGGAACCGCCATCGTCCGAGTCGATGAATTTGAAGCCGGTATGAACATGGATTACGTATATTCTGTCGAAGCGGTTCAGTTTGAGCTGGATCATGTGCTGACAGTAGATTATGCGGCAGTCAGTTCCGGCGAAGCGTACTCTGTTCTATTGTCAGAGGATGGTATGATATCAACACAGCTGGTTAATTTCGGGAGACGGTTTGGCGAGAAGGCATGGATTCTTGGCGGATTGTCCGAAGGACAGAAGCTTGTAATACGATAATCTTTTCAGAAAGGATTTGAACCGGAGCCCCGAATTCTAAATTAAATTGCTCTGATATGAGGAAAACCTATGATAGCTTTTGTGATACAAAAATTGTTACAGAAAAAATGGATGGTCATCAGTCTTCTGGTTGGTAATATTTTGTTTGTCAGCATTACCTGCTGTAATCCGATGTATATGGAGGCTGCGCTGCAGAAAATGCTCAGCCGTAATCTAAGCAGTTCAATGGAAGAGACGAATCTGTATCCAGGCACGGTATCTGCTTCCAGCACGCTTCTTCGTGGAAATGAAGCTTTTCTTGATTCTGTGTTTTTTAAGGAAACAGACCGGATGGGTGAGAAAATTCAAGAAATGCTTCCGTTGCCGGTTCTGCAGACCATCAGGTTTCGTAAAGTTAAAGAAAAGGATTTTATACCGGATCTGATTCGGGAAAGTGATTATGCGAGAAAGACAGCAGCGGTCGGAAGTCTGACCGGACTTGAAAATCACAGCAGCATTCTCATTGGCTCCTTCTATTCGACCGAACGGGATGAAAATGGAGTCATTGACTGTGTTGTCAGCCAGACTACGATGGTCAGACTGAATCTTTTGCTGAATGAGATTATAACAATGCAAAAACTGTACGACGCAGACGGAAATGAAATCCGCTTGCGAATTGCGGGAGTATTTGAGGCGTCCGATGAAAATGATGTGTACTGGGCAACCTCACCGGCACAGTACGGCATGGTATTTTTTATCGATGAAACATTGTTTGAAAAAGAAGTTTATGAAGCATCAATGAATAATCTTGTATATACAACCAAAGACACCGTGCTTTATGACTATATGCAGTTCACACCGGAAGATACAGAAAGCATGCAGGAATTCGGAGAGTATCTGATTGCAGAAGCAGCAATGAAGGGAACAACCGAGTGTGAAGTAAATTATATGACAGCGGTGAATAAATACATTGAAAAAAGCGGAAATGTTACAACAACGATGTGGATTTTACAGGTACCGATGTTTCTGTTGCTTGCCGCATTTATATTTATGGTTTCAGGTCAGATGATACAGATGGAACAAAATGAAATAGCAGTCTTAAAAAGCCGCGGTGTCAGTAAAGGACAGATTGTTCTTGTTTATCTGGCTCAAAGTTCGGTCATTTCACTGATCAGTTTGATTATTGGAATCCCCTGTGCATACCTTATGTGCAGAATTCTTGGAGCAACCAATACATTCATGGAATTCATCGGAAGAAAATCGCTGGTGCTTACAATTGATAAAACCGTGATACTCTATGGTGTTATAGCCTGTCTGCTTTCCATTGCCATGATGACAATACCGGCTCTGAAATCAGCCGGAATAACAATTGTTGAGCATAAGCAGAAATCCAAAAGGAAACAGACTCCGTTCTGGCAGCGGATGTATCTGGATGTTATATTATTTGCTATATCCCTGTATCTTTATTATAATTTTTCGGGACAGCTGGAACAGATTACTGCAAGAATTCAAAATGGAGAAGCGTTGGATCCGATGATTTTTCTTAATTCTTCGCTGTTCATTTTCAGTGCAGGACTCCTTTGTCTTCGTCTTCTTCCCTTAATAACAAAACTGATTTATCGTATCGGAAAGCGGTTTTGGAAGCCGGCGGAATATGCATCATTTCTGCAGGTAATTAAGACAAGAAGAAAACAATCGTTTATATCGGTATTTTTAATCATGACACTTGCCATGGGTATATTGAATGCCGGAATTGCAAGAACAATCAACAAGAACGCCGAGGACAGTCTTCGCTATGAGGTGGGTGCGGATATCGTTCTGCAGGAAAAGTGGAAAAATAACAGCTATACCCTGGAGGATAATCCCGGAAGAGAGCTGGAGTATTATGAGCCGGATGAGTCACGGTTCCTGGAATTGACAGAGCGAGGCGCAGAGAGTGTTACAAAGGTATACAAGGAAACTGAGGTAACGGCTTCGGTAAATAATGTTGATCTGACTAATATAGAGCTTCTTGGAATCAACACAAGGGAATTCGGCAAAACGGCGGTTATGAAAACAGGAATCCTAAAGGAACATTTTAACAGCTATCTGAATCTGATTTCACAAAATACAGACGCTTTGCTTTTATCGACAAGCTTTGAACGAAATCTTGGTGTTAAGGTAGGAGATAAAATCAAATTCAAAGGAGAAAACGGAAAAACCTGTGAGGGTACCGTATATGGCTTTGTAGATGCATGGCCGACATTCTCTTCAACAATCGATGTGGCAGGAGCGGATGGAGTGGTATCGACAACCGATCATTATCTGATTGTAGCCCATTTTGATTTGGTTCAACATGACTTCGGAGTACTTCCCTATCAAATCTGGATCAAAGTAAAGGAAGATACCCAGTTTATTTATGACTTTATAGAAGAACAGAACCTGAAACTGACGGCATTTTCTGATTCTGAAAAGTTGCTTGTTGATATAAGAAATGATACCATTTATCAGGTGACGAACGGAATGCTGACGATTAACTTTATTATGACCCTGCTGCTGTGTACGGTCGGCTTCCTGATATTCTGGATTTTATCCATTCGTTCGAGAGAGCTCATGTTTGGTGTATATCGAGCAATGGGAATGTCAATGAAGGAGTTTATAAGGATGCTTTGCAATGAGCATTTATTTATCTCCTTTCTGTCTCTTGCCTGCGGAGCCGGAATCGGTGTGATAGCTTCAAAGCTGTTCGTACCATTAATTGAGATTGCATACAGAGTTACAAATCAGACATTACCGATTGGAATTCTGGTTGGAAAAAGTGATGTGATTCGGCTTGCAGCAGTAATTGTCGGAATGCTTGTGTTCTGTACGATTGTTCTTGCCGTATTGATATCAAAGATTAAAATTGCACAGGCGCTGAAGCTTGGTGAGGAATGAGGAAGTTATGGGTAAGATAAAAATTCATACCGAAGGAATTAAGCGGGTTTTTCCGCTTCCGGACGGAACAGAATTTACTGCATTGCATGATGTGAACATAACGATTGAAGATCAAACCCTGACAGTGCTTAAGGGACGTTCCGGCTCAGGAAAAACAACACTTATGAACATCCTTGGGGCGCTGGATCGACCGAGCAGCGGAGCCGTGTATTTTGAGCAGACAGAAATATCAAAGATATCAGAGCTTGAGAGGGAACAGCTTCGACGAACACGAATCGGTTTTGTATTTCAGGCGGTGGCACTGATTCCGGTAATGACAGCTTATGAAAATGTTGAATTTGCTTTACGACTTGCAGATTACAAAGGAAATATGCGTGTACGTGCGGAGGAGTGTCTAAGGATGGTGGGTCTTGGCTCAAGAATGAACCACATGCCGCAGGAGATGTCCGGAGGAGAACAGCAACGTGTGGCAATTGCGAGGGCAATTGTTCATAAACCGGCAGTTATATTTGCAGATGAACCGACCGGAGAACTGGACAGTCAGACCGGTCTTCAGGTCATGAAAATATTCAAGGATTTAATCAGTAAAGAAGGACTGACTGTTGTTATTACGACACATGATCCAAAGATGATGGAGCTTGGGGATGCAGTCTATGAGATTACAGATTCCACCGCGCTGAGGCGATAACATCTTAATTAGAAGCAGCGCAGAAATGAGGGATAAAGATGCAGATCAAAGAACAGCCGGAGACGATAGAAACCGGTACACCGGCTAAGAGTGATTATATGGTAGAGTGTGATAATCTGGTCAAAATATATAAGACAAAAGACATAGAGGTTATGGCTCTGCAAGGATTGGATCTCAAGGTGGAACGAGGAGAGCTTCTAGCCGTAATCGGCAACAGCGGAAGCGGAAAATCGACCTTTCTTAATATGCTGGGTGGTCTTGACCGTCCATCGGCGGGCAGCCTGTATGTGGACGGAAAGGATCTGTTCCATATGACAGAAAAGCAGCTGGTACAGTACAAGCAGAAAACAGTGGGATTTGTCTGGCAGAATAATGCACGAAATCTGTTTCCGTATCTGACTGCTTTACAAAATGTTCAGATTCCGATGCTGTTCGCACCCGAACCGCGAAGAAGGGAGCGTGCACTTGAACTTCTGGAGATGGTTGGAATCGCACAAAGGAAGGATCGCAGGCTGAATCAGCTGTCCGGTGGGGAACAGCAGCGAATTGCAATTGCAATTGCATTAAGTAACCGGCCAAAGCTTCTTCTGGCAGATGAACCAACCGGATCAGTGGACGTAAAAACATCAGATTCGGTGCTGGAGGTATTTCGAACTCTGAATAAAGAACTGAATCTGACGATAATTATTGTTACACATGATAATCATCTTGCAGGAAAGGTCAACCGTGTTGTAGCAATCCGTGACGGAAAGACAAGCAGTGAACGTATTATGAAGCAAAGCTATGCCGAATCGGTTAAGAACATCAGCGGCTTTGATTCAGGACTGGAAACGCATGATGAATTTGCGGTACTGGACCGGGCGGGACGGGTACAGCTGCCACGAGAAATGCTGGACAGTATCGGAGTGGATTCCAATCGTATCCGGCTGGAAATGAAAGATGGACAGATAATTATTTCCAATTCAGTCAATGGATAGAATACGGAAAAAGTTTTGTAACATTATTTACATAGTTAGTAAGGAGGAAGTATATGGAAAGAAAAAGAACCACTGCAGTCATTATGATACTTACATTAATTCTGCTCTGCTTACCGGCATGCAGCAATCAAGGAGGACAAATGGAAAAATCAACCAGCACACCAATGCCAACAATGGATACGACTAAAATGCCGTCACCGACGATACAGCCGGATCCGACAGCAACGACTATACCGGAGCCTACAGCAACAGCAGAGCCGACTCCGACGGTAACACCTGAACCGACAAAAGCGGGTTCAGACCGCGAAGCAACTGCAACGTTTGCCGAGAAAAGCTACCTTCCGAACAAATATACTCAGCAAAGATATGTGGAACACGGTTCGGTACAGACAATCAGCTATACGACAAAGGATTATTTTGGAGAAGGGGAGGAAATTACCAAGAAAGCTTATGTTTATCTCCCTTATAACTATGACGAGACCAAACAGTATAATGTTCTGTATCTGATGCATGGAATCGGAGGAAGTATAGATGAATGGGGGATGGGGAGCGCTGACTCTAAGGTTAAGGCAATGATGGATAATCTGATCTATCACGGGGATATCGAACCGTTTATAGTTGTTACTCCGAATGGGCGTTCCAGCGCAGATCATTCCAGCAACGCTGATTACAACTCCTTCTATCTTTTTGGTCAGGAGCTTAGAAATGATCTGATTCCGTATATTGATCAGAATTTTGCGACCTATGCAGAGTATGAGGAGGGCTATGATTTATCGGCAGCAAGAGATCATCGTGCCATGGCGGGACTTTCTATGGGCGGAATGCAGACAATCAATATCGGAATGTGTGAATGCCTTGATCTTTTAAGCTGGTTCGGAGCATTCTCAGCGGCTCCGACCTCATACAGTGCAGCGGTTGTTGCATCGAAAATCAATGCCTTTGATAATTGCCCGATTCATTATTTTTACAATGTATGTGGCCTACAGGACAGCATCGCCCATGCGAGCGCAAGCGCAGCGACAACAGGTCTTACCGGGCTGACAGAGCTCTTAACCGACGGAGAGAATTATATGTGGCAGGATGTATCCGGCGGACATGATTTTAACGTATGGTATATGGGCTTTTATAACTTTGCGCAGATCTTATTTAAGGAATCTTCCACACAATGAGTAAGCCGGAAATCGAAAAGCATACATGTGGGTCGGAACATGAGAACGAGAAGATGCATGCGAGTCGAAACAAGAGAACCCGGGCATACGAACCGGAATACAACATGAAAGTGAGAAACCGTGAAACAAACAAAACAGAGCAATACAGCAGACCAGATTCTGTTTTATGAACCGGCGGTCCGGTGGGAGGAAGCCCTGCCGCTTGGAAACGGATCGCTTGGTGCAATGTTATACGGAGATGTAGGAGCAGAGCATATTCAGCTGAATGAAGAAAGTGTCTGGTACGGAAGCTATGTTGACCGTAATAACCCGGATGCTGCAACGCATCTTGAGGAGCTTCGAAGCGCTATCTTAAGCGGAGACGTTAACAGGGCGAATGAGCTTGCCAATCATACACTGGCAGGCACACCGCAGAGTATGCGTCCGTATCAGACGCTTGGTGACCTTACAATCTATGGGCAATCGGGTAGAGTTTCGAATTATGAAAGAAAATTGCTTCTGTCGGAAGCAGTTCATTTTGTAACCTATGAACAGGAGGGCAGCCACTATACAAGAGAAGCCTTTATCTCTGCCCCTGCACATGCTATGGTAATGCGTTATCAGACAGATGCACCGGAGGGGCTTACCCTGTCGATGCTTCTGCAGCGTGGCAGATACTATGATTATGCAGGAAAAGCAGATGACAGCACAATCATGATGGGAGGAAGTCTTGGAAACGGTTCTTCGTTTTGTGCAATGCTTCGCGCGAAAGCTCTGGACGGGGAGGTTCTTGTTCAAGGAGAACAGCTTCTGATTCGTCATTCGCATGAGGTTATATTCTACCTGTCAGCAGCAACAACGTACCGGAAGAAAAATCCGGAAAAATATTTAACAAAAGTTCTCGATAAGGTTAGCGAGACTGCATTTGAGCATCTGCGTTCCAGGCACCTTAGCGAGTATAAGAGGTATTACAATCGGATGAAGCTGCACATTGCAGTGGACGATAAACGTACAAACGGGGAAACGATTGAGCGGTATTTTAATTTTGGACGGTATCTGATGATATCGGGAAGCCGCCCGGGAACACTTCCGTTAACGCTGCAGGGACTTTGGAACAAGGATTTTACTCCGGCATGGGATTCGAAATATACGATTAATATCAATACGGAGATGAATTACTGGCCTGCAGAAAGCTGCAATCTAAGTGAATGTCATACGGCACTTTTAGATCATATTGCGAGAATGGTCGAGCATGGAAAAGAAACCGCAAAAAAAATGTATCATTGTTCCGGAATGGTAGCGCACCATAATACAGATATCTGGGGTGATACGGCAGTTCAGGATATCTGGCTTCCTGCTTCCTACTGGGTTATGGGAGCTGCATGGCTGTGTACCCATCAATGGACACATTATCTGTATACCCAGGATGAGGCATTTTTAAGAGAAGCCTATCCGATTATGAAAGAAGCTGCAAAATTCTTTCTTGATTATCTGATAGAGGACGGGGGGTATCTTGTAACCTGTCCGTCGGTTTCACCGGAGAATACTTATATTTTACCGGATGGACAACAGGCCTGCCTGACTTCCGGATCGACAATGGATAACCAGATTATTCGGGATCTGATGACGCAGTGCATTAAGGCGGCAGAGCTTCTGAAGCTGCAGGATGAATACACTGAACGTTTTCAAAATGTTCTGGATCGATTGATTCCAAATCAGATCGGAAAATACGGACAATTGATGGAATGGCGTGAAGATTATGAGGAAGCAGAACGTGGTCACCGCCATATTTCACATTTATATGGACTGTACCCGTCACATCAGATTACACCGGATAAAACACCGGAGCTTGCAAAGGCGGCAGCAACGACACTGGAGAGAAGACTTGCGAATGGCGGAGGACATACAGGGTGGAGTCGTGCGTGGATTATGAATATGTATGGACGGCTTGGTAATGGGAATGCGGTATACGAGAACCTGCTGCAGCTGTTTGAAAAATCAACGCTTCCGAATCTGTTTGACAATCATCCACCATTCCAGATTGACGGAAACTTTGGAGCAATTGCCGCAATTGCAGAAATGCTTGTTCAATCTTCAGAAGAGAGAACAATTCTACTTCCTGCACTTCCGGATTGCTTTTCCGCAGGAAACGTAAAGGGGATTCGTATAATCGGAAATGCGGTAATCTCGCTAAGCTGGAAAAACCATCGGCTGAATCGCTGTACAGTTACCGCTTATGACCAGCTGCGGACGATACTTGTGTATCGGGAAAAGCATATCGAACTATATCTGAATGCAGGAGAAACAAAAAATATTACAACGGAGTTACGTTCGGAGAGATAAAGATTCAGCAGAAAATAATTACCTGACAGATTTGACCGAAGAAGTTTGACTTAACGGGAATGGAGAAAGTAATGAGTAATAAAAAAAAGACACATCATAACTATATAATTGGAGTTCTTATTCTGATGCTGATTGGTTTATTGGCCGGCTGTAGGAACGGAAACGGAGTATCCGTTCCTGCGGATATCAGTAATACACCGACGGTATCCCTGACTGCAGATAATGCTGACAAGAATTCTACGACAGCTCCGGTTGTTACGGTAACCCCAACTCCACTGACAGCGGTCGAATCCCTGAATCAGTCGGTGCAGTTCTCATTGAAGGACAACTTCTATCAGGAAACGCAGGAGCTGGTTTTATACAGCCAGACGGAAGGAACCATTTACTATACGCTGGATGGTTCTACGCCAAATACAGAATCGCAGGTATATCAGTCAGCGATTACTCTTGCTGCCGGGAAAACGACAGAAGCAATGAAGGTGTATCCTGTATCGGCCTGTGTTTACGGAGCAGATGGAACGAGCTCGGAGATTTGTGTTCATACTTATTTTATGTGCAAAGGAATAGAAGAGAGATTTAATACTTATGTTGTATCAATCACCTCTGATCCGTATAATCTCTATGACTATGAATATGGGATTTTTGTAGGCGGCAAAATAATGGATGATTATCTTGCTGAACATCCTAATGAAACAGTTGACGGGAAAACGCCTGCGAATTATCATATGAAGGGGGATGAAAGCGAGCGACCGGTATATGTGGAGATACTGAGCAGTGACGGAACTACAGTCATCAACCAGGACGCCGGAATCCGAACCTATGGCGGATGGTCGCGGTCAGCAGATCAGATTCCCATGAAATTATTTGCACGTAAGGAATACAGCACCGTCAATAATAAGTTTCGTTTCCCGTTTTTTTCGGATGCCATTGATGAGAAAGGAAAGGAAATCGATGCGTTCAAACGGCTGGTTCTGCGTGCAGCGGGAAATGACAATGGGGTTGCTTTTATCCGGGAAGAATTATTTCAGACGCTTGCAAAAGCAGCAGGCTATGAAGCAAAATCTGTCTGCCCGTGCGCGGTATTTGTCAACGGCGAATATTACGGTGCATACTGGCTGACAGAGGTTTATCATGAGTCATACTTTGAAACACATTACGGTAAATTCGACGGTACGGTAATCATTTGTGAGGGAACTGTAGCAGAGGTAACTGCTGATGACGAGGAACTGTATGCTGCCGAGGAATTCAACGAGCTGTACAGCATTTATTCGACGGCAGATCTGACAGATGATAAACGATATGAGGAGCTGTGTGAGAAATTCGACGTAAAGAATTATCTGGAATATTTTGCTTATCAAATATTTCTTGGCAATAAGGACTGGCCGCATAACAATTATAAGGTTTATCGTTATTATGCTGCAGACGGAGAAGAGTACGGAGAGGCTCCGTTTGATGGTAAATGGCATAGCCTGCTGCATGATCTTGACTTTACTGTTGGTGTATATGGAGCGGGAGTAACAGAACGTTTTCTGGCTGATTTTTTGAACGAGGATGGATCGATTAAGCTGGATGAAAACGAGGATCGTCTGGGTGAAGAGGTCTGCGCACTGTTCGATCAGCTTATGAGGAGACCGGACTGCCGTGAAATCTTCAATGTTAAAATGCTGGATCTGATAAATGGGGTATTTGCAGATGAATATTTAAATAGTGTTCTGGAGGAACTGAATGCATCCAGACTGAATGAGCAGACCTACTCATTTCAAAGCGGAAAGCTTGCGAGCTGGCTTTCTGTTGATTGGATGGAGGATAAGGTCAAAGCAATTTCGGAATTTGTTCATACAAGAAGACTTTATGCATATAATACCTGCTATAGCTTTTTTAATCTGCAGGGAACAAGGTATACCCTGACAGTGGAAAAGCCGGAGAACTGCACGGTATCGATTAACTCCTGGTCAACGGATGATGCGTTTTCCGGTCAATACTATTCCGATTACGATACGGTTCTGTATGTCACGCCAACGAATGGGAAAGAATTCGACCACTGGATTGTTGATGGCAGGGATGTATATACGGAACAGCTGGTTATTACAGATGAAATGATCAATGGAACACTGGTAGATATTTCAGTAGTAATGAAATAACTATAAAAATTTTCAGAGGTGCAAATGAAAAAGCAAATTAAAAAATTATTGGTGTCCGGAATGCTGCTCTTATTAGTGACGGGATGCACTTGCGGGACAGAACAGGAGAATACTATAATGAATCAGAATCATACTACACCGACATTAACAGAAGCTCCGGTCAAGCCGACCGGTTCGCCGGAGGATGAACTTTTAACGGAGCCGACCGGCTTGCCGGAAGATGAAACTCCGGTTTCGAAGGCTGCAGAGCTTGAATCATTTTTTAACGGACTGGAAATATCAGAAACCTACAAGAAAATTGGTCATCATAATCCGCTTGTGGCTCAGAAGTTCACGGCTGATCCGACGGTTTTGGTCTATAACGACCGGGTATATATTTATACCAGTACTGATGCGTTTGAGTACGATGCAGAGGGAAATATAGTGAATAATACATATAAAATGCTGAAGAATATCCATGTTATTTCATCGGCGGATATGGTAAACTGGACGGATCACGGGACAATTTATGTCGCTGGTTCTTCCAAAGCACGTGCTGCACAATGGGCGAATCTGTCCTGGGCTCCGGCTGCCGTCTGCAAAGAAATTGACGGAGAAACCAAGTTCTTTCTTTATTTTGCAAACGGTGGAGGAGGAATCGGAGTATTGTCAGCCGACAGTCCGACGGGACCATTTTCAGATCCGCTGGGAAAGGCACTTGTAACCTCTTCAACCAAGAACTGTAACGATGTGGTGTGGATGTTTGATCCGGCTGTGTTTGTAGATGATGACGGAAGCGCATATCTGTATTTTGGAGGAGGGATTCCGGAGGGCTGCGAAGCAGACCCGGGAACAGCCAGAGTGGTAAAGCTCGGAGCGGATATGATCAGTCTGGATGGAGA
This sequence comes from uncultured Lachnospiraceae bacterium, assembly GCA_964602475.1. Taxonomy (GTDB): domain Bacteria; phylum Bacillota; class Clostridia; order Lachnospirales; family Lachnospiraceae; genus SZUA-448. Next base: position 9,323 of record CAZRRN010000018.1, on the reverse strand, counting down.
ACCGGCAAGAATCAATCCCCCTTATTTCTTCGAGGATTCCGGGGTGAATAAGATCGGTGATACCTATTATTATTCCTATTGCTCTAACTGGAATGTTACTGCCGAAGCAAAGGCAGAGCTTGGAATCGGGTCTGCTCAGATTTGTTATATGACCGGTGACAGTCCGATGGGTCCGTTTACCTTACAGGGAATACTTCTGAAGAACCCCGGAGATTATTTCGGTAACCATTACAATAACCATCACACGATGTTTGAGTTTCAGGGAAAATGGTATATTACCTATCATTCGCAGCTTCTCGAAAACACGATGGGCTATAAAAACTGTTACCGAAGTGTCCATATTGACAGCATCACAGTGAACGAGGACGGAACTATTAAACAGGCAACAGGGACAAAGCTTGGTGTTGACCGGATCTGTACGGTTGATCCATACATGCGGGTAGAAGCAGAAATGCTCGGAACGATGGGAGGAATCAACACAACGCAGGTCGGACTGGAAGCAGTGTGGTACGGAGCCGGGAATATGGCAGTTAATGAAATTGATTCAGGAGACTGGACCTGCATCTACGGAGTCGATTTCGGTGCTACTGCGGCAAAAGGGTTTATGGCATGTATCAATTCCTGTCATGCAGAATACGGAGTAATACAGATCAGAGTCGACGGGCTGGACGGAGAGGTCATCGGATATCTCGAGGTTCTGCCGGAGGACACAGACGAATATACGGAGCGGACAGCAGAGCTTTATAAGGAAGTTACCGGAGAACATGATTTATTTTTCATCTATTACGGGAGCGGTTACTCCATAGATTTCTGGCAGTTCAGCCGCTAAAAATTTATTCAGGGAGAAGAACGATGTCGATTGTTTATCATGAGAATGAACAGCTGTTTCAGCTGAATACGCAGAATTCCACCTATGCAATTGTGATTTTTGGAGATGAGAATTTTATCGGACATGCTTATTATGGACGGAGAATCGACAACGGGCGCTTTGCCGCACGTCTAGGACTCGGCGAACCGCCAAGAGCGGTACCTGCTGATGGCTTTGACAGAGTTGTATTCATGGAATCTTTTCCGAAAGAGTATCCGGAGAAGGGACTCGGAGATTATAAAGAAAGTGCAATCGCCATCAGAAGCGAAAGCGGACATACTGCACTTCTCCTTGGTTACCGCGGACATAGGATTTACACCGGAAAACCGGAAATCACCGGACTTCCGGCAAGCTTTGGAACGGAACAGGAGTGTATGACACTGGAGCTGGAGTGCTTTGATGCTTTATTGAACATCAAGGTGATTCTGCGCTATTCAGTGTTTGAAGAGCTTGATATCATCACAAGAAGTACGGTTATTGTAAATGAAAGCAGTGAGACATTCCATCTGACAGAGGCACTAAGTGCTTCACTTGATATGACAAATGATCAGTATGATGTAATTACTGTACACGGCGAATGGGCTCAGGAGGGAAGAATCAACCGATATCCTCTGACGCTTGGAAAACACGGTACGGCATCACTGTGCGGTCGTTCAGGACCGCAGGCGCAGCCGTTTCTGGCACTTGCTGAGCACCGCGCAGATCAGCAGCATGGAGAGGTCTGTGCGATGAGTCTGATTTATTCGGGCAACTTTCTGGCGCAGGCGGAATGTCTGCTTCCTAACGCAATACGTGCGGTAATCGGAATTCATCCGGATGGATTTGACTGGAAGCTTTCACCGGGAGAATGCTTTTTTACTCCGGAAGCAGTATTGAACTACTCCGTAGAAGGAATCGGAGGAATGACAAGAAATTTCCATGATTTCTACAGAAAGCATCTGATTCGGGGTGAATACCGGAATAAAAAACGTCCCATTCTGCTCAACAACTGGGAAGCAACTTATTTTAATTTTAATACAGAAAAGCTTCTTTCTATTGCAAAGGAAGCCGGGCGACTCGGAATTGAAATGCTGGTTATGGATGACGGCTGGTTTGGAACACGAAATGATGATTCATCGTCTCTCGGGGACTGGTTTGTAAATGAAGAGAAAATTACCGGCGGACTAAAGAATCTGGTAGAGGAAGTTAACCGCCTTGGGTTGAAGTTCGGAATCTGGATGGAGCCGGAAATGGTGTCTCCGGATTCGAACCTGTTCCGCAATCATCCTGACTGGGCAATTGCTGTTCCGGGGCGAAAAGCCGGGCTTCGAAGATGTCAGTATGTACTTGACCTTTCGCGGCAGGAAATCGTAGATGCCGTATTTGAAATGATTTCGACGGTACTGCATAGTGCTAATATCGAATATGTGAAGTGGGATATGAACCGGCAGCTTGCTGAACTTGGAAGTCTCTCTCTGCCGGCTGATCGGCAGGGAGAACTTTTGCACCGGTATGTACTTGGCGTTTATCAGCTGCAGGAACGCCTGATTACAGAATTTCCAAAGCTACTTCTGGAGAATTGTTCAAGCGGAGGAAGCCGGTTTGATGCCGGAATGCTCTATTATAGTCCTCAGATATGGGCGTCGGATGATACCGATGCGGTAGAGCGTCTGATTATTCAGGAAGGAACAGCAATGCTGTATCCGCTTTCTGCAATGGGAGCGCATATCAGTGACTGCCCCAATCATATAGTCGGAAGAACCGTTCCGTTTGAAACCAGAGGATATATTGCACTGGCGGGAACCTTCGGATACGAGCTTGACGTCACACGGATTCCGGAGGAGGATCGCAGTATGATTCCGGGGCAGGTGGCTATGTATCATAAATACAACGATCTGGTAAGGGAGGGGGATTACTATCGTCTGGCTTCCTATTCGGAAAACAAGCTGTATGACTGCTATATAGTTGTGTCAAAGGACAAGAAAGAAGCACTGCTGACCTATATTCAGGTACTCCATGCCCCGGGACGGCTGACAAGAACAATCCGTCTTGCAGGGCTGGAACAAAAGTACAGTTACCGGATTGAAGGAGAAGAAGGAGGAGGTTATTCCGGAGAAGAGCTGATGTATGCAGGGCTCCGGATTGATATGCCCTGGGCCTGCGGAGATTATAAAGGAAGGCTGTTCCATCTGACAGCGGAATGATTTTTCGGGTGGAAAAGCACGTGAACTGTCCAACCGGCATAGATTGTTATGAACGTTGTGTAAGGATGGATTCCGGTGCAATCATTTCCGCAGCCGCTATGCGTTCAGGAAGAACAGAATATGATAGAACTCTGCAAGGCGGGGAGCCGCGAAGCGCGTGATACGCTGATCGAGCGAAATCTCCGTCTTGTTGCACATATCGTAAAGAAATATGCGACAGGAGAACGTGATAATGATGATCTGATCTCAATCGGAACGATTGGGTTGATTAAAGCAATCGACAGCTTTAATCCTGATAAGAATATTCGTCTTGCAACCTATGCTGCAAGGTGTATTGACAATGAGCTTCTGATGATGCTGCGAAGCAGCCGAAAGCAGGCTAGGGAAATCTACCTGAATGATTCAATCGGCTGTGATAAAGAGGGCAATGAAATTAATCTGCTTGATATTATTGAATCGGTGGATGAGGATGTAGCAGAACGGATGGAACGGGAAGAAAATATCGGAAAGCTTCAAGGGCTGCTTGATAAGGTGTTAACCGGACGGGAGAGGATTATTACTTGCCTGCGCTATGGAATTCCAATGCAGTCAAAAGAGCTTTTGGCAGGAATCCCGGTAGCCGGATGGAACCAAAGTATATCCTGTACGCACCGCTCAGTAGTCTGCAGCCGAGAACTGACCCAGCGCGAAATCGCTGTGTTGTTCGGAATCAGCAGAAGCTATGTGAGCCGGATCGAAAAGAAGGCGCTTCAGAAGCTTAAAATGGCATATTTAGCGGAATATAACAGCAATCATAATGCCAAGCAGTGCACCTATCAGAACCTGTAGGGGAGTATGCCCGACAAGCTCCTTAAGCTTCGGAAAAACGATCTTATTATCTGTATTATAGATTTCAATCATCCGATTCAGAATTGTAGCCTGTTTCCCGGTTTCGAGACGAACTCCGCGTGCATCGTGAAGGACAATTGTCATCAGTATAAAAGTAACGGCAAACTGGAAAGAAGCCAGTCCGTAAGTCAGAAGAGATGAAGTTGCCAAAGCACAGACAGTTGCTGCATGAGAGCTTGGCATACCGCCGGAGCCGACCATGCGCTCGATTTTCAGTTCCCGGTTCATAATCAGGTACAGAATCATCTTAATAAACTGGGCAACAAACCAGCTTAACATGGAAACCAGTAAAATTCGGTTGGACAGTAAATCGTTCAGTAGTTCTTTCATTGTTTTCTCCAATCCGTACAGGATGAAAACTGCAAATATTTAATTTGCATTGTATAGAAACCGTTGTAATTCTAATAAAACGACAGATACCTAATTGAATGATTCCGATAAACGATACCGCACAGAAACATTCCAGACAGCGATCTTTCTGTGCGGTTATTATCATACCCGATTTTTTTGATGAATACAAGTAAAAATACAAGTAAAGAATCATTTTATTGTCTATGCTTAAGAGCGGAACTATAGGACTATTAAAAGTAAGCGCCGAAAAAATTCGGCGTTTTTTCGAAATCGTTAAAAAGTGTGCCGCTTTTGTGAACTTCGTTCGACTAAAATAAGAATACATGAAGCTGCAAAGCAAAATCACACAAAGCATTGGTAAAGAAGTGAGTTAGAAAACGGAGGAGACAAAGATTCAGAAAAAGAAGAAATACTGAAATAGAAGCTTGACGAGAAGGAACTCGAGACGGCAAGCTCTGGTAATTGCAATGGGAGCTGCCGGCAGTGTTCCTCAAAGAAAGGAGTTAAAACCATGAAAAACAATGAAAAAGCTATGCAGGAAGAAGAACAAACAGCGGAAAAAGCGAAATGCAGAGCGAAGCCATCTCTGACGAGCAGCTTGAACAAGTTGCGGGGGGGACGAGCCGCATCTGGATCTAGATGCCTTTACGTATTGCACAAAATGCGGAACGTGGAATCCTGTTCCGAATATCCTGAAATTTTGCGGAGCGAATGTTATGTGTCTTGGCGAGCACATGGATAAGGCACTGTACGCACCCTGTATCGGCTGCGGAGAAAGGGACGGGAAAATAAATCATGTTGAAGCATTCCGTCGGGGAATCATGCAACCTCCCAGACGAAACAGCTGAGTATCAGAGTCTATAAAACGGAACGAAAAGAGGAGAAATGGGCACATTGGATCAGATTCAAAAGCTCCTGATTGCTGACGGCGCGTGGCTGACAATACTCAGAGGGCTATTGGCAACGGTAAAAATTTCAGTTCTTGCTCTTGTTTTTGGCACGCTGCTGGGCGCGTTGATCTGTGCTATGCGTATGAGCGGAATAAAGCCGCTGCGGGTTCTTGCGCGTGTGTATATCGCTGTGCTGCGCGGCTCACCGGTTCTTCTGCTATTGATGCTCCTCTATTACGTTGTGTTTGCCAAGAGCCGATTAGACGCAAGCTATATCGCCGTGGCAGCATTTGCGATGAATGTTTCAGCACACATTGCGGAGCTGATGCGTTCGGCACTCTGTGCTACTGATTCTGGGCAGGTGGAAGCCGCACGGACACTGGGATTTTCGGGATTTTCCGCATTCAGGCTTATTACGCTTCCTCAGGCGGCGATTATCGCAAAACCCGTCTATCAATCCACTATTGTAAACCTGATTCAATGGACGAGCGTGGTGGGCTATGTGACCATCACCGACCTCACAAGAGTAATAAACAACATCTCGGCGCGCACCATGCAGCCGTTGTTTATGATAGTGGCTGGCATTCTGCTATATTTGGGACTTTCCTATATCGTGTACGGTTTATTTGCCCTCTCTGACCGCAAAATGGGAAAGGGGGGAACAGGAAAATGAGCATCATCGAAGTTAAGGGTTTATGTAAATCCTTCGGATCTCTGAATGTACTGCAAAACGTTGACCTGAATGTGGAGCAGGGAGAAAAGGTCGCTATAATCGGCGGCTCGGGTTGTGGCAAAAGCGTGCTTTTGCGCTCTCTTGAACTGCTGACAAAGCCTGATAAGGGACAGATTTTTATTGATGGTGAGGAGATTACGAAAAGGGGTACGGATGTTGACCGTATCCGCCGAAAGTTGGGCATGGTTTATCAAGGCTTTAATCTTTTTACCCATATGGACGTGATGGACAACCTCTGCCTTGCTCCGACACACCTTCTCAAGATTCCCCGTGTCACAGCGGAGGCAAAAGCTCTTGAGCAGCTTCGCACCGTGAGCCTGGAGGACAGGGCGTATTCCATGCCATCGGAGCTGTCCGGCGGACAAAAGCAGCGAATTGCCATTGCCCTTGTGGTTTATGTCGCAGTGATGGTTGTTTCCTACATCGGCGCGCGGTATATGGAAATGTCTGTTTTTACGCCTGTTTCCAACGCAAGCAGCGGCTTTGCTGTGGTGATCATCCTTGTCTATGCGTCACTTACGGGGAATTATGCTGATGTGTCGGTTTACATTACGCCGGCGAGCGTAATCGGTATGGTATTGGCAGTGGGAGGTGTTATTGCTCTGGCAATTGTTCAAAGCCGCATGAGCCAACGCACGGTGCAAATAGGTCAGCAGGAAAAAAAATACCGAGTTGGAGTGTTGGCGCTTCTGTTCCCACTTGTGTTTTGCCTGATGGATGCTGTTTCGGTGACAATCGACAGCGTGAATCTTGGCGCGACTGGGGAATCCGTGATCGGCGACTATGATTACATCCGTATTTATGCGGCCGCCTATTTGGTCGTATCAGTTGTATCTTGGCTGGTTATTCTGGCAGGTACAAAAAAGCCCTATAATCCGTTCAAGCCGTTCAAGGCCTCCGGCTACGGAGCTGGTCTTTTAGAGGTGATAGCTACAACAAGCTACCTGCTTGCTCTTGGGAAAAACGCCGTGCTGTCTGTACCGGTGGCGAGCGCCTACTGCATCGTTACGCTGATCGCATCACGTATTATACTCAAGGAAATGCTCAAACTGCCTCAGTATGTATGCATCGCATCGGTGGTCATCGGCGTTATGCTGGTATCCTTTGTAGGACTGTAAGGAAGGTAATCAGATGAAATTTATCGACTGAAATTCCATGTCCCTTTGTTTACATAAGGCTTTTGCCATGGCAATCACCCTTATCATGCTGCTTTCGGATATCATCAAAGCGGGGCATTATCCTCTCTGAACGCCTATGTTGTATCGGGTATCATGTAAAAGCAGGCGGATAAGATCAATTTGACCACCATGGGATATAACCGAAACGAATTACATTTTGAAATAAGTAAAATACATAATACGGAGGAAATAACAATGACTATCGAAACAACACAAAACGCTACGAGTTACACGCTGAATCTTACCGGAAGACTGGACACCACAACCGCGCCTGAGTTGGAAGCGGCGCTTACACCGTGCTTTATAGATGCAACGGAGCTGACTCTGGACTTTTCAAACCTTGAATATATCTCTTCAGCCGGACTGCGTGTGCTGCTTTCCGCACAGAAGGTGATGAATAAGCAGGGCAAAATGGCGGTGAAAAACATTAACGAAACCATTATGGAGGTTTTTGAGGTAACGGGCTTTGTGGATATTTTGGCATTGGAGTAATCAAATAATACAACTACATGAAAGATGAAAGGAGAAAAACCATGAAAGAACAGGACAAGCAGGTACAACAGGTACAGAACCTAACAGAGGAAAGCAATGCACCGCTATTTGACGAAGAACTGAAGGATGTCTCCGGGGGTAAGAGCCTCCCGTCGGACTCCAATGAGGGTACGTATAAGTACAACTTGGAGGAAAGAGTTCATGTTGGCAGCATACTCGGCTATGGAGTGGTTAAAGGTCGCAAGACAGATGCAGCCGGTACGAACTTCTATAAAATTTACTACTACGGTCCGAATAACACAAATAAATCGTTGGGATGGATTGAAGAGAGAAAGCTCCGGGGCTGATGATCAGTGTGCGTATATTTTAGGAACGGCTGATTTGAACGATTAAGAAAACCGGCGACAGGTATGCGCCCATAACAACAAAAGAAGAAAATTGTTGATTTTAAAGGAGAATATAGTGTGAAAGATGAACCTTTCACACGCAGATTTGTGTCTGCGCGGTGCTTGACACAAAGTCTGTTATGCGCAAAAAGCCGCGCAGAAATAGAGATTAGCGTGAAACAGGATCTTACAAAAGAAATGATGGCGAAAATGCTTCAATTCATAAAAGAGATGCTTTTTTCTGTTATATATGATAAAATGAAATCAGAAATGATTTCATTTTATTATATTGGAGAGAATAGCAGATGACAATATCTAAGGTCGTGAAGGGTACTGAACTGAAGCTTGAGACAAGTGAAGCAGTATTTTCTCCGTCAGCGGTAGATTGCGGAACGCTGGCCATGCTGTCGCAGATTGATTTTAAAGCAGAGGATAAGGTGCTGGATCTTGGCTGTGGGTATGGAGTCGTTGGAATTCTGGCAGCAAAACAGATTGGCTTTGAACAGGTCGTGATGTGTGATATTTCGGAGGAAGCTGTACAGCTGTCGGCAGAAAATGCGGCGACCAACGGAGTCCCGAATATCCGTATACTGGTAAGTGACGGATTATCCGGTATTCCGGACAGGGATTTTTCGTTGATTCTTTCGAATCCGCCATATCATACGGATTTTTCTGTAGCAAAGCATTTTATCGAGGAGGGCTACAGTCACCTGAAGACCGGAGGAAGAATGATCATGGTGACAAAACGTCTTCTTTGGTACAAAAACAAACTGACGTCGGTATTCGGGGGAGTTCAGGTAAAAGAGACAGAAGGATATTATGTTTTCATTTCAGAGAAGAGAAAGAGTAAAGGGAAGCAGGAACGACAGAAAACGGCATTATCAAAAAAACTGCAGCGTAAATATGCCGGAAAGACAACAGGGGGAAGAAGCGAATGAAACTGAATCAGAAACGAATCTTTTTTATGGGGTTTGCATTTTTATCAATCTGTGCATTCTGGCAGCTGTATGATACGATTATACCACGAATCCTGAAATACAGCTTTCATTATGGAGAGACCTTCACCGGTGCGATTATGGCGCTGGATAATATTCTGGCGCTCTTTCTGCTGCCGCTGTTCGGTACCCTGTCAGATAAGGTTCATACCAAAATCGGACGGAGAATGCCTTTTATTCTTGGCGGCACAGCAGTATCTGTGCTTTGCCTTGCCATGATACCAATTGCTGACAAGCAGAAAAATATCGTTCTTTTTATGGCATCACTTGGAGTGGTTTTAATTGCGATGGGAACCTACCGTTCACCTGCTGTTGCCCTGATGCCTGATCTGACACCGAAGCAGCTGCGCAGTAAAGCA
>CAZRRN010000017.1:18487-55224 GCA_964602475.1 uncultured Lachnospiraceae bacterium | reverse complement strand
CCTATCGTTGATGAAATCAAAGGTTATGCAGACAAAGCAAAATCAGCTGTACTTGTGAACTATCACGGTCTTACCGTTGAGCAGGACACACAGCTTCGTAAGAAGCTCAGAGAAGCAGACGTTGTATATAAGGTATTGAAGAATACCTATATGAAACGTGCATTTGAAGGTACCGATTTTGCACAGCTTGACAAGGATCTGGAAGGACCGTCCGCAGTCGCATTTGCAATGCAGGACGCTACTGACCCGGCAAGAATCTTCGCAGAGTTCATGAAGACTGCTCCGGCACTTGAATTTAAAGCAGGTGTTGTAGACGGGACTTACTATGACGCAGCGGGTCTTGCACTGGTTGCTTCCATTCCTTCGAAAGAAGTACTTATTTCGAAGCTTCTTGGAAGCATCAAGTCTCCGATTACCAATCTTGCTCGTGTACTCAAGCAGATTGCAGAGAAGACCGATGCAGCATAATTTGTTTTATCAATGATAAGAAGATCAAAGATCGATCCGCATAATGCGGAAGAAGAATGGAGGATATTATGACTACTCAGGAATTTATTGATGCTATCAAAGGCATGAGCGTTGTTGAACTGAATGATCTGGTTAAGGCTTGCGAAGAGGAATTCGGCGTTAGCGCAGCAGCAGGTGTTGTTGTTGCAGCAGCAGGTCCTGCAGCTGTAGAAGAAGAGAAGACAGAATTTGATGTTGAACTGACAGATGTTGGTCCGAACAAGATTAAGGTAATCAAGGTTGTTCGTGAAATCACCGGTTTAGGACTTGGTGAGGCTAAGGCTGCTGTTGAGGCTGCTCCGAAGGTATTAAAGGAAGCTGCTGCAAAGGCAGAAGCTGAGGATATTAAGGCTAAGCTTGAAGCAGAGGGCGCAAAGGTTACGTTAAAGTAATTTTGTTAATCAGCATAAGCGTGCAACGGGGAACCGAGGCACGCTTTTTTGGTATATACACCCGTCTCGCATTATGACCCCGAACACCCTTTGCAGATAGACCGTCAGAGGAACAAGAATAACGGAGGAACTTATGATACTGATAATGTATTTTGCTTTACTGGCGGTGGCTATAGTATTACTATTGCTGGCGGTGATAAAGAAAAAGAGGATTTTTTTTATTGTCAGCTATACGGTACAGACAGTATTCCTGGTTTTATCAATCGTGCTTGCGAAGTACTTTGATTCGCTTCCCAAAACAGGAATGATGCCGGGGCTAGTATATTTTTCTGAGATACTGTTCAGCATTCTTGCGTCCTGGGTATTTGCCGGACTGCTGATTATAACTACTGCCTTGTTGATTGTCCTGTATGTTAAATCAAAGCGTAAGGGGAAAGGTGAATAATTCTCAAAAAAAGGAATGCACAGATATGCATTCCTTAAAAATTAACGGAAAGAAGAGGGTTCCAGATGTTTTAACGTGTAGGAGACAATGACATTGTATTTCGGACGTTCCAGATCGAATTTCCTAAGTATCCGCTCACCGATCATGGTACAGTTCTCATAAGAGGCGGCTGGTAACATGATGATATACTGGTTTACGCTGTATCTCGAGAAGACATCTCCGCTTCGGAGAGCAACAGCTATTGTTTCTGACATGCGTGACATGGCTTTTGCAATCAACGCGGAAGGCTCCTTCTTGGAGTTGCATTCAATTGTAACCAGACAGAGAAAAACGGAAAGACCGCTTCGTGTTGCCGAACGAGCTTCAACACGGTAAAGATTCTGGAATACGGAGTATTCACACTGGTAAGCTCTCTGCTGCGCGTCCTGTTCCTTTAGTTCGTCCTGAATGATGGTAAGGTCGGTTTCGGTAGCATTCTCCGTCTTAACAATTTTCTGGTAAAGATCAGAAAGAATGCCGGACGGTGTAATGCCAAATTTATCATAGAACAAAGACATTACAGATTCGTACTTAGCAAGAGCCTGTTTCTGCTTCCCTGAACGGTATAAGGAATCTATCAGAAGAAAATGCAGCTGCTCATCATAGGGGTCAAAGGCTGCGGCAGTGGAAGCTATTTCAACAATCTGATTATAGTTCTGTTCCTTGGCAAGCAGTTCGCACAGATCATAAACCAGCTTGGTATACAGTGCCTGATAATGAGTGGAAAGAGAGATTGCCCAGGATTCATTACTACTCTTCGGGAGAAATTCTCCGCGGTATAACCGGAATGCCGTTAAGGAAAGCTCGATGCGTTCGGCAGCGGGAAGAGAAGGGTTGGAAACCTTGTGACAAATGTCTTCAAACAACTCGATGTCGATATCAAACGGAAGGCTGTTGTTCCAAGCATAGGTATCCCGACGGTGAACCAGCAGCTTCTTCTCGCCGAATTCCAAATCCTCCAGAAGTCCTCTTGCACGATGAAGAAGTGTTTTCAGGGAATTCAAAGGATCCTCATTCTGTCCGTCCGGCCAGAGAAGATCGATCAGAGTAAACTGTGAAATCTCCTTGTTGTGAAAGGCAATCAGGTATTCCAACAGAGTCCAGACTTTTTTGGAACGGTTAACCTGATCCGAAATGATTTTATCCTGATATGTAATTGTAAATTCACCCAACATACGGATATGAATCATATCATCCATTGTTCTCCTCATTTCTGCACACGGACATTCGAGAAAAGAAAGCATGTGCCCAGCAGGCTTGCCGGTAAGCATGGCAATATACTGTTGCCCCCTCGGTAATCAATAAACATAGACCAAATCAATCTGCATTGATAGAAGAATTATATCGTATATAGGAAAACAAGTCAAGATAGCATTCATATGGGAATTTGAAATATTTGTGAATTTTTATTAGTGTATTTGTAGGAAAAGAATAAAAAAAACCGCCAATTAAAGATTGACAGCCAGAAACTTTCGTGATAATATGGAATGTACATTATTATGGTCTCATATGCCTATTTAAATTTATTATAGCATATTTTCTATAAAATGCAAACTATTTTTTATTACCCGTGTCATTTACACAAGATAGGCCGATCTTTTTTCAAAAAGGTCTGATATCTTGTGGTTTTTGGCGGAAAAAATAGAGTTATAGCTGTACAAATTAAGAACAAGGAGTGAAACGTCAATGGAGAAGAACAGAATACGTCCGGTCAAAGTCGGTAAAGGCGTCAGGATGAGCTACTCAAAGCAGAAAGAAGTATTGGAAATGCCGAATCTCATTGAAGTTCAGAAGGATTCCTACAAATGGTTTCTGAAAGAAGGGCTTCAAGAAGTGTTTGCCGATATTTCCCCGATTGAGGATTACAGTGGTCATCTGAGTCTGGAATTCGTAGATTATCAGCTTTGTGAGGACGATATCAAGTATTCCATCGAGGAGTGCAAGGAACGTGACGCGACATACGCTGCTCCTATTAAGGTGAAGGTACGACTTCACAATAAGGAAACCGGAGAAATCAACCAGCATGACATTTTCATGGGTGACTTCCCGATTATGACTGAAACCGGAACCTTCGTTATCAATGGAGCAGAGCGTGTTATTGTTAGCCAGCTGGTACGTTCTCCGGGTATTTACTATGATATTACTCATGATAAGCTTGGAAAGAAGCTTTATTCCTGTACCGTGATTCCAAACCGTGGAGCATGGCTGGAATATGAGACTGATTCCAATGATGTATTTTATGTTCGGGTTGACCGAAATAGAAAAGTTCCGATTACAGTTCTGGTTCGGGCACTGGATCATGGTATTTTTGATTTTGATGAGGATCCCACCAGAGGCTGGAATGTGGACGAAGAGATTAACTGCGGTCAGAATTATCAGATTGAAGAGCTGTTTGGCGAGGAGATTAAAATCTCCGAAAGCTTCAAGAAGGATCCGTCCGAGAACTTTCATGATGGTCTCCTTGAATTATATAAGAAACTTCGCCCCGGCGAGCCGCTTTCTGTAGAAAGTGCACAGTCGCTGGTAAGAAGTATGTTCTTTGATCCGCGGCGTTATGATCTTGCAAAGGTTGGTCGTTATAAATTTAATAAAAAGCTGGCGTTCAGCAATCGTTTGATCGGATTTACCCTTGCCGAGGATGTAACCGATCCGTTTACCGGTGAAGTATATGCAAAGGATACCGTCATTACCGATGCCATTGCCGAAGGTCTTCAGAATACCGGATGTGCGGCTGTCTGGGTTGTTACAGAAGAAAAGAAAGAAAAGATTCTTTCCAACCGTACTGTTGATCTGACCCATTTCCTTAATATCAGTAAGGAAGAAGCAGCTGAACTCGGAATCAACGAGAAGGTATATTACTTTGCTTTGAAATACATTTTGGATCATTACAGTGATCCGGAAGAAATCAAACGTGTGATAAGAAACAATGTCAGCAAACTTGTTCCGAAGCATATCACGAGCTGGGACATCCTTGCTTCAATTAATTACAATATGCATTTGGAATACGGCGTCGGTAACAGAGATGATATCGATCATTTGGGCAACCGTCGTATCCGCGCTGTAGGCGAACTGCTTCAGAACCAGTACCGCATCGGATTGTCACGTATGGAGCGTGTGGTTCGTGAACGTATGACAACTCAGGATCTCGAAGGCATCAGCCCACAGTCCCTGATAAATATAAAGCCGGTTACTGCGGCAGTGAAGGAATTCTTCGGAAGCTCTCAGCTGTCCCAGTTCATGGATCAGCATAACCCGCTTGGAGAACTGACTCATAAACGCCGTCTGTCAGCATTGGGACCGGGCGGTCTGTCCAGAGAGCGTGCAAGCTTTGAAGTCCGAGACGTACACTATTCCCATTATGGAAGAATGTGTCCGATTGAGACTCCTGAAGGTCCGAACATCGGTCTGATTAACTCGCTGGCTTCCTATGCAAGAATCAATGAGTACGGCTTTATTGAGGCTCCGTACCGGAAGCTTGACAAGAGTGAGCCTGAGAATCCGAAGGTTACAGATGATGTTGTTTACCTGACTGCCGATGAGGAAGATAAATTCATTGTTGCACAGGCAAATGAACGCCTTGATGAGAACGGACACTTTATCAACAATAACGTATCCGGTCGTTATTGTGATGAGACCTCCCAGTACGAGAAACGCAAGATTGATCTGATGGATGTTTCTCCGAAAATGGTTTTCTCTGTAGCAACCGCGATGATTCCTTTCCTTGAGAATGATGATGCAAACCGTGCCCTGATGGGTTCCAACATGCAGCGTCAGGCAGTTCCGCTGCTGATTACCGAAGCACCGGTAATCGGTACCGGTATGGAATTAAAAACGGCCGTTGACTCCGGGGTATGCGTTGTTTCCAAAAAAGCCGGTATGGTTGAGCGTTCAACATCAAATGAAATCTTTATTAAAAATGACGATGGTTCAAGAAACGAATATCGTTTACTTAAGTTTGCCCGAAGCAATCAGGGAACATGCATCAATCAGAAGCCAATTGTTACCAAGGGAGAGCGTGTAGAAGAAGGTCAGGTTATTGCGGACGGTCCCTCTACATCACAGGGAGAGCTTGCACTTGGTAAAAATCCATTAATCGGATTCATGACCTGGGAGGGTTATAACTACGAGGATGCTGTTTTGTTAAGTGAACGTCTGGTACAGGAGGATGTATATACCTCGGTTCATATTGAGGAATATGAAGTAGAAGCCCGTGACACCAAGCTCGGACCGGAAGAAATAACACGTGACGTTCCCGGCGTCGGAGATGATGCATTGAAGGACCTTGACGAGCGGGGAATTATCCGTGTTGGAGCAGAAGTCAGAGCCGGAGACATTCTTGTCGGAAAGGTAACACCGAAGGGTGAGACTGAGCTGACTGCAGAAGAACGGCTGCTCCGTGCAATTTTCGGAGAGAAGGCACGAGAGGTTCGTGATACCTCGCTTCGTGTACCGCATGGTCAGTACGGAATTATTGTAGATGCAAAGGTATTCACAAGAGAGAACGGTGATGAGCTGTCTCCCGGAGTGAACCAGAGTGTTCGCGTTTATATCGCACAGAAGAGAAAGATTCAGGTTGGTGATAAAATGGCAGGCCGTCACGGTAACAAGGGTGTTGTTTCCCGTGTGCTTCCTGTTGAGGATATGCCGTTCCTTCCGAACGGACGTCCCCTTGATATCGTTCTGAATCCGCTGGGTGTTCCGTCCCGTATGAACATCGGACAGGTGCTTGAGATTCATTTGAGTCTGGCAGCGAAGGTGCTCGGCTTTAAGGTATCAACTCCGGTATTTGACGGTGCAAATGAATATGACATCATGGATACCCTTGAGATGGCAAATGATTATGTCAATACTCCGATGGAGGATTTTATTGCGAAATACAAGGATACAGTGGATCCCGAGCTTATGGATTATCTGGTGAACAATCAGGAATACCGTAAAGAGTGGGAAGGGGTACCGATTAACCGTGATGGTAAGGTACGTCTGCGCGACGGACGGACAGGAGAGTATTTTGACAGTCCGGTCACGGTTGGTTTCATGCATTACCTGAAGCTTCATCATCTGGTTGACGATAAGATTCATGCACGTTCCACAGGTCCTTATTCTCTTGTAACGCAACAGCCACTTGGCGGTAAAGCGCAGTTTGGTGGACAGCGTTTCGGAGAAATGGAAGTCTGGGCACTGGAAGCATACGGCGCAGCACACATTCTTCAGGAAATTCTGACAGTTAAATCCGATGATGTAACCGGACGTGTCAAGACCTATGAAGCGATTATCAAGGGCGAAAATATCACGGATCCGGGCATTCCGGAATCCTTCAAGGTATTACTGAAGGAGCTTCAGTCACTGGCTCTGGATGTTACCGTTCTGGATGAGGACGGTAATGAAGTCAAGATGACGGAGAACATCGACTATGGTGATGCGGAATTGACGCCGCTCATCGAAGGAGAAGACAACAGACGGTATGAGGAAGGCTATGAAGATGCCGGGTACCGCGAAGTCGACTCGAAGGACGGTGAGATGTTCGACAGCTTTGAAGAAGATGATTACGAGTATACCGAACCTTTAGAAGGCGAAAGCGACGATTCGGAAGAATAATCACGTAATCGGTTCATTTGAATAATCTTGAAGGGAGCATCAATATGTCAACAGAAATGATAAATGACAACGTAAGCGAGACAACTTATGACAAGATAAAGATTGGTCTGGCTTCTCCGGAGAAGATCCATGAGTGGTCAAGAGGAGAGGTTAAAAAGCCGGAGACGATTAACTACAGGACATTGAAGCCTGAGAAAGACGGTCTGTTCTGTGAGAAAATTTTTGGACCCAGTAAGGACTGGGAATGTCACTGCGGTAAATACAAGAAAATCCGTTATAAAGGTGTTGTCTGCGACCGATGCGGCGTAGAGGTAACCAAAGCGAGCGTACGTCGTGAACGTATGGGTCACATTGAGCTTGCTGCCCCTGTGTCACATATCTGGTATTTTAAGGGTATTCCGAGCAGAATGGGACTGATTCTGGATTTGTCGCCGAGAACACTGGAAAAGGTACTGTATTTTGCATCTTATATTGTACTTGATCCGGGTCAGACCGATCTGCAGTATAAGCAGGTACTGAATGAAAAAGAATTTCATGAAGCAGAAGAACGTTACGGAAGAGGTACCTTCCGTGCCGACATGGGTGCAGAATCCATTAAAGAGCTTCTGCATGCCATTGATCTTGAAAAAGAGTCCGAAGAGCTGAAAACAGCGCTTCGTGATTCTAATGGGCAGAAACGTGCAAGAATTATCAAGAGACTTGAGGTAGTGGAAGCCTTTCGTGAGTCCGGCAACAAACCGGAATGGATGATTCTTACGGTAGTTCCGGTCATTCCTCCGGATCTTCGCCCGATGGTACAGCTTGATGGCGGTCGTTTCGCAACTTCCGATATGAACGATCTGTACCGCAGAATCATTAACAGAAATAACCGTTTGAACCGTCTTTTGGAGCTTGGTGCACCGAATATTATTGTACGCAATGAAAAGCGTATGCTTCAGGAAGCGGTAGATGCACTGATTGATAACGGCAGAAGAGGACGTCCGGTAACCGGTCCAGGTAACCGCCCGTTAAAGTCACTGTCCGATATGTTAAAAGGAAAACAGGGACGATTCCGTCAGAACCTGCTTGGAAAACGTGTTGACTATTCCGGTCGTTCGGTTATCGTTGTCGGACCGGAACTAAAGATTTATCAATGTGGACTTCCGAAGGAAATGGCAATTGAGCTGTTCAAGCCGTTCGTAATGAAAGAGCTTGTCGGAAGAGGAATTGCACATAATATCAAATCAGCAAAGAAGATGGTTGAACGTCTTCAGCCTGAAGTTTGGGATGTTCTTGAGGATGTAATTCATGAGCATCCGGTTATGCTGAATCGTGCACCAACGCTGCACCGTCTTGGTATTCAGGCTTTCGAACCGGTACTGGTGGAGGGTAAGGCAATTAAGCTTCACCCGCTTGTTTGTACTGCATTTAACGCTGACTTTGATGGTGACCAGATGGCAGTACATCTTCCGCTTTCTGTGGAAGCACAAGCGGAATGCCGATTCCTTCTTCTGTCTCCGAATAACCTTCTGAAGCCTTCCGACGGTGGTCCGGTTGCAGTTCCTTCTCAGGATATGGTTCTTGGTATCTATTACCTGACTATGGAGAAGCCCGGTGATCTTGGTGAAGGAAAATTCTTCAAAAATGTGAACGAGGCGATTCTTGCTTATGAGAACGGTGCAATTACGCTTCATGCGAAGATAAAAATTCGCCGCTCCATGACCTTTGATGATGGAAGTGTTGTGACAAGAATCATTGAATCCACCCTTGGCCGCTTTATTTTCAATGAAATCATCAGTCAGGATCTGGGATTTGTAAAAAGAGAAACACCGGAACAGTTCCTTGACCTAGAGATTGATTTCCATGTCGGCAAAAAACAACTAAAGAAAATTCTTGAAAAATGTATTATTACCCATGGGGCAACAACGACCGCAGAGACACTGGATGCGATTAAGTCCCTTGGTTACAAATATTCCACCCGTGCAGCGATGACGGTATCCATTTCAGACATGACTGTACCGCCGCGGAAAAAGGAAATCATTGCGGAAGCAGAAAAGACAATTGAAGAGATAGCATCGCATTATCGCCGTGGACTTATGACAGAAGAAGACCGTTATAAGGCTGTCATTGAAACCTGGAAGGAAGCGGATGACGAGATTACCAAAGAGCTGATGGACAATCTGGATCGTTATAACAACATCTTCATGATGGCGGATTCAGGAGCGCGTGGTTCCGATAAGCAGATCAAACAGCTTGCCGGTATGCGTGGTCTGATGGCAGATACCTCCGGTAAAACCATCGAGCTGCCAATCAAAGCAAATTTCCGTGAAGGTCTTGATGTACTGGAATACTTCATTTCCGCTCACGGTGCCCGCAAGGGTCTGTCAGATACTGCACTTCGTACTGCGGACTCCGGTTATCTGACACGTCGTCTGGTTGATGTGTCTCAGGATCTGATTATCCGTGAGACGGACTGCTGCCCTGATGCAGCACCGGAGAATATCCCGGGTATGGTAATCCGTGCATTTACAGACGGAAGAGAAGTAATTGAAGGTCTGGAAGAAAGAATCACAGGACGTTATTCCTGCGAGGATATTTATGATGATAACGGAAATCTGATTGTACAGGCAAACCACATGATTACACCGAAACGTGCTGCGGCCATTGTCGGAACCTCACGAATCAAAGACCAGGGCTTTGATGCAAAGGTAAAGATCAGAACCGTACTGACCTGCCGCTCCCACATCGGTGTCTGTGCAAAATGTTACGGTGCCAACATGGCGACCGGAGATGCAGTTCAGGTTGGTGAAGCAGTTGGTGTTATTGCAGCTCAGTCAATCGGTGAACCCGGTACACAGCTTACTATGAGAACCTTCCATACCGGTGGTGTGGCAGGTGATGATATTACACAGGGTCTTCCGCGTGTCGAGGAATTGTTCGAAGCGAGAAAGCCGAAGGGACTTGCGATTATTGCGGAGTTTGGCGGAACAGTTACGCTTCGCGATACAAAGAAGAAGAGAGAAGTTGTCGTAACAAATGAAGAACGCGGAGAATCAAAGACCTATCTGATCCCCTACGGCTCCAGAATAAAGGTCGTTGATAACCAGAAGATTGAAGCCGGTGATGAATTGACCGAAGGTAGTGTTAACCCGCACGACATTCTCAAAATAAAAGGTGTTCGTGCAGTTCAGGACTACATGATTCAGGAAGTACAGCGGGTATATCGTCTGCAGGGTGTAGAAATCAATGATAAGCACATTGAAGTCATCGTACGACAGATGCTTAAAAAAGTCCGTATTGAGACCAGTGGAGACACCGAGCTTCTTATGGGTACCATGGTTGACACACTTGACTTCGATGACATGAATGAAAAGCTGAAGGCAGAAGGCAAGGAAATGGCAGAAGGAAAACAGGTAATGCTTGGTATTACCAAGGCTTCCCTGGCAACGAACTCCTTCCTGTCAGCAGCATCCTTCCAGGAGACGACAAAGGTTCTGACGGAAGCTGCAATCAAAGGCAAAGTTGACCCACTGATCGGTTTGAAGGAAAATGTTATTATTGGTAAGCTGATTCCAGCGGGAACAGGTATGAAGCGTTATCGTAATGTAAAGCTTGACAGTGATATCAAGCATGAACAGCTCTTCACAGATGAGTATAATGCCGTATATGATGATACCTACGGCGAGAATTATAATGCTGATGGGCAGTATTATGATGATAAATACGCTGACGAGCAGTATGATGAGGCCTACGAAGACGAGAATTTTGACGAAGAAAATGAGAACTACGGAGAAGATGAATTCTCTGAAGAATCGGAAGAAGGAAGCAAGACGGAAACAGAAGAGGAAAAGGTAACAGAGTAATTTTCGGACACAGGCAGTTTGTATGGACTGCCTGTGTCTGTTGCAATCCTGCCGTATGAAACACGATGCGGATGTTATCCGAATACCTTGAAAGGGGGAATCAGATGAATATCTGGGCATTTATGGAGGGCTATGACAGGGAACTGGATGAAGATGAGTTCGACCAGAGGCTCTGGGACTTCATGGTCGGAGACGAATTTGAATTTAACGGACAGTTTGAAGAATTTTTGAAATCGTATGGATTAAAAGACGCCCATGAGTTTTTACGAATTATTCGTAATAAGAAGAGAAACGGGATTGTGGTATAATAAGAGAAATTAAGCTAAGAAATTACCAAAAATAGCCGATATTATTTATGATATGTTGTGTTGAACTGTTACGGGTTAACATTCGGATGCTAAGGAATACGCTGCAATAGGAATGTGAGGTTATATGAATCGAACAACGTATGTGATATCAACCGAAGAAAAGTTAAAAGTGAAGCTACTTACCGAGAACCTTCGCCGTGTATTGTATACATCGATGATACTGGCAATCGGAATACCGATCATGTTTATGATTTATCTTCTGTTCCCGGTTTCGGATTCTATACGACTGACCTTTTACGGATTATTTATTGGTTTTGAGCTGGTGGCGATTGCATATTTTATTCTTGCTACCAGTGCTATTGACCGGAAAAGCTTTCGTATGATTGAATTCGCGGTATACAGTTTCTGGGGATTTGTGGCGCTGTTCGGATTCGGAATGAGTTATATCACCTGCAGCTCCTATGATGACATGACGGTTTATTACCTAACGCTGGCTGCGATTACTATGGTGGCGATTCTGCCGGGGAAAGAACTGGCAGTTTATATGATTGCACAGGGGATATTCGCTGTTGTCATGATAACTACATTAAAGCTGACACCGTATCAGATGGTCGGAATCGGGACAGCGAACGGAATGTTTATTCTGTTATCACGGGTTCTTTACAAGGCACAGGCATCAGCATATGAAATGAAACAGAAGATGGTCACCATGTCCAGGGATGCGGAGGAAGATCCGCTGACGGGACTGTTAAACCGAAGAGGACTCGACCGACATTTAAGTACAATATGGCCATATTGTATCCGTAACAAAAATATGGTTTCTGCAATTATTATTGATATTGATAATTTTAAGAAATTTAACGATACCTTCGGTCATCCGGAAGGCGACAAATGTCTGAAGCTTGTTGCGGGAGCAATCCAGAAGAGCGCAAGACGTTCTACCGATGTTACCTCCCGAATTGGTGGGGAAGAATTTCTGGTTTTTGTACATGGCACAGATGAAATGGAACCGGTAAAGCTTGCAGAGAAGATCCGTTCCAATGTTGAGAAAATGTGTATTCCGCAGAGTCCGGCTCTTGCCAGTCCGTATGTTACAGTCAGCATTGGTGTTGCAGCAGTTGTTCCGACAGACGATACCGGATTTTCCAGATTGTATGATGAAGCTGATAAAGCCTTGTATTATGCGAAGAAGAACGGTAGAAACGCAATCGTATACGGTTCACATATTTACGGAAGAAAAGTTATGAAGGCAGAGTGATAGAATTGCCTGTTATGTGATGTAATCTGAGAAAAAAAGAGTGTGCTGGTTTACACGAACGAATGAGACCAGTACACTCTTAATTTTTATAAGTTGTCAGCAATAAAATAAATGAACCGGCTTTTAGCGTATTAATATGTTCCGAATATACTTACGATATAGAAACCCGTTACAGCGTATAACGCCCGGAAGCTCCGCAGGGCAGTACCAATCCGTCTGAACTGACCGGAAGACCAATTTCGGAGGCGGTTACCGTACCGCCGTATTTTTTGGCAATCTCCAGATTGAGCAGATAAGAAAGCACAGCAGGCTGCAGTCCGGTGGTATAGGAATTAATCAGGAAGAATAAAGGTTGATCTGTCAAAAGAGAAGAAGCCAGTTTTAAAAACGGATGCAGGCTTTCTTCCATTTTCCAAAGTTCCCCCTTCGGACCGCGCCCGTAAGACGGAGGATCCATAATTACGGCATCATAATGATTGCCACGACGAATTTCACGTTCAACAAATTTCTGGCAATCATCGACAATGTAACGGATCGGAGCCTGTGAAAGTCCGGAAGCAGCTGCATTTTCCTTTGCCCAGGTGACCATGCCCTTGGAGGCATCTACATGAACGACCTCCGCTCCGGCCGCAGCAGCAGCCAGCGTCGCTCCGCCGGTATAAGCAAACAGATTCAGAACCTTGACAGGACGATTCTGATGTTCTGCTTTTGCATTACGTATCAGTCCGCTGAACCAGTCCCAGTTGACAGCCTGTTCCGGAAACAGACCGGTATGCTTAAAACTGAATGGCTGAAGGCGGAAAATAAGACTGCCATAGGTAATTTCCCATTGCTTCGGAAGATGAAAGAATTCCCACTCACCACCGCCAAGTGTACTGCGGTGATATCTTGCATCAGGCTTTGACCAGCCCTTCTCTGTGCGGTCGGTGCTCCAGATTACCTGCGGATCCGGACGTACCAGAATATAATCTCCCCAACGCTCCAGCTTTTCTCCGCTTCCGGTTGCTATAACCTCATAATCCTTCCATTGATCGGCAATCCACATAATATACACTCTTTCTTCTATAATAAAATCATGATAACTATAGTAGCAAAATTAACTGGGTTCGTCAATCAAAGTATGAAAAACCTTGACGTTATAAACAAAAGATTATACACTGTACAGAGTAATTTTTTTCTGCAGGTACGAGGATGTCCAATGAAAAACGTCTCTGCATTGGAAAGGTGGACGAGAAGCGATAAAGACGGAAGAATTCACAGAGTCCGCTCACACAGAGCAGAAGCCTGCATTTTTAGATACTTGATTTTATAGTATTCCACTGCTATAATAACGAACGAATCAGTTATAGAATCGGGAGCTTTTATGAATAACGGAGGAAACATGCGGGACCGGATTATTTTGTTTATATGTGCAATTGTATTTATGTCCTGCACGACATACCTTGGTTCTTATTATCTGCAGACCAGACAGAGCCAGAAGAGTTATAAGGATCTGGCAGAACTGATTGGGGAGACAGAACCGGAAAGCCTCACATCAGTTTTGATGCTGACGGAAGCTGCAGCGATTACTCCGACAAAAGCTCCGGTAATGAAGGACACGGATGATACAGCTGAGGTATCGCCGGAAATTTTACCGATTACCCCAACGCCGGGAGCTTCGGAATTGCTTACCGCGACGCCGACGCCGACTCCCTATGCGGAGCCGGAAATTCTTTCGAAGTATCAGGTTCTGTATGACTTGAATCCGGACTTAATCGGCTGGATTTCCATCGGAGGAACCGTGATTGATTATCCCGTTGTATTAAAGGATAACGAATATTACCTACGACGTGATTTTTACGGAAAAGATGCGACAGCCGGTTGTCTTTTTATTGATGAAAAATGTACGGTTGTTCCGGAACGTTCAACCAATATTATGATCTACGGTCATAATATGCGGGCGGGCACCATGTTTGCAGACCTGCATAAATACAAAGAAGAAGATTTTTGGAAAACACACCGTTACATTCGTTTTGATACGATTTATGAAGAAGCAACCTATGAAATTGTTTCAGTATTTTTAAGTCAGGTTTATCGTTCAACAGACAAGGTATTTAAGTTTTATCAGTTTGTAAATGCCGAAAACAACATGGAATTCAGCAGTTTTATCCAGAATATAAATCAGCTTGAGCTTTATGATACCGGAATAAAGCCGGAATACGGGGATGAGCTTTTAACGCTGATTACATGCTCCTCCCATGTGGAGGATAAGCTGGGACGGTTAGTGGTAGTAGCGCGGAAAATTACAGAAGAATAATTCTGTTTCTTTAGGCTATGCTTCTTTATGCAGAAGCTTGCGGACATACTTTAGTGGGTATAGTAAGAGATCGTTTGGATGGAGGAAAAGATGAAATATCTGATGCTGGTAATATTGGTTTCCGTGCTTTTGTCCGGGTGTACAGGGACAGAGGCGCCTGCGGCTGCCACGGCATCAGAGCATATTCTGGATACGGGACTTCAGCAGGCGGAAGCTCATTCTGTGGTTGTTGATCTGACTGCGCCGAAGGTTCAAGTAACCGCATTGGAGCTATACGAGGCCGTCGGGCTGACACCGGAGAATTTTACCGTCTCTGTGGAGGATGAGAGCAAGGTTATATCTTATTTTAAAACAGCCATTGATTATACAGATACAAACAGACAAATGATAAAAATAATCTATCAGGATGCTTCCGGTAATCGGACTGAGGCAGAGACCAGTCTTCGAATATCAAAAGTCAAAGCGCAGGTAACAGTAGAGCTTGATGAAGGAATGCCGGGGGTTGAAGAGTTTATCAAGAACCCGGATGACTTAGCTTACGCGATCTATGCCAGAAATTATACGATAAAGCTTCCGGGCTCTCTGGTAGTCGGAATCTATGTCGGGGATGTTCTCTATGAAAGCGAGCTGGTTGTGATTGATAACATACCTCCGGCATTTTTATTGGAACCGGTTATGATTAACTGGGGAGAGAAGGTTTCGGCGGCGGCATTTGTTACAAAACTGCTGGAGGAATCTGATACGACGATTGGATTTGAGACAGAACCGGACTGGAATCTTATCGGTGAACAGACGGTCGCGATTACCGTAACGGATTCCGGCGAGAACGCTGTGACAAAAGAAACAATGCTTACAATCCTTCCCGATACGATGGCTCCGGAATTGACCGGTGTGGAAAATCGTGTTGTAGAACAAGGAATTGCGATTTTATATAAAAAAGGGATTACGGCAACGGATCTTCATGATGGAGAAGTACCGGTGATGGTTGACAGCAGTACAGTTAATTTTCGGGAGCTTGGGGAGTATACCGTAATCTATTCGGCAGCAGATGTTTCGGGAAATGTTGCCACACAATCAGCCATTTTTACCGTGGTAAGCTCTGCCGGTGATTATGACGCACTGATGACCAGAATTCAGGAAGTGAAGGAACAGCTGATTACGGAAGGAATGTCAATGCGTGAGCAGGCATACGTAATCTACCGTTTTGGCAGAAAGATAAAGTATACCGGGTACTCCAATAAGCAGGACTGGGTGGCTGCGGCACTGGATGGCCTGAATAAAGGCTCAGGGGATTGTTATACCGCTTATATTATATCAAAGCTGCTGCTTGACGCATGCGGGATTCCGAATATAGAGGTGGAACGCCTCCGCTATCCGGGTGAATCACGGCATTACTGGTCGATTGTTAACTGCGGAGACGGATGGTATTATTTTGACTCAAGCGTACACAGCTGGATTTATCAGTTTGAAACATTTATGTTTACGGAAGAGGAACGAATAGCTTACTGTGAAATGCGAGGAGGAGACGGATATTTCTACCGTTACGATCGAACATTGTATGATATTGAGATTGTACAGGGTGATCCAACGGTGATGGTTGCGCTGACTCCGGAGCCGGAGGACGAAGAAAATGAGACAGACGGGTTCGTCGAAAACGAAGCCGGAACTATGGAAGACGGAACAGACGAAACCGGTGAGATTCCGGCAGATTCTACTGAATAATCAGAGCTTGACCTTGAAATACAGAACTGCGCAAAAGTCCATGAGACTATTGCCCGGCGATCCGTGCGGTGCGGATTGGTGGCTGCGGTTTGCGAAAGAAAATGCCGCATGGAGGCTGTTACGAAGACACTTGGCATTATCGGTGGGATGGGACCTATGGCGACCGTCTATTATACCGAACTGATTGTAAAGATGACAAATGCACTAAACGATAATGAACACATTCCCACCATTGTATGCAATCGTACTACGATTCCTGATCGAACCGGTTTTATGCTTGGGAAAACAAATCGAAGTCCGTTGCCGGAAATTCTTGAAACAGCGCATTTTCTGGAAAATGCAGGGGTTGGTGTAATTGGGGTTCCTTGTGTGACGGCACATTTTTTCTATGATCGCTATGCAGGGGAGTGCAGAGTGCCAATCATTAATATGGTACGTGAAACAGCGCAGTATCTCAAAGGTGTAGGTGTGAAAAAGGTCGGAATCATGGCAACAGAGGGAACCGTTTCCTGCGGTTTTCTTCAGAGAGAGCTGGAGGAACAAGGCTTTTTGGTTACCGTTCCCGGAAAGAAGGGACAGTCTCTGCTGATGGGTATTATTTATAATCAGATTAAAGCAACCAAGGCGGTTGACCTTACAGATTTCTTTCAGGCAGAACAGGAGCTTCGTGATGCGGGAGCAGAGGTCATTCTGCTTGGCTGTACCGAACTTTCACTAATTAAGAAAGAATACCGTCTTGGTCATGGATTTCTTGATATGATGGAACTGCTTGCTGCCTGTTCGGTAATACAGTGTCAAGCCGCACTGAAGCCGGAATACAAAAATCTGATCACCTGACTGAAAAGTCTGTGATGCGTTAATTAGCGAGGGAAAGGCATACTATATGGAGCGACAGAATCATATATTAGAGTATCTGGATCATATCGTAACCATTTATCCGGAGAAGACCGCATATGCGGACGAAACGGAGTGTTACAGCTTTCAAAGAGTCTATGAGGAAGCCCGCAGTGTCGGAACCTGCTTGCTTGAACATGGGCTGAAGAAGGAACCGGTTGTCGTGTTCATGCAGAAACGGAGCCGGACAATTGCAGCATTTTTTGGCGTCGTAGAGAGCAGCTGTTATTATGTTCCGCTTGACGATGAACTGCCGGAGTATCGTGTGGAGCTGATTTTTTCCACATTATCACCGAGAGCTGTTATCTGTGACGAGAAGACAAGACCGTTACTGGAACGCCTTAATTATACAGGACTTGTACTCCCATATGAGGACATCAAAAGCACACCGGTTGATGAGAAAGCACTGGAAGAGGTACGCCGCACCGCTATTGATACCGATCCGATCTACATCGTATTTACTTCCGGTTCAACGGGGGTTCCAAAGGGTGTCGTGGCCTGTCACCGTTCGGTGATTGATTATATAGAGACGCTTTCTGAGGTTCTGCGTATAAACCACGATACAGTCTTTGGAAATCAGGCACCGCTGTACGTGGATGCTTGTCTGAAGGAGCTGTACCCGACGCTTAAATTCGGAGCGACAACCTGGCTGATTCCGAAGGAAATGTTTCTTTTTCCTGTTAAAATGATAGAATATCTGAATGAAAAGAAAATCAATACAGTCTGTTGGGTTGTTCCGGCACTGACCTATATCTCGGGACTCGGAACGCTGACCAAAAACAAACCGGAGTATCTAAAAACAATTGCCTTTGGAAGCGAAGTATTTCCGGCAAAGCAGTTTCGAATCTGGCAGAAGACTCTACCGGATACCCGTTTTATAAATTTGTACGGACCGACGGAAGCAACCGGAATGTCCTGCTATTACGAAGTGGATCATGAACTGGAAGAGGACGAAATTATTCCAATCGGAAGACCGTTTAGAAACACGGAAATACTTCTGCTGGGTGATGACAATCAACCGGTGGAGCCAGGAGAACAGGGTGAGATCTGTATCCGCGGAACCTCGCTGACGCTTGGTTACTATAAACAATTTGAGAAGACTGACGAGGTGTTTGTTCAGAATCCGCTGAACAGCCTTTATCCGGAGAAGATATACCGAACTGGAGATCTTGGACGCCGTAACGAACAGGGAGAGCTGATGTTTCTTTCGAGGAAGGACTATCAGATCAAACATATGGGTCATCGGATTGAGCTTGGGGAGATTGAGATGATTGTAAACAGGATTCCTGCGGTTCGTTCTGCCTGCTGTATTTTTGACAAGGAGAAGAAAAAAATCATTCTCTTTTATACCGGAGAAGTATCAAAGGCGGATACCATAAATTACTGCAGAGAAAAGCTGCCGCGTTACATGGTGCCGAATCTAGTGGAGCAGCTTCCAGAGATGCCGCTGACAGCAAACGGGAAAATCAACCGGCTGGAACTGAAAAATCTTTATCAAAAACGAAATTAAACGGAATCTGCCGCAGCCGCCGGCAGAAGAAAGAGGAGCTATGGACGATTTACTGGCAATACTACAGGATCTGCATCCGGAGGTGGATTATGAAACCTGCCGAAATCTTGTAACAGGGAAGATTTTCGATTCCTTTGACATTGTGACTACCATCGCGGAAATTAATGACCAGTTTGATATCACTATTCCCGCAGAAGAGATTACCGAGGAGAACTTTGATTCGGCAGATGCACTATATGCGCTGATCGAACGGCTTTCTGAAGAGGACTAAACAACATGCTATTTACATCCTACACATTTATTGCATTCGTACTGATTACGGTTCTGCTGTTCTATCTTATTCCAAAACGATTTCAGCGGATTCTGCTATTGGCTGCGAACGGTGTGTTTTATGCTTGCTCCGGCTGGACCAATCTGATCTATATTACGGTTACTGCGGTATCTACCTGGTGGTGCGCAAAGCGGATCGGAGCGGTAGCAGATGAGCAGGAAGCATACCTGAAGGAACACAAGGCAGAGCTTAGTAAGGATGAACGGAAAAACTACAAAGCAGGCAGAAAAAAAGTACAGTGGCGCTGGCTGCTGCTGTGCTTAATTCTTAATTTTGGAATTCTTGCGGTACTGAAGTACACGAATTTTACCATTTCTAATATTAACTCAGTTCTGGCGCTGTTCAGGCAGGGGACGATTTCATTTGTAGACATTGCGCTGCCGATGGGTATTTCTTTCTATACCTTCCAGACTATGGGATATATTCTCGATGTATACCGTTCAAAATGCGAACCGGAGAAGAATCTGCTCCGGCTGGCACTGTTTGTTTCGTTCTTCCCACAGCTCATACAGGGTCCGATCAGCCGTTATCACGAGCTTGCTCCTTCCCTCTATGAGAAAAAAGAATTCCGTGCCCGTAAATTTTTCTCCGGACTGGAACGCGTGCTCTGGGGATTCTTTAAAAAGCTGGTGGTAGCGGACCGTCTGCTCCCTGCTGTCAAGGTGATCATTGATAGCCCGGATGACTATAAGGGAGTATATGTCTTCGTTGGCATGATACTGTATGCAACGGAGCTGTATGCTGATTTCACCGGTGGAATTGATATTACTATAGGAATTGCAGAAATGTTTGGTATTGATGTTACCGAGAACTTTATTCGTCCGTATTTTTCAAAGAATATTGCGGAATACTGGCGCAGATGGCATATAACAATGGGAACCTGGTTCAAGGACTATATTTTCTATCCGGCTTCTGTCTGGCCACCGGTACTGCATTTTTCAAAGAAGCTGCGAAACAAACTCGGGGACGGAATCGGAAAACGTTTTCCGGTTTATCTTGCGACAATTCTTGCATGGTTTGTGACAGGTATCTGGCATGGTGCAAGCTGGAATTTCATTGTCTGGGGACTCCTAAACTGTGCTGTAATTTTAATTTCGCAGGAGCTAAGTCCGCTGTATGCCAGATTTCATGCGCGAACCGGCATCGGCAGAACCACCGGATATCGGATCTTTCAGATGGTACGTACATTTTTACTGATGTCCTCTCTTCGGATTCTGGATTGTTATCGGAGCGTTGGACTGTCTTTTCGAATGTTCGGTTCAATGTTTACCACATTTAATCTGCCGGAACTGTTTCAAGGCGGACTCTCGAATCTGACGCTTACTATCCCGGAAGCTGTGGTTGTTGCAGGATCCATCCTGCTTATGCTGGCAGTCAGCCTGTGTCAGCGTAAGGAAAGTGTGAGGGCGCAGATTGCATCACGAGGTCCGGTGCTGGAATGTGCCGTATATATAGTGCTGTTTCTAGTAACTCTGGTATTCGGAGCCTATGGGGTAGGCTATGACAGCAGCCAGTTTATTTATAATCAGTTTTAACGGGACGGCCGGCACATAGTTTATGCCGTATCGGAATGAGGGTTGATATGAAACACGGAAAACAAATCATCAGAATCATTATCGCAGTTCTTCTTACTGTAGCGCTCTTATATACGATACAGTGCCTTGTTATGCCGAAATATATGTCGGAAATACCGGAAGGTGCGATGATTGCGGAATATTATGAAGAAGAAGTCAAGGATCATGATGTGCTCTTTATCAGCGACTGTGAATTGTATGAGAATATTTCTCCGATTACACTCTGGGAGAACTACGGCATCACCTCCTATATCCGCGGAAGCGCCCAGCAGCTCATCTGGCAGAGCTATTACCTGCTGGAGGAGACTCTTAAGTACGAAACTCCCAGGGTATTTGTATTTAATGTGCTTGCTATGAAATATGATGTTCCGCAGAGTGAGGCTTACAACCGGATGTCGATTGACGGAATGAAGTTCAGTTTGTCAAAGATTTCGAACATCAAAGCATCCATGGCAGATGACGAGGATTTTATCACATATCTTTTTCCGCTGCTGCGTTACCACTCCAGATGGAGTGAACTGACCGTGGAAGATTTCAGATACTGTTTTGGGAAAAAGGAAATTCTGACACATAACGGCTATCTCATGCAGAAAGGCGTTGTTCCGATGACCTATGCACCGACCGGACGACCTCTTGCTGATTATACCTTTAGTGATACCTGCTATGAGTATCTTGACAAAATGCTTAAGCTGTGCAGGGAGAACGGAATTCAGATGGTGCTTGTCAAAGCACCGAGTGTCTACCCGTATTGGTATGAAAAGTGGGATGATCAGATGGTAGCATATGCCGAAGCAAATGGACTTTCCTATTATAACTTTCTGGCCGATGTAGAGGAAACGGGGATTGACTTTTTAACCGATACCTATGATAATGGATTACATCTTAATGTTTACGGAGCCGAGAAGCTGTCCGTTTATTTCGGAAAGCTTCTGTCGGAAGAGTACGAACTGCCTGATCACCGTTCGGATGAATATTACCGGGATATCTGGAAACCGAAAGTAGAACGCTATTATCAGGAAAGAGATTAGGATTAGTGTGAAAGATGAACTCTTCACACACAGATTTGTGCATGCGCGGTGCTTGGCACAAAGTCTGTTATGCGCAAAAACCGCGCAGAAATGGGGAATAATATGAAATTAGAAAAAACCTATATAATAACGATAGTAATAATGACAGCTTTACTACTGACGGCGTGTGGAAATACGACATCAATAGGAGATACCATCACTACGCCGGCACCGACTTCGTCTGTTGGCAGCCCTACTGCTACGACTGCACCAGTCATTACCGAACCGGAAGAGAACGAAGCATATTATTTTGAGTATAACGGAATACGGATTGAGATTGATGCGGAGCTGTCTGCTGTGAAGGCTCAGCTCGGAGAACCGAATTTCTTCTTTGAAGCGGAGAGCTGTGCCTTTGAAGGCAAGGACCGTATATATACCTACAACGGATTTGAGCTTTACACTTATACCTCAGGTGAGACCGAATACATTTTCAGTATTCTTTTTATTGATGACAGTGGTAAGACTCCGGAAGGAATCGGACTTGGTTCTTCCTTTGAAGATATGACTGCGGCATATGGGGAGAATCACACAAAGGAATTTGAGCAATATACCTATTTCAAAGGCAATACAAAGCTTTCGTTTCTGTTTGAAGACGGAGAGGTTATCTCTGTGGAATACTATCTTGTTCAGTAACGACTGCAGGAGAAAGAATAAGAGGTGGTTCTGATCGATGGCAGCTTATATCTTATTACTTATAGTGACGCTCGTTCTGCCGGTTGTGGTGGGAGTGTTTGCGGCGGTTAGATTAAGACAAAGCAAGGCGGTATTTCTGGGTGCAGTCTGCTTCTTTTTGATGCAGGGCTGCATTCGGATTCCTCTGCTTCAGTATGTTCTGCCAATGTTTGCCCAATATACCGCGTTTCAGATAGCATATCCGATCCTGTATCTGTTTTTGCTGGCGCTGTCGGCGGGAGTCTTTGAGGAATGTGGCAGATACTTGTTTCTTAAGATACTTAAAGCCCGAACCCTGACTGAGGGGATTTCTTTTGGAATCGGACACGGAGGAATAGAAGCAGTTCTGCTCGTTGGGATAAATGCTGCAGCACTTGCGTTCTATCCGCAGCTGCTCTATGGTACTGCTTCAGGTGATTATTTTCTTTCTGCTGTGGAACGGCTGGCGGCCATGACGGCTCATATCGGTTTTTCAGTTCTTGTGCTATCTTCTCAAGCAAAGCGAAGAAGCTGGCTGCTTGCCGTTGCGGTTTGTCTGCATACGGCACTGGATTTCCTGGCGCTGTATCTGACTCGGAAAGCCGGCTGGTCAGCCTGGCTGACCGAAGCATTCGTTGCGGTATTTGCTGTCATAACAATTGTGCTGGCTCTTATTATCTGGAAGAACGTTTCCGAAAAAGGAGAGATATCCTGTAATGAACCGGAATAAATCAAAAAAGGAATTATAGTGTAAAAGATGAATTTTTCACACGCAGTCTTTTGCTTGTGCGATGCCTGACACAATGTCTGTTATGCGCAACTACCAGCGCTGAAATGGGGGGATTAAATATGAAGCGAAAACTTAAGTTTCTTGGAAGCTTGCTGATTACGGTATGTTTACTGACAGCCTGTACTGCACTGGCACTGCCGGAAGGCTTTGAGGAAGAGGCGGTCAGCGACCGGGCAGAATATGTTGTGGAACAGCTGTCTGTGCAGGACTATGAGGGTGTAGCGGCAATATTTTCTCCGGAGATGAGTGCCGTGTTGGATGCAGCAGGACTGGAAACAGCGCTCGGAAGTACGATTGAAGCGCTCGGAACCTATGAAGGCGTGACCTCTACAAGCCTGATGGGAGGCAGCAGCGAATCGGCGGGAGCATATGCGGTAGCCATCCTAGTATGTAAGTATCAAAATGGACAGGCAATTTATACAATCAGCATTGACCAGAATAATATGGTCTGTGGACTGTATATGAAATGAGAAAAGAGTGCTTCAGAACGCTTCTTTAGAAAATAAAAAAAAAGCTTGCATTTTACAAATATGCGGTATATACTGTCTAGTGTTGTGACGTTGATAGCGTAGAAGCGTGAGGTTGCTGCCGATGACCGGCAGGTTTTCCGTGGAGCGAATGTCAATAAAGCCAACCTAAGGCTGGCTTAACAAAACTGGCGACAAGTCACTGTACCGCATATTGCAAGATACGACCGCCATATCGTATCAGAACAATTGCACATTCTGCCAAGGGCAGATAAACCGTGTACAATTTCGGCTTTCGGGATGAGCTGAATCAGCGCCAAGAAGATCTTTTTCTTGGTTTTTATTTTCCGGCAAGTGCGAAACACACGGGTGAGTGTACAGTCACCGCTTGTCGTACTGCAATTAAGTGCGAAAAGGAGGCGACTTTTTTATGGCAAGTCAAGTAATGAGAATCACCCTGAAGGCGTATGATCATCAGTTAATCGATGCATCTGCAGCAAAAATCATTGAGACTGTAAAGAAGACAGGATCAAAGGTGAGCGGACCGGTGCCGTTGCCGACGAAGAAGGAAATTGTAACAATTCTTCGTGCTGTGCATAAGTACAAGGATTCCAGAGAGCAGTTTGAGCAGAGAACACACAAGAGATTGATCGATATCATCACACCGACCCAGAAGACGGTTGACGCATTGTCAAGACTCGAAATGCCGGCCGGCGTTTACATTGACATTAAGATGAAGACAAAATAATCCAAAGTCAGTGTAAGAAGTTTCTATTTATTAAAGTGAAATCCTATGGTTTAGAAGATAGACCGTCTAGGATGACCGCAAACGGAGGATTCCTGTGTAGCCGAAGAATGTGGTCCGCTGTAGATTAACAGGAGGAAAAAGAATGAAAAAGGCTATTTTAGCAACGAAAGTCGGGATGACCCAGATTTTCAACGAAGACGGCGTATTCGTACCCGTTACCGTGTTGCAGGCAGGTCCTTGCTCGGTTGTACAGATTAAGACCGACAAGAATGATGGCTACAATGCAATTCAGGTCGGCTTTGGCGATATTCGCGAAGTACGGGTTAACAAGCCGATGAAGGGACACTTTGCAAAAGCAGGTGTTTCGAACAAGAGATTTCTCAAAGAGTTTAGATTTGACAACGCAGCAGAGTACACACTTGGTCAGGAAATCAAAGCAGACATCTTCGCAGCAGGCGATAAGGTAGATGCAATCGGAACTACCAAGGGTAAAGGCTTCCAGGGAGCAATCAAGAGATTCGGACTTTCCAGAGGACCGATGAAGCATGGTTCCAAGTATCACAGACATGCAGGCTCCAACGGACCGGCTACCACTCCGGGTCGTGTATTCAAGGGAAAGCACATGCCGGGACAGATGGGTAACGTAAGAGCTACCGTACAGAACCTTGAAATTGTTAAGGTTGATCCTGAGCAGAACATCATTCTGGTCAAGGGAGCAGTTCCCGGACCAAAGAAATCCCTCGTTATGTTGAAAAATTCAGTGAAAGCAAACTAAAAGCTTTGGGAAAGGAGGAACGAAACAATGGCAACAGTTAAGGTTTATAATATAGAAGGCAAGGAAGTCGGTTCCCTGGAACTGAACGATTCCGTCTTCGGTGTAGAAATAAACGAGCATTTAATGCATATGGCAGTTGTTCAGCAGCTGGCAAATAAGCGTCAGGGAACTCAGAGTGCTCTGACACGTGCCGAAGTAAGAGGCGGCGGAAGAAAGCCATGGAGACAGAAAGGAACCGGTCATGCAAGACAGGGTTCGACAAGAGCTCCCCAGTGGAAAGGCGGCGGTGTCGTATTTGCTCCGAAGCCGAGAGAGTATTCTTTTAAGATGAACAAGAAGGAGAAGGCATTTGCAATCAAGTCTGCACTTACCTCCAGAGTTCAGGAACAGAAAATCTTCGTTCTTGACGGTATCAGCTTTGACGAGAAGAAGACAAAGCAGATGAAGGCAGTACTTGAGGGTCTCAAGCTTGATAAGGCATTGGTAGTTCTTGACAAGAAGGATGAGAACGTTATCCTTTCTGCAAGAAATCTTCCCAGCGTAAGAACGGCGATCGCCAGCGCAATCAATGTTTACGACATTGTAAAGTATGATTCGCTTGTAATCACCAAGGATGCGGTGGCACAGATTGAGGAGGTGTACGCATAATGGCAGACTTAAAGTACTATGACGTAATACTGAAACCGGTACTTACCGAGAAGAGCATGGGTTCCATGGATACCAAGAAATACAGCTTTCTGGTACATCCGGATGCAACCAAGAACCAGATTAAGGAAGCCGTTGAAAAGATGTTTGCAGGAACCAAGGTAGCAAGCGTCAACACACTGAATCAGTGTGGCAAGGATCGCAGACGTGGCAATACTGTCGGCAAGACTTCCAGTAAAAAGAAAGCAATTGTTCAGCTTACCGCTGACAGCGCAGATATCGAGATTTTCTCCGGTCTGTAAAATAGGCAGGCAAAAAGCCCAAAGTATTTTTTGCCGCGGCGAAAGCCGTAGACCATAAGGTCAATACACTGCATGAAGAGTGCAAGTATTAACCAAGAAAGAAAGGAGTTCAGTCATGGGAATTAAAACATATAACCCATATACACCTTCCAGAAGACAGATGACCGGATCGGATTTCGCAGAAATCACATGTTCCGCACCGGAGAAGTCACTGCTTGTTTCTCTGAACAAGAACGCAGGTCGTAACGGACAGGGTAAGATTACAGTTAGACATCAGGGTGGTGGTTCAAGAAAGAAATACAGAATCATCGACTTTAAGAGAAAGAAAGACGGAATACCGGCAACGGTTAAAACAATCGAATACGATCCGAACAGAACAGCCAATATTGCACTGATCTGTTACGCAGACGGCGAGAAAGCATATATTCTTGCTCCTCTCGGATTGGAAGTAGGAATGACAGTTATGAACGGCGAGAAAGCTGAAGTAAGAGTTGGCAATTGCCTTCCGCTTCAGAATGTCCCGATCGGTACTGAAATTCACAACATTGAGCTGTATCCGGGCAAGGGCGGACAGATGGTTCGCTCCGCAGGAAACTCCGCACAGCTGATGGCAAAGGAAGGAAAGTATGCAACGCTTCGTCTTCCTTCAGGCGAGATGAGAATGGTTCCGATCATCTGCCGTGCAACCATCGGTCAGGTCGGCAATATCGACCACGAACTGATTAATATCGGAAAAGCCGGACGGAAACGTCATATGGGAATTCGTCCTACCGTACGTGGTGCAGTTATGAACCCGAACGATCACCCTC
Organism: uncultured Lachnospiraceae bacterium; assembly: GCA_964602475.1. Classification (GTDB taxonomy): domain Bacteria; phylum Bacillota; class Clostridia; order Lachnospirales; family Lachnospiraceae; genus SZUA-448. The sequence continues at coordinate 28,257 of CAZRRN010000017.1, read as the reverse complement.
ATGGTGGTGGTGAAGGAAAGAACGGAATCGGTCGTCCGGGTCCGTCCACACCTTGGGGCAAGCCTGCACTCGGTCTGAAGACCAGAAAGAAGAAAAAGGCTTCCAACAAACTGATCGTCAGAAGAAGAGACGGTAAGGCATTAACAAAGTAATCTTTCGTTGAAAAGGAGGTAAAACCTATATGGCACGTTCATTGAAGAAGGGTCCGTTTGCTGATGAATATTTATTAAAGAAAATTGATTCTATGGATAAGGCCGGAGACAAAACAGTAATTAAGACATGGTCACGCCGTTCCACAATTTTCCCGCAGATGGTTTCTCATACAATCGCTGTTCATGATGGAAGAAAGCATGTTCCGGTATATATTACCGAGGATATGGTCGGACATAAGCTTGGTGAGTTTGTAGCGACCAGAACCTTCCGCGGACACGGTAAGGATGAAAAGAAAGCAGGAAAGAAATAAATAATTTGTTCAGTATTCTGAAAGGAGGGTTCATCCATGGCAAAAGGACATAGATCCCAGATCAAGAGAGAAAGAAATGCCAATAACCGTGACACCAGACCGTCGGCAAAGCTTTCATATGCCCGCGTATCGGTACAGAAGGCATGTTTCGTTCTCGACGCGATCAGAGGCAAGGATGTACAGACAGCTCTCGGCATTGTAGCTTACAACCCGAGATATGCTTCGTCACTTATAGAAAAATTAATCAAATCGGCAGCAGCAAATGCCGAGAATAACAACGGTATGGATGCGACAAAGCTTTATGTTGCTGAATGCTATGCAAACTGTGCACCGACGATGAAGAGAATTCATCCGAGAGCACAGGGCAGAGCATACAGAATCTTAAAGAGAATGAGTCACATCACAGTGGTATTGGATGAAAGATAACATTGTCTCGCAGATGCGAGCCGAATGCGAGAAAGGAGTTAAACAATGGGACAGAAAGTTAATCCGCATGGATTAAGAGTCGGAGTTGTCAAGGACTGGGATTCCAAATGGTATGCAGAAGCAGACTTTTCAGATTGTCTGGTTGAAGATTACAATATCAGAAAATTTCTGAAAAAGAAGCTGTATGCTTCGGGAATTTCCAAGATTGAGATCGAACGTGCGTCCGACAAACTCAAAGTAATTATTTTCACTGCAAAACCGGGTGTTGTGATCGGTAAAGCGGGTTCTGAGATTGATAAATTAAAAGAGGAGATTCAGAAGCTCACTACAAAGAAGCTGAATCTTGAAATTAAAGAAATCAAGAGACCGGATACCTGTGCGCAGCTCGTAGCAGAGAATATTGCACAGCAGCTGGAGAACCGTGTTTCCTTCCGAAGAGCAATGAAGTCAACGATGTCAAGAACCATGAAAGCAGGAGCAAAAGGAATTAAGACAAGCGTTTCAGGACGTGTCGGCGGTGCTGATATGGCACGTGTAGAATCCTACAGCGATGGAACGATTCCGCTTCAGACCCTTCGTGCAGATATCGATTACGGATTTGCAGAAGCAGATACCACCTATGGTAAGGTCGGTGTTAAGGCATGGATCTACCACGGTGAAATCCTCCCCACAAAGGGAAACAAAAAGGAAGGGAGTGACCGATAATGTTAATGCCGAAAAGAGTTAAACGCCGTAAGCAGTTTCGTGGAACCATGAAAGGCAAGGCGCTTCGCGGAAATACAATATCAAACGGCGAATATGGTCTGGTTGCAGTTGAACCTTCTTGGATCAAATCAAATCAGATTGAAGCAGCCCGTGTTGCCATGACACGTTATGTAAAGCGTGGCGGTCAGGTATGGATTAAGATTTTCCCGGATAAGCCGATCACAACGAAACCGGCCGAGACCCGTATGGGTTCAGGAAAAGGCTCCGTTGAGTTCTGGGTAGCAGTTGTTAAGCCGGGACGTGTGATGTTTGAAATCGCAGGTGTACCGGAAGAGGCCGCAAAAGAGGCACTTCGACTTGCAAGCCACAAGCTGCCGGTTAAGTGTAAGATTGTTTCTCGCGCAGACTTAGAAGGAGGTGCGGGCAGTGAAGAGTAATAAATACGTAGAAGACCTTCAGAAGAAAACAGCAGGCGAGTTGAACGAAGAACTGGTCGCTGCCAAGAAGGAACTGTTTAACCTTAGATTCCAGAACGCAACCAATCAGTTGGACAATACGAGCAGAATTAAAGACGTTCGTAAGAATATTGCCAGAATTCAGACTGTGATTTCGGCAAAGAACAACTAGTCAGCTGCGTAGCAGTATTCGGAAAGGAGAATCGTTGTGGAAAGAAATCTTAGAAAAACGCGTACCGGCAAGGTAGTAAGCGATAAGATGGATAAAACGATCGTAGTTGCGGTTGTGGATAACATCAAACATCCCTTGTACAACAAAATTGTCAAGAGAACCTATAAGCTGAAGGCTCATGATGAAAATAATGAGTGCAAGATCGGCGACAGAGTAAGGGTTATGGAGACCAGACCGTTATCAAAGGATAAGAGATGGAGACTGGTTGAAATCGTCGAAAAAGCAAAGTAATTCGAATTCGAGAAAGGAGTATCGATATGATACAAACAGAAACCAGACTTCGGGTTGCGGACAATACCGGTGCGAAAGAACTGCTTTGCATCCGTGTTATGGGCGGTTCAACCAGAAGATATGCCAATATTGGTGATGTGATTGTTGCTTCTGTTAAGGATGCAACGCCGGGCGGTCTTGTTAAAAAGGGCGACGTGGTAAAAGCAGTTGTTGTTCGTACCGTTAAGGGAGCACGTCGGAAAGACGGTTCCTATATCCGGTTTGATGAAAACGCAGCAGTCATTATTAAAGATGATAAGACCCCGAAGGGAACTCGTATCTTTGGGCCTGTAGCAAGAGAACTTAGAGAGAAGCAGTTCATGAAAATTGTTTCTCTTGCACCGGAAGTACTGTAAGGAGGTATCGACCATGTCAATGAGTAAAATTAAAAAAGGCGATACCATTAAGGTAATCGCAGGAAAAGATAAGGGTAAAGAAGGTAAGGTAATCAGAGTGGAGGATGGAAAGGTACTTGTTGAAGGTGTCGCAAGCATCACAAAGCACACTAAAGCAAGCCAGCAGAATCCGAAGGGTGGAATTATTCACCAGGAAGCTCTGATCGACTCTTCAAATGTTATGTATGTGTACAAGGGAAAGCCTACCAGAATCGGTTTCAAGACCGTAGAGGACAAGAAGGGCCCTAAGAAGGTACGCGTAGCAAAATCTACAGGTGATGTAATCGATTAATTTCAGGAAGGAGGATATAGACGTTGACTCGATTAAAAGAAATGTACAATAATGAAATCATCGACGGTATGATCAAGAAGTTCGGTTATACGAACAAGATGCAGGTACCGAAGCTTGATAAGATAGTAATTAACATGGGCGTTGGCGAAGCGAAGGAAAATGCAAAAGCATTAGAGAGCGCTGTAAAGGATATGGAAATCATCTCCGGACAGAAAGCCGTAATCACTAAGGCAAAGAAGTCTGTCGCTAACTTTAAGATAAGAGAAGGCGTAGCGATCGGATGCAAAGTAACACTCAGAAACAGCAAAATGTATGAGTTTGCAGATCGTCTGATCAACCTTGCGTTACCTCGTGTACGTGACTTCCGCGGAGTTAATCCGAACGCATTCGACGGAAGAGGTAATTATGCACTTGGAATCAAAGAGCAGCTGATCTTCCCCGAGATCGAATATGATAAGGTAGACAAGGTAAGAGGTATGGATGTTATCTTTGTTACTACTGCGAAGACGGACGAAGAAGCAAGAGAACTGTTAACACTGTTTGGCATGCCGTTCGGCAAGAACTAATTAGGAGGGAATTTCATGGCTAAGACATCAATGAAAATTAAACAGCTGCGCACTCCGAAATTCTCAACCAGAGCACATAATCGTTGCAAGATTTGCGGACGTCCGCATGCGTATCTGAGAAAATATGGTATCTGCAGAATCTGTTTCCGTGAACTGGCTTATAAGGGTCAGATTCCTGGTGTGAGAAAAGCAAGCTGGTAATAATTTAAGGAGGTAAAACGTAATGACTATGAGTGATCCGATTGCAGATATGCTGACACGTATACGTAACGCAAATACTGCAAAGCACGATACAGTGGATGTTCCTGCTTCCAAAATGAAGCTTTCGATCGCAGAAATCCTTCTTAAGGAAGGTTACATTAAGAGCTTCGAGATTGAAGAAGTCGGAAGCTTTAAAAACATTCACATCACCTTGAAGTATAACAAGGACAAGAGCACAAAGATTATTACCGGACTGAAGAGAATATCAAAACCCGGCTTACGTGTTTATGCGGCTTCCGAGGAACTCCCGAGAGTACTCGGCGGACTTGGCGTAGCAATCATTTCTACGAACAAGGGTGTTATGACTGACAAGGAAGCAAGAAACGCAAATGTAGGCGGAGAAGTTCTTGCATTTATCTGGTAATTAACTATTATAAGGAGGTACGGGCATGTCACGTATAGGTAAAATGCCAATCGCGATTCCTGCAGGTGTTACCGTAGATATCGCAGAAAATAATAAAGTGACTGTGAAGGGTCCGAAGGGCGAGCTTACAAGAGTTCTTCCGGCTGCGATGGAAATCACCAAAGAAGGAGCAGAAATCCTCGTAAAAAGACCCAATGATTTAAAACAAATGAAATCATTACATGGTTTAACAAGAACACTAATCCATAACATGGTAGTCGGTGTTACCGAAGGCTATGCAAAGATTCTTGAGATTAACGGTGTTGGTTACAGAGCGGCAAAAGCCGGAAAAGAACTGACACTTACACTCGGTTATTCACATCCGGTTATTATGACTGATCCGGAAGGAATTACCACGGAACTGGAAGGCCAGAACAAAATCACTGTCAAGGGAATTGACAAGGAGAAGGTTGGACAGTATGCTGCCGAAATCAGAGCAAAGAGGGAACCGGAGCCTTATAAGGGCAAGGGTATCAAGTACTCTGATGAAACAATCAGACGTAAGGTCGGCAAGACCGGAAAGAAGTAAAGGAGGCGTGAAGAATTATGGTAAGTAAAGAATCCAGAGTAGAAGTTCGTATAAAGAAACATAAGCGTATCCGTAATCGTTTCTCCGGAACTACTGAAAGACCGCGTCTGGCTGTATTCAGAAGTAACATGCATATGTATGCACAGATTATTGACGATTCGACCGCTAACACGCTTGTAGCTGCCTCAACACTTGAGAAGGCTGCAAAGACAGAGCTTGAGAAAACCAATGATGTGGCTGCGGCTGCATATCTCGGAAAGCTGATTGCCGAGAAAGCGCTGGCAAAGGGCATCAAAGAAGTTGTATTCGACAGAGGCGGCTTCATATATCAGGGAAAGATTAAGGCTTTGGCAGAGGCGGCAAGAGAAGCCGGCCTGAAATTCTAAGCGAGGAGGAGAACACATGAAACGTACAATTATTGATACAAGCAACCTTACGTTGGAAGATAAAGTAGTTGCAATCAAACGTGTAACAAAGGTTGTAAAAGGTGGTCGTAACTTCCGCTTTACAGCCCTGGTTGTTGTGGGTGACAAGAACGGTCACGTAGGTGCGGGACTTGGGAAAGCATCCGAAATTCCGGAAGCAATCCGTAAGGGGAAAGAAGATGCAATGAAGAAAATGATTACCCTTCCTCTTGATGAGAACGGAAGTGCACCTCATGATTATATCGGTAAATTCGGAAGCGCAACCGTGCTGATGAAGCGTTCTCCGGAAGGTACCGGAATTATTGCCGGTGGTCCCGTACGTAATGTGCTTGAGCTTGCAGGCTTCAAGAACATCCGTACTAAATCACTTGGATCGAATAACAAGCAGAACGTTGTTCTTGCAACCATTAACGGATTAAGCAACTTAAAGACTCCTGAGGAAGTAGCTGCACTTCGCGGTATTTCCGTAGATGAAGTAAGAAGCTGAGTTCCGTAGATTATGCATAGACCGCAGAAGATTGCGGCTGAGAAAGGAAGGAAAAAGTAATGGCAGAAAAGAAGCTAAAGATTACTTTAACTAAGTCTCCCATCGGAGCGATTCCGAAGCATAAGAAGACGGTTGCGGCACTTGGTCTCAGAAAGATTGGGAATACGGTAGAAATGCCGGATAATGCCGCTGTCAGAGGTATGGTTGCCCAGGTTGTTCACATGGTTAAAGTAGAAGAAATATAGAAAATTTTAAGTAAGGAGGTGCACACGATGAATTTAACAGATTTAAGACCGGCGGACGGCTCAAAGCAGAGTAATAATTTCAGAAGAGGCCGTGGACACGGTTCGGGAAACGGTAAGACAGCCGGTAAAGGCCATAAAGGTCAGAAGGCTCGTTCCGGAGCACCGAGACTTGGCTTTGAAGGTGGTCAGATGCCTTTATACCGCAGACTTCCTAAGAGAGGCTTTAACAACCTGAATTCCAAGGAAATCATTACAATTAATGTTAACGCATTGAATAAATTTGAAGATGGCGCCGATGTCACGATTGAATCCTTAATGGAAATCGGCCTCATTAATAATCCGAAAGACGGAGTAAAGATTCTTGGATACGGAGAATTAACTAAGAAGCTGAATGTAAAGGTTAACGCTTTCAGTGAAAGTGCAATCGAGAAGATTAAGGCTCTTGGTGGAAATGCAGAGGTGATATAGGATGTTAAGAACAGTCAGAGATGCATTTAAGATCAAAGAAATCAGAGATAGAATTTTCTTTACCCTGCTTTGTCTTGTCATTGTAAGACTGGGTTCACAACTCCCCACACCGGCGATCAACCCCGATTATTTTGCCAGCTGGCTTGCAAGTAAAGACGCTTCGTTAGGTTTCTTAAATACCCTGACCGGCGGTTCTTTCGAGCAGATGTCCATCTTTGCACTTAACATTTCACCATACATTACATCCTCGATTATCATGCAGCTGCTGACAATCGCAATCCCGAAGCTGGAAGAAATCCAGAAAGACGGAGAAGACGGAAGAAAGAAAATCGCAGAGCTTACAAGATACCTGACAATCGTTCTTGCAGTAATTGAATCAATTGCGATGTGTATCGGATTTGGAAATCAGGGTCTTTTGACTGACGGAATCTCATTTATGAGTGTCGTTACGGTAACGGTTTCCTTTACTGCAGGTTCTGCATTCCTGATGTGGCTTGGTGAAAAGATTACAGATAAGGGAATCGGAAACGGGATCTCCATCATCCTGTTAATTAACATCATTTCAAACTTACCGAAGGATATCGGTAATTTTATTACAAAGTATATTACGAACAGTGAAGCAACTGTTGTAACTGGTATTGTCAGTGTATTGATTCTTGTAGTAGTAGTTCTTGTAGTAGTAGTTCTGGTTATTCTTCTTCAGGACGGTCAGAGAAAGATTGCAGTTCAGTATGCAAAGAAGGTACAGGGAAGAAAGCTTGTCGGCGGACAGTCTTCATTCATCCCACTGAAGGTAAACACCGCCGGTGTTATCCCAGTTATCTTTGCAATGTCGCTGATGCAGTTTCCAATCATTATATCCTCTTTCTGGGGAGTAACGGCAGAACGGACTACAATCTGGCAGAAGATTCTGTATCTTCTTTCGCAGGATAAATGGTTTAACTTCGGCTACGGTACAGGATTTGAATGGGGTGAGTTTAAGTATACCCTTGGCGCACTGATCTATATTGCTCTCATTATTTTCTTTGCATATTTCTATACCTCGATTACCTTTAATCCGGTTGAAATGTCAAATAACTTAAAGAAGCAGTCAGGTTTTATCCCCGGTATCCGTCCGGGCAGACCGACCTCAGAATATCTGACGAAGGTTCTGAATTATATTATTTTCATCGGAGCAATCGGTCTTACTATTGTTGCGCTGATTCCGACGATTATCTCGGGAGCATTCAATGCTTCGGTTTCCTTCGGTGGAACATCGGTTATCATTATTGTGGGTGTTGTTCTTGAGACAACCCAGCAGGTTGAGAGCATGATGGTAGTTCGTCATTACAGAGGATTCTTATCCGACTGATGACGCTGAACTGTAAGAACAGAGGTATGACGGATGAAAATCCGGCATGCTTCTGTTACTGTCAGTTTTAGGATAAAGTAAATTAAATCGAATAATACAGCTTGCCTGAAAAGGCAGTCGTGGAAGATAAAGCTTCAGAACGGAGATTAGTGTGAAAGATGAACCTTTCACACGCAGATTTGTGTCTGCGCGGTGCTTGACACAAAGTCTGTTATGCGCAAAAAGCCGCGCAGAAATGGAGATTACAATGAAAATAGTTATGTTAGGTGCACCGGGCGCCGGAAAAGGAACACAGGCCAAGAAAATTGCGTCGAAATACAATATTCCGCACATTTCGACCGGAGATATTTTCCGAGCGAACATTAAGAACGGAACCGAGCTGGGAAGAAAAGCAAAAGAATATATGGATCAGGGAATGCTTGTTCCGGATGAACTGACTCTGGATCTGATCATGGATCGATTTAAGGCTGACGACTGCAGCAACGGATATGTACTTGACGGATTCCCACGTACGATTCCTCAAGCGGAAGCGCTGACGAAAGCGCTGAATGCAATGAATGATAAAATGGACTATGCGATTAATGTAGAAGTACCGGATGAAGCAATTATTAGCCGTATGTCAGGGCGCAGAGCATGCGTTGCATGCGGCGGAACCTATCATATTGTATTCAATCCGACAAAGATTGAAGGAAAATGTGACGCCTGCGGCGGAGATTTGATGCTGCGTGATGACGATAAGCCGGAAACCGTACAGAAACGTCTTTCCGTGTATCACAGCCAGACCCAGCCGTTGATTGATTATTACAAAAAAGAAGGAATTTTCAAAGAAGTTGACGGAACACAAGATATGAATGTTGTATTTGAAGATATTGTTAAGATTTTAGGCTGATAGGAGCAGATCATGTCGGTAACAATTAAATCAGAACGTGAAATTGAACTGATGCGTGAAGCCGGCAGAATTCTTGCTACCGTTCATAACGAACTTGCAAGACTGATTCGCCCGGGGATAACCACAATGGAGCTGAACCGCAGAGCCGAAGAGATGATACGAAGCTATGGCTGCCTTCCCTCATTTTTAAATTATGAAGGCTATCCTGAATCAATCTGTACTTCCGTGAATGATGCAGTTGTTCATGGAATACCAAGCAAGCATGAGTTCCTTTTGGATGGCGATATCATCAGCATTGATGCAGGGGTCATATATAAAGGATATCAATCCGATGCGGCAAGAACCTGGACCGTTGGTGAGGTTTCAGAACAGGCAAAGAGACTAATCCGTGTAACGGAGGAAAGCTTCTACGAAGGAATCCGATATGCAACAGAAGGAAATTATCTGCATCAGATTTCTGCAGCAATTGAAGACTGTGTTATTGCAAACGGATTTACCTGTGTACGGGATCTGGTCGGACATGGAATCGGAACTGAAATGCATGAAGATCCGCAGATACCGAATTTTCACCAGAAACGAAAAGGAATCAAGCTTCAGGCCGGTATGACGCTTGCCATTGAACCAATGGTTAATGTAGGACGCTGTGATGTATGCGTACTGGACAATGACTGGACTGTAGTAACGGAGGACGGCTCGCTGTCTTCCCACTATGAGAATACAATACTTATCACGAAGGAAGCACCGGAAATACTTTCCGTGCTGCACGAATCCTAGCAAACAGCAGATGCGCAGAAACCATGCGCAAGAAGGAAGATAATGCGAAATAAAAGCGTTTCGCATGACTGTTTGCAAAAGCAAACAGCAGATGCGCAGAAACCATGCGCAAGAAGGAAGATAATGCGAAATAA